>JASBTD010000062.1 GCA_030148605.1 Erythrobacter sp.
CGTCAGCGGTTTTGGTTCCGGCGCCCAAGCTGCGCAGGTTCGCTTCCTGAATCGCGGGGCCATCGGCCATTGGATCAGTGAAGGGCATTCCCAGCTCGATCACATCCGCGCCGCCTTCGACTAGCGCATCGAGATTGGCCGGGGTGTCGCCATCGCCAGCCGTGATGAAGCAGACGAGCGCGGGATGGGGCTTGGCGAAGGCGTTGGAGAGGCGGTTTGTCATTCGCTTCTGTCTAAATTGCGACCCGAGCTACGATTGAGTGCGATCATATCTACCACGAAAAGAACAGTAATTGCTGTTAGCACTCCAAGCACAGATGGCCAGATGTCATTGAAATCTTGGCGGCCATTCAAGACAAGGCTTGCGGTCAAAAAGCCGCCTATCCAACCGCCGGTTGACGCTAGTATTCTCTTTAAGGAGTCGGCAGCCGACTTTGGAGCTTCATAGCCTTCCGCGATGTAAGTCATGTAAAAAACCAACAATGTCAGACCGGCAATCACGGCAAATGGAATCAAGGTTTCCAAAGGCAGAACGGCAACACTCACATCTCCACTCCCAGCTTTTCAGCCACGGTGAAAATGTCCTTGTCGCCGCGGCCACACAGGTTCGCGAGGATGATCGCGTCGTCGGGCATTTGCTTCGCTACCTTCGCTACTGCTGCAATCGCGTGGCTCGGCTCGAGCGCGGGAATGATCCCCTCGGTGCGGCAGAGCAGCTGGAACCCGTCCAATGCCTCGTCATCGGTGACAGCCGTGTACTCCACGCGGCCGCTCTCTTTCAGCCACGCATGTTCCGGCCCGATACCCGGATAGTCGAGCCCCGCGCTGATCGAGTGGCCTTCGGTGATCTGGCCATCCTCGTCCTGCAGCAGGTAAGTCTTGTTGCCGTGCAGGATGCCGGGGAAGCCCCCCAGCAGCGATGCGGCATGCTGGTCACCATCCAAACCATAGCCCGCCGCTTCCACGCCCAGCATCTTCACTTCCGGATCGTCGAGAAACGGATGGAACAGCCCCAGCGCGTTCGAACCGCCGCCAATGCAAGCCACCAGCAGGTCTGGCAAACGGCCCACGCGATCAAGCATTTGCGCGCGCGCTTCCTTGCCGATCACGCTTTGGAAATCGCGCACCAGTTCGGGGTAAGGGTGCGGGCCTGCAGCCGTGCCGATGATGTAGAATGTGTCATGCACATTGGCGACCCAGTCACGCAGGCCTTCGTTCATCGCGTCTTTCAGCGTCGCGCCGCCGCTGGTGACGGGTACGACTTCTGCGCCGAGCAATTTCATGCGGAAGACATTGGGCGATTGCCGCTTCACATCCTCTGCGCCCATGTAGATCACACAAGGCAGGCCGAAGCGCGCGCACACGGTCGCCGTCGCGACGCCGTGCTGGCCCGCGCCGGTTTCCGCGATGATCCGCGTCTTGCCCATGCGCTTCGCCAACAGGATCTGGCCGATGCAATTGTTGATCTTGTGCGCACCGGTATGGTTCAATTCGTCGCGCTTGAACCAGACTTGCGCGCCTCCCAGTGCCTCAGTCAGCCGTTCCGCGAAATAGAGCGGGGAAGGGCGCCCGACATAATGCTCGAGCAGATCGTCAAACTCGGCCTTGAACGCCGGGTCAGCCTGCGCCGCGCGATATTCTTTCTCGAGGTCGAGGATCAGCGGCATCAGCGTTTCGGCGACATAACGCCCGCCGAACTGGCCGAAATGCCCGCGCGAATCCGGTTGATTGCGAAAGCTGTTTGCTTTCGTGTGGGGGCTGTTTGCGGAGGAGTTTGTTGCAGTAGTCAATTTCATTAAACCCGTTCATGCTGAGCCTGTCGAAGCATGTGTATCACAGTGCAGCACGTCCTTCGATCCTTCGACAAGCTCAGGACTATGGACGAGTGGCGACAGGGATCAAACCGTTTGCGCCGCTTTGCAGAACGCAGCGATCAAGTCCACATCCTTCACGCCTGGCGCGCTTTCCACGCCGGATGATGTATCGACCAGCGGCGCGCCGGTCTGGCGGATCGCATCAGCGACATTTTCCGGGGTCAGCCCGCCAGCAAGGCCCCAGTCGAGCGCGTGTGTGTGTCCGTGCAGCAGATCCCATGCAAAGGTTTCTCCCGTGCCGCCGGGCATGGCCTTTGCAGGCGCATCGAACAGCAGCCGGTCAACCTTGCCGAGAAATTTCTCGCTACGTTTGAGCGTGCCTGCATCGCGCATGCCCACGGCTTTCCACACCTCCAGCCCTGTCTGATCGCGCACGAGGCCGCACCATTCGGGCGTTTCAGTGCCATGGAACTGGACCACGTCAGGCTTGATCTGGTCGATCATGCGCGCGGTGGCTTCAGCCTCTTCATTGACCAGCAGCAACACCGTGGTGATCCGGCCCGCCGCATGATCGCGCAAGGCCCTGGCTTCTTCAGGCGAGACATAGCGTTTGCTCGGCGGGTAGAGGTTCAGGCCGATATGTGTGGCGCCGGCGTCGATTGACGCGTCGATCGCTTCAGGTGTTTTCACACCGCAGATCTTGATGTCGATACCCATTGTGAATTCTAAAGCGTCGCTTCGATAGCGCGGGCAGCCTCGAGCGGGTCATCCGCCTTGCTGATCGGGCGACCGATGACAAGTACGCTAGCACCATCATCGCGTGCCTTGCGCGGGGTTACGACGCGCTTCTGGTCGCCAGTCGCCTTGCCGCCGGGGCGCAGGCCCGGAACGACGAAGAATCCGTCTTTCCACTGCTTGTGAACCGCGCCGACTTCATGGCCGGAGCAGACAATCCCGTCGAGCCCTGCGTCGTGAGCCAGTTCCGCCAGACGCATGACGTGATCGTGCGGTGTGCCGCCGATCCCCGTGCGTTCCATATCGCGCTCGTCCAGGCTGGTCAGCATCGTGACTGCGACAACCTTGCATCCGTCAGCAGCAGCGGCCTTTGCATCTTCCATCATCGCGCGCCCGCCGCTGGCGTGGATAGTGACAATGGCGGGCTCGAGCACATGGATCGCCTGCATCGCGCCTGCCACTGTGTTGGGGATGTCATGCAGCTTCAGGTCGAGGAAGATCGGCAGGCCGGTCGCATGCGCGATTTCGTGCACGCCGTGGTGCCCATGTGCGCAGAAGAACTCCAACCCCAGCTTCACCCCGCCGATATGCGATTTGACGCGACTCAACAGCGCCTTGGCAGGCTCGATCTGCGGCACGTCGAGCGCAAGATAGACCGGATTGCTCATGGATTGTCGTCAGGCTTCAACGTGTCGCTAGCGGGTGCGGGATCGCTTGCAGCGGGTGCTGCAGGCGGCGCGCTATGGCGATTGCTCAGCGCGTTCGAGCGCACCGCATTTTCCAGCGAGGTGATACGGCGGTTGAGGCTCCACTTCGCGCCGCGGTGGTAAAGCCACATCGGCAGAAGTCCGAGCAGAAAGGCAACGATCACCAGCACCGGCACGCGGGTTTCCAGCACCAGATTGTCCCACAGCGTGACTTCAACCGGGTCCCAGTTGAACACGGAAAAGAGCAAAATGCCGGCTACGATCAGCACCCAGATAATTGTCCGCACAATCTGCATCATTCACTCCCCTCAACGCATTGCGACCGAGCCTAAGGTTTTTCGCAAAGGAGTCTAGGCACCCGATCTTGCGCGGCGATTATTCACCGAAAACTCGCGCGAAAATCGTGTCGACATGCTTGAAGTGGTAATCGAGGTTGAATTTCTCTTCGAGCTCGTCTGCGCTCATCGCGGCGGCAACTTCTTCGTCTGCCTTGAGCAGTTCAAGCAATGACAGCGCGCCGTCCGATTCCCACACCTTCATCGCATTGCGCTGAACCAGGCGATAGGCATTGTCGCGGGTGATGCCCGCTTGCGTGAGCGCTAGCAGCACGCGCTGCGAATGCACCAGCCCGCCCATCCGGTCGAGATTCTTCTGCATGCGGTCGGGATAGACCAGCAGCTTGTCGATCACGCCGGTCAGCCGCGCGAGCGCGAAATCGAGCGTGATGGTTGCATCGGGGCCGATGAACCGCTCAACCGAACTGTGCGAGATATCGCGCTCATGCCACAGCGCGACATTCTCCAGCGCGGGCATGGCATAGGCGCGGATCATGCGTGCCTGCCCGGTGAGGTTCTCCGTCAGGATCGGGTTCCGCTTGTGCGGCATGGCGGAGGAGCCTTTTTGCCCCGGTGCGAAGTATTCTTCCGCTTCCAGCACTTCCGTGCGCTGCAAATGCCGGATTTCAACCGCCAATCGCTCGATCGAGCTGGCGATCACGGCGAGGGTGGAGAAATAGGCAGCGTGGCGATCACGCGGGATCACCTGCGTCGAAACGGGTTCGGAGGCGAGGCCGAGCTGCTCGGCGACATATTCCTCAACGCTGGGGTCGATATTGGCGAAAGTGCCGACCGCGCCGGAAATGGCGCAGGTTGCGATTTCCGCCCGCGCTGCGACCAGACGGGCGCGGCAGCGATCAAATTCGGCATAGGCTTGCGCCAGCTTCAGACCGAAGGTTGTCGGCTCGGCATGGATGCCGTGGCTGCGGCCGATGGTGGCAGTGTACTTGTGCTCTTCAGCACGGCGCCGGATCGCAACCAGCAGCGCGTCCATGTCTTCCAGCAGGATATCGGTTGCGCGTGCAAGCTGCACCGCCAGCGTGGTGTCCAAAACGTCAGAGCTGGTCATGCCCTGGTGCATGAAGCGTGCTTCCGGCCCGACTTGCTCTGCCACCCAGTCCAGAAACGCGATCACATCGTGCTTGAGCACCGCTTCCTTGGCATCGATCGCCGCTACATCGATCTTCGGCTTGGTCGCCCACCAATCCCACAGCGCCTTCGCTCCGCTTTCTGGCACAACGCCCAGCTCGGCGAGCTTTTGCGTAGCGTGCGCCTCTATCAGGAACCAGATTTCATACTTGGCTTCCGGTTCCCAGATCGCGGTCATGGCTGGGCGGGCATAGCGGGGGACCATCAATAACTCCGATGCGGCAATACATGTGTGAGGCGCGGCTATGACGAGAGCGTGCGAATGGCAAGGGCTCATACGTCTGCGTGAAGCGGCTTTCCCCTGC
>JASBTD010000063.1 GCA_030148605.1 Erythrobacter sp.
CTCAGACGATTAACGGAGGCATCAGGTTGATCGAGACGATTTTGCTGACCTCGCAGTTCGGCGCGCAACGACGTTAGGTCGGCAATCTTGCTGTCGACCTCGGCCTTTGGCTCGAGCACCTGTCATTTGACAGGTAAACCGATGGTAACCCCGCCTGCGCTCCCCGACATGAGGTTCCGTCAAAACTTTGAACCGATTGGAGCAGAGTCCCGAACTTTCTCCCGACGACCAAGCAATGCCCGGGAAATCCGTTTCATACTTTTTTCATACGGTGGTTTACGAGATCAGCTAAGTCGTTGAAATCGTGGTCGGCGCGGCAAGGATTGAACTTGCGACCCCACCCGTGTGAAGGGTGTGCTCTACCACTGAGCTACGCGCCCGTCCCATGAGGACAGGCGCGCGCCTCTGCCATGCAGTGCGGCGCTTGGCAAGCTTGCGATGCTGCCTGCGACTCTAGCGTGTAGCGAAACTGGCGAGCCAGCCCAGCCATCCCTGCAATTCCCGTGGTTCGATCGCCCGCGTTTCGCGCGGACATTCAAGGCAATAGGCTTGCACGCCTTGCACGCTGGTGAGCCGTTTAATGTCGCTCGCCACACGGCCAAGGCCATTGAGCCGCTGGTTCGCCAGCATTGCGAACATATCGCCCTGCGCTTGCGGCGATTGCGCCGCATCGGTCAGGATCTGCCGGATCAACGAGTCGTAAGCAGGCTCGGCACTGCCAAGCCGTTTTGCATGCCAATCACCATCGGCAAGCCCTGCTTCCTTGGCCGCCCAGGCCAGCGCGGTATCAAGCCCGCCAAACTGGTCGACCAGCTCCAGCTGACGCGCGGTTCCGCCGTCCCACACGCGGCCTTGCGCGATGCGATCCAGCTCTTCAGCAGGGATGCCGCGCGCATCGGAAACCTGTTTCAGGAAGTCGCGATAGGTATCTTCCACAGAGGCTTGCAAGATCGCATCAACCTCGGGGCTGAAACCGTCGATCAGGTCCGGCTGGCCGGAAAGCGGTGTGGTGCGGATGCCATCGGCGTTGATCCCGATGCGGGCAGCAGCATCTTCAAAGGTCGGGATTACAGCGAAGACACCGATTGAACCGGTGATTGTTTCAGGCTGGGCAAATATCCGGTCACCCGTCGTCGCGATCGAATAACCCGCGCTGGCAGCGATGTTAGCCATGGAAATGGCAATCGGGATATCATTGGCCTTGTGGCGGAGGATCGCGCGCCGGATTTCCTCGTTGGCGGTCATCGATCCGCCCGGCGTATCGATTCTGACCACCAGCGCGGCAAGATCATCGTCAAGCGCATTGTCGAGCAGTTCAGCAATCCGGTCACCCCCAGCAGTTCCCGGGCCTGCATCGCCGTCAACCACTTCGCCAGCGATGGTGATAATGCCGATCGCCTTGCCATCATTGTCGCGCCCAATGTCCGCCAGATAGGGCTTGAGTCCGGTTGATGCGAAGGCGCCGGGATCATTTGACCAGCTGTCTTCACCAGCCAGTTCCGCCATCCGTTCGCCCCATTGGGTGCGGTCACCCAGCTTGTCGACCAGGCCCGCTTCCAGCGCAGCGGTTGCGATATCGCCATTGGCTGCTTGCACCCATGCCACCGGATCGCGTGTCGCGAGGTCCAGATTCGCACTGGGACGTGCCTTCTTGACGTTGGCCTGCCATTCTTCCCACAATGCCGCATACAGCCCGCCGATATTCTCGCGGGCTTCATCGGAGAACGAATTGCGGGTGTAAGGTTCGGTTGCAGCCTTCGAAGAACCGACGCGATAGACGCGCGCATTGACATCAAGTTTCTCTAACAATTCGCCGTAGAACAGGAATGCGCCGCCGGGCCCTGCAACCAGAGCGCCGCCCAGCGGATCAACCCATACTTCGCTGGCATGCGAAGCCAGGTGGATCGCATCGTCGGAATAGGCAAAGGCGAAGGTCGATACCGGCTTGCCGGCATCGCGCACCCGCTGCAGCGCTTCACCCACTTCCTGCATATGGACCTGTCCGCCGCCAAGGAACCGCGAGAGATCAAGCGCGACTGCCTTGATCCGGTCATCGCTGGCCGCAGCATCGATGGCATGGACAAGGTCTGAAACGGCATATTCATTGACCGGCGCTTGCTGGCTCAGCAATGCTTCGAATGGATCGACGATGGAGCGTTCTTCGACCACGTAACCATCCAGTTCGAGCAATAGCGCGCCATCGCGCACCATGCCGGGGCTGGGCCGGGCTGAGAGGATCGCGAAGAGGAGCGCGAAGAACAGCAGCATGAACAGCAAGACCAAGCCATCCTTGATCCCGACCAGAAGCCGCCAAACCTTGCCTGCGAAGCTCATGCTGTATGTATCCTTGTGTGCATTCCCCCTAAACTAGGGGCGAACGTCCAAAGTTCCACTCTATTTGCATGCACAATGCGGTCGAGCAGGCGATATGGCTCGTCGAACGGCTTTCGCGGGTAGAATAGGTGCAAACTTGTGGAAAGGTTCTGGACGGTTGGTTAAATCCAACCTAGAGGGTTTTTCCATGCAAGACCTGCTCCATGAAATCGAGAAATTCTGCCTGCGCCACGACATGTCCGAAACCCGTTTCGGCGAGCTGGCGATGAATGACAAACCCTTCGTTTCGCAGCTGAAATCAGGGCGTGACCTGCGCAGCAGCACCGCCACCAAGCTGCGCGAATTCATGGCCGAGTATGACGCGCGAGAGCCAGCGAAGGGCGCCAATCCGAATCGCTATCCGGCGGGGCGGCTCGCTTTCCCGCATCGCGACCTACTGGGGATCGCGCAGCTGGAACGGCACGAAATCCTCTACCTGCTCGATGAGGCGGAGCCATGGATCGAGCTTAACCGGCAAAGCTCCAAGCATGCTGATCTCTTGTCCGGCCTGACCATCATCAATGCCTTCTTCGAGAATTCCACGCGAACGCTGTTGAGCTTCGAGATTGCAGGCAAGCGGTTGGGGGCAGACGTGGTCAACATGCACGCCGCGCAGTCCAGCGTGAAGAAGGGCGAAACGCTAATCGACACAGCCATCACTTTGAACGCCATGCGGCCAGACGCAATCGTGATCCGGCACGCGTCAAGCGGCGCGACGCAGCTGATCGCGGACAAGGTCGATTGCCCGGTGCTCAACGCTGGCGATGGCCAGCATGAACACCCGACGCAGGGTTTGCTCGATTCGCTTGCGCTGCGGCATGCCTTGCGGGCGAGGGGGGAGAAAGCCGACGACTTTACCGGCCTCACCATCACGATCTGCGGGGATATCCTGCATAGCCGGGTCGCGCGCTCGACCTTACTGTGCTTGCAGGCTTTGGGCGCGTCAGTGCGCCTGTGCGCGCCGCCGGCGCTGATGCCCGTCGGGGTGGAAGCGATGGGGGTTGAACCCTTCCATGATTTCGACGCGGCGCTGAGCGGTAGCGATGTCGTGATGATGCTGCGCTTGCAGACCGAGCGGATGGAAGGGCAGTTCATCCCGTCACCGCGCGAATATCATCACTTGTATGGCCTGACGAAGGAGCGGCTGACACGCGCCGCGCCCGATGCGCTGGTGATGCATCCGGGGCCAATGAACCGCGGGGTCGAAATCGACAGCGATGTTGCTGATATGCTCGATCGCTCGATCATCACCCGGCAGGTGGAGATGGGGGTCGCGATCCGCATGGCGTGCCTCGATATCCTCACCCGCAGCGCGCGCAAGGTGGAGGGTTGGGCATGAAGCAGCAAACCCCCACCACCATCACCAATGGGCGGCTGGTCACAGCGCAAGGTGTCACCAAGGGCGGTATCCGCTTTGCCGGCGGTGTGATCGAAGCAGCAGGCGATGTCGCGCCGCGTGACGGCGACGAGGTTGTCGACGCGAAATCCCGGTTGATCGCGCCCGGCTTGGTCGATTTCGGCGTTTTCGCGATCGACAAGCCCGCGTTTCATTTTGGCGGGATCACCCGTGCTGCGCTGATGCCTGACCAGTCTCCGCCGCTCGATCTGCCTAGCCGGGTCAGCTACATTGCCAAGAGCGGCAAGCCCGACCTGTGGGTGCATCCGTTGGCCGCGGCGACGCGCGAGCTTGCAGGCCGCGAATTGGCGGAAATCGGCTTGATGAAAGAGGCGGGCGCGCGCGGTGTCGCCACCGGTCGGCGCTGGATCGCGGATTCCGGCGTGATGCTGCGCCTCATGCAATATGCGGCGATGCTCGATCTTGTCGTGGTCAGCCATGCGGAGGATGGCGGATTGGCGGGTGATGCAGTTGCAACCGCCGGTGAAATGGCGACGCGTCTTGGCTTGCCAAGCGCGCCTGCACAGGCTGAAGCGCTGGCGGTTGCGCGCGATATTGCGCTCGCTGAACTAAGCGGGGCCCGGCTCCATTTACGGCAAGTAACCACCGCTGCAGCGCTTGATCTGGTCCGTGCGGCCAAGCAACGCGGTATGGCGGTAACAGCCGGAGTTACCCCCGCGCATTTCATGCTGTCCGATCTTGCGACAGCGGAGTTTCGCACATTCGCGCGGCTTTCACCGCCTTTGCGCAGCGAAGCGGACAGGCAAGCGGTGATCGAAGCAATCGCCGACGGGACGATCGATGTAATTGCCTCTGGCCATGATCCGCGCGGCCCGGAAGACAAGCGCTTGCCCTTTGCCGATGCCGAGCCGGGGATGGCAGGTGCGGAAACGCTGTTGGCGATGACACTCAATCTGGTGCGAGACGGGGCTATTGATGTCGCGCGCGCGATTGAACTGTTGGCGGCAAATCCTGCCCGGTTGCTGGGCGTTGAAGCGGGTGTGCTTCGAGAAGGCTATGAAGCGGACATCGCGCTGATCGATCCTGACAAGCCGTGGATTGTCGATACCGCAAAAATGGCGGCGAGCGCCCGGAACACGCCGTTTGATGGCCAGCCCACGCAAGGCCGCGCCACCGCCTTGTGGAAAGGCGGGGTGCGCATAACCGGCTGAGGTATTTCCCCGCCCGCAGTTTCCAGCTATGTAAGAGCCAAGGTCGCGTTTCTCTTCGGGGGAGAGAACAATGGCGACTCAAGCTCAACCCGACTATTCGGGCGCTCCTGCTGGTCAGACCAGCTCCTTGGTATCCTTTATCGATCGCTGGATTTACGTGATGATGGCCGTGCTGCTCATCACGGTCGTTCTGGTTGGCTTCATCCCGGACTCGATCGGGAAAATCGCTGCGGTTGACGCGGGATTACGCCCGCCCTTTCCTATGGCGATGCATCTGCATGCCGTGCTGATGGGCAGCTGGATGTTGCTTCTGCTGGCGCAGACCGTGCTGATGGCGACGGGGCGAAGGCAAGGGCACATGCAGCTCGGCGTGCTGGGAATGATCCTTGCCCCTGCGCTGGTGATCGCAGGATTTGTCCTGGTGCCCACCAATCTGCAAAGCTTTCAGCAATTCACCGCAGACGCGCCTGCGGAGATGCAGCCCCAGATACAAGGGTTTCTGCGCTTCATGACAGATATCGCCCTGATCCAGATCAGAGCCGGGATATGCTTCCTCGTGCTTGTTTTCCTTGCTCTGAGAGCGCGCAAGGTAGATTCCGGCCTGCATAAACGGCTGATCATTCTTGCTACGATAGTTCCCATACCGGCCGCGCTGGACCGCATGCCATTCCTGTATCACAGCATGCCCGAATCGGCCTGGACCGTGGATTTCTGGCCGCTGTTCTGTATCGCGCCCATGTTCCTGTGGGATCTTTACCGGCAGAAAAGCATCCACCGCGCTTATTGGATATACGCCGCGATCCAGATCCCGGCAGCCATCGTCGTAAACCTGCTGTGGGGATCAGAATGGTGGCATCGGGTAATGCCGCCAATATTGTTCGGATAGACCAATAGAAAACCCCCGGTACCTTTCGGCGCCGGGGGCGTTCTCGCTGATAGTGGGAGAGATGCGTCAGCGTGAAGCGACGCGGATGCCGCGATCGATCGCGCCCGGAAGCGGGCGGCGTTCGGAATAGGCGATGCAGCCCTTGCCGCCAGCCTTGACAGTGCTGCACAGCGCGGCTGCGCTGCGCGCGCCATAACCGGCAGCTGCCACGCGGAAGTATGTCTTGCCGCCCACCTTGGCTTCCGTGATCACGACATCGCGACCGGAAAGCTGCGGATAGCGGGTCTGATAGATGCCCCATGCGCGCTCTGCATTTTTGCGGCTGGAGAAGCTGCCCAGCTGCACCAGATGCGTGCCGTCCGAGCTGTCTGAAGTTGCCGCCATCCGGCGCTGCGACGAGCTGGCCGCCAGGCGCGACTTTGGCTTGGCAGGCTTGGTGTCAGCTGGTGTGTAGTCCGCGGGAAGCGGCTGGACCACAGGGCCGGTTGCAGCACGCTGATTGGCTGCGATGCGGGGTTTTGCCGGTGCAGCAGTATCATTGGTTGCGAAAGCCACCGCCACGCTCTGTGCGGGCGCAGGCTCCGGGGCAGGCTCTTCAACCGGCGTGTCGATCGCGATTTGCGGCGCATCAGCTTGAGCGAGCGCCGGTTCATCGATGTCAGCCGCAGCATCGGCCACCATCTCGCCATGGCTGGGGAAATTAGCGAGCGCTAGCTGCGCTGGCTGACCGCCGTCGTAGACCGGATCGACTTGAAGCAGGTTGGCAATACGGGTCTGGAACTGTTCGGGCGCGGCTTGCTCGGCCCATTCGCCGATGCGGTCTGAAACCATGTCGGCAGGCACGTCTTCCGCCGCCATGATGCGCGCAGCGCGCCAATTGCCTTGCAGTGCATAGGCATAGGCGAGGTTCTGGCGAATCTTCGGTGTCGATTGGCCATTGCGCAAAGCGTCTGACAGCACAGCTACGCCGCGATTGGTGTCACCGGCCAGCGCCAGCGCCAGGCCAAGGTCAGCCGGATTGATTTCGTTCTGAGCCTGATCCAGCGCAGCCACAGCCTCATAGCTGTTGCCAAGCGCGATTTGCGCCAGCGCATAGCTCAGCACTGTGCGCGGATCGGTATCGCCCAGTTCGATTGCATCGGAAAAGCTGGTTGCAGCAGCCTGGAAACGGCCTGCTTCAAGATAGGTCGCACCCAGCAGCGCGCGGTTCTGCGCATTGCGCGGGTCAGCCAGCACAGCGCTCTCTGCATGGACAACGGCCTTGCTGACCTTGCCATCTTCCAGCGCGGATTGGGCCTTGGCAACCGATGCGTGCGACGGCGGCGCAGCCGAAGTGGCACAGCCTGACAGCGCAACGCTGGCCAGCGCTGTTGTCAGCGCCAGAGCGATCTTTGGCTTGTTGGTGGCGATATGGCTCATTGGGTCGTCCCCTCAGTCAGCAATTCTTCGATCACCTGCGCTTCATGCGCGCGGCGAGCGATTCAAGGTCTTCAATTCCGGCCAGCAGATTATCGAGTGCGTCTGTCACCAGTTGCTGTGCGCTCTGACCCATGATGGTCGAGGCAAGGCGCAATTTCAGGTGGCGTTCTGCATCAAGCCGCAGAGTGAAAGCAGCGCGTTTGCCGCTCTTGGCCTTTGCGCGCTTGGCAGGTGCGCTGGCTTTGCGCATCGGTTCGATCGAACTCGTCTTCGTCGCAAGTTTAAGCGTCGGGATCTCGTCATTCGACGCAGGCTGGATCGGAACCACTTTTGCGGTTTCATCATGGCCCATGTCATTCCAGCCAAGATCTTCCAGATCGGCTGCCGCTTGCGCGGTGTTGGCGGTGATCGGCCCTAGCTGCGGACGCATGGCAGGCTTGGCGCCGCCCTTGCGCGCGAGAAGCGACTGGTTGAGGGACGCGAAGCTGGCTTCGGACATGGCCTTGCCTCCCGTTCCTTACTGCGCAACGCGGCGGCCGAAACCACCGGCTGGGCGCTGGACACCTGGCAGCTGAGATTGCGAACCCGGGGCTGCGAAAACGGTGCGGCGGAAATTCTTTTCCAACCGGTCCGAGATATATTTCCAAAGCGCAGTGACTTCAGCAGAGCTGCGACCTTCCGGATCGACTTCCATCACTGTGCGGCCGTCGATCATCGAAGCTGCAAAGTCCGTGCGGTGATGCAGAGTGATCGGCGCAACCGTGCCGTGCTGTGACAGCGCGACAGCGGCTTCGGAAGTGATCTTTGCCTTGGGCGTCGCCGCATTGACGACGAATACCAGCGGTTTGCCAGCGCGTTCGCACAGGTCAACCGTCGCACCAACAGCGCGCAAATCGTGCGGGCTGGGGCGGGTCGGCACCACGATCAGTTCAGCCACAGAGATGACTGACTGGATCGCCATGGTGATGGCTGGCGGTGTGTCGATTACAGCAAGCTTGAAACCCTGTTGGCGCAAGACCTGCAGGTCATTGGCCAGCCGGGCGACAGTGGTTTGCGCAAAGGCGGGATATTCCGCTTCGCGCTCGTTCCACCAGTCTGCCAGCGACCCTTGCGGATCGATATCGATCAATACCACCGGGCCAGCGCCAGCGCGCTGTGCCTGCACGGCGAGGTGCCCTGACAAGGTCGTCTTGCCGGATCCGCCTTTCTGCGATGCTAATGCCAGTACTCGCAAGGCCTGGTTCCCCCTGGTTTACCCTTCGATTTGTGCCACGGATGTGGCTTCACCACAGGGGATGGCAGGATACCCCTAATTTTGAGTTAACGAGGATTGCCTTGCGTGCCGGCAAAACTGTGTTTGGGATGGCGCAGCGAATTCGGGTTTGCTTGGCGGGCAGACTTGGTAAGGTGCAACGGCTTCATGCCGCGGTTCGGGGGGAAGGTAATGGCGAGCGAAAGTTTTGAGGTGGATGGCCAGGACCTGATTTCGAGCCCTGACCAGCCTGCGCCCGCCAAGGCCGGCAACCGCATCGCAAGCCTTGATTTTATCCGCGGCATCGCGGTGCTGGGCATTCTGGCGGCGAATATCATCGCATTCGGCCAGCCATTCAGCGCCTATATGTGGCCTGATGCTTTTCTGACTGAACACGGCCCCGCATCAGACTGGATGTGGGTTGCGCAGTTCATCCTGATCGATGGCAAGATGCGCGGGCTCTTCACCTTGCTGTTCGGCGCGGGATTGGCCCTGTTCATGGAGAAGGCATGGGAACGGGGCGCAACCCGCTGGCTGCAAGCGCGCAGGCTGTTCTGGCTGCTGATCTTCGGTCTGATCCATTTCTATCTTCTCTGGCGCGGTGACATTCTGGTGCTTTATTCGATGGTGGGCTTTGTCGCGATGCTGTGCCTCAAATGGAGCGCAAAGACGCAGCTGATGGTGGGCGTAATCGGCTATATCCTGGGGGGCTTTGCCTTCGCAGCGATGATGGGCTTTCCCTATTTCGTCGCGGAAACGCCCATGGGTGAAGCGGCGCAATATGCCGAGTTTCGCGAAGGGCTGGCCGCTTCAAAGACGGACGCACTGGCCGATGATACCGTCGAGACCGAAATTCTTACCGGCGGCAGCTATGCCGATTTTGCCCGGCACAATCTTTCACAGCACAGATGGGATCCGCTGGTCACAATATTCCTGTTCGGATTCGAGACCTTGCCTTTGATGCTGATCGGGATGGCTATCTATCGCAATGGTTTCTTCAGCGGAGCGCTCGATCCGGGTTCAATGCGGCGATGGGGCTGGGCCGGGGTTGCTCTGGGTTCGCTGGCCACAGCAGCAATCGCACTGTGGGTGAAGGGGCTCGGCTTTACCTATTGGAGCACCATCAGCGCGATGATGGCGTGGATGCATTTGCCGCGGCTGCCAGTGGTAATCGGCCTGGCGGCATTGCTTGCCCTGTATGGAGCGCATGCAAGCGGTTGGCTGGCGCAGCGGTTTGCGGCGGCAGGGCGAATGGCGTTCAGCAATTACCTGGGCACATCGATCCTGATGGTTCTGGTGTTCCACCCGTGGGCGGGTGGGCTTTGGGGTGATTTGACGCGCCCGCAGCTTTACCTGGTGGTTCTGCTCGCATGGATCGTCATGCTCGCATGGTCAAAGCCGTGGCTGAAGCGGTTCCGCTATGGCCCGCTCGAATGGTTATGGCGCTGTTTGACCTATTGGCGGGTGTTTCCTTTGAAGAGATAGATCGGTGCGCTCCGGCGGCGTGGCGCGTGACGGCAGAATCCCCTTGCTATTGAGAATAATTCGCATAAATTGATTTTTGCGAATCAATCGCAGGAGAGCCGCAGCCGATGTATATCTGCATCTGTAACGCCATTCGGGAAACGGAGCTGCGCCGCGTCGCGCAGCATACGGCTGGTGATGCGGAAGCGGCCTATGCCGCGCTTGGCAAACGGCCCAATTGCGGCTCCTGCTTGCAAGAGGCTGACGCGATCCTGTTCGAAGAGCGCGAACTGGCCTGCAAATCAGTCGCAGCATAAGTTCACAACTCGCTAGTGATAATCGCTCGCAAATAGCGGAAATTCTACAGCTTTTCTTGGAACCCACCTTGTGCTGGGGCGTTTGTGCACGCATACTCCCGGCATAAATCGCCAACCAAAGGAGGCCTGTGGTGAAAGGCGACGCAACAGTTATCGAATTCCTCAACAAGGCGCTCACCAATGAGCTGACCGCGATCAACCAGTATTGGCTGCATTATCGCGTGCTCGATGATTGGGGCGTGAAGAAGCTTGCCGAGTATGAGCGCCACGAATCGATCGACGAGATGAAGCATGCTGACCAACTGGCCGAGCGTGTGCTTTTTTTGGGCGGGCTGCCCAACTTCCAGGCCATCCACAAGCTGAAGGTTGGTGAAACGGTCGAGGAAATCCTCAAGGCCGATCTGGCGATGGAGGAAGAAGCCATCCCGCTGCTGCGCGATGCGATCGAGCATTGCGAGAAAGTGCGTGACTATGTCAGCCGCGATTTGTTCGCCAGCATCCTCGACAGCGAGGAAGAGCATGTCGACTTCCTCGAGACCCAGTTCGACATGATCGAACGCATGGGGCTTGAAAATTACGTCCAGCTGCAAAGCAAACCAGCGGAGGACTGATTTTCAAGAACGAAGCAGGCTGACGCCAGCTCAGCCCTTCGGGTTTCGCGCAAGATAACGAGAAACAGGGCGGGGCGGCGTTGCTCCGCCATTTTCTATTTCCTGATCAGGACCTGTTTGGCGATCCGCTGAATCGTATCGACATAGTGTTCCTGTTCCCAGTCGCATTCGCGCACCAATCGCTCCCAATTCTCGACCGACAGATGCGCCCACAGCCAGTCAGTCGCGCATTTGGTGTCCCACTCGGGATCGAGCATGTCGTCACGGTGCAATGCCAGCACCGCTGCCTTGCACCCCTGGCGGACGGCGCGCTGGCGGTCTTTCCAAGCCGCGGCAGCGGCTTCGTCGGTTGGCATCATGGCGATGAATGCGCGTGCGACCCCGTATACCTGCGGCACATAATTGGCCCAGGCCGAGATGAACGCGTCAAGGCGTTCGATGCCATTTGTCGCGGCGCGACTCGCCTCCAGACGCAGGTCCACCTTGTGCACTTCGTCCAGGTGCCGTGCGGTCGCAACCAGTAGCTCGGTCCGGCTGGGGAAGTGCAGATAGAGCGCCTGCCGGCTGATACCGGCTTCCTTTGCGATATCGCCCATCCGGCTCTTGCGTGGATCATCGCTTTCCAGCCGCCTCCAGGCCGCATCCAGAATGCGCGAACGGGTGTCTTGTGATTTATCGCTTGACATAGTGTCAAGTTAGCGCCAATTGACGCCGTGTCAACTTTACACAGTGTCAAGAAATAGGAGATTTGAACATGCAAGAACGTGTATTCATCTGGGCAAAGGCAGCTTCAATGGTGCTTTGGCAGACGCGTATGAGCAAGGCGCGCTGGCGAGCGGCGCAGAGGTGCGCCGCATGGAACTGTCCGACATGAATTTCTCGACAGACTTTCGCGGCTATGGCGACGCACCCGCGCTTGAGCCGGACCTGCTGCGCTGGCAGCAAAACCTGAAATGGGCTGACCGCGTATTCATCGTTCATCCGCTGTGGTGGGGCGCGATGCCGGCGCTGACCAAGACAGTGCTTGATCGCGGATTGGAGTCAGGCTTTGCCTACAAATATCGCAAGGGTCCGGGCATCAGGTGGGACAAGCTGCTTGCAGGCAAGACCGGCGATGCGATCATCACCGCAGACACGCCTACCTGGATTGACAGCTGGCTCTACAACAAGCCGTCACGCCGCGTCTTGAAGACACAGGTCTACGCCTTTTGCGGGATCAAACCGCGCACGATCGCACATTTCGGCTCAGTCAAATTGTCGGACGAAGCCAAACGCTCTGCTTGGTTGGATCAGGCTTACGCAATGGGCGCCAAATCAGCACCGATTGCACGGGCGGTTAGCGAAGCTCAGCTGGGCTCTTCAGGCTTCTCTGGTTCGGCAACCAGCGTGGCATGACCGCGCGCGGCGACCATTGTCTCCAGCACGAAATGGACGAGCCCGGTGATCAGCAGCGCCATGGTCACGATCCACGCAATTGCAGTGATCGTGCCGATCTGCGGCTGGATCCAGGCGCTGACGAACAGCAAGGCAATCACAACGCTGATCGTCAGCGCCGCACTTGTCGAGAACACCACCGCACGCTGAGCCAGGTTGCGCCGCCGGTACAACCAATCCAGCTCGATCTGCGCGCGCGGGTTGTCTTTGCCCTTCATCCGCGCTTCGAGCCGTTCGATCCGTTCCGCAACCCAGATCAGGCGGCTCATCATCACATTCATGATCGCGCCGATACCGGCCAGCAGGAATGCCGGGGCCAGGCTCAGCCGCACGATTTCCTGCACGCGCAGAGTGCTGGCGGTGCGTTCCAGCAATTCGCTGGCGAGATTGGCTTGAGAGGCGAGCAGGTCGAACAACACTATCGATCTCCGCTGTAATTGCCGCCGCCGCCCTTGTTGGCATTGTAGGGGTTCTTCGGGCTTTTCAGCACCACGCGCACCGGCACGGCATCAAAGCCCAGATTCTTGCGAATGCTGTTGACCAGATAGCGTTCATAACTGGTCGGCAGCGATTCCAGACGCGTGCCGAACACCACAAAGCGCGGCGGGCGCGTGCCGGCCTGCGTGATATAGCGCAGCTTGATCCGCCTGCCACCGGGGGCAGGGGGCGGGTTCGCCGCCAGCGCATCGTCGAACCAGCGATTGAGCGCTGCGGTGGGGACACGGCGGCTCCAGCTGTCACGGATTTCGAATGCTGCGCGCAGCATGTCATCCAGGCCTTTGCCGGTCTTGGCCGATACGGCGAACAGCGGCAGCCCGCGGACCTGCGCCAAGCCATCATCCAATGCGCCGCGAATACCGTTGAACAGCAATGAAGCGTTCTCGGCGACATCCCATTTGTTGATCGCGACCATCAAGGCGCGGCCTTCCTGCAGCACCATGTCCGCGATCTTCAAGTCCTGATGCTCAAGCCCTTGCGTGGCATCGAGCAGGAGCACGACGACTTCTGCGAAATCGACCGCGCGGCGCGCATCCGCGACGGAGAGCTTCTCCAGCTTCTCCACCACATTGCGCTTCTTGCGCATCCCGGCAGTGTCGATCAGCCGGATATCGCGGGTCTCACCCGACTTGGGATCGGTCCATTGCCAATCGATCGCGATGCTATCGCGCGTGATCCCGGCTTCGGGCCCTGTCAGCAGGCGTTCTTCGCCCAGCAGGCGGTTGATCAGAGTCGATTTGCCTGCATTGGGGCGCCCCACGATGGCGAGCTTGAGCGGCCCGAGCGGAGCCTCCTCGTCTTTGCTCGCGGCAAATTCGGCTGCAGCTTCGGCCGCTTCAGACTTCGCGCCGATGATTGGCCACAGCGCGCCGAACAGGTCAGCCACGCCTTCACCATGTTCAGCGGACAATGGAACCGGATCGCCAAAGCCCAGCGAGTATGCTTCGAGCACGCCCGCTTCGCCTGCCTTGCCTTCAGCCTTGTTGGCGACCAGCACGATCGGCACATCATGTTCGCGCAGGTAACGCGCGATTTCATTGTCGAGCGGAGTGAGCCCCGCGCGGGCATCGACCACGAACAATGCCGCGTCTGCACCTTCAAGGCTTGCTTCGGTCTGCTTGCGCATCCGCCCGGGCAGAGTCAGCTCATCCTCGTCTTCCCACCCGGCGGTGTCGACGATTGTGAAAGTCATGCCCGCCAGCTCGGCATCGCCCATGCGGCGGTCACGCGTCACCCCCGGCTGGTCATCGACCAGCGCGAGCTTCTTGCCGACGAGCCGGTTGAACAGCGTCGACTTGCCGACATTGGGACGGCCGATGATGATGACCTGTGGTTTCATAGCGTGACTGCCAGTTGGCCCCTGCGAGCCCCAATGGCAAGCACAGTGGCGAATTCAGCCCTTTTTCGCGACCGGGGGATTTTCGCCCAGATCCTCATACCAGGCCTCAACCGGGCCAGTCAGCTTGATCGTCAGCGGGTTGCCCTTGCGATCGACAGTCTTGCCTGCCTGCACGCGCACCCAGCCTTCGGAAATGCAATATTCCTCGATATCGGTACGGACCCGGTCCTTGAACCTGATGCCAACGCCGCGCTGCAGCTTCTCAGCGTCGAAATGCGCGCTGCGCGGGTTGACCGACATGTGGTCAGGCGGGATGTCGTTTGATGCATTTTCAGTCATGAAGCGCGCCTTTAGAGCCGAGTTGCCCTACTAACAAGCCAGTTCCGCTTGCCCTTTTGCCCAGCGATGACTAATGGCGCACCCCTACACGCGTCGCAGGCTTTCTGCGCGCGCGGCTTCGTTCGGGCTAGCGGGCGTGGCGGAATTGGTAGACGCGCTGGTTTTAGGTACCAGTATCGCAAGATGTGGGGGTTCGAGTCCCTTCGCCCGCACCAATTCGCCTGAACGTGGCCGAGACGTCGCAGTGACACAGCGAAATTGTTGAAAAGGCATCAGTTTTAATCCCATGCAGATCAAGGAAACCGTTAACGAGGGCCTCAAGCGCGCCTATCAGCTGACCATCAAGGCAGGCGATATCGCGTCAAAAATCGAGGCTGAGGTCAAGAAGATCGCCCCGCAGGTGAAAATGCCGGGTTTCCGCCCGGGCAAGGTTCCTGCGAATCTCATCAAGAAGATGCATGGCGAACAGCTGCACGCGCAGACTGTGAATGATGTGATCCGCGATTCGGTCGATCAGCTGATGAAGGACAAGGAACTCCGCCCCGCGATGCAGCCGAAGATCGAGCTGGGCGAAGGCTATGAAGAAGGCAAGGATGCCGAAATCAAGGTCGAGCTGGAAGTGCTGCCCACGATCGAAGCGCCTTCGACCGACGGCTTGAAGCTTGAGCGACTGGTTGTGCCGGTAGCTGACGAAGCCGTTGACGAAGCTGTGCAAGGCATTGCTGGCCAGAACAAGAGCTACAAGGATGCAGCCAAGAGCAAGAAGGCTGCGGATGGTGACCAGCTGATCATCGATTTCGTTGGCAAGCTTGACGGCGAGGAATTCGAAGGCGGCAAGGCGGAAGACGCGCCGCTGGTGATCGGCTCTGGCCAGTTCATCCCCGGCTTCGAAGAACAGCTGGTGGGCGTGAAGATTGGCGACACCAAGACCATCAAGGTCACTTTCCCGGAAGACTATCCGGCGGAAAACCTGAAGGGCAAGGAAGCCGAATTCGACATCACTGTGAAGCAGGTCAAGGTGGAAACCGAGACCAAGGTTGATGATGAGTTCGCGAAGAATCTGGGGCTCGATAGCCTGGACAAGCTCAAGGAACTGATGCGCGGCCAGCTGGAACAGCAGACCAGCGGTCTTACCCGCACGCAGATGAAGCGCCAGCTGCTTGACCAGCTTGCAGCCGGTCATAGCTTCGAAGTGCCTGAAGGCATGGTCAATGCCGAGTTCGAGCAGATCTGGGCGCAGCTGCAGCAGGAAGCTTCACGCGAGGAAAACCCGCAGGATGCGCTGAAGGAAATCCAGAACGAACGCGACGAATATCGCGCGATTGCCGAGCGCCGCGTGCGTCTGGGCTTGCTGCTGTCCGAAATCGGGCAGGCCAATGGTATTGAGGTTTCCGCACAGGAAATGAGCATGCTGATCCAGCAGGCAGCCCAGCAATATCGCCCGGAAGATCGCGAGAAGTTCGTCGAATATGTCCAGCGCGAGCCGATGGCCGCCGCTCAGTTGCGCGCGCCGCTTTATGAAGACAAGGTGGTCGACTTCCTGTTCGACAAGGCGGAAATCACCGAGCGCGAAGTAACGCAGGAAGAGCTTGAAGCCGCGATCGAAGCAGACGAAGCGGCAGAAGCCGAAGCTGCCAAGAAGCCAGCCAAGAAGAAGGCTCCGGCAAAGAAAGCCGCTGCCAAGAAAGCTCCGGCGAAAAAGGCTGATGAGAAAAAGCCTGCGGCCAAGAAAGCGCCCGCGAAGAAGAAAGCTGCCGCCAAGAAGGCTGACGACAAGCCGGCTGAAAAGAAGGCACCAGCCAAGAAAGCCGCAGCGAAAAAGCCTGCGGTGAAGAAGGCTCCTGCAAAGAAGGCAGCGGCCAAGAAGTAATCAAGTTAGTCCCCGCGCAGGCGGGGACCTCAACCAGACCAGAGCACCGGTTTAGCAGATCCCCGCTTTCGCGGGGAATCTATGACTACTCCGCCGGTTTCCAGGGTTTGAATGAAGGCGTGGGCAGCTCGGCTGTCCGCGCCTTTTCATATGCGGCGCCGGCTTTCAGCACCTGGTGATCCTGCCACTTGCCGGCAAAGATGCTGAAGCCGACCGGCAGGCCCTCAACCGCGCCCATCGGCACGGTTATATGCGGATAGCCCGCAATCGCAGGCAGCGAGCCTGCGCCAATTCCGCCATTGTAGTTGTCGCCGTTGACGAGGTCGGTTGACCAGGCTGGGCCAGTGGTGGGTGCAACCAGAAATTGCACGTCGTTCTCGGCCAGCAAGCGGTCGATCCCTTCCTCGCGCGTGGCCTTGAGATTGGTCCCAAGCGCTTCGCGATAGGCGGCTTCATCGGTCGTCTCCAGCGCTTGTTCGAACAGCTCTTGCCCGAACCAGCGCAATTCCGCGTCAGCATTGGCATTGTTGAATGCCACGATGTCCGCCAGCGTCTCCGGCATATCCTCGCCCGGAAGCGTGGCGAGATAGGCATTCATGTCACGCTGCAGTTCATAGAGCAGGACAGTGAGCGAGCGCTGCCAGAACCCTTCGGGATAGTCATATTCGATGGGGACCAGAACAGCCCCGGCCCGCTCGAGATCTTCCAGAGCCTGATCAAGCAAGGCCAGCACATCGGGCCGCGCGCCGGACTGGTTCTTCATCACGCCGATGTGCACGCCTTCAAGCGAGAAATCCGCGAGCCCCTGCGTGAAATCCACCGCATACTGATCGGCATCTGTCGTTGCAGGATCGAGCGGATCGCTGCCTGCCATCGCGCTCAACAGCAGAGCTGCATCGTAAACCGACTGCGTCATCGGCCCGGCGGTATCCTGCGTCGCGCTGATGGGCACAACATGTGTGCGGCTGACCATGCCCACGGTCGGCTTGAACCCGACAATCCCGTTGACGCTGGCAGGGCAGGTGATCGAGCCATTGGTCTCTGTGCCGATCGCCGCCCAGGCGAAACCAGCAGCGATCGCGGCCCCGCTGCCAGAGGACGAACCGCAGGCATTGCGATCAGTCGCGTGTGGATTGCGCGTTAGCCCGCCAATCGCGCTCCATCCGCTGGTTGAATTGTTGCTGCGGATGTTGGCCCATTCGCTCAAGTTTGTCTTGCCCATGATCACGCCGCCGTTTTCGCGGATGCGTGCGATCAGCGGCGCATCGCGGCCGGTCACATTGTCCTTGAGCGCCAGCGATCCCGCGGTGGTTGGCAGGTCGCGTGTTTCGATATTGTCTTTGACGAGCACGGTTCTTGCCCGCAGCGCCGTGCGTTTGCCTTGCACAGATCGGACCTGAGCGGTGATGTCTGGCGCGAGTGCGATGATCGCGTTCACGCCGTTTTCGCCGTCTTCGTATTTCGCGATCCGGTAACCCTGCCCCGCCGCATAGCCTTCGGCCATGGTCGTGGCAGGTTCGATCCCGTCCGGCAGCTGGACCCGTTCAAGATTGATCTTGGCGGTTGGTTGATCCCCGGTCCGGTCCTGAGCGGCGAGGGGAGCAAGGATCAGCGAGCAGGCCGAAAGGCCGAAAAGCAATTTTCTCATGCGCTGCACCCTGCCACGCGCACCGCGCGATGCAAGGCCCTGATATGCATTTCCACTGCCAAAGGTTAATCCCCTTGAACATCGCGAGGCTACGTCCGACATAGGCGGTCGAACCAAATGACAAGGACCAATTGATGATCGACCTGTTCGGCTCTGATGCCCACGCCAGCCAAGGCCAATTCACCCGTGACCCTGTGACAGGGGCGCTTGTACCGGTGGTGGTTGAGCAGACCAGCCGCGGCGAGCGCAGCTTTGACATTTTCAGCCGTTTGCTGCGCGAACGCATCGTATTCGTGACCGGCCAGGTTGAAGACAATATGGCGTCGCTGATCGTGGCGCAGCTGCTGTTTCTGGAAAGCGAGAACCCGTCAAAGCCGATCAGCATGTATATCAATTCGCCGGGCGGCGTGGTGACTGCAGGCATGGCGATCCATGACACCATGCAATATATCAAGCCGCGCGTTTCGACCGTGTGCGTGGGCCAGGCCGCCAGCATGGGCAGCTTCCTGCTCGCAGCGGGTGAGCCGGGCATGCGCATCGCGCTCCCTAACGCACGAATCATGGTTCACCAGCCCTCGGGCGGCGCGCGCGGGATGGCATCGGATATCGAGATCCAGGCGCGCGAAATCCTGCGTATCCGCAAGCGGATGAACGATCTCTATGTCAAATATACCGGCCAGAGCCTGACCGATATCGAGAACGCGATGGATCGCGACACTTTCCTTGAAGCGGAAGAAGCGCAGAAATTCGGCTTGATCGACAAGGTCTTCGAAACCCGTCCGGAAGGCGATTCTTCGGATGGCGAGGAAGGTTCGGGCGGCGCGCCTGAATAAGGATTTGCCCGAAAACCCGCCCCTTTGCGGGACATTAAGGGCACATCAAGCATGAATATGCGTGGAATCGCTAAGCGCGTGATCGAAATGGGCGCGCTATAGGTTGATTCATGATTATGCGGCTATAGAGTCGGCGAATCCCTGTATTTTGGGGATTTGGGAAGCTTTGGAATGACGAAATTGAGCGGAACTGACAGCAAGAGTACCCTTTATTGCAGCTTCTGCGGCAAGTCGCAGCATGAAGTGCGCAAGCTGATTGCAGGGCCAACCGTGTTCATCTGCGATGAATGCGTCGAGCTGTGCAATGACATCATCCGCGAAGAAACCAAGGCGGGCCTCGCTGGTCGCAAGGAAGGCGAAGTTCCCACCCCGTCAGAGATTTTCCGCACGCTCAATGACTATGTGATCGGCCAGGATCGCGCGAAACGCGTGCTGTCGGTCGCGGTGCACAATCACTACAAGCGCCTGAACCACAGCGGCAAAGGCAATGATGTAGAGCTGGCGAAATCGAACATCCTGCTGGTCGGCCCTACCGGCTCGGGCAAGACGCTGCTGGCACAAACGCTCGCGCGCACGTTCGACGTGCCGTTCACCATGGCTGACGCGACTACGCTGACCGAAGCGGGCTATGTCGGCGAAGATGTCGAGAACATCATCCTCAAGCTGCTGCAAAGCTCTGACTACAATGTCGAGAAAGCGCAGCACGGCATCGTCTATATCGACGAGATCGACAAGATTACCCGCAAGGCGGAAAATCCCTCGATCACGCGCGATGTATCGGGCGAAGGCGTGCAGCAGGCGCTCTTGAAGCTGATGGAAGGCACGACTGCCTCTGTCCCGCCGCAGGGTGGGCGCAAGCATCCGCAGCAGGAATTCCTGCAAGTCGACACGACCAACATCCTGTTCATCTGTGGCGGTGCCTTTGCCGGCCTAGACAAGATCATTGCTGACCGCTTGCAGAAGCGCTCGATCGGGTTTGGCGCACATGTCGCCGATCCGGACAAGCGCCGCGTGGGCGAATTGCTGGAAAAGAGCGAGCCTGAAGATCTCTTGAAATTCGGCCTGATCCCGGAATTCGTTGGCCGTTTGCCGGTGATCGCGACCTTGCACGATCTGGATGTCGATGCGCTGGTCACGATCCTGCAGGAACCCAAGAACGCGCTGGTCAAGCAGTACAAGAAGCTGTTCGAGCTTGAAGATGTCGAGCTGACCTTCACTGATGATGCGCTGCAATCGATCGCTGAGAAGGCGATCCTGCGCAAAACTGGTGCGCGCGGCCTGCGCTCGATTGTCGAAGGCATACTGCTCGATACGATGTTTGACTTGCCTGACATGGAAGATGTCAGCGAAATCGTGATCGATGCCGATGTGGTGGAAGGCAAGAAAGAGCCGATCCGCGTGGTCAGCGGCGATGCCAAGAAAGGCAAGAAGGACGAAGCGGCCTGATCATGGAGAGCCAGGGCCCTGGCCTTGGAGCCATGGCTTTCGCCGGGCTCTCTATTGTCATACTGTTGTGGTCAGCTTGGTGGACAGACCGCCGATACGCGCGATTTGAGAGAATTCCCGGTCATTACGATTTCAGGGGTCGCGCCACGCGGCTTGATCCACGCCGCCAGATGGCATGGTTGTTGCCGGTTCTGTTTTCGGTTTCCATCGGTGGCTACCTTGCCCTGTTTTTGCTTGTGCCTGCAGAACTGCAGAACGGCGATCCATCGGTCGGTATGTACATGGTATGCGTGGTGCTGCTGGCAGCTCAGGGCCTGATCCTGTGGCTGCTTGCGCGCTGGGCGCGCTCTCAAAAACCGTAACCCCGCCCGGCAGGAGGAAGCCGAGCGGGGTCCGTGAATGCGCTGCTGAATGGCAGAGGGGGATCGGGTCAGCAGCGCCAGAATGCAAACAGATCAACCGGGCAGGAAAACGCCATCGGTCACGTGGATCACGCCGTTCGATACGTCGACATCAGCCTGAGTCACAGTTGTTGCACGGCCTGCTGCGTCGATGATGATCACCTTTCCGTCGGAAAGACTTGCTGTCAGTTCGCCACCTGAAAGTGTCTCTATGGTCGCTGATCCACCGTGCTTGTTGATCAGGTCAACCAGATCACCGCTAGTCACTTCGCCGGCAACCGCGTGATAGGTCAGGATGCTGGTCAAGGTGTCCTTGTTCTCAGGCTTCACCAGCGTCTCGACTGTACCTGCGGGCAGCTTTGCGAAAGCCGTGTCGGTTGGCGCGAAAATCGTGAACGGGCCGGGGCTCGACAGTGTGTCGACCAAACCGGCAGCCTGTACCGCGGCAACCAGCGTGTTGTGTACACCGGTGCCTTGCGCTGCGGCGACAATATTGGGCTGTGTTGCTTCTGCCGACTTGTGATGATGGGCAGAAACAGGTGCTGCGGCGCTGACTGCAAGACCGGTGGTTGCTGCAATTGCTGCAAAGGCAGCGGCTTTTAGTTTCGATGAATTATGCATGTGTACTCTCCTTGAGTGCCAAGCCCCGTCCTGCTTGCATGGAGAGTTACGAAAGCCGATCCGCTGCGGATGCAGGATCGCCCAGAATTTTTTCATATCAGCTGCAGGCTGCCTTCGGCAACGACTGGCCCGGCGTCCTGATCCGCGGGCTTGCCACCCAGTGGCTCGCGTGTCAGCAGCAACTGTGCGCCATCGGACATGTTGCGGGCAATATCTGCGGGAAGGGGTACGCGGCGCTCTTCGCCCGGCACGACCACACCAAGCGATTGCAGCGCACTGCCATCGCCGGGCACAAGCCACAATTCATGGTCATGCACGCCATCTGCCGTCAGCCCGCTGGCTGAAACCAGCATCTCTTCGCTCGCGGGCAAGTATGTTACGCCCAGCCGCAGCGGTGTGTCGGCAATCGGAATCGAAGCCACCAGTGGCGCGCTGATAGCTGCAGGGGCTGACGCGGGGCCGCTGGGAGGTGCGAACGCCAGATAGGCGAGAGCGACCGCGGCAGCCGCGCTCGAAATGCCAGTTGCCCATTTCCAGCGGGTCAGCTGCTGGCCAAGATCGACAACATTGCCGCCTTCCAATGCCGGTCCCCGCGCATCTATTTCATTCTCGATGCGTCGCCACAGGTCAGCTGACGGCTTCGCACCGGGCACCTCGTCAAGCATGGGTGCCAGCCGCCGATCCCACCTGGCAACAGCATCCGCCAATGCCGGTTCGCGCGCGATCCGCCCGCGCGCGGCAAGCAATTCTTCGCCTTCGAGCAGGCCGAGAGCATATTCTGCCGCGAGCAATTCATCGCCGCTCAGCTCCTCAAGGCGCGGATCACCGCTCATTCGCCTGCCTCCAGACATGCCTTGAGCTTCGCCAGCCCGCGCCGGATCCAGCTCTTCATTGTGCCCAGGGGCACATCCTGAGCCTTGGCCAGTTCAACATAGGTCCTCCCGCCAAAGAACGCCTCGCGGATATTCTCGCGCTGATTGGTATCAAGCGTCTCGAGGCAGGTGTGCACCCGCGCCTCGCGCTCCGCGTCAATCATCAATTTGTCCGCCAAGGGCGCTGTATCAGCAATCGGAGCCGCTTCATCGATCTCAACCGCCCCCGCGCGAACCTTGCCTGTGCGCAACCGGTCCAACGCGCGGTTGCGCGCGAAGGTGGCTAGCCAGCTGATCGGGCTCGCTCTTTCAGGGTCATAACGGTCAGCCCGCTGCCAAAGATTCACATAGACATCCTGCAAGGCGTCCTCGGCTTCCTTTCTGTCACCCAAGATACGGTAGCAGATTCCGAAAAGTTTCACCTCGGTCGCGCGGTAGATTTCCTCCAATGCGCTGCGATCGCCGCGGGCCAGCCGCAACATGGCCGCCTTCAGCGCCTGGCGAGCTGTTTCATTGACATCAGCCATCAACAGCAGCCTCCACCGGCGCATTCGCGTGACTGTTCAACTTGCACGGTCACATGACCGATGCCGAATCGGCTCTTCAGTCCGTCGCGAAGAGTGGCCAGAAATGGGTCGCCCGGATGGACCGCTGGCATCACCAGATGCGCTGTAAGCGCGGTTTCCGTGGTCGACATTGGCCATATGTGCAGGTCATGCACCGCTTCAACGCCGGGCAACCCCGCAAGATGCGCGCGCACCGCCTCTACATCGATAGTGTCCGGCACGGCGTGCAGGCCCAGCTTGATGCTGTCCTTCGCCAGGCCCCAGGTGCCCCAGGCGATCACCGCCACGATGATCAGGCTGGTAACGGGATCGATCCACACCTGCCCGGTGTGGAGGATCGCCAGCCCCGCGATCACCACGCCAACAGAAACCAGCGCATCCGCCGCCATATGCAGGAAAGCGCCGCGGATATTGAGATCATGCTTGCGCCCGCGCATGAACATCAGCGCAGTGGCCGTGTTGATGACGATGCCGATCCCCGCGACCACTACCATGGTCATGCCTTGCACCGGCGCAGGGTCGATAAAGCGGTGGATCGTCTCGAACAGGATCGCACCGATTGCGATCGCAAGCAGCATGGCGTTGGCGAGCGCGGCGAGGATGGTCGAGCTCTTGAAGCCATAGGTGAAGCGGGGGGAGGGGGGCTTTTTCGCGGCAATGCTCGCGCCCCAGGCCAGCATCAGAGCGAGCACATCGGACAGATTGTGCCCTGCATCCGCAACCAGCGCCATCGAGCCGGAGAGAAAGCCGTATGTCGCTTCGACCACCACGAAAGCGCTGTTGAGAACAACGCCGATGGCAAAGGCGCGCCCGAAATCGGCTGGCGCATGGCTGTGCCCGTGGTGGTGTGCATGGCCATGATCATGACCAGCCCCGTGCGAATGTGAATGGCTGTGCGCCCCGCCCATGGGTTTACTCATAGACGCAGGAATCGAGCCCGTCACGCCTTACCGCGCCCATGCGCGCGGCAATCGTTCCAGCATAACGCCTTGTGAAACCGGTCGGATTGATCACTGCGCGGCGCTTTGGCTGCGGCAGGGCCGCGGCCATGCGGGCGGCTTGATCGCGGGTAAGGCGCGCGGCGGAATGCCCGAAATACCGCTCTGCTCCCGCTTCTGCGCCATAGGTGGCAATGCCTGTCTCTGCGACATTGAGATAGACTTCCATGATCCGGCGCTTGCCCCAGATATTCTCGATCAGGAAAGTGAACCAGGCTTCCAGCCCCTTGCGGAAATAGCCGCCGCCTTGCCACAGGAACACGTTCTTGGCGGTCTGCTGGCTGATGGTAGAGCCGCCACGGATGCGCCCGCCTTTGAGGTTGCTTGCCGCCGCCTTGGCAATAGCCTCGGCATCGAACCCGCTGTGGCTGCAGAACTTGCCGTCTTCGCCGGCGATCACTGCGCTCACAAGATTGCGGTCGATCCGCTCAAGCGGCTCCCAATCCTTGGACAGGCCGTTCTCCCACACCTTGACATCAAGTACCATGGTGGCGGTGATCGGCACGGGTACCCATTTGAACAGCAGTACCAGCGCCAGGCTGATCAGCACGAAGGCAAGGATTGCCTTGACCAGCCAGCGCAGCAGCGTGCGGCCCGGCGATTGCCGCAGATTGGCGAAACCGGTTCGAATGGCGGGAAGGATCGCAGGGCGAGGCATGGCGCGCGATTTAGTCGTCTGCGAGCGTTCGCGCAATCTGCGATGCTTGCGCTGGTCACGTCAAGGTGCTTGTGTGCGGCGATTGAGAGCGGGGGAGTGAGTCCATGAATTTGTTGCGCAAGACAATGCTGTCGCTGACTGTGGGGAGCGCGCTGGCGGCAACGCCGGTGCTTGCCAATTCTGACGAGATCGCCGCCGCGGTCAATGCGGATTACGACGCCTATCTTGACGAGCTGTTCCTGCACTTCCACATGAACCCCGAGCTCTTCTTCCTTGAAACCAAGACCGCCGCACGAATGGCGGCGGAACTGCGCGCGGTAGGCCTAGAGGTGACCGAGGGCGTGGGCGGCACCGGCGTTGTCGGCATGCTCAGGAATGGCGAAGGCCCCCTGATCCTGCTGCGCGCGGACATGGATGGGCTGCCGGTGCAGGAGAAGTCCGGGCTCGATTATGCCTCCACCGCCACGCAAGTGGGCCAAGACGGGCAGGAATATCCCGTGATGCACGCCTGCGGACATGACGTGCACATCACCTCGATGGTCGGCACCGCACGCCGTTTGATGGCGATGCGCGATCAATGGTCAGGCACGATCATGTTCATCGTACAGCCGGCTGAAGAGCGGGTGGGCGGGGCCAAGGCGATGATGGAGGACGGGCTCTATGAACGCTTCGGCAAGCCCGACTATGCCGTCGCGTTCCATGTCGCATCGGTGATCCCGACCGGCATTGTGACTGCGTCTGAAGGTATCCAGTATTCCAGCGCGGACTCGGTCGATATCATGGTGCCGGGAATCGGCGCGCATGGCGCCAGCCCGCATGCGGGGCGCGATCCGGTCTATATCGGCTCGCAGATCGTCACCGCGCTGCAATCGATCGTCAGCCGCGAAGTGATGCCGCTATCGCCCGGGGTGATCACCGTGGGTGCGTTCCATGCTGGCTCCAAGCACAACATCATTTCGGACCGCGCGGATTTGCAGCTGACGGTGCGCGCGAATGACGAGCGAGTGCGCGAGCAGCTGCTGGCTGCGATCGAGCGCGTGGCGGTGAATGTGGGGCGTGCGCACGGCCTGCCCGATGATATGCCGGTGCAAGTCACCGTGACCGAAGGCACGCCGGTGACGTATAATGATCCCGCACTCGCGCGGCGGCTCAACGGCGTGATGAAAGCGACCTTCGGCGAAGAGAATGTGCCGCCGTTCGAGCAGCGCGGGATGGGCGCAGAGGATTTCGCGTTCTTCGTGGCTGAGGATACCGGTGTTCCGGGGTATTACTTCGCGGTCGGCGGTACGCCGCAGGAAGCGTTTGACGCAGCTGAAAATGGCGGCCCGCCCGTTCCCACACACCACTCGCCGCTGTTCAAGATCGCGCCGCGCGAAAGCGTGACGGTGGGCACGCGCGCTATGATCGCAGCGGTGCTGGATCTGGCTCCGGCGAAGTAGATCATAGCGAGAGGTTAGACGAAGCAGCGCTACTGAGCTATTGTAGATTATGGGTCGCGATTGAGGAGGTTCTTATGCCGCAATTCGTGATCGAACGAGACATGCCGGGCGCAGGTTCGCTGTCTGCTGCTGAGCTGCAGGGTGCATCACAGCAGTCGTGCAGCGTCCTGAGAGATATGGGGCCACAGATTCAGTGGGTCCATTCCTACGTCACCGATGACAAAATCTATTGCATCTATCGTGCAGAGAACGCTGATTTGATCCGCGAGCATGCAGAGTCAGCCGGCTTTCCTGCAAACTCGGTGTCGGAAGTTCGTATCATCATCGATCCGACAACAGCAGAATAAAAAGGGGGCGGCATGAAGCCGCCCCTTGTCCGTTTATTTAATCAGCCGATCGGCGTTAAGCCCCAGCTGGCAGTAGCCTTTCGCCTGCGATCCGCTGCATCGCTTTCTGCAGCTTTTCAAATGCGCGCACTTCGATCTGGCGGATACGCTCGCGTGACACATCGTAAACCTGCGACAGCTCTTCGAGCGTCTGCGGGTTTTCCGTCAGGCGACGCTCTGTCAGAATGTGCTTCTCGCGGTCGTTCAGCGCATCCATCGCTTCCGCCAGCATTTCGTGGCGTACCTGCGCTTCTTCGGCTTCGGCCACCGTTTCGTCTTGCAGCGGGCGATCATCGGTCAGCCAGTCCTGCCACTCGCCAGAACCCTCTTCGCCATTGCGCATAGACACGTTGAGCGAACCGTCACCGCCCATCATCATCCGGCGGTTCATGTTGACGACTTCCTGCTCCGGCACGCCCAGATCGGTCGCGATCTTCGCAACGTCATCAGGGTGCAGGTCGCTGTCTTCGTAAGCGTCGAGGTTCTTCTTCATCCGGCGAAGGTTGAAGAACAGCTTCTTCTGCGCGGCGGTGGTACCCATCTTCACGAGCGACCAGCTGCGCAGGATATATTCCTGGATCGAGGCCTTGATCCACCACATGGCATAGGTCGCCAAGCGGAAGCCGCGATCAGCCTCGAACTTCTTGACGCCTTGCATCAGGCCGACATTGCCTTCTGAAATGAGGTCACTGACAGGCAGGCCATAGCCGCGGTAGCCCATCGCGATCTTCGCCACCAGGCGCAGGTGCGATGTCACCAGCTGAGCTGCTGCTTCAGGGTCCTCATGCTCCTCATACCGCTTGGCGAGCATATATTCCTGCTCAGCCGTGAGTACGGGGTATTTCTTGATTTCGGAGAGGTAGCGGTTGAGGCTCTGCTCACCGCCGAGCGCCGGGACGCTCATTGCCTTGGTATTTGTCACTCTTTCCCTAACCTTTCTTTCGTCAACCCGGCGTTTTTGGACCCCTGATGGGCATCCGCTGGTGCGGGTCACTTGGTTACATATAGACGCATCTGCGGATTTTTGCAGTGCGTTTCATCGATTTAAACGAGCGGTTTGGTCGATTAGTTCCTGCATATCCGCAGGCAGTTCCGAAGCAAATTCGATCCATTCGCCGCTCACCGGGTGCTGAAAGCCAAGCGATGCCGCATGCAAGGCTTGCCTTTCGAAACCCAAATCCTTGAGAATCCTGCGTAATTCAGTCGGAGTACGTCCATATAACGGGTCTCCTAATAGCGCATGACCGATTGACGCACAGTGAACGCGAACCTGGTGGGTTCGCCCTGTTTCCAGGCGGCATTCGATCAGACTCGCCGATCTGAGCTTCCTTAAAAGCTTATAGTGGGTAACCGCGTGTTTGCCGCGTGAGGAATTCTTGTCGAGCACAGCCATTTTCTTGCGGTTGGCATCGGAACGCCCGATTCGCGTGGCAATCGTGCCTTCTTCAGGCCTTGGGTGGCCCGCGCATACCGCCAGATAGCGCCGTTCGATCGAGTGATCCTTGAACTGTTTGGCAAGCCCTTCATGCGCCTTGTCGCTCTTGGCAACTACCAGCAGGCCCGATGTGTCCTTGTCGATCCGGTGGACAATGCCGGGCCGCGCAACCCCGCCGATTCCGGACAGCTGGCCCTTGCAATGGTGGAGCAGCGCATTGACCAGTGTACCATCCGGATTGCCTGCCGCCGGGTGGACAACCATGCCGGCGGGCTTGTCCACCACGATCAGATTCGCGTCTTCAAACACGACATTGAGCGGGATGTCTTGCGGCTGCGCTTCGGCTTCGGCGGCGGGTGGAACATGGATTTCGAAACGCGCGCCTGCGGGCACCTTGGCCTTGGCGCTGGTTTCGACCTTTCCGGAAACCGAAACGCGCCCTTCAGCGATCAGCGCCTGTATGCGCGCACGCGACAGTTCCGTGACTTCGGCCAGCGCCTTGTCGAGCCGGTCTGCCGACATCACTGAACCAAAGATAGTTTGCGGCTGAGTCACAAGGTTCTTTTCCGTCTGCCCTGAGCTTGTCGAAGGGCTGCACTTCACTTATCCCAAAGCTATGCCTTTTTGGACGTACATTCTCCACTGCAATGCGGGAGTTTTCTACACAGGGCATACAGACGATCTTGATCGCCGTGTAGCAGATCACAAAGCTGGTCGCTTCAAGGGCTTCTCGAAAAGATTCCTTCCTGTCGAGTTGGTTTGGGCTCAGGAGTTTTCCACTCGCGAGGAGGCCAAGGCTGCTGAAAAGCAAATCAAAGGTTGGTCACGGAAGAAAAAGCTCGCACTCATTCGCGGAGATTGGCCGGAGATCTCGCGACTTGCCAAAAAGAAAAGCAGCCCTTCGACAAGCTCAGGGCAGACGGGGTTTGTGGTGGCGGGATCGGTTATGGATCAATTGCGCGACAGTGCTGCACAAGCCCATCCGCGCGAGTGTTGCGGGATATTGCTTGGCGGGGGCGGGCGGATCACGCGGGCATATCCGACGCAAAACGTCCATCCCGCACCTGAAACCCATTTCGAAATCGACCCGCAAGCGCTGATCGATGCGCACCGCGCCGCGCGCGAAGGCGGGCCGCAAGTCATCGGCTATTATCATTCGCACCCCACGGGATACGCCGTGCCGTCCGAGAGGGATCGCGCCATGGCTTCGGGTGACGGGCGGATCTGGGCGATCATCGCGCGGGAGGAGATCACATTCTGGCGGGACAGCCCCGATGCGTTCGAGCCGCTTTCCTACAATGTGTTCGAGGGCTAGATCTGCAGAATGTCGATGCCTTTGCCCCGTTCAAACGCACAATTCGTGCAATCGCCCTTGCACGGGGTGGCGAGCGTTGCAATTTGTCACTAGGACTGTGTTCCAAGTGTTCCATCCTGTAGGAAATTCGCCTCTCCCATGAGCTCAACATCCGCAACAGAACTCGCCGCATTGATGTGCTCGCGGCTCTGCCATGACATGCTGTCGCCAGTGGGCGCGCTGTCCAACGGGCTGGAGTTGCTGGCTGACGAGCAAGACCCGGAAATGCGCGCGCGCTGTATCGAATTGCTTGAACAAAGCGCGCGGATCAGCACCGGTAAGCTCAAGTTCTTCCGGCTGGCTTTCGGCGCGGCAGGCGGATTTGGTGAAGCGGTGCCGGTCGAAGAGGCGCAGGATGTCATCGAAACGCTGGTCTCCGATGCCAAGGGCATCAAGCTCAATTGGGCGATCGACGAAGCCAATTTGCCCAAGCCGGCAGTCAAAGTGCTCTTGAACCTTGCCCATATCGCGATCGACGCACTGATCCGCGGCGGTACGCTCGACATCGGTGCTGAGAAGTGTGACGGAAATGTCGAGATCGTCGTGCGCGCCAGCGGCGACAGGATCGCATTCGACGACAATATCGGTCGCGCCTTGCAGGGCGAGCTTGCGCCCGGCGAACTGTCCAGCCGCACAGCAGCAGCGCATATGATCGCCACGCTGGCTGAAGAGCTCGGCGGCGGGTTACAGTACAAGCGCACCGATCAGGCGCTGGTTATGGGGGCTGTGCTTCCAGAGCCCGAAGGGATGATTGGCTGAGATGAAGGATGAGCTGGTCCATCGCGAGCAGCTCTCGCCCAATTTCAATGAGCGCGCGCTGCCGATCAACATGGTGGTGTTGCACTATACGGAGATGAAGCCGGTCGAGACCGCGCTTCAGCGCTTGTGCGACCCCGAAGCGCAAGTCTCCGCGCATTACCTGATCAGCGAGGAAGGCGAAGTCACGCGTCTGGTGCCAGAGGAGAAACGCGCCTGGCACGCTGGCATGTCTTACTGGCGCGGGCACAAGGATGTGAACTCCGCCAGTATCGGGATCGAGCTTGATCATCCGGGGCATGAGTTGGGCTACCGCGAATTTGCCAAGGCTCAGATCGATGCATTGATCCCGTTGCTCCATCGGATTGTGAAGCAATATGATATCCCGCGTGCGAACGTGGTGGGCCATTCCGATGTCGCACCTGCGCGCAAGGTTGATCCGGGCGAGCTGTTCCCGTGGGACCGGCTAGCCGAATATGGGCTTTGTCTGGCGAAGCCGGAGAAGCTGGAGCTGGGCGATCCGTTTGACAATGACGGGGCGTTCTATCTGGCGCTTGAGCGCTTCGGATATGACATAACCGATGGGCACAAGGCGGTTGAGGCGTTCCAGCGGCGCTGGCGCCCCGAGCTGATTGACGGGATTGTCGACCAGCATGTTGGGGCGATCCTGTTCCAATTGCTCTTGGATCGAGACCGCGGAGTCGCTAGATAGAAAGCGCCAGGGGGCTGGGCAGCTGCGGGATTTCGGTTCCGAGGAAAGTCCGGGCTCCACGAAACAAGGGTGGCGGGTAACGCCCGCCGAGGGCGACCTCAGGGAAAGTGCCACAGAGAGTATACCGCCGATGGCCCCTAAAGGGCACAGGCAAGGGTGAAAGGGTGCGGCAAGAGCGCACCGGGGTTCTGGCAACAGCGCCCGCATGGCAAACCCCACCCGGAGCAAGGCCAAATAGGGGCCTCGCGCTGAAAGGCAGGAGCGTTTCGCTCCGAGAGGCCCGGGTTGGCTGCTTGAGCGCAGGGAGCGATCCCTCGCCTAGATGAATGGCTGCCCCTGCGGGGCTGGTGTGCAAGCATACCGCTCGCAGGACAGAACCCGGCTTACAGGCCCCCTGGCACTCTATGCGGCGATGCTTGGATATAGTTCGTCGAGCGAGCGGCTCCGTCCGTCAGCGCAGACCATACGCACATGGTAACGCCTTAACCCGCGCGGCTCGCGGACCCCGCAGCTATGCGCGATAATGCCCACTTCCTTGCGCATGTCCTTCACGAAATTGGCGACACGCACGGACTTGTCGGCCGGATCAAGCCCGCGCTGGAGCCTGGCATCATGCGTTGTGATGCCGGTGGGGCAGGTGTTCTTGTTGCATTTCATCGCCTGGATACAGCCAAGCGCGAACATGAATCCGCGTGCGGAATTGATGAAATCCGCCCCGGCGCAGAGCGCCCAGGCCACTTCGCCGGGCGTCACCAGTTTTCCGGACGCAATGATCGGGATGCGATCCTTGAGGCCATGCTTGTTGCGCAGATCGACCAGCATGGGCAAAGCCTCGCGCAAGGTCAGCCCGACATTGTCGATCAGCGGCATCGGCGCGGCACCCGTGCCGCCATCGCCGCCGTCAACGGTGAAGAAGTCAGGCGCGCTGTCGATCCCACGCGTCTTGATCGCTTCGAAAAGCTCATCAACCCAGCCGTACGCACCGATGACAGCCTTCAATCCCACGGGCTTGCCGGTGACTTCGCGGATATGCGCCACCATGTCGAGCAGATCGTCGACGCTATCGATTTCGGGATGGCGATTGGGCGAGATTGACGCTTCATGCGGCTTGATCCCGCGAATCTCTGCAATCTCCTCGCTCACTTTCTCAGCCGGGAGAATTCCGCCTTTGCCGGGCTTTGCGCCTTGCGAAAGCTTGAGCTCGAACATGCGAACCTGATCATGCGAAGCGACTTCGCGCAGTTTCGCGTCTGACAAATTGCCTTCCTGATCGCGCACGCCGTATTTCGCAGTGCCGATCTGGAATACGACATCACACCCGCCTTCGAGATGAAACGGAGAGAGGCCGCCTTCGCCGGTATTCATCCAGCACCCGGCCAACTGCGCGCCTTTGGACAGAGCGCGCACTGCCGGAGCTGAAAGCGCGCCGTAGCTCATCGCGGAAACATTGAATATCGATGGTGCCGCGTAGGGAGTGGGGCAATTCGGGCCAATCAGCATGGGTGCGGCGCTGACCGCATCTTCATCCAGCGTTGGCCATGGGCAATTGACGAAGATCGGTGTGCCGATCGGCTCAAGACTGCGGGTCGAGCCGAACGCGACTGTATTCGATTCACCCTTTGAAGCGCGATAGACCCAGTCACGTTGCGCCCGGTTGAAAGGCATCTCCTCCCGATCCATCGCGAAGAAATACTGGCGGAAGAATTCGCCCAGCTCGGTGAAAAGATAGCGTAGCCGGCCAATGACCGGATAATTGTGCCGCACCGCATCCTTGGTCTGCGTTCGGTCGATGATGAACAGCACGAGTATGCCCGCTGCAGCGAGACCGATCAGAAAAACAAACAGCGACGATAGCCAGTCAACCAGGCTGATCATGAATCCTCTCCTTCAGTAGCGATCCATGTATCGGGATCATTCGGGCACATGCCGAGAGAGGTTACAAATTGTGAGCCCCGCAGCTGGATCAGCCGCGCCCAATGCTGGTGTAAGTAAAGCCTGCTGCGCGCATATCATCCGGCTTGTAGATATTCCTGAGGTCAACCAGCACAGGTGCTTTGGCGAGGGCCTTGACCTTCTCCAGGTCAAGCGCGCGGAAAGCGTCCCACTCGGTCACAATCGCCACTGCATCTGCGCCTTCGATCGCTTCATAGGAGCTCCCGCACATTGTCACCTGCGGCATCAGCGGGCGTGCTTGCTCCATGCCTTCGGGATCATAGGCTGTAACCTTTACCCCTGCATCGACCAGTGTCTGTGCGATCGCGATCGCTGGCGAATCGCGCATGTCATCGGTGTTGGGCTTGAAGGTCAGGCCCAATAGAGCAACCTTCTTGCCGCGTGCGGCCCTGCTGCCGCCCAGCGCGTCAATCACCTTGCGGCCCATGGCCCGCTTGCGGCTGTCATTGACCTTGACCACGGCCTCGACAATGCGGACCGGGCTTTCGTAATCTTCAGCGGTCTTCAGCAGAGCCAGCGTGTCCTTGGGGAAGCATGAGCCGCCATAACCCGGCCCTGCATTGAGAAACTTCGAGCCGATGCGGCCGTCCATGCCGATCCCGCGGGCGACATCTTGCACATTCGCGCCCACTTCCTCGCACAGATCAGCCATTTCATTGATGAAAGTGATCTTGGTCGCGAGGAAGGCATTGGCCGCGTATTTGATAAGCTCGGACGAGCGGCGGTTGACGAAAAGGATCGGCGACTCGTTGAGGAAAAGCGGGCGATAGACTTCGCGCATCACTTCGCGGCCAAAATCGTCCTCTGCGCCGATCACGATCCGGTCCGGCCGCTTGAAGTCGCCGATCGCAGCCCCTTCGCGCAGGAATTCAGGATTGGATACGACTGACACCTTGTGCTGCGTGCCGCTGGCCCTGAGGATCCGTTCGACTTCATCACCTGTGCCGACGGGGACAGTGGACTTGGTCACTACCACGGCATCATTGGCAAGATTTGCACCGACTTCCTCAGCCACGGCATAGACAAAGGACAAATCGGCATGACCATCGCCGCGGCGGCTTGGCGTGCCCACCGCGATGAAGATCGCGCTCGCTCCCCTGATCCCTTCAGCCAAATCGGTCGTGAAGGTAAGCCGGCCTGCCTTCACATTGCTTTCAACCAGAGCATCGAGCCCGGGCTCGTAGATCGGCATCACACCTTCATGCAGGCGATCGATTTTCGACTGGTCCTTGTCAATGCAGACCACGTCATGACCGAAGTCGGCAAAGCATGCCCCTGAAACCAGGCCAACATAGCCCGAACCGACCATCGCGATTTTCATTCGCTCAATTCCTTGCTCTTGATCTTGATGCGCTTGCCCTTGTCGACCGACTGGATGATGCGCCGCTGATCGCCTTCGAGCACCAGCGCAGTGAGGATACCTGATCGAAATGCGCCGGTGTCGATGCCGATACGCTGACGCTTGTCCTTGACTTCGTCAAAGATCGTGTGGCCATGCACGACAATCTTGGGAAGCGGGCCCTTGTGCCGCAGGAAACGTTCGCGGATCCACAAAAGGTCGCTGCGGCGTTGCTCATCCAGCGGTCTTGTCGGATCAATTCCTGCATGCACGAACACGTAATCGCCTGCGACGATCATCTCTTCGAATGCCTTGAGGTAGTCACGATCTTCTTGCGGGACGATTTCAGGCAAGCGAGCAAACAACTCGTCCAGCGCCAGCGAGCGATATTCCTTCTTCGGCAAGCCATAGCTCAGGATTGTCTCGCGCCCGCCATGCTTGAGGAAATGCCGCAGCACTTCCTGGTCTTCGAAGGATTCGAGGAACATTTCCTCATGATTGCCGGCAAGGATACGAAGCTTGCGCTGTCTGCCCCATTCTCTCGCTCGCGCGATCACTCCGGCGCTGTCCGGTCCGCGATCGATCAAATCACCAAGCAGGATCACATGCGATGTTGCTGGCGCCCCGCTGGTAATGTCACCTTCGATGGCATCGATCAGCGCATCGAACAGATCGAGCCGGCCATGAATATCGCCCACGACATAATAGCGCTCACCCTGGGGAACCCGGGGGCGCTTTGCGCGATCCGGGTCGCGGCGGAGCAGTTTGTTCAAAGGCGCTAGAATCATTGTTGTGGGGCAGTTTTCTTGCTGTGCATCGCCTTAAGGCAGGCAGCGAGAGACAGCAACCAAGTCTGCTGCGCACGGTTTTGCAACAGTAGGTGGTGCTAAAAATCAACACTCGCAAGCCAATGGGGGAAACCGCGCAATTTCCCTTGTGCAATGCAGCAAAGATGTGCACTTTTGTTGCGTTGTCGATTGAGATTGCCCGATTCTAAAGAGGCGACCAATTGATGCGCAGGTGGGACGAAGCAAAAAAACGACAAAGGAAGTTGTCATGCTCACGTCCATTCGCGGCCTCGCGGCTGCAAGTTTTGTTACCGGCCTTGCTCTCTCCGCTACGCCGGCTCTAGCTGAAACCGCTAATCCGGAAGCCGAGTTTGACTTGGCGACCCTCGAAGCTGCCAGCGACGTAACGGTTGACGTTACCGAATTTGCTCCGGCAACCGAGCCGGTTGAAGCGATCTCCGTCAATGAACTCGGCGCCGATAGCGGTTTCGAGCTTTCAGGCAATGTTGCGCTGGTAAGCGAATATCGCTTCCGCGGGGTCGACCTTTCAGGAGGCGACATCGCGGTCCAGGGCGGCATCGATCTCGCACATAGCTCTGGTTTCTATGTTGGCACATGGGGCTCTTCGCTGGATGAAGATACCGTTGGTTACGGCCACACCGAGCTGGACATTTACGGTGGATTCAGCGGCGATCTGGGTGAAGGTGTCTCGTTCGACATCGGCGCGATCGCGTATCTCTATCCCAACGCGGGCCCCGGCGATTTCGACTATTTCGAATTCTATGGTTCGGTCGGATTCGGTATCGGGCCGGCAGAATCAACCATCGGGATTGCTTATGCGCCCGATCAGGATTCGCTCGGCAGCACCGACAACCTTTATATTTACTATGACTGGTCGCTTGGCATCCCTGAGACTCCGCTCACAGTCACAGCGCATATCGGTTATACTGACGGTTTCCTGACTTTCACTGACGATGGCGATGCCTTCGACTGGTCGATTGGCGTGGAAGCCGCGGTTTACGGACCCGTCAGCGTAGGCGTTGCCTATGTCGACGTTCAGGACAATATTCCGTCTGGTGATTATGACTTTGGCGACAGCGCCATTGTTTTCACGCTCAGTGCAAGCATCTGATCCATACGATCAGACGCACAAGAATTCGGAAAAAGTGAAGGTGCGGGCCACACGCGGGCTCGCACCTTTTCCTTTTGGCGGCTTCAAATCGCTCGCTTTATTGCCTACGTTCACTCGGCAACTGCCAATCAGCGAGGCGCCTTAGCAATGGTCAAATATCTCCACAGCATGATCCGGGTCGCTGATCCTGATGCAACCGTGGCATTCTTCAACCTGATCGGCCTGGAAGAGGTGCGGCGCTTCGACGTTGAAGCGGGCCGTTTCACACTGATCTTTCTTGCTGCGCCGGGTCAGGAAGGTGTTGCCGAGGTAGAGCTGACCTACAACTGGCCGCCGGAAGACGGCAGCGCGCCCGAGGAATATGATGGCGGCCGCAACTTTGGCCACTTGGCCTATCGCGTGGACGATATCTACGAGACCTGCCAGCGGCTGATGGACGCGGGGCACACGATCCACCGCCCGCCGCGTGACGGGCACATGGCATTCGTCAAATCGCCTGACGGGATTTCAGTAGAGCTGCTGCAGGATGGCAATCTGCCGCCCATGGAGCCCTGGGCGAGCATGGAGAATACCGGCAGCTGGTAATTGCGAGTCCGCCGTAGTGGTTAAGCGTTCGCCGGGTTGTCACCCCGATCGTTACAGTCTTCTTCCGGATGGGTCGTCGTCATCCGCAGGACGATGTACCCCATGATCGCAGAAATCGCCGAACCGCTGAGGATGCCGATCTTGGCCTCGTCAATCAGAAGCTGGTTGCCGGGGAAGGCAAGCCCGCCGATGAACAGCGACATGGTGAATCCGATTCCGCAAAGGATTGAAACACCGTAAATTTCCATCCAGCCCGCATGGTCCGGCTTCTCGGCAAAGCCGGTCTTCACGGCGATCCAGACGGCGCTGAAGATGCCGAGCTGCTTTCCGACTACCAAGCCGGCTGCAATTGCATAGGGAAGCGGGTCAAGCAGGGCTTCCACACCCAATCCCTGAAGCGATACGCCCGCATTGGCGAAGCCGAATACCGGGACAATGAGATAGGCACTCCACGGCGCGAGCCCGTGCTCGAGCTTCTCCAGCATGGAATTGCCATCCCGGCGCTTCATGGGAATTGTCAGCGCAGCGACAACGCCTGCGATCGTTGCGTGCACGCCCGTGTTCAGCACACAGAACCAGAGCACCAGTGAAAGCAGGATGTAAGGCCAGAATACACTTACCCGCGCACGGTTCAGCCCGACCAGCAGGCCGACCACGACAACCGAAGCTACAAGCCATATCATCTTGATTGTCGGAGTATAAAACAGCGCGATAACCAGCACCGCACCAATGTCATCGACAATGGCGACGGTCAGCAGGAACAGCCGCAGCGATGCCGGCACACGGTTGCCGAGCAGGCCCAGCACGCCCATGGCAAAGGCGATATCGGTCGCTGCCGGAATGGCCCAGCCGCTGGTATATTGTCCGCCGCCAGATACCAGCATGTAGACACCGGCAGGCACGAACATGCCCGCAGCGGCGGCCACCACCGGCAATCGGCGCTTCATCGGGTCAGCCAGCTGTCCCGCGATAAGCTCTCGCTTAACTTCCAGGCCGACCACGAAGAAGAAGATCGCCATCAAGCCATCGTTGATCCACAGATGCAGGTCATCAAGCTTGGGGATGGGCGTCCAGCTCAGATCGCCGTAGAAAAGTTCGCGATATTCGCTCGCCAGCGGCGAATTGGCAGCCAGCATGGCGGCTGCAGCAACGAAGATCAGCAGAATACCCGCAGAAGCGTCACTAACAAAAAGCGCTCTGACTGGGGCAAAGATTGATCGAATAGGGTTCCTATTGTTGTCGGTCATAATTGCCGGGGCCTTTTTTACTGACTCTTCTTCGTTGCAACGAGTGTTTGTTCGGGTTAGTCTCGTTTGACAGGAAAAGGGGGGTCGCCTTGCCTGCTTTGGAAATTAATACGTGGCAGATGCTGGTTTTGTTCCAGCATGAGCTACTGCTTTTTGCCGGAATATTCTTCCTTCTTGGTGCTCTTGACGACATCGCGGTCGACCTTTGCTGGATATGGCTCAGGCTGACCGGACGCGGCCATAGTGCAATAGTCGATAGCGAGCGGCTGGCAACCGCTGAATTGGAAGGTATCGCCGCAATCTTCATCCCGGCCTGGCGCGAGGCGGAGGTTATTGGTGACACAGTCGCGCATGCACTTAGCGCCTGGCCGCAAGAGAATGCGCGCATTTATGTCGGCTGTTATCGCAATGATCCGGGCACTATCGATGCGGTGATGCGTGCGGCCCCCGGTGATCCGCGCCTGCGGCTGGTAATCCATAACCGTGCCGGGCCCAGCACCAAGGCCGATTGCCTGAACCGGCTCTATCGTGCGCTGTGGACCGATGAAGCGCGCACCGGCGTTACGGCCCGCATGGTGGTGTTCCACGATGCCGAGGATATGGTTGATCCGGCGGCGCTCAAACTGCTTGATGATGCTATCGGCTCGGCAGACTTCGTCCAGTTGCCGGTCCTGCCATTGCCGCAGGCAAACAGTCGCTGGATCGGCAGCCATTATTGCGAAGAGTTTGCTGAGGCGCATGGCAAGGGGCTGGTCGTGCGCGACGCATTGGGCGCTGCGATTCCTGCCGCCGGGGTCGGCTGCGCTGTCTCGCGCGAAGCGCTCGAACGCATGGCCATGAACCACGGGGGAGAAGCGCCCTTCGAAGCCGATTCACTGACTGAAGATTATGAGCTGGGCCTGGCTGTCGCTGAAAGCGGCGGTACATGCCGGTTCATCCGTTGCCGCCACCGTGATGGCGAACTGGTTGCCACACGCGCTTACTTCCCCAACCGGCTGGATCATGTCGTCACGCAAAAGACTCGCTGGGTTCACGGCATCGCATTCCAGGGGTGGGACCGGTTGGGCTGGGTGCCGGAAGGGCACAAGCCAAGTCTCGCCGAAGTGTGGATGCGAATGCGCGACAGGCGCGGCCCGCTGACTGCGCTGGTGCTCTTCACCGCTTACTTGCTGCTGGCGCTTTCGGCTTTCGCATGGGCAGCATCGCTCGCGGGGTATGGCGAGCCATTGGTGCTGTCGACCGGGCTCAAACTACTGCTTGCGCTTAACTTCGCCGCCTTCGTCTGGCGCAGCGCCATGCGCTTCATGTTCACCGCTCGCGAATACGGGATTGAGGAAGGCCTTCGGGCGGTCCTGCGAATCCCGATAACCAATATCGTCGCGATCATGGCGGGGCGACGCGCGCTGGTTGCCTATGTTCGATCGCTGATCGGAGCCGGAATCATCTGGGACAAGACGCCGCATTTCGATCACCCGACGCGGCCCATACTGCAACAAACCAAGCCTGCAGTTGAAGCGAGGGGGGCGGCATGAGCGCGCATACACGCAGCCTGCAAGGCGGACATGTGCGCGGTCGCCCGTTGGCAATGCTGGCCATCCTGCTCTCGGTATGGGTGGGCGCGCGGGTCATCATGTGGGATTCGCCGATCAGCCTGGCCCAGGATTTTCAGGATATGGCAGGCCAGATGCTGGCAGCGCAAGAAGTGCCGCCGATCGCTGATGCGGCCGACCCGGTTCGGCAGCGCGCGCAGTCTGGATTGCTAGCTTCGCATGCCCGGGCTGCCGGTGCCGCCGGCGCGTCATCTCAACCGCTCTATCCGCAGCACAGTGATAGGCTTGCACCGCTGATGTGGGAGGAGCCGGTACCGTTTGAGCCTGAGGATCGCGCAAGCACCGCTGCGGGCCATCAGCTGATCTGGATGGCCGCGATGTCTTACCTGCCTGTGCCGGAAGAGGTGCGGCATCGTGCTCAGGTCTCCTCGCCGGTGGAGCCACTGCGCGAACTTAATGCCAAACCGGATCGCTGGTCGATGGATGGCTGGGCGCTTTGGCGCGAAGGATCGGGCAATGCGCTTGTCTCGCAAGGTCGCGTACCGACCTATGGCGCGAGCCAGGCTGGCGCAGTGCTGCGCTATCGGATTGCGCCGGAGAGCCGCCGTGATCCCACCGCCTATCTCCGTCTCTACCGGGCGCTGGTCGACAATGGCGAAAGCGAAGCCGCAGCTGGCATTTCAGCACGACCTTTGCCCCAAGTGCCGCTGCGCGCGCATGCAGAACTTAGGGTGACGGAATTCGCCCAAGGCACAGAAGTTCGCCCGGCAGCATTCGTCACGACAGAACTCCCTGTCGCCCGGCTGCCACTGGGCCTTCGCGCAGAAGCCTATGGGCAAGCGGGTTATGTCGCCGGCGACAATGCGACTGCCTTCGCTGATGGCCAGATGCATGTACTGCGCAAAGTGAAACGGTTCGACCTTGGCGAGCTGAGCATGGGCGCGGCGGCTTGGGGCGGCGCTCAGGAAGGCGCGGAGCGTGTCGACGTGGGGCCAAGCCTGCGGCTTGACGTCAAGCTGGGCGAAGTTCCTGCGCGCGTTTCCGTCGATTATCGCGAGCGTGTTGCAGGCAATGCCGAGCCGCCTTCTGGCGTTGCATTGACGCTATCGACACGGTTTTAGCCTTTTCGCTGCAACAGCGGGTTTAATCCGCAACGCCGCTGGGCTACGCGGTTGATATGGACGTTTACCTCCCGATTGCGAATCTCTCAGTCAACGGTCTTCTGATCGTTGCCTTGGGCGCATTAACGGGGGTGCTTTCCGGCCTGTTCGGTGTTGGCGGCGGGTTCCTGACTACCCCGCTGCTGATCTTTTACGGCATCCCGCCAACCGTTGCCGCGGCATCCGCTGCCACACAGGTGACCGGGGCGAGCGTTTCGGGCGTGTTGGCGCACAGCAGGCGCAATGGCGTCGACTACCGCATGGGCGGCGTGACTGTGGGCGGGGGCATATTCGGCGCCATGGTTGGTGCCTTGCTGTTCCGCTTTTTCCAGGCGATCGGCCAGATCGATGTGATCATCAGCGTGCTTTACGTCATCATGCTTGGCGCGATCGGCACATTGATGCTGCGTGAGGCGCTTTCGGTGCTGCGCCCGTCTGAAGCCGCATCCGCGCAAGTGCGCAAACGTCGTCACCATCCTCTGGTTGCATCCTTGCCAATGCGCTGGCGTTTTTATCGCTCCGGCCTGTATATTTCCCCGCTCGCGCCTTTCATCCTTGGCATACTGGTCGGCATTTTGACCATGCTGATGGGGGTAGGGGGCGGCTTCCTGCTCGTGCCGGCTATGCTCTATATCCTCGGAATGAGCGGCAATGTCGTGGTTGGTACATCGCTGTTCCAGATCCTGTTTGTGACCATGGCGACGACCATGGTGCATGCCCTCACAACCAAGGCGGTCGACGTAGTGCTGGCAGGCCTGCTGTTGCTTGGGTCAGTGCTTGGCGCGCAATTCGGCACGCAGATCGCGATGAAGGCACGGCCGGAAATCCTGCGGCTGGTGCTCGCGGGGATTGTGCTGGCGGTGGCGCTGCGAATGTTGGTCGGCTTGGCTATCCAGCCGGACGAAATCTACACGGTGGCGCCGCTATGAGATGGCTGTTCGTGATCTTCGCTGGCCTGATGCTGTTGGGGCAGCGCGACGCTATCCTGGTGCCCGCAGTTTCGCAAAGCGAAGTCCAGGTGAGGCAGGGTTTCACTGGAACCGAGCTGCTGCTTTACGGCGCGATCCTTGATCCGCGCGGCCAGCGTGCCGGCGCGGAGTATGACATTGTCGTGGTTCTCAAGGGCCCGACCGAACCGATCCGCATTCGCGAGAAAGAGCGCATCGCCGGCATCTGGATGAATGCGGAATCGAGCGACTTCCGCTCTGCCCCGTCATTCTTTGCTGTGGCCGCTTCTCGCCCGGTTGACGAGATCGTCGATGAACGCACCGCTGCAATTTACGAGCTTGGAACCCGATTTATCCAGCTTTCGCCCACTGGCCAGATCGAGCCTGAGAAACAGGCGCGATTTGCCGCTGGTCTTGTCGATTTGCGCCAGCGGCTGGGGCTCTACAAGGAAGATATGGGTGGGGTGACGATCAGCGAACAAGTGCTTTACCAGGCCCGGATTCAGTTGCCATCGAATGTTGTAACCGGCCAATATACCGCTGAAACCTTTGCGATTTCAGGCGGCAGGGTGATTGCATCTGCCATCGCTGACGTTGAAGTGCGCAAGGTGGGTTTCGAACGCTTCGTCGAAGTCGCGTCGCAGCAATGGGCGCTGATTTACGGGCTGGTCGCCGTCATGCTTTCTATCGGCATGGGCTGGATCGCAGGCCGCCTGTTCGCCTTTATCTGACTATCTGCCATCATCGGCGAGCGATCATCGTTGACCCGATCTTAACCTCGTCGCCTTACGTAACCCCCATGTGAATCCACGCGCTTTGGGGCCTTACATGACCGATATGGGCAATCAGAATTTCGACCAGTTTAATCCGGCTACAGGTGAGTCGCCGAAACCGGCACCAGCACCGCAAGATGTTGCGCAAGCCGCGCCTAGCGCTGCACCGGCGCAAGCTCAGCCGCAAGCCGAACCCGCTCAGGCAAGCGACAATGCGCGCCTGCCGATCGGCGTTGTGCTGGAAATCGCCGGTTCGGGCTCGCAGATTGCGCTTGATCTTGAGCGCCTCAACGAATGCATGGAAGACGATGATCCGTCTATCGCGCTCGCCGGCCAAGTGGGTAGCCAGGTAAAGATCCGCGTCGGCGATAGCTGGCTGCTCGCCAGTGTGCGCAACCAGCGCAAGGATCGCCGTTCCAGCGGTGGAATTCTTGCGAATATCGACTTCCTCGGTGAAGGGGTTGAAGAGAAGCTGACCGGGCGCCTGCGTGGTTTCCGCCGCGGTGTGACCCGCTATCCGGTGCCGGGTGCGATGATCTATCCCGCCACCACGACCGATTTGAAACAGGTCTATGCCAGCGATGGCCGCGCCAATATCGAAATCGGCACGGTTTTCCCGACCCGCGATATCCGCGCGGGCCTTTATATCGATGCCATGCTGGGCAAGCACTTCGCGCTGCTCGGCTCGACCGGTACCGGTAAATCGACCAGTGCGGCGTTGATCCTGCACCGCATTTGCCAGGCTGCGCCCGATGGGCACATCGTGATGATCGACCCGCACGGCGAATATTCCGCCGCGTTCCGGCAGACCGGCATGATCCTCGACGTGTCGAACCTGCAGATGCCATACTGGCTGATGAACTTCGAAGAGCATTGCGAAGTCCTGCTAACCAGTGACGGCAATGAACGTCAGGTCGATGCAGACATCCTCGCCAAGTGCTTGCTCCATGCGCGCCAGAAGAACCGGCTCGCCGAACGTCTCGGCAAGATCACCGTCGATTCGCCGATTCCATACCTGCTGTCGGACCTCTCGACCAAGATCCAGGACGAGATGGGCAAGCTCGACAAGGCGACCTCATCTGCACCCTACATGCGGATCAAGAACAAGCTCGACGAACTCAAGGCTGATCCGCGCTACCAGTTCATGTTCTCGGGCATGCTGGTGGGCGACACCATGGCCGAGTTTATCGGCAAGGTCTTCCGCATGCCGGGTGACGGCAAACCGATCTCGATTATCGACGTGTCAGGCGTGCCGTCTGACATCACCAGCACTGTTGTCGCAGTGCTCAGTCGCCTCGTGTTCGACTTTGCGATCTGGGGCCGCGATGACAAGACGCGCCCGGTCCTGCTCGTCTGCGAAGAGGCGCACCGTTACGTGCCGAACGAGAAGAACGCGGATGGTTCTTCGGTAGGCCGCATCCTGTCGCGGATCGCGAAGGAAGGCCGTAAATACGGCATCTCGCTGGGCCTGATCACACAGCGTCCGTCAGACTTGGCGGAAGGCGTACTGTCACAGTGCGGCACGATCATTTCGATGCGTTTGAACAACGATCGAGACCAGAACTTCGTGCGCGCCGCCATGCCGGAAGGTGCACGCGGTTTCCTGGATTCGATCCCCGCACTGCGCAACCGTGAGTGCATTGTCTGCGGCGAAGGTGTGGCCATTCCGATCCGTGTGGCGTTTGACAATCTCGAAGAGAACAAGCGCCCGGCCTCGGAAGACCCGAGCTTTGTCGAACTGTGGAACGAGCACGGCGGCGAGGAAGAGACCGTCCAGCGCGTTGTCCAAAGGTGGCGTTCCCAAGGCTGATTTCCGCGAAGGAGGGCTGCAAATGGCAGCCTGCTGCGCTTCCGGTGCTCACGACCCGAATGGTCGCTGCGCGCCGGTACTCGCAGACCACCATTTTCGCTCCACCCTCACGAAAATCCTCACCAGCGAACTGATCGCTCACGTTCCTCTGGTATCGCCATAGAGGTGAATATGCAGCCGGTCGCTCATGCGAAAGCCGTGCTTGAGGCATAGCTCGCTGAGCCATGCTTCCCGCTCGCGCAGGGTCGCGCTGTCAGTGCCTTCGGGCATCAGATAGACGTGCCCGGGCTTGAAGCGGTAGCGGTGCTGCAATGCGAGCACTTCGTCAACGTCAGCAGGCTCTGCGACCACAAATTTGAAGAAGGCGCGCGGGTCAGTGGCATAGGCGTCAAGCCGTTCGGGGATCAGCGCCAGTTCCGCGTCATTGCCCGAATGCGCGAGCTTGGGGCTGACGTTATACTGGTCCACCCGGATATCGAGCCGCACAGGAGGTTTGACTGTGCCGTTGGTTTCGATCTCGATGGAGATATCGGGCAATGCTTCGGCGAGTTCAGCCAGCGCCTGACCTTGCAGCAGCGGCTCTCCGCCGGTGATCACCAAGCGCCTCTGCCCGAGTTCCTCGATCCGTGCTGCCACATCGGCCACGTCCAACGTGACCTGGTTGGCTTTGCGCTCGTAGGTTTCGCCGCTGCGGTGCGGGCGGTTGTCGCCCTCCCAGCGCCACGTATAGGCTGTGTCGCACCAGGTGCAGGACAGATTGCAGCGCGACAGACGCACAAAAGCCACGGGCATGCCTGCACTCGGCCCTTCGCCTTGCAGGCTGGCAAAGATCTCCGGCTCGTCAGGAGCCTGTGTGGCCAGAATAAGCGACATAGAAATTCCGTTCGGGCTGAGCTTGTCGAAGCCCTGTCCTTACTTCAAGAAAAATACAGCCCTTCGACAAGCTCAGGGCGAACGGTAATGGGCTAACCCAGCCGCGCCAGTGCCGCGGTCAACCGTTCGACTTCGCCTGAATGATGCGCGTGGTCTTCACGCGCTTTCTCGACCGCTTCGGGCTTGGCGCGTTCGACGAAGTTCGGGTTCGACAAGCGACCTTCCAATGAGTTCGCTTCCTTCTGCGAGGCTTCGAGCGCCTTGGACAGGCGCGCCCTCTCCGCATCGATATCGATAACGCCTTCAAGCGGGATCACGAAAACGTCGCCTCCGGCTGTGACCTGCATCGCAGGGCCAGCAGGCGCTTCGCCAATGGTCACGGGCGTCAGGCGCGCCAAGCGCTCGATCGCTGCGCTGCTGCGCTCGATCGTGCTTGCTGCCAGGTCGGAGGCTTCGGGTAGGAAGGCCGCCAACTTCGCGCCGGGCGCTATGCCGAGCTCGTTCTTGGCGCTGCGGACATTGGTGGTGAGATCAATTACCCAGTCGATCGCGTCGGTTGCATCCCTGGATACGCTGGCGCGCGGATCGGGCCATTTGGCCAGGATCAGATCGTAATTCCGGGTTCCAAGCGCATGCCACAGCTCTTCCGTGATGAACGGCATGAAGGGGTGCAGCATGACCAGGATCTGGTCGAGCGCCCACCCGGCAACCGCGCGGGTTTCGGACGCCGCAATCTCGCTCGCACCGTCTGCGAACACCGGCTTGATCAGTTCCAGATACCAGTCGCAGAAACGGCTCCACGTGAACTGGTAGATCGTGTTGGCGGCGGCATCGAAGCGCAGATCAGCCATTGCCGCGTCGAGCGCTTCTACAGTCTGCTGGACTTCGCCGATGATCCACTGGTTTGCCGCGAGCCTGGCTTCGGGCGCCTTGATGGTGCTTGACGCGCCGATCCCGTTGGACTGGCAGAACCGCGTCGCGTTCCACAGTTTGGTGGCGAAGTTGCGGTATCCCTCGACCCGCTTCTCATCCATCTTGATGTCGCGGCCCTGGCTTTCCATCGCCGCCATGAAGAAGCGCAGCGCATCCGCGCCATATTGGTCGATCAGGCCGAGCGGATCGACCACATTGCCCTTGGACTTGGACATTTTCGCGCCGTCTGCTGCACGCACTAGGCCGTGCAGGTAAAGGCGCGGCCACGGGGCCTGCCCGGTGTTGTAATACCCTGCCATCATCATCCGCGCGTCCCAGAAGAACAGGATGTCGAACCCGCTGATGAGCAGGTTGTTGGGATAGTGTTTCGAGAACAGATCCTCCCCGGAACGGGGAGGGGGACCGTCCGCAGGACGGTGGAGGGGAGCCTCAGCGCCGTCCAGTTCTTGCGGCGAATCCCCTCTGTCATCCGACGCTGACGCGTCGGCTGCCACCTCCCCAGTTTGGGGAGGATTGGGCCATCCCAGCGTCGCGAAGGGCCAGAGCGCTGAGGAGAACCATGTGTCGAGGACATCAGAGTCTTGCGTTAAGGCTACGCCTTCACCCGCTTGAGCCTGCGCCTCCTCTTCGGACATTGCGACATAGCACTCGCCATTGTCGCCATACCACGCTGGAATCCGGTGCCCCCACCAGAGCTGGCGGCTGACGCACCACGGCTGGATGTTTTCCATCCAGTTGAAGAAGGTCTTTTCCCAGCTCTTCGGGACGATCTCGATCTCGCCCGACTTGACCGCTGCGATCGGCTTTTTCGCCAGTTCCCCAGCATTCACATACCACTGGTCGGTCAGCCACGGCTCGATCACTACCCCGCCGCGATCGCCAAAGGGCGTTGCGATCTGGCGCGGTTCGGCGTCCAGTTCGACTTCCTCGCCCTTCTTGTTCTTCTGCACATGCGGGATGAGGAAACCCTGTTCCTTCAGGCGCTGCACAACCAATTCGCGCGCGCCGTCGACGCCGTCACGACGGAAGCGGTGCAGGCCGATGAATTCCTCCGGCACTTTGCCATCCGCAGTTTGGCAAACATTCGCATCCCCATCGAGCATGTTGAGCATGTCCGCCGGTGCAATCCCCGCGCGTTTGCCCACTTCGAAGTCGTTGAAATCATGCCCCGGCGTGATCTTCACCGCGCCTGAACCCAGTTCGGGATCCGCGTGCTCGTCTGCGACGATGGGAATGCGGCGGCCCGTGATCGGCAGGATCACATGCTTGCCGACCACCGACTTGTAACGCTCGTCATCCGGGTGAACCGCCACCGCCATATCGGCCAGCATTGTCTCGGGACGGGTTGTCGCAACTTCGATGTAATCGCGCCCGTCATCGAGCGTCACTCCGTCCGCGAGCGGATATTTGAAGTGCCAGAAACTCCCGGCAATCGTCTGCTGCTCGACTTCAAGATCCGAAATCGCGGTTTTCAGCTTGGGGTCCCAATTGACCAGCCTTTTGTCGCGGTAGAGCAGCCCGTCATTGTAAAGGTCGACGAAAACCTTGAGCACGGCCTTGGTGAAATGCTCGTCCATGGTGAACTGCTCGCGGCTCCAGTCCATCGAACAGCCCAGGCGGCGCAGCTGGCGGGTGATAGTGCCGCCCGATTCCTCTTTCCACTCCCACACCTTTTGCACGAATTCTTCGCGCGAATAGTTCGTGCGCTTGTCCTGCCGCTCTTCCAGCTGGCGTTCGACCACCATCTGCGTGGCAATGCCCGCATGGTCCGTGCCGACCACCCACAGAGCGTCTTTGCCCTTCAGGCGCTCGTAACGGATCACGATATCCTGCAGCGTGTTATCCAGCGCGTGGCCGATATGGAGCGATCCGGTCACATTGGGCGGCGGGTTCACGATGGTGAAGGGCTCGGCATCGGGGCGCTCGGGCCGGAATGCGCCGCTCTCTTCCCAGTGGGAATACCATTTCGCCTCGATTGCGGCGGGATCGAAAGTTGTATCTAGCTGTTTGCTCATCTTGATCACGCCCATGCCAATGTTGCGCCTGCGAAGCAACGCAAGATGCGCGCGATCCGCATTGCGCGCTTGTTATCGCGGCATTTTCCCCTCATAGCTTGAGCCATGAGCGGCCAAGCCGAATTCTCCATCGATGAAGATGAGGCGGGGCGGGCGGTGCTGCGCCTGTCAGGCCCCTACCTGATTTCCACAATCGGCAAGATCGATCAGGACTTGCTGGCGATCGACCGCGAAATTGCCGAAATCGATCTTGAAGCCATCACGGAAATTGACACTGTCGGTGCATGGGTGGTTTGCCAGCTTTCCGGCCAGCATGATGCAGAAATAAGCGGTGCGAGCGAGCGTGCGCAGCGCCTCGTCTCCGCCGTTCATACAGCGCGCAATGATGCGGATATCCGGCCACCCCAGCGCCCGCTGTGGGAATGGCTGCCTGCGCATATGGGCGATCTGGTGTTCAAGGCGTGGCGCGGCATCGTCAATGTTATCGGCTTCATGGGACAGGTGCTGATCGCCTGCGGCAACTTGATCGCGCATCCTGGCCGGTTTCGCGGCAAGGCACTGGTGCGGCAGATGGAGCTGGTGGGTGTCTCTGCCTTGCCGATCATCGGCTTGATGAGCTTCCTGATCGGGATCGTGATTGCCCAGCAAGGCGCGGTGCAGCTGGAACAGTTCGGCGCGGAATCGCTCACTATCAACCTGGTGGGCCGGATAACCCTGCGCGAGTTGGGCGTTTTAATGACCGCGATCATGGTTGCGGGCCGATCTGGGTCTGCCTTTGCTGCGCAGCTCGGCACGATGAAGCTGACTGAGGAAATCGACGCCATGCGCACGATCGGCATCTCGCCGATCGAAGCGCTGGTGATCCCGCGCATCCTGGCCTGCACTTTCATGATGATCCTGCTCGGCTTCTATGCCTCGGTCGTCGCGATCGTAGGCGGTGCAGTGGTGGGTGACTTGATGCTTGGCATCCCTTTCTGGACGTTCCTGACCCGGATAGAGGAAGTGGTGCCCACCTATGATCTGTGGGTCGGCTTGATCAAGGCACCGGTGTTTGGCCTGATCGTGGCACTGGCAGGCTGCTATCACGGGCTGCAAGTGCGCGGAAATTCGGAAGAAGTCGGCTTGCGCACCACCATGGCGGTGGTTTCCGCGATCTTTGCCGTGATCGTGCTTGATGCCTTCTTTGCTGTGTTCTTCACCGAAGTTGGCTGGGGATGAGCGCCATGGACCAGCCAGCACAGGATGAGCACGAACGCTTTCATGGCGACCATCCGATTGTCGTTGAAGGGCTGAAGACAGCCTTTGGCGAGCATGTCGTGCATGAGAACCTCTCGCTCAAGGTCAATCGCGGCGAGATCATCGGGGTTGTCGGTGGCTCCGGCTCTGGCAAATCGGTGTTGATGCGCGCAATCATCGGTCTGCAAACCGTGGCTGCAGGCAATATCGACGTGCTGGGCCATTCGATCACATCGGCTGAACCCGATGACAATCTGGGCGTGCGGTGCCGCTGGGGCGTGCTGTTCCAGGGCGGGGCGCTGTTTTCTACGCTGACTGTCGGCGAAAATGTCGAAGTTCCGATCAAGCAATTCTACCCCGACATCGAAGATGAACTGCTGCATGAGATCGCGCGCTACAAGGTGATCTTGTCCGGCTTGCCGGAAGATGCGGTGAGCAAATATCCCTCCGAATTGTCTGGCGGCATGAAGAAGCGCGCGGGGCTGGCGCGTGCGCTGGCGCTTGATCCCGAGCTGCTGTTCCTGGATGAGCCGACCGCGGGGCTTGACCCGATCGGCGCGGCGAAGTTCGACCAGTTGACCAAAGAGCTGCAGCAGACACTGGGGCTGACTGTGTTCCTGATCACGCATGATCTGGATACGCTTTACGAGATCTGCGACCGGGTGGCAGTGATCGCTGACAAACGCATTATTGCAGTCGGAACGATCCCTGAACTGATCGAATCGAAACATCCGTGGATCGATGAATATTTCAACGGCCCGCGTGGCCGTGCCGCTGCGCATGGCAAGGTATCGGCAACAAACTCTGCGACAGGCGTGGACATTCAAACGGATAGCGAGGCATAAAGCGCGGGCATGGAAACACGGGCCAATCATATCTGGGTGGGCGCAGTCACCTTGGCACTGCTGGCGGCGCTGGCAGCCTTTATCGTGTGGATCGCGCGGCTGGGCGAAGGCGCGCGCAATGAATATGACATCCTGTTCCAGCAATCGGTTTCGGGCCTTGCCAACGGTTCGCAAGTCTCCTTTGCCGGCGTTCCCGTGGGCCAGGTGAGCCAGATCGAGCTGTGGGAGCAGGATCCGGAATATGTCCGGGTCCGGATCAAGGTGCAGGAAGATGTGCCAGTGCTGGTTGGCACTACGGCAACCATCCAGGCCAGCTTTACCGGTGTTTCGACAATCCTGCTTGATGGCGCCCGCAAGGACGCGCCACCCATCACTTGCGAGACCACGGCATGCCCGGAAGGCTATCCGCTGATCCCGCCTGCGCGCGGCGGTTTCAACGAAATCCTGGCCAGTGCGCCACTGTTGCTTGAACGGCTTGCGACGCTGACCGAGCGGCTGACACAAGTGCTCGATGATGACAATCAAACGCAGATTGCCGCGATCCTGCGCAACACCAATGAAATGACTGCCAGCTTTGCCGAGACCGCGCCTCAGGTGAATGCCACGCTGGCCGAGTTGCAAACGACGCTGTCCGAAGCGGCGCAAGCGCTCGACTCCTTCGAAAAGGTGATGAATTCGACTGACCGCGTGATCAACAGCGAAGGCCAGTCATTGGTGCGCGAACTGCGCGCAACTTTTGAATCGATCAATGCGGCGTCGGCTTCATTGGCCAAAACGCTCGACGCGGCAGAGCCTGCCGCGCAGCAATTGTCGCAAACCACCATCCCCGCTGCGGAGGCGACCCTGCGTGACCTTGAAGTGACCAGCCGCGCCTTGCGCAAGGCGATCGAGCGGCTGGAGAGCCAGGGCGCTGGCGCAGTGATCAAAGGCGAGACATTGCCGGACTACAAGCCATGAGGACAGCCATGAAGAAAGCGCGTGCGAACCGCACACATGCATTGCCCGGTATTGCGTGGCTGCGTGCTGGCGCAGCGGCATCCATGCTGATGGCATTGAGCGGCTGTGTAAGCCTGGGCGGGGCGGAACCGCCTGAAAGCTTGCTGACCATCACTCCGGAATTGACAGCGCCTGCAGGCAGCGCGGTCAGCGCTGAAGGTTCGGCCACGATTGCTTTGCACGAACCAAGCGTGCCGGCAGAAATCGACGCGCTGCGCGTGCCGGTGCAGATCGACAATGCGAATATCGCTTACCTCCAGGGTGCGGTTTGGGTTGAGCGGCCCGCCCAACTATTTCGTCACTTGCTGGCTGAAACGATCCGTGTGCGCAGCGAACGGGTTGTGCTGAAGGGTGGCGATCCGGCAGCGCGCGCTGGAACCCATTTGCGCGGGCATTTGAGCCAGTTCGGCTATGACGCGTCGCGATCAGCCGCTGTGGTGCGGTTTGATGCGACCATCCTTGGCAGCGATGGCCTGGTCAGGCAGCAACGCTTTGAAGCGATTGAGGAAGGGGTCTTGCCTGAAGCGGGCGATGTTGGTGCCGCGCTCAATCGCACAGCCAATGAAGTCGCGCGCCAGGTGGCTGACTGGGCTGAATAGCGCGGGCTAGCTGCGCGCCAACCTTACAAAGGCAACAGCGCTGAGGAAGTCGGCACGTCGCTTCGCGCGGCGTTCTTCGGCTTCGTAGTCGCGGCCCCATAATTGCGCCTGCCATTCCTCTTCCAGGCTGGCTGCATCCCACAGGGCCTCGTGATCAGCCTCGTCAGTCAGCGCCAGCAAAGCGATTGACAGGGAAGCGCTGAGCGATGCCATTGCTTGCAGCGCGCTCAAGGTAAAGGCGTCTTCGCTTTTCAGCCGCGCGCGCAGTTTGACCAGTGTCGTCTCTGGTTGCGGCTTGTGCATGATCCCGCTTACCCGGGTGAACTGCACGCCTGCACTCGCTTCGAGAGCCGTCAGCAGCGGCTCCCAAATTTCATGCTGGCGCGCATAGAGCGGCTCTTCGGGATCGGCGCGATAACACAGCGTGTCAGTCTCAGCGAAGCCGAGCAAGGTGTTGATGGTTTCGGCTGGGTCGGGTGCAATAATGTCAATCGCGAAATCGACCTGATCGCGCAGAATGAAACGTGCCGGATCAAGCTCTTCGGGCTGATCTTCCCATTCTCTGGCCAGTGCCTTGGCAAGCGCATGGCTGGGCGCGATCTGGGGCGCGCCCTTGACGGTCTTGATCCCGCGCCCGTCAAGCGTGACCTGCCAGCCGCCATCGACTTCGGCGACGTCAACTTTCTCGTAGAAACGTTTCATCGCTTGTCCGAATTCCAATGCCGAGCGAGCAAAGGCGGCGCGAAGAAGAACGCCAGCGTGCCGCCAATAGCGAGGACCCAGCCGACGATTTCGGGAAGCGCGATCACGCCTCGTGCGGCGGCAATCCCGATCATGGCGAGGATCAGCGCCGCAAATCGCGCCAGATTCATCGTCAAGAAACGTCGCTTGGCAAGGGCCTCGTCATTCTCGGTCATAGCAGACGTTCCAATTCACTCATGTCGCCGGCGACCGCCTCAGCTCCCGCATTGAGCAATTCTTCCGGCGCGTGATAGCCCCATGCTACGCCAAGCGCGCGCACCCGCGCATCGCGTGCCATCAGCACGTCAAAAGTGGTGTCGCCGATCATGACTGCCTGATCTGGTGTTGCGCCTGCTTCGAACAAGGCCGCTTCCAGCATGTCGGTGTGCGGCTTCGAACGGTGATGGTCGGAGGTTTGCAGCGAGACAAAGAGGTCCTTCAACTCGTGCTGTTCCAGGCACGCATGCAGGCCCCGCTCGGATTTGCCGGTGGCGACGGCCAGCAACCAGCCGTTGTCGCGCAGCCCGATCAGCAATTCGCGCATGCCTTCATAGAGCGGCTCGTGGATCATGCCTTTCTGGCGGCGAGCGAAGAAGCCGTCCTTATAGGCCTGCACCAGATGGGCGCTGCGCATGTCATCGAGATCGGGGGCAAGCTGCCGGATCGCAACAGGCAGGCTCAAGCCCACAGATCGACGTACTTCGTTGCGATCTGGTGCGGGTAGCCCCGCGTCGAGAAATGCCTGTTCCATCGTGTCACAGACATGCGCTTGCCCGTCGACCAGCGTTCCGTCACAATCGAACACGGCGAGGCGGGTCATAGCCGCACCTTGCGCATCCAGTGAGCCAGCGCCGCATTCCCGCCAGCTTCATGTGCGGCAGCGATATTAGCGCGCTCCTGAACGCTCTTCCTTTGCGAAAGCTTCAGCGTTGGCCGCACCGTTTTGATTTCAAGCTCGAACCCGGTAATGGCCTTGAACAGCTTGGCCCAATTGTCCTGCGGCGTTTCTTCCGCGCGCCAAGGATCGCCACCCTGCTGTAATTCGAAATGCGCGATTGACTGGTGAAGCAGTGTCTCAAGCTCTTCATCGCCCAGCCTGCTTACCGTCCCTTCCAGTTCCCAAGTGACATAATCCCATGTCGGCACTTGGGTGCGGTCAGAATAGTGGCGTGGACTGACATAGCCGTCGGGTCCGTTCACCACCACCAGCGCAGTCGCTCCATCAATATGTGCAGTCAAGGCGTTGGAATTCGCAAGATGGAAGCGAAGCTTCGCGTTTTCGGCCAACAGCAGTGGAACGTGGCTCACGCGCGGGCCTGCGGGCGTGGCCATGAAGATCATTCCAAAACCTCTTGCTTCGATCAGATCGTTTAGCAGCGCGCGATCGTCGCTTCGGTAGGCTGGATTGGGATGCATCAGCGTTTCCTGCCCTTGGCCGGACCCTTGGATTTAGCCTTCTTCGCTGTGGTTTTGGACGTAGTCCGCGTGCGGCGTTCACCGCGGCGTGCCTTGCGATATTGCTTCGCATGCGCCTTGGCAGCCTGCTTTTTCTCTGCCTTTGTGCGTTCAGTTGTATCTTCGCGCAGCGGCTGGGCATCGCTCAGCGCAAGGTCGAATCCCAACTGTTCCATGCTGGCGGCAAAGTGCTCGGGCAATTCTGCCGTTACATCCAGCTTGCCGCCGCCCGGTTCGCTGATCACCAGCCGCCGCGCGTGCAGATGCATCTTGCGGCTGATGCTGCCGGTCAGGAAGGCATCCTGCCCGCCATATTTGCCGTCGCCCACGATGGGATGGCCGATCGCTTCCATATGGACGCGCAGCTGGTGGGTGCGGCCCGTCAGCGGCTCCAGCTCGACCCAGGCGGCTTTCTTGCCTGCGGTGTCGACCACGCGGTAGCGCGTCTTGGCCGGTTGCCCGCCTTCCAGATCGACATGCATCTTCTCGCCGCCAGTGCCAGGCTGCTTGGCAAGAGCCGCGTCGATCGTGCCTTCCTTCACATCGGGAACACCGACAATCAGCGCCCAATAGACCTTGCGCGCGCTGCGACCGGAAAAACGTTTGGAATAGCTTGCAGCGCTGCCCGGCGTGCGTGCCACCAGCAGTACGCCCGATGTATCCTTGTCGAGCCGGTGGACCAAGCGCGGGCGGGGAGTGTCATCATCCTCGACGAAGGCATCGAGCAGCCCGTCGACATGCTTGTTGGTCTTGCTGCCGCCCTGTGTGGCAAGGCCCGGCGGCTTGTTCAGCACGATCGCGCTCTTGGCCTGCTTGATGACCATCGCTTTCGCTTCAGCGATCTGTTCAGGCTTGAGCTCGCGGCGCGGCTTGGGCTTGCGCCCGCTTTCCTCTCCACCCGGCGGCACGCGCAGCACTTGCCCCATGCTCAAGCGGTCATCGGGCTTGGCGCGCTTGCCGTCGACGCGAATCTGGCCGGTGCGCGCCCATTTGGAGACTGTGCCAAAGCCGATCTGCGGCAGATTGCGTTTGAACCAGCGGTCAAGCCGAACCCCGTCATCATCTTCGCTGATGGTGAACTGGCGAACGTCGCTGGATGGGCCGGTCTTGCTCATGCTGCCACCCGCATCGCAATCAGGCCAAGATAAAGCGCTACCAATCCGGCGAGCACAGATACACCGGCATAGGTCAATGCGGTGAAGGCCTGCCCGCGCTCGATCAGCAGCATCATTTCCAGGCTAAAGGCGCTGAACGTGGTAAACCCGCCCAGCAATCCCACGCCAAGCAGTAAGCGCATCTGTTCGCCCCCGAGAAGATTGGCACCAGAGCCATGGCGCGCGAGCCATCCGGCAAGCAGGCCCATCGCAAGGCTGCCGATCACATTGGCGGCCAGCGTGGCCCAGGGAAACGCCGTCACGACATTGGGGCCAAGCCACCAAGTCATGCCGCGGCCAAGCTGGTAGCGCAGCAGAGCGCCGATTGCGCCGCCCAGCGCTACATGGAGACTGGCGGCAAGGGGAGAGAGGCTGGTGGACATCGCGGCTTCCTTTAACGGGCCTTGGCCGCGCTGCATAGCGGCGGTTTTGCGCACAGAGCCTTGCCAAAAGCCATTGATTTGGCTAGGGCGCGCCCAGAAATGGCCGACCGCTCGCGGATTCGGCGCCTTTTTCGTTGATTTTCAAGTGGGGTAACCCGCGCGCATGCGGGCTCTATCCCATTGTTTTGAGGTGTAGGAATTTATGCAAATCATCGTTCGCGATAACAATGTCGACCAGGCTCTCCGCGCGCTCAAGAAGAAGCTGCAGCGCGAGGGCGTGTATCGCGAAATGAAGCTGCGCCGTCACTATGAGAAGCCGAGCGAGAAGCGCGCCCGTGAAAAGGCAGCTGCTGTTCGCCGCGCTCGCAAGCTTGAGCGCAAGCGCATGGAGCGTGACGGCATCAAGTAATGCCGCACTGTTCAAGCTTTCCGGCTTGAATAGACCTCACTGATAAGCCATCAGGGCGCGGTTCGATTCCGCGCCCTTTTGCATGGGCAAGGCGCGCGCCCGCAGATCAAAGCAGGAAATTCATACATGGCCGAAGTCACCCGCGTTCCGATCCAGCCGATTGAAAAGGGCTCGCTCGCCAAGCTGTGGCTGGGCGTGATTGTCGCTATCCTGCTGGGTGCAGGCGTGGCCTGGGCGGCGCTGCCCAAATCAGTCGAAGTGACTGAGCTGACAGCAGGGACCGGGGCCAATCCGGGGCCGGAAGACGTGGTGTTCGTGCACTATGTCGGCAAGCTTGACGATGGCACCGAGTTTGACCGTTCGCCTGACATGACTGCCCCTGTCCAGGGCATTTTCCCGCAAGGCTATCCGCTCCAGCTTGACAGCATGATTCCCGGATTTCGCACTGGCCTGATGCAGATGCAGAAGGGCGGGAAATACGAGCTCTTCATCCCGTCTGACCAGGCCTATGGTGATGAGCCGCAGCCGGGATCGCCGATCCCGCCGGGTGCGGACCTGGTGTTCGAAGTCGAAGTGGTCGATTTCATGAGTCAGGCCGATTTCGAACGGCGCCTCGGCATCCTGCAGCAGATGATGCAGGCACAAGGTGCTGGCGGGCCGGGTGCGCCTCTGCCACCGCAGCCCTGATTGGCGTAACGGTCGCTGGGGGAGAGAGCAGCATGACCGCACTGACTGACAGCACACACGAAGCAGCACATTACGACTGGCCGCAGCGCCCATGGGTGCTCGCTGCGATGATGGGTGTGGCGGGCCTGCTGGTCTATTTTGCAGGCGACGGCGGCGAGAATATACCCTGGCGCATGGCGCTGGCAGCGGCGCTGGTGTTCGGGCCGCTGGCTCTCGCATTCACGCTTGATCCGCGCGACTGGAAGGCGCCAGCTGTCTTTTCAGCGATTGTGGCGCTGGTAATGGCGGGCATTGCCTGGCGCGCCACCAGCGCTGGCGATCGCTACGCAGACGAAGAATTCTGGGTCGCAGCGGGCTTGCTCGCGGTAACGCTGGCCTTGCCGCTGTTCCAGTCTGGGTTCCACCGGCTGCGCTGGAACACACCCTACAAGACCACCCATTTCCATGTCTGGACCGATGCGATCAGCGGGGCCGGGAGCTTTGCCTTTGTCGGGATAGCCTGGGCGCTGCTCGCTTTGCTGAGCGAACTGTTCAGCGTGATCAAGATCGATCTGCTCAAGGATCTGATCGATGAAGGGTGGTTCGGCTGGACATTCTCTGGCGCGGCATTCGGCGCAGCGCTGGGCGTGCTGCGCAACCAGCTGAAAATCATCGGGACATTGCAGAATGTCGTGCTGCTGGTGCTGTCGATCCTGGCGGTGCCACTGGCGATTGCATTGTTGATCTTCCTGCTCGCAGTCGCGCTGTCCGGCCTCGATGTGCTGTGGGAAGCAACCAAGAGCGCGACCCCCTTGCTGCTGTCGATCGCAGTGGGCTGTTTCGTGCTGACCAATGCGGTGGTGCGCGATGACGACGAAGAGGCGAGCAATAACCGCTTGCTCCGCGTGGCCGGTTTTGTGCTGGCGCTGGGCATCCTGCCATTGTCCGTCATGGCCGCCATTTCCATGGGCACACGGATCGACCAGCACGGGCTCAGCCCTGAACGGCTATGGGCGCTTACCGCGATAGCTGTCGCTGTGGCCTATGGCGTGGCCTATTTCGTGTCTGCGATCCGTGGACGGAGCACCATTCTGCAAGGAGGCTGGCGTAAACACTTGCGGCAATCGAATCTGCACCTTGCAGTCGTTACCTGTTTGATCGCCTTCATCCTTGCGCTGCCGATCTTCAATTTCGGCGCTGTGTCCGCGAGCAACCAGCTTGCGCGGCTCGAATCGGGCGCTGTGAGCGCGGAAGACTTCGACTATGCGGCGCTGCGCTGGGATTTCGGCGATGCGGGCCGTGAGGCCTTGGCTAAATTGGCCGAGAGCGAAGATTCGGAGATCGCAAAGCTCGCCAAGGATGTGCAGAAAATGGAGTTTCGCCCCTACGGCCGCACCACCACCAGCGAACGGCGCGAGATCGCGCAGAACGCGCAAATCGAAGTGGAAGATGAAATCGTCGCTGAAGCCATGCGGAACTATATCATTGGGCAAGTCTACCCCTGCCGCGAAACGTGCCGTGCGGTCGAAGTTGGCGAGATCGATGCCGGGCCTGTCATTGTCCTGATCGGAGAAGGCCCGATGCAGTTCCTGGTCTATGAACGCGACGGCCAGAAACTTGTCCAGTATTGGCAGCGTGACGGCAAATTGATGCCGCAAACAGCCTATTCGAATGAGCAGGGCGATGGCAGCGGCACTGTCGAATTGCGCGAATATCGGGGCCGCCAACTCTATATCGATGGTCAGCCGGTTGGGCATCCCTTCGAATAAGCGCCAACCCGCATCAACTCGCGCTTGAAGCGCACCGCGCGCGCGGCTAACGCGATCGCCATGTCCGTAGATAAAGCAACCGTGGCCAAGATTGCGTCCTTGGCCCGCATCAAGATGGGTGACGAAGAGCTTGAGCGCATGGTGCCCGAGCTCAACGGCATTCTCGACTGGGTCGAGCAGCTGGGCGAGGTAGACACCTCTGCAGTCCAGCCGATGACCGCTGTAATCCCTAACACACTGCGCCTGCGCGATGATGTGGTCGATGCCGATCCGCTGACCGGTGGGGGTAAGCGCGACGATGTGCTCGCCAATGCGCCCGCGGCGGAACATGGCTTTTTCGGCGTGCCCAAGGTGATCGAATGATCCATCTAACCATATCACGAGCACCCGCGCAGGCGGGGGCCTCTATCAATCTGGCGAAGCGCCTGTGGACTGAGGTCCCCGCCTTCGCGGGGATTCGCAAAGAGTATGACTGAATTCACGGAACTTGGCGTCAAGGACATCCGCGACGGGGTGGCCGCTGGCAGTTTCACCGCGCGCGAAGTGGCGGAAAGCTTCAACGCGGCAGTGGCTGATGCAGCTGAGCTCAACGCCTTTATCGTCACTACGCCGGATCACGCGCTGGCAGCGGCGGACAAGATCGATGCGGATCGTGCTGCTGGCAAGACGCTGGGCAAGATGGCGGGCGTGCCAATCGGCATGAAGGATCTGTTTGCGACGCATGGCGTGCAGACCACCGCGGCGAGCCATATCCTCGAAGGGTTCAAGCCCGAATATGAAAGCACGGTCAGCCAGAACCTGTGGAATGCGGGCGCGGGCATGCTGGGCAAGCTCAACCTTGACCAGTTCGCGATGGGTTCGTCGAATGAGACAAGCTATTTCGGCAATGTGAATTCGCCCTGGCGCAAGGCAGGCAGCAATGCGGCGATGAGCCCCGGCGGCTCTTCTGGCGGTTCATCGGCAGCGGTCGCCTCGCGCATCGCGCCTGCCGCGACCGGCACCGATACCGGCGGATCGATCCGTCAGCCCGCCGCCTTTACCGGTATTTGCGGGATCAAGCCGACCTATGGCCGCTGCAGCCGCTGGGGCGTGGTGGCGTTTGCCAGTTCGCTCGATCAGGCAGGCCCGATGGCGCGCACCGTCGAAGACTGTGCGATCATGCTGGAAGCCATGGCGGGGTTTGACCCGAAGGATTCGACTTCGCTCGAGATGGACGTTCCCGCATGGGAAGCGGGGCTTTCCGCAGACCTCAAGGGTAAGAAAGTCGGCATTCCTCGCGAATACCGCATGGATGGCACCGATGATGCGATCCTGAAAAGCTGGGAGCAAGGCAAGGAATGGCTGCGCGATGCAGGGGCCGAGATCGTCGATATCTCGCTGCCGCATACCAAATACGCGCTGCCCGCCTATTACATCATCGCACCTGCTGAAGCGTCTTCAAACCTCGCGCGCTATGACGGTGTGCGCTATGGCTTGCGCGAGCTGCCAGAGGGTGCGGGCCTGCAGGATATGTATGCTGCGACGCGCTCGGCTGGATTTGGCGATGAGGTGAAGCGCCGCATCCTGATCGGCACCTATGTGCTGAGCGCAGGCTTTTACGATGCCTATTACAACCAGGCGCAGAAAGTGCGGGCGCTGGTCGCGCGCGATTTCGAGCAGGCTTGGGCGGAATGCGACGTGATTCTGGCACCGACCACGCCGACACCTAGCTTCCCCTTGAATTCGCTCAATGATGATCCGCTGACGATGTATCTGAACGATGTGTTCGCGGTGCCGGCATCATTGGCTGGTCTTCCCGCGATGAGCGTGCCCGCGACGCTGACGGAAGACGGATTGCCGCTTGGCCTTCAGCTGGTGGGCAAGCCGTTTGACGAGCAAGGCGTGCTGAACGCTGGCCTTGCGATCCAGCAGCGCGCTAACTTCACCGCCAAGCCGGAGAAGTGGTGGTAAGAGATGCTCTACGCCATCATCTTCCTGATTTCATTCGTGCTTCTGGGGCTTTTCGCTCTCTGGCTCAGCAAGAATGTCGAGCATGGCGAAGCGCGTTTCGACACCCGGCCGAAGAATCCGCCTGAGCAGGATCGCTGAACGCCGCATGGCCGGAATGGCGGCATGATCGGCAGCCTCTTCCGCCCGATGCGGCGCTGGCTCGCGCAGCGCGGCTTGCGCACGATGATGCTCAAGAACCCGGGGCAGGGCGGCTTTGCGGGAATTGCGCTCAATTGGCGCGAGGCAGACCCTGCCCACCTGTTGCGCGGTGCAGTGGCGACAGTGCGCGAGGGTGAGCATGTCGGGCATTTCCTGATTGCAGACGAAGATGACCTGATCCAGCGCGAGCTTGCCAATGGCCGATTTTACGAGCCTGAAGAGCTGGCAATCATCGCGCGGCATTTCATCGGCGGCACCTTCGTGGATATCGGCGCGAACCTGGGCAATCATGCGGTCTATGCGGGCGTTGTGCTGGGCGCGTCCCGCATCGTTGCGGTGGAGCCCAATCCGGACATGGCGCGGCTGCTGCGGCACAATCTGGCGCTCAATCACTTGAGTAGCCGCGCGCAGGTCCACGAGGTTGGACTGTCAGATGAAGAAGGGCGCGCCACGCTGGAACGAATTGCACCGCACAATATCAGCGCGGCGCGGCTGGAAACGGGCGAGGGCGCCATCAAGCTTGCAGCGGGCGACGATATTCTCGCACGCGAAACTCCATCCTTCATCAAGATCGACACCGAAGGCTTTGAAGCGAAGGTGCTGCAAGGGCTGGCCCGAACCCTGGCGGCGCATAGGCCGGCGATTTTCATCGAAGTCGAAGATGCGAACCGCAGCGCGGTGGAAGCGCTCCTCACACCGCTCGGCTATGCTGAAGTCGAGCGGTTTTCGCGCTATCCGGGGCTTGCCAATTACCTCTATAAAGTGGATGGGGCGGCAAGCGCGGCAGCCCCGCACAACACGCAAGAAAACGGTTAGAATTATGTCGAACTATCGCATCCAGGGCGCAACCGGTGAATGGGAGGTCGTGATCGGCCTTGAAGTTCACGCGCAGGTTACTTCGAATGCCAAGCTGTTCAGCGGTGCATCGACGGAATTCGGCGCAGAGCCCAATGCGCAGGTTTCGCTGGTCGACGCCGCGATGCCGGGCATGTTGCCTGTGCCCAACCGCGAATGCATTCGCCAGGCAGTGCGCACCGGCATGGCGATCGAAGCGCAGATCAACAAATACAGCCGTTTCGATCGGAAGAACTACTTCTACGCCGATTTGCCGCAGGGCTATCAGATCAGCCAGCTTTACCACCCCATCGTGGGCGAAGGGCAGCTGCTGATCGAGGCAGACGAGAAAGCCGGGATCCCGGAAGACAAGGTGATTGGCATCGAGCGGATCCATGTCGAGCAGGATGCCGGCAAACTGATGCATGACCAGCATCCGACGATGTCTTACGTCGATCTCAACCGCTGCGGCGTCGCGCTGATGGAAATTGTCAGCCGCCCGGATATGCGCAGCCCGGCGGAAGCGGGTGCCTATGTGCGCAAGCTGCGCTCGATCCTGCGCTATGTCGGCAGTTGTGACGGCAATATGGAAGAAGGCAGCATGCGTGCTGACGTGAATGTTTCCGTGCGCCGCCCGGGCGAAGAGTTCGGCACGCGGACTGAAACGAAGAACGTCAACTCGGTGCGGTTCGTGATGCAGGTGATCGAGCACGAAGCCAACCGTCAGGTCGACTTGATCGAAAGCGGCGGCACCGTGGTGCAGGAAACGCGCCTGTTCGATGTCGCATCCGGAACCACACGCAGCATGCGCAGCAAGGAAGACGCGCATGATTATCGCTACTTCCCCGATCCGGACCTGTTGCCGCTAGAGCTGGAAGACAGCTTTCTTGAGGAATGTCGTGCAAGCCTGCCCGAACTGCCCGATGCCAAGCGCGCGCGGTATGAGAACGAGCTGGGCCTTACGCCTTACAACGCACGCGAGCTGACGGCGGAAGTCGAGACATTCGCACGGTTCGAGACCTTGCTGGCAGAAACCGCCAAGGCCATCGGCAAAGACGAGAAGAACGTTGCTACACCGGTGGCCAACTGGTCCCTGTCTATCGCGCCGGGCGTGATCAAGTCGTTGGGTGACGAAGCCAATGTCGAGCACGCCACCGCTGCGCGGCAGGCGGCGATCCTGAAGATGCAGGATGCTGGCGAGATCAGCGGCGGCCAGGCCAAGGAAATCTTTGAAATCGTGCTCAAAACAGGGCGCGAACCAGGCGAGATCGCGGACAGCGAAGGCCTGAAACAGGTCAGCGACACCGGCGCGATCGAAGCCGCGATTGATGAGATCATCGCCAACAATGCTGACAAGGTCGAGGAATATCGCGGCGGGAAAGACAAGCTGTTCGGCTTCTTCGTTGGCCAGACGATGAAAGCGATGCAGGGCAAGGCAAATCCGGCGGTGGTGAACCAAATCCTGAAGGACAAGCTCGGCTGATCCAGCCGTGGCCTCCATCGTTCTGATCCAGCCCGAAATCCCCGGCAACACCGGCGCGGTCGGGCGCACCTGCGTTGCGCTGGATATGGAGCTGGTGCTGATCCGCCCGCTGGGTTTCGATATTTCGGACAAGCGCGTGAAACGATCCGGGCTCGATTACTGGCCGCATATCCGGCTGACTGAGTTCGCGAGCTGGAACGCCTTCATAAAGGAGCGCGAGCCGCGCGCGGACCAGCTGTTCCTGTTTGAAGAATATGCCGAGCGCAGCTTTTACGATCCGGACTATCCGGCGGATGCCTATCTGGTGTTCGGGCGCGAGACCAAGGGTATCCCCGAAGATATCGTCACTGCCCACGGCGAGCAAATGGTCAGCCTGCCGATGCGATCCGACAAGGTGCGTTCGCTCAACCTTGCCAACACCGTCGCCGCGGCGGCCTATCAGGCGCTGAGAGGACATATTTAGGCCAAAGAGAAAGGCCGCCGGAGCGCGAACTCCAGCGGCCTTTCTGATTGACTGGCTCTGAGCTGGTTTAAGCGGCCTTTTCGCCGGTCAGCGGCATCGCGCCAAACGCACCCGCGTTCACATTGCCAGCCAGCGTGCCGCCTTCGATGGTTGCTTCGCAATCAAGCGTCATCGGCATGGGCACAGTCATCTGCATCTTCCAGGTCAGCGTGTTGCCGTCGACCTTGCCGTCTTCAACATCCATGCTGCCCATCGCGCCGGCCATGTTGCCGCTGAAAGTTCCATCGCCATTGTCGACCACGGTGAAGGTGCCGCTCTGGTCGCCCATCGGGCTTTTGACAGTGGTGTTGTAAGTGCCGGAAAGTGACATGGGGTTCTCCTCTTGGAAATTGTTCTTGTAATATCAAAGGCTGAAGGTCTTCGAAGTTCCTGTTTACATGGCTGTCAGTTAGACTCAACCTCATATCGCCGCGAAGCATTGGCGATTGCGTCTTCGCGCCAGAAATGCACCGGTTTGAGCTGATGATCGACGAAAAGCTGCATCTGGTCGGTGTGGTGCGGACTGTCAGGCCGCGTGATCGCCGCGCCGAAAGGCTGGATCGATTGCGAACGCACGCGCCCGCCATCGCGCGGCCATTCGACCCATTGGATAAAGCTGTCTCCGTGGACCAGCCGCAAGCGGCCATCATCGTCGACACGCCATGTGGTTGATGCACGCAATGTGTCCGAACCGCCATCGAGCGGTAAGTCGACATCGCCCTGCCGCAAACGCAGCAATTCGCTCATCGGGGGATCGATCCGCCCGAAATGCGTCATCAAGTGGTCGACCTTGTCACGCAAATGCGCTTCGACATCGGGATAATCCTTGTTCTGATATTCGGCTGACATGAAATCCTTGATCATCAACAGCGCGAGGCTGTCGCCGGCGCCTATGCTATCGGCTGTGAAGTCCCAATTCAGCAGCAATTGGCGTGCTTCAGCGAGGTCACCTTCAACCTCTAGCGCCTTCAGCGCATCCCACAGCTCAGCGACATAGCCTTCGCGCTCATAGGCCGTGTCATATTTGATCCGACGCAGGTTTGCGCGATCCAGCACTTCGGCTTCGCTAAGCAGCTTCCACGCCCGGCGCGATCGATTGGTCTGCTTCAGCTCCACACCCAGGATCGGAGACACGCTGTCGCGGTCGATATCATCCGCCGCACCCGCAGCCGTGTAAGGCTCATTATTCGAATTGTAGAGCCAGCCAGACGAGGGATTGATGAGCTTGGGTATTTCGGCATAGTCGACCGTGCCTTGCCAGATCAGATCTGACCGGGAACCATCGAGAATGCCGCGCCAGTTGGCTTTCACGTCTTCGGGCCGGTCAGGGATCGCAGCGTTGTAGACATAGGCGATATTGCCCGCTTCATCGGCATAGATGAAATTGGTGCTGGGGATCGCCATGCGCGCCAGCTGAGCCTGCCATTCCTCAAGATTGGTCGCCTTGTTCAGCCGGTAATAGGCATCGAGCTGTTCGATGCGGTCGATCCCGCCATATCGGATGGCAAACGCGCCATTGTCATTGATGATCACCGGCCCGTGGACGCTGCGATAGACTGTGCGGCGGATAGGCAATGTGATCGGCCCCAGCTTGACCGGTAGGGTAACCGTCTTGCTTTCCAGCTCGCGCCATTCGCCATCAAGCATGTAGCGTGTGCCGCTGTCATCCATCTCCAGCCTGTAGACATCGACCATGTCCGGCCGGTTGACGGTGTTGGTCCATCCCAAATGCCGGTTATGGCCGAGGAACGGGTAGGGCGATCCGGGGAAATTGGCGCCGGTGAAGTGCCAGCCTTCGCCGCTCTCGACAGTCATTTCATACCAGGCAACCCCGCCGGTGAGTGGCTGGTGCGAATTCGAAATCAGCGTTGTCGGCCCGCCTGACTTGTCCGGGCTGACTGCCCATGCGTTCGAGCCGTTGAGCGCTGCGTCCTTGCCGAAAGGTGTATAGGTGGCCGAGTCAGCCGGCTCGCCGTCAAAGTCAGGCCCGATGACATCGCCGTTCGCGTCACGCGGAAAACCGGGAATGTCAGGGCCGAATTCGCGGCGCAGCGGGTCGCCAGCAACCAAAGGCTGGATCACGTTGTTGAGGCCAAAGAAGAACGGCTGGCGCAGCGCGAAACCGGCTGCGATATCCCGGCCATTGACAGGGAAAAGGTTTGCCAGCTTCAGTTCTTCAGGGTGCTCGCGCGCATATTGATTGAGACCTGCCGCATAAGCTTCGAGCAAGGCGCGCGTGTCATCGGGCAAGCTGTCATAGTGGCGCTCGGCCGTGCCGCGCGCGTCGAGCAAGTGGTACACAAAATCGACCGCTGCACCATCTTCGCCTGCAATGGCACCATAGCGCCCGCGTGACATGGCGATAACGTCCTGCAGCGTGAAGAAGTCATCCTCTGACTGAGCAATCGCCACCCCAAAGGCCACATCCGCATCGGTCTCGCCATAGATATGCGGCACGCCATATTCGCTGCGGACGATCTCCGCGCGATATTGCCGTTGTTCGTCGGGTGCCTTGCCACGTTCAGCGAAGAACGGCTCCCACGTCGCCAAAGCGATGAATAGAACGAGCACGGATACAAGCAGCGCGCCAGCGCCGCGCAAGAGCCATTTGCGGATCACGGGAAACCTCTGTCTGACATTGGCGTTCAACCTGCGTTGGCTGGCCGCTCAGGTCAACACGTTCAAGATATCAGGGGACAATATCGTGCCAATTTTGCGTTCAAAAATCATTGCCTTGGCAGCCTGCGCGCCGCTTGCACTCGCGGCTGCGCCCGTTCTGGCTCAGGATGTCATGGGTTCGGGGATTGTGCCCGGCACCGCTGAAAACAGCGCATCGCGCGGGATCGGTTTTGCCGAAGAAGCGCCGCGCGGCGCAGCTATTGCAATCATCACAGCCAGCGCTGAATTGCCCGCTGACGCGCCTTTTTCGGCTGCTGAACGGCAGGCAGCGGAGCAGCGGATCGCTGCGCGAGGTTTTACAGGGAAATCCGGCGAAACGCTCGAACTGATGGCAACGGGCAATGCCCCCAAGATCGTGCTGTTCGGCGCTGCGACGGATGAGGGCGAGCAATCTGACTGGCGCGCAATGGGCGGCACCATCGCTCAAGCGATGAGCGCTGAGAATAGCGGTGTCGCCGTGATTGGCGCGTCGGACGCGGCTGCCATGGCGGATATCGCGTTTGGCGCGGCGCTGGGCCAGTATCGTTTTGATCGCTACAAGAGCGACCGCACGGCTGCACCTGCTGAGGAAATTACTCTGGTAGGCAGCCAGTCACGCGCGGCACAGGTGCTGTGGCAAGGCCGCCATGCGGCGCTGGCAGAAGGCGTGGTGATGGCGCGCGATCTGGTCAATGAGCCAGCCAATGTGATCTATCCGGAGAGTTTTATCGAGCGCGCACGTGCGGCGTTTCGCGGCGTTCCCAATGTCACTATCGAAGTGCTCGAGCAAGCTGACATGCGCCGCTTGGGTATGGGCGCGATTGCGGGGGTAGGGCAGGGTAGCCCGCGCGGCAGCCGCTTGATGCTGATCACTTACAAGGGCGCCGATGGCGCGCCGATCGCCTTGGCAGGCAAGGGCATCACATTCGATACAGGCGGTATCTCGATCAAGCCGAATAGCGGCATGTGGGAGATGAAAGGGGACATGTCTGGCGCAGCGGCCGTGACAGGTGCCTTGCTGAGCCTGGCCAAGTCGCGCGCACCGGTTCACGCGGTCGCAGCCGTCGCGCTGGCAGAGAACATGCCCGGCGGCAATGCGCAGCGCCCCGGCGATGTGATCCGCACGCTGTCAGGCAAGACAATCGAGATCCGCAGCACTGACGCGGAAGGGCGCCTGGTCCTGTCAGACGCGATTGAATACACGGTGCAGGAAAAGTCGCCCTATGCGCTGGTCGACATCGCGACGCTGACCGGCTCTGCTGTTCGTGCGCTTGGCCCGGAATATGCCGCTCTGTTTGCGCGGGCAGACAGCCATGCCGAAGCGGCCATCGCAGCAGCCGATGCGAGCGGTGAAGCGCTGTGGCGACTGCCGCTTCATCCCGCTTATGCCAAAGCGATCAAGTCGGAAATTGCTGACATCAAGAATAGCGATGCCAGCCCCGCACCCGGCGCGAGCGCTGGTGCCCACTTTATCGAGTATTTCGTGCCGGAAGATCTGCCCTGGGTGCATATCGATATGGCAGCGGTTGATCGCTGTTCTGGCACCACTGCGCTGTGCCCCGGTGGTGCGCGCGGATTTGGCGTGATGCTGCTCGACGAATTGGCACGCAATTGGCGCCCGTAATAGGTCGCTTAACAGAGTTTTGAATGACATCGACGGCAGGGGTCTTGCGGAAATCTTCGCAAGACCCACCTATTCAGATAACACACCGCGAAAGATTCTTGTGTCGGTGCGCTTGTGTTGTATAAATGCAACACTATATCGGATGGGTAATGCAATGAGGGACCGTCGATGAATCTCGAAAAATTCACTGATCGCGCCAAGGGCTTCCTGCAAAGCGCGCAGACCGTTGCCATCCGAATGGAGCACCAGCGGATCACACCCACGCACCTGCTCAAGGCCTTGCTTGAAGACAGCGAAGGCATGGCGGCTGGCCTGATCCAGCGCGCGGGCGGCAATCCGGGCGTGGCGATCACTGAAGTCGATACGGAATTGGGCAAAATTCCTGCCGTCTCCGGCGGCGGCGCACAGGCGACCCCCGGGCTCGACAATGACGCAGTGCGCGTGCTCGACCAGGCTGAGCAGATCGCGGAAAAGTCAGGCGATTCCTACGTCACAGTCGAACGATTGCTTTCTGCGCTGACGCTGGCGAGCACGACCAAGGCAGGCCAGGCGCTCAAGCAAGCGGGGCTCGATCCCAAGTCGCTGGAAAATGCGATCAATGAACTGCGCAAAGGCAAGACCGCGGACAGCGCCAATGCTGAAAGCGCCTATGACGCAATGAAGAAATTCGCGCGCGACCTGACGCAGGCTGCGCGTGACGGCAAGCTTGATCCGGTCATCGGCCGTGACGAGGAAATTCGCCGCACCATTCAGATTCTGGCGCGCCGTACGAAGAACAATCCCGCGCTGATCGGCGAACCCGGCACGGGCAAGACCGCGATCGCCGAAGGGCTTGCGCTGCGGATCGCCAATGGTGACGTGCCTGACAGCCTGAAGGGCCGCACGCTGAAGTCGCTCGACATGGGTGCACTGATTGCTGGCGCAAAATATCGTGGTGAATTCGAAGAACGCCTGAAGACCGTGCTCGACGAAGTGAAGGGCTCTGACGGGCAGATCATCCTGTTTATTGACGAGATGCACACGCTGATCGGGGCAGGGGCCTCTGAAGGCAGCATGGATGCTTCGAACTTGCTCAAGCCTGCTCTAAGCCGCGGCGAGCTGCACTGCATCGGCGCGACGACGCTTGATGAGTATCAAAAGTATGTCGAGAAAGACCCCGCGCTACAGCGGCGTTTCCAACCGGTCTATATCGATGAGCCGAGCGTGGAAGATACGATATCCATCCTACGCGGGCTCAAAGAGAAGTACGAGCTGCACCACGGGGTGAACATCACCGACAATGCGCTGGTGGCCGCCGCGCAGCTATCCAACCGCTATATCCAGAACCGCTTCCTGCCAGACAAGGCGATCGACCTGATGGATGAGGCTGCCTCGCGCATCCGCATGGAAGTGGAATCAAAGCCTGAAGAGATCGAGAAGCTCGACCGGCGTATCATCCAGCTGAAGATCGAAGAGAGCGCGCTTGCGAAGGAAAGCGACGACGCGTCGAAAGACCGGCTCGTCGCGCTGCGTGAAGAGCTGGCCAATCTCGAACAGGAATCGTCTGAACTGACCACGCGCTGGCAGAACGAGCGTGACAAGATTCACGCGGAAAGCCGGATCAAGGAAGAGCTCGACGCTGCGCGGATCGAGCTGGAACAGGCGCAGCGTACGGGTGACCTGGCGAAAGCCGGTGAGCTTTCATACGGCAAGATTCCCGAGCTCGAAAAGAAGCTTGAGGAAGCGCGCGGTGCGTCAGAAAACGCGCTGCTGCGTGAGGAAGTAACCGAAGAGGACATTGCCGGTGTCGTGAGCCGCTGGACCGGTATCCCGGTTGACAAGATGATGGAAGGCGAGCGTGACAAGCTGCTGCAGATGGAGCAACTGCTCGGCAAGCGCGTGATCGGCCAGAATCAGGCAATCGAAGCTGTTTCCAAGGCGGTGCGCCGTGCACGTGCGGGCTTGCAGGATCCCAACCGTCCGCTCGGTTCATTCCTTTTCCTTGGCCCCACCGGCGTCGGCAAGACCGAATTGACCAAGGCGCTGGCGGAATTCCTGTTCGATGATGACCAGGCAATGGTGCGCATCGACATGAGCGAATTCATGGAGAAGCATGCTGTTGCCCGCCTGATCGGCGCGCCTCCGGGCTATGTCGGCTATGAAGAGGGCGGTGTGCTGACCGAAGCTGTCCGCCGCAGACCGTATCAGGTCGTGCTGTTCGACGAAGTCGAGAAAGCGCATAATGACGTGTTCAACGTGTTGCTGCAGGTGCTTGACGATGGCCGTTTGACTGACGGGCAGGGCCGCGTGGTCGATTTCTCGAACACTCTGATCATCCTGACATCGAATTTGGGCAGCCAGTTCCTCAGCCAGATGACCGACGACCAGAAGGTGGAGGATGTCGAGCCGCAGGTGATGGATGTGGTGCGCGGGCATTTCCGCCCCGAATTCCTCAACCGGCTGGACGAGATCATCCTGTTCCACCGGCTGGCGGCTGAACATATGGCACCGATTGTCGAAATCCAGGTCAAGCGCGTGCAAAAACTGCTCAAGGACCGCAAGATCACGCTCGACTTGTCAGAGGCTGCGCTGCGCTGGCTGGGCCGGGTGGGGTATGATCCGGTTTACGGTGCACGCCCGCTCAAACGCGCGGTGCAACGTTACCTGCAAGACCCGCTGGCGGAAATGCTGCTCCAAGGGACAGTCACCGATGGCAGCACCGTGCAGATCGATGAAGGCGATGGCGAGTTGAAGATGAGTGTGAGCTGACGGAGCGGTTGCAATGGCATGTTCGTTTTAAGAAGAAGGGCCGCTAGGGTTTCCCCTAGCGGCCCTTTCCAATGGGTGTCGCGGCGTGCTTAGAAACGTGTGCGCACTGTTACCGCAAAACGCCGACCAAGAGGATCAGCGATACCATTTGCTGCGCCGAAGTACTTATTCTGCGCGATCCGGTCCAGCAGGTTGGTAACTGAGAAGGTGAAGCGATAATCTTCCTCAACGTCGAAGAATACCGACGCATTGAACAATGCATATGGATCACGACGGTTGATTTCACGGATTTCGACGCTGCGGTCGTTACGGGTCGCGAGCTGCCGGCCAACGAAGTTGCTCGATAGCAGTGCGCCCCAGTCATCGGTGAAATAGCGCAGATTCATCTGAGCTGTGAAGGTCGGGTCACCAAACGTACCATCGGTACGGTTTGTTACAACGCCCAGATTGTTGAAGTCGCGCTTAAGCGTGTAAAGAGCGCTCCCGTTTAGCGCCAGTGTTCCAGACCCACCCAAGAAGTTGTTCATGTTCCAGCTGAATACACCTTGCAATGCTTCGTAGTTGAACTGAACACCGTTAGCAAAGCCGGTCGCAACGCCTGGGTTTGCCGGGTCATTGATCACCCAACCACCAATGTCACCGGTGCTGCCATCAGGCAATGTACCCTGTGTTCCTGCCGGCTGGCGACGGATCAGCGAGCAGAACTGGTTACCGTTCGCCGGGTCCGTAGTGTCAAAATCCGGGTTGTCGAAACAGCCTGCGATGATGTCGTTCGTGCCGAGGAAAATAATCGGATTGTTGATCTCAACATTCACGTAATCAACCGCTAGCACGAAATTTTTCAGGAACCTTGGCTGGAAAACAGCACCAAGGGTCCATGCGTTGGCTTCTTCATTCAGCAGGTTCGGGTTGCCGCCAACAAGGATCGGAATCGATGCGTCAGCTGACGGGTCCTGATTGGCATTCGGGAATGCTCCAAGGAACGCCGCACAGTTGCTTGCGCGAACATCCGGATTTGGACCAGCATCCGGGTTTTCACAGGGCTGCCCCACGAAACCAAATGCACCGGCTTGCGGCGAGAATAATTCGGAAATAGCCGGCGCACGGAATGACCTAGTGAAATTGCCACGGAACGTAATGTCCGGGATCGGAGAGATCCTCGCTCCTGCCGCCCAAGCGGTGAAGCCTCCATTCACGGTGTTGTCCACATAACGTGCGCGCCCGAAGATTTCGGCATTGTCGATGAATGGAATGCCATTTTCCGGCGATACCAGTGGAATCAGCACTTCGCCGAAGACTTCGTTCAGGGCGTAGTCGCCCGAAACAGACTCAATGGCGACGGCGCGGCCGAGGCCTTGTTCGGTGAATTCATCGGGAATGAATGCACCTTCTTCACGACGATATTCGTAACCGATGTTGAATCCGATGGGACCGGCACCCCAAAGGTCGAACAAAGTCGAACCAAGGTTGGCGTTGATCACTTCCTGGTCCAGCGTTGCTTTCACAACTGCATCGTTGATTATATAATCAAGCGCTGCTTGCGAAGCACGGCCTTCGCCAAGAATGTTCAGGCCGACACAGTTTGGATCTGCAACCGGCGTACCGCCTGGAGCAAAGCCGGTGGCGAGAGCCGGATCGGTGGTGCAATTCCCGTTCACGTCGACGCTGATGGCGTTGATGAAGTTCTGACGGTTGATGTCCTGACGGAACGTATTGATTACGTTTTCGCCGCGGTTGTAGCTGACATCGAAGTTCCAGTCGCGTCCCAGCGCCTCAAATTCGCCACGGAGCCCGATCACTCCGCGTTTCACTTCGTTCTCGCCGTAACCGGTAAGGTCGGCAAGGTCGAGGTTTACACGGGAAAGACGGAATGCGGATACACCAGCGTCATTCAACACGCCGCGCGCCTGAGCTGTAAGGAACGGGTTGTCGATCGTGAATACAGGGCTGCCGCTGGACCCGCCAAACAGGACCGTGTTGAAAGTCGGCTGCTGAACAAGCTCGTCAGCCCGTGATTTGAAATACCAACCTTCAACATAGGCTTCGATACCGGGAGTGAATTCCCAGGTGGCGAACAGGTTGCCGGTGGTCCGGCGCACGTCCGAAGTAATCTGGCCAAAGTCCGAGAACTGGAAGCCATCGCCGCCGATGCTGCGAATGCCGTTGGTCAGAACACCGATATCATAAGGAACCAGGTTCCCTTCCGGATCAAATTCGCGCTGAAGGCTAAGCGGACCGCCAAAGATTACACCGCCCCGTGAAAGGAAAGGAATACTAGTGTCGAAGAACTGCACAAACGGTGGGTTGCCATCAGGATCATCAACGCCGCCGCCATTGTCCGCGCCAAAGTTGGGATTGACACGGAGCGCGTTGGACGCAGGGTTTGCTGCGTTTGCTGCGTTGTTGCTCAATGTCTGAATGTTCTGACGGTAAATCGCACGATCATTCTGTAGTAGGCCATCGACCTCGTCATGCGAGATGGCGACCGTCACGTTCAATGTGTCGTCAAGGAAGTTGAAGCCTGCTACGCCGGACAGGTTGTAGCGGAAGTTGTCACCACGCTCCGTAATGGCCGAAGTCGCACTGAAGACGATGTCGTCAAAGCGTGTTTTCAGAACAACGTTTGTGGTGCCGCCAATGGCGTCAGAACCGTAAACTGGTGCGCCACCCACAGCAACGATATCGACTTTATCGATCAGTACAGTGGGAACAACGTTAAGGTCGACCTGAGTGCCCGCTCCGGCGTTGTTGAAAACGGTCGGCGGGTTAGAGTTCACGAAACGGCGGCCGTTAATAAGGGTTAGCGTCCGGTTCGAGCCCAGACCAAAGGTGTTCACGAAGTTAACACCCTGACCGAAAGATCCTTGGGCCCCTGCCGGTGTAACTGAACCCTGATAGATCGGGAGTTCGTTCAGAGCGTCCGCGACGTTGGTCAGGTTGCGGTCTTCGATATATTCCTCGTTCAGAACAACCAAAGGCTCTTTGGAATCGGCAGAATCCGGGGTCCGGATACGCGAGCCGGTTACTGTGATGTAACCAGTGGCTTCGACTGGTGCTTCTCCAGCTACATCGCAGACGCCACCTTCGTCGGCATCGACACAGTCCGGTGCTTCGGCAGACGCATCCTGCGCAGCGGCAGGATCTGCAAACGCAACAAGCGAAAGAGCCGCTATGCCCGCGCCAGCAAAAAGGCGACCCTTTGCAAGGCCGACGGCTCCAAAAGTCTTTCTCATGAGTTTTCAGTCCCCGTTGGTTTGGCCGCTTCGCGACCGTTACGACTTCAATTCTGGAAATTCCTGTCCCCCCTTTGCTGCTGGGCAAGAATCCATCAGTGATTGATGCGCAAGTCGGATGGACAGTGCAAACAAAATGACCTAAAAATTAACGAGTGTCGTGACGGCGTTGTTTTTGAGCAACAAAACTGTCCGCTCTATGCAGGTTCACAGCGAATTATTGCACGCGAGAGCCCTTAACGCCCATCTGTCCGTCGATGCGGACGAAAAAGCTGCCCAGCGATGCCTTTTTGAATACGACTGGATCACCCACCTCGATTCGGCTTAACCTGCGCGGGATGCTGCTGATTTCCCAGGTTGCGCCTTCCTCCGTCGTGAAGCGGACGCCGCGCCTCCCCATGTAGCGTACGCTGGTGATTGTTGTTTCCAGCAGCTCGCCTTCTTCGTCATCTCCGCCAAACAGACCGATCTTGGGCAGGGAAAAACCGAAAAGGCGCCGCTTTGTCTGGCGAACATCCTCACGGTCAACGATCTGCACGTCGCCGGCCTCTGTCGCGGCCACCATTGAGGCGACGGCGCTATCGAAGCACGCGAGACGGGCCGTTTCTTCTGTTACGGCCTGACAGGATTTGAGGGTGTCGAGATAATCGGTCGGTGGAACTTGCGCCCCATCATCCTGAGCATGAGCAGGAGGCGCGCTGAAGGTGAGTATGGCGCAGGCCCCAAGCCCTGCCAAAAAACGCGCCTGATGGGATAATTGAGCGACTCGTTTCATTAAAAAGTCTCCATGCAAGGCGACCAAAGAACCCAAGCAATCATGGTAAAGCCGCCCTTCACCACGTTCGCCGCGTACGATTATTACAAAAACGCGCCCTTATAAACCCCGTCTGCGAACTCCTGTGTCCTGTATGCCACAGGTGATCCTTAACCTTAGAGTACATCGACCGCTGAGATTGCGATACCGAAACGCTCTGTCATAAGCCCGAATCATACGGATGGATGTCCGTAAATATGAGAGTGCCTGCCACAAGGGCGTGGGCATTGATCAAGGGGAAAAAAATGGACCGCTTTAGCAAAGCATCATTGCTGACCGGCACGATCATGGCAGGTGCCATGTTCGCTACGCCGGCCTACGCACAAGACTCTGAAGAAGCCGCTGCGGATGACAACTTCATCGTTGTTACCGGTTCGCGCATTCAACAGCTTAACGTCGAAACTGCTGCTCCGGTTGCAGTGGTCGAAGCCGAAGAATTCTCGCTTTCGGGTACGGTCAACGTTGAAAACGTGATCAACACTCTCCCGCAGGTTGTTCCGGGCTTTACTTCTAACTCGAATAACCCGGGTACTGGTACTTCGACTCTGAACCTTCGCGGTCTGGGTTCAAACCGCACGCTGGTTCTCGTCAACGGCCGTCGCTGGCTGTCGTATGACACCGGGCAAATCGTTGACCTTAACACCATCCCGCAGTTCCTGCTGGGTTCGGTTGACGTTGTGACCGGTGGTGCTTCGGCCGTTTACGGTTCGGACGCTATGTCGGGTGTTGTTAACTTCAATCTGCGTAAGATTGAAGGTGTCGAAATGGGTGGTCAGTATGGGATCACTGAAGAAGGCGATGGCGCACGTTACCAAATATATGGCGCAATCGGCACCAGCTTTGATGATGGCCGCGGTAGCGCGACTGTTTTCGCTGAATACTATCAGCGTGACCCAATCTTCCAGGGTGACCGTGCATTCTCGAACTTCGCACTTGGTGGTGAGACCTTCGGCCTGCCGCTTCTGCAGTTCGGTTCTTCGACCCTCCCGAATGGTGTGATCCGTTACTTTGGTGATGGCGACCTTACCGGCACTGAATTCGCTGCGAACCGTGCAGTTGTGTTCGACGACGTACCGGGCGAATTCCGTACCCGTACCGGCGACACCTATAACTATGCACCGGTTAACTACCTGCAGCTTCCGCAAGAGCGTTACCTGCTGGGTGGTATGGCAGACTACGAAGTCGTTGATGGTCACACGGCCTACACCGAAATCGCGTTCGTCAACAACCGCGTGGCTCAGGAACTGGCTGCAACGCCGGTAACCGGTACTTTCAACGTTAATCTGGCAACCATTCAGCCGTTCCTTTCGGCTGGTGACTTCGCTCAGCTTCAACAGTTGAACGACACCGAAAGCGATGGTGACCCGGAGAACATCGCCCTGTTCCTTCAGCGTCGTACTATTGAAACCGGAGCACGTAACTCGCTCGACGAACGGAACGCATTCCGCGTTCTCGCAGGTGTTAAAGGCGACATCACCGATAACCTGTTCTACGATGCTTATTACATGTACGCCCGTACACGCAACGCCAACGTACAGGCTGGTAACATCTCGCGTTCGGCCTTCCAGGCTGGCCTCGACGGGACTGGCACTACGATCAACCCGTTTGGTCTTGGCACTCTGACGCCTGCAATGGTTGATGCAATCAGCATTCAGGCACAGAACGGCGATATCTCGACTGTTGAAGTGGCTTCGGCCTCTGTTACCGGTTTCCTCGGCAGCCTCGGTTTTGGCGGTGGCGACATCGGCTTCGCTGTCGGTGCAGAATATCGCGGCGTTGGTTCAGAGTTCATTCCTGACACTGCGCTGTCTTCGGGCGACGTGATCGGCTTTAACGCTGGTGACGCGACTGAAGGTCAGTACAGCGTCAAGGAAGTCTTCGCCGAAGTTAACGTCCCGATTTTCGAGATGGAAAACGGCATGGGCATGGAATTCAGCGGTGCTGCTCGTTACTCCGACTACTCGCTTGACGCAGTCGGCGGCGTATGGACCTATGCTGGTGGCCTTGAATTCGCCGTGAACGACGCAATTAAGCTGCGGGGTCAGTATCAGCGTGCGGTGCGTGCACCGAACGTGGGTGAACTGTTCGGCGGTCAGGCAATCGGCTTTCCGGGTGCAACCGACCCGTGCTCGACTGCTGCTGCTGCTGCTGATCCGACCATCACTGCACTGTGCACCGCCACCGGCGTGCCAGCAGGAAGCGTTGGTGATCCGGGTATCCAGCTGAACGCTCAGATCCCGGCACTGTTCGGTGGTAACCCGAACCTGCAAGAAGAAACCTCCACCAGCTGGAGCGTTGGCGTCGTTCTGCGTCCGGACAACATCATTCCGGGCCTGACCATCACTGCTGACTACTTCGACATCAAGATCGAAGATGCAGTTTCGGCCATCGGTCTGCAGACCGGCTTCGACCTGTGCTTCGAAGAAGTTCAGGATCTGGCTGATCCGATCTGTGCGCCTTACCTCAACATCCGTAACGCTGCGGGTCAGATCACAGTGGACAATCCGCCGCTGGTTTCCACTGCAAACGTTGCAGAACTGGGCGTATCGGGCATCGACCTTCAGGTGAACTATGGCACTTCGCTGCCGTTCTCGTTGCTCACGGACACCGGTGAATCGCAGTTCAACCTGATGTTCCTCGGTACATGGTCTGAAAGTGCGTACTTCCAGCCGCTGGTGGTTCGTGACGATGTCATCGAATGTGCAGGCCAGTTCGGTCTGACCTGTGGTGAACCGACTGCTTCGTTCAAGTGGACGTCGCGTTTCAGCTGGGTCGACGGTCCGCTGACCACTTCGGTTCGCTGGCGTCACCTCAGCGCAGTTGATGACCTGTCGTACAACTTCAACGACTTCGGTGGTACGGAAACGATTCCGGCATACGACCTGATCGACCTTACCTTCTCTGTCGATGCGACAGAGAACGTGACCCTTTCGCTTGGCGTCAACAACCTGTTCAACACTCTGCCGACTGCGCCGACCTTCGACGCAGATGGCTTTGTAACCAACACAGATTCGCTCAACGGTCTGCTGCTTGGCGATAACCAGGAACAGGCAAATACTTACCCGAGCACTTACGACGTGCTGGGCCGTGACTTCTTCATCTCTGTTGCGTTCAAGTTCTAAGAACGACGCAGCTTAAGATAAGAGCTACAGAATTGGGGCGGTGGACTTTGGTCTGCCGCCCTTTTTCGATGCGCGCTGCGACGGCATATTCATAAATGGATTAGGGGCCGCGCACGCAAAATTTGCTGCACCGACTGGTGCGTGCGCAGGCTGAAATCTGCAATCGATCAGTTGAAGATAAGAAAGTCCGCAATCGCGCGGCCGCCCGGCTGGTTCACTGTTTCAGTGCTTTTCAGCGACAGCCCGGCCTTTTGCATGGCCGCGTGCAAGGCGTCCCGCGCATCAGCAATGCCACAGGCGCGTTCGAGCGATGCGATCCGGCCGATTTCATTGGTCGCCTGTGCTTCAATGGATTGCGCGCTTTCAAGAATATCCTCGGCACCCGCCTTTGCCCCCAATAACACCGCACGCCGCAGAGCTTCGGGAATTTCCCAAGCGGGGCTTTCCTGCCCGTGTGCCCGTGCGCCCAACATGGCGAGCGCTGCCATGACCTGCGCAGCGACTTTGATGCCGCCTTCGGGGGCCGTCAAGGCATTCTTCAACACAGCGATCACCTGCTTTTCGCTCAACGCCCAGTCGATCGCTGCACGGCGTTTGAGGTTATGTTCAAGTATCGGTCCATCGCCGCGATGCACCATCAGGCCAACAGTGCCCCCCGGTTTCAGAACATTGGCGATCTCCACCGCAGAAGCAGCGACATCGCCATATTCAAAGCCGAATTGACTTACGACCGCATCAAAGCTGTCTGTATCAAACGGCAAGTCTTCCATCGCAACGCCGCCGCGCGTTTCTGTTCCGTCTGGGGCTGGTGGCACTTGCGGTGCAAGATCCACACCCATCAACGTTAGATCAGAGCGTTTCTCGCGCATCCATCGCAATATGCGGCCATCTCCGGTTGCCAGATCGAGGACGTTCGCGCCCTGAGGCAGGTCGGCGATGATACCGTGCCATGCGGCCTTCTGCGCGGTCTCTATTTCTGCCCAGCGTTGTGGGAGGCACCCGCCTCCCTTGCCTTGAGAATTATTGGCCCAGAATTCGCTCCAGGCAGTGGCATCATTGTTCGATTTCGTCATCACGTCATCTCATGCGCGGTCACGACATCGAAGGCAACCGTCATCCTTTCCGCTGACCCAAACGGAGTGGTGCCGTGGTACAATGTCGATGGAAACAGCGCGAGATGCCCCGGCTTGGGCTGGATCGTTTGCAAAGGCCCCAAATCCATACGCAGATCAGGGGGAGGGCGGCCAACTTCGAGCCAGCCTTCCTTTGCTTCCTCGTCCCGCGCTGCCTCTGGTACGATCAGGTAGAGCGCGCTGGATATGATTCCCTGTGGATGGATGTGTGCGGTGTGATAGTCACCGCTTTTACCTTCTGCTCCGGTCAATCGAACCGACCACGATCCTGCCAGGCGCCACGGTGTATCGCGATGCCTCAGCAGTGGGTGCGACGCATCCTTTGCCGCAAGATCGGCGCGATATTCTTCCAATGTGTCGCAAATTGCTTGATGCAGTTCCGCCAGCAGCGGCTCTGTCCGATGGAACAATATGCCGCGGGTCTGCGTCCCTCCGCGAAGGCTCTGACCCAAGGGCATTGACGATCCCGCGTGAAGAGCGCGTAGCTCAGCAATGACATCCTCGATCAAACCCTCGCGTCCTGCTAGCGGTCTGAACTGGACCAACCCTGCTTGCTCGTGCAACCACGCGCCGCGCTCATCATCAGCCAGTCGCCATGCAATCCCGCGCAAGGCCCATGCCGATATATCCCACGGATTGGAATCGAGCGCCCGTTCGAGCAATTGCAGCGCGCGACCTGTATCGCGTCCACGCAAACGATGGCGGGCTTCGTGCAGGGCACCCACTGGGGAATCTATCTGCAAATCAGCAAAAATCTCCTCGGCCCGGTCCCATTCGCCAGCCGAACCAGCGTGAACCGCTTCGAGCAGCGCAAAATGCGGCTCATTGGGAAAACGCATGCGCGCCTGCGCAGCAATTTCTGCCGCCCGTGCGGCATGATCCAGTCCCGCGAGCGTTTCTGCATGGATTGCGGCAATGTTCGGGTCCTGAGGCGCGCGTGCCGCAGCCTCGGCAAAAGGCCGGGTAAATTCGGGATCGCCTGAAGCTAGTCGTAGCCCCGAAAGAAACGTGAGATTGGCGATAAAACCCGGTGCCTGTACCGCGACCTGCTCGGCGATCGTGCGTGCACCTGCGATATCGCCTGCAACCTCCAGCGCTTGCGCTTTACCCAGCCATAGGTCGGCTTCGCCCGGATTAACCGCCAGTGCCGCGTCAAAGCGGGCCACTGCACCGCCTTCTCCACGCTCCAATGCGACACGCGCGCGTCCGTGGAGTGCCTTTGCGTGCTGCGCGTTGGCCACAAGTGCTGCATCATACCATTTCGCAGCCTCAGCAGGATCACCCGCTTCGCGCGCGCAGCCTGCGCGAACGCTGCAATATTTAGGCAATCGGCTGCCCGCTTGCTCGATTGGCTTTAACGCTGTGATCGCCTCCAATGGCCTGCCCAACCGCTGCAAGGCGATGGCGTGATTGATCACATAGTCCAAATTATCGGGAGCATGTCTGCAGGCTTCGGAAAAGTGATCTCTGGCGGCAGTGACATCGCCTAACTGCATCACCAATTCGCCTGCCATATTGGCAAGCATCGGTTCAGATGGATAGGCGCGTAGGGCTTCTTCCATGACCTTGCGCGCTCCGGCAAGATCGCCGGTTTGCGCGATGCTGCGGGCCCTGTTGACCCAGTCACTCACTGCATCTCGCTTCATTGCGAGCGGAGCCAGCCAGTGACTGCAATCCGCCCAACCGGTGCGAAAGGCGGGACATAGCTGACCAAATGGCTTTGCGGCACTTTGAAAAGATTGAGCGCGTTAAAGCGCGGGCGGACTCCTTCAATCACGTCGCCTTCGTCATCTAGGAACATCAGATATCCGCCCCAATCGGGATGCCAATCCTCGGGAGCAAAATTCAGCACATAGGCGACCTCCCACCCTTCTGCGACATGGCTGTCGATATGGCGGCCCAGATAATGATTGGGCGCGTAAAGCGTGGCTTGCCCATCGGCCTTCACCAGATCGGCAATGCCGGTGATTTCGCGGGCTAATCCAAGAAATTCCGGCGCATTCAAATGACCCAGCAGCACTTCGTGCGGACTGCCGGGATCCCAGCCTTCCTGCAGCGCTGTCAGGATTGGGTAATGCGCAAAGCGAAATCCGTATTCCCCACGCGCCGAATTCTCTTGCGCCTGCATCGCAGCGGCATTGATTTTCTGCTGCCCTTCGGGAGTGCGCGCTTCTTCCATGCGGAAGCTTTGACGGGTTTCATCGCCAGCGCCGGTCGCCATGCCCCATGGTGTGCCCTTGGTCAGAACATGCAGGACTTCTCGCGCTGTCTCATCGGTCAGCACATTGCGAATCTGCACCCGCCCGGTTTCAGCAAACCGCTGAGCCAGCGCAGCGCGATCAAGCGTGGGGTTGAGTTCAAACAGCTTCTTCATTGCATCGCGTCCAGATATCCGCGTTGTGCCTGCCATTCGCACCACCGCATGGCAAGGACAGTCCGCCACCGGTACCTGATTTGCGTGCTTGATTCCGGCGGCTGGCTCCAATAGGTCAGTGGCAAAGAGCAACGTTTACGTAAACGAGAGGAAACCCCCGTCATGCCAACAGCCTATATCGTCGAAGCCGTCCGTACAGCAGGGGGACGCCGCGGCGGTCGCCTTGCCGGGGTTCATCCCGTCGATCTGCTCGCGAAATCGCTGGATGCGATCGTAGAACGCTCTGGGGTTGACCCCAATACCATTGATGATGTTGTTACTGGCTGTGTCAGCCAAGCGGGTGAACAGGCGATGCAGGTTGGGCGCATGGGCGTGCTCGCATCGAAACTGCTTCCGCAATCGACCCCGGCGGTCACGATTGATCGCCAGTGCGGCTCCTCACAGCAAGCCATTCAGTTCGCCGCTCAAGCGGTGATGAGCGGTACACAGGATATCGTAATCGCCAGCGGTGTTGAAAGCATGACCCGCGTGCCGATGGGTACCAATGCGACCTTACACATGAAAGAAGGGCTGGGGCACTACAAATCGCCGGGCCTGGAAGAGAAATACCCCAAGGTGCAATTCTCGCAGTTCATGGGCGCGGAAATGATTGCGCAAAAACACGGCTTTGAAAAAGATGCGCTCGACCAGTTCAGCCTCGACAGCCACAAAAAAGCGATTGCTGCAACCGAGGCAGGCGCGTTCGAAAACGAGATTGTGCCCATCGAGGTGGAAACTGCAGATGGAACCGAAATGCACACGGTTGACGAAGGCATCCGGTTCGACGCGACGCTGGAAGGGATCGCCGGGGTCAAATTGCTTGCGCCCGATGGCCGCATCACCGCTGCCTCTGCAAGCCAGATTTGCGACGGTTCGTCGGCGGTGCTGGTAGTGAGCGAAGAAGCGCTCAAGACGCACGGCCTCACCCCGATCGCACGCATTCACAACCTGACCGTGACAGCAGGCGATCCGGTGATCATGCTGGAGGAACCGCTGTTCGCCACTGATCGCGCGCTTGAGCGTGCGGGCATGAAGATGAGCGATATCGATCTTTACGAGGTAAATGAGGCATTCGCTTCGGTTCCGCTTGCATGGCTCAAGCACACCGGTGCCGATCCGGACAAGCTCAATGTCCATGGCGGCGCGATTGCGCTTGGCCACCCGCTTGGCGCATCAGGCACCAAGCTGATGGCGACGCTGGTCCATGCATTGAAGCGCCACGGCAAGAAATACGGTTTGCAGACGATGTGCGAAGGCGGCGGTGTCGCCAATGTCACCATCGTTGAAAGAGTTTGATCTGTCGCGATTCCCCGCGCAGGCGGGGAACTCTGGCAGGATGTGATTCAGATCCCCGCCTTCGCGGGGATTCACCCTAGAGAGGAAAATTTCAATGGAAGTCAGCAGCAATACCCCAGCCGTCGTCACCGGTGGCGCGTCGGGCCTGGGCGCCGCAACCGCGCGCGCACTCGCGGCGAAGGGCGCCAAGGTCGCGATCTTCGACATGAACGAGGAGAAGGGCGAGGCCATGGCCGCGGAAATCGGCGGCGTGTTCTGCAAGGTCAATGTGACGAGCGACGATGATGTCGATGCAGGCTTCGCCAAGGCGCGTGAAGCGCATGGGCAGGAACGCATCCTTGTAAACTGCGCAGGTATCGGCAATGCGATCAAGACTGCCAGCCGCAGCAAGGAAGACGGATCGATCAAGCACTTTCCGATCTCGGCTTTCGATTTCGTGATCCAGGTGAACCTGATCGGCACCTTCCGATGCATCGCCAAGTCAGCGGCGGGCATGCTCACGCTTGAGCCGCTGAGCGAAGACGGGGATCGCGGCGCGATCGTCAACACCGCATCGGTCGCGGGCGAAGACGGTCAGATCGGGCAGGCGGCATACTCAGCCTCAAAGGCCGGGGTGATTGGCATGACCTTGCCGATCGCGCGCGACCTGATGAACGAAGGCATTCGCGTCAACACCATCCTGCCGGGCATCTTTGATACCCCGCTGCTGGCCGCCGCGCCGCAGAACGTGCGCGATGCGCTGGCGGCTAGCGTGCCGTTCCCCAAGCGGCTCGGCATTCCAGAGGAATATGCCAAACTGGCGATGTGCATGATCGAAACCGGCTATTTCAACGGTGAAGACGTGCGTCTTGACGGTGCGATCCGGATGGCACCGCGCTAAGCTTCACAGCGAAAAGAAGACAAAAGATCGCCGTCCGCACCATTTGGCTCGGGCGGCGATTTTTGTAGTCACGCGGTGCATGCGTGAGTTTGCTGGACAGTCGGTTCAGCCATTGCTTGAATTGCGTGACCAAAGCGAGAATCCGAAGCCGACAACCATGGCGAGGAACAGCAGCTGCACGATGGCGCCAGCGGTGCTGGTTGCGAGCTGCAGGAAGGGTGCCCCTTCCCAGATCGTGGTTTGGAGCTTCCGCGCAACATATTCGTAGATCAGGATCAGATAGAGCAGCGGGACCATAGAGCGATAACGCAGCAGTGCCATCAGGCCGAGTGCGACCAGGATGAAATGCAGGTTCCCCAGTTTTGAGAAGATCGACAATACCTGCGCGGCTGCTTCCGGGGGATAACTATCGACCGGGATTCCGTCTGCATTGATCGCGCCATAGCGCACGTTGATGGCCGTGTTGTAAGCCATGATCGCTTTGAAGGCCGTGATGATCCACAGCAGGACTAGCGCAATCCAGTGTCCTTGATAAGCGTTGTCAAATTGCTTGGGAAATATCTTTGCCAGCATCTGCGGCTCCTTGTTGGGTGTTGTGGATTAAGCTCTTGCGAAGGTTGGCCAGACTGGCCGCAACCATTGCTTCGCAAATCGGACGCGCAGGATCCAAAAGACCATGAACAGCACAGTCGCGAGCGAAGGGATGAAAAGCAGCGGCGATCCGGCCATGAAAAAGAACACATCGTCCTGCTGGCCCAGGAAAAGCGATGTAGCGGCAAGGAAATAGGGCACGCACATGCGCCACAAGTGTCGGGCAATCCGCTGCCGCTGATTCACGTTTTCTCTAAGCAGGAAATGGCAGTCGAGCAGGGCTGCCATGAGCGCGAAACCGCCAAATACGAAGAAAGGTTGCTGGGAAACGCCTGCTATCATTCCGTCGGTGCTTTGCAGTGCCAGCCAACCGGTCAATCCAAGCACAACGGCGAGGCTCGATGCGAATATCATGGCTGCCCATTCATAGCGCCGCCACCCGCTACCGCGCGCTGTCATCCATGACGTCGCAACCAGATATAGCGTAAGGATTGCGCCCATCAGCGACACCGGATCAGGTTCCCACCAAGTGAGAACCGCAGCGCTTGATGCCATGACAAGCATGGATACGAAGAACCAGTTGCCCGCACGCGCGTGCAACGATGCGCTGCCTTTGCGAGCCGTCATCGCCGTCGCTCCAGATATAATGGCGATCGTTCCGGCAATGATATGGACAACAATAAGCGGCAGATAGATTAAGGATGAGAAAGTCACGGTGTTTCCAAGAGATCGGGAGGCATACTTGTCGCCACCGTTCTATCTCACTAAGACAGTGGGTCCATGACGACCCGTATCAAAAACTTGACCGAAGGTTGCAGCTGTGGGTGAAGCGACTGTCGCCGCTGGCGTGGTCCAGGGATTGATCGATTTTGCAGTGAGCAAAGGTGCGAATCGCGCGGAGATGCACCAGCTGGCAGAGATTGATCCGTCTCTGCTCGCAGATCATGACAACCGGATCGCGCTTTCCCGCTATCGGGCGTTGATGGCGGTGGCCATACAGCTATCGGGCGAACCGGCGCTTGCCTTGCACTATGGCGAACAGATCGATCTTTCAGAGGATTCACTGGTCGGGCTGATTACGCGATCTTCCCCGACCATGCTCGACGCCTTGATGCAGCTAAACCGCTATGGCGAGCTTGTGATGGAAGTCGATACCGGATCAACCCAGCGGTTCGAGATTGTTCGCGAAACGGGTGAGATTTGGCTGGTAGACAACCGGCGAAATTCTGACGAATTTCCTGAATTGACTGAGACCACGTTCGCGCGCCTCGCATGCGGCCCCAGGCATTTCACGGACCGACTGAAACCAGGCGCTATGGAGTTCACTCACGCGGCACCTTCCTATGCGGCCGAGTATGAGCGCGTTTTTCAGGCGCCGGTCGAATTCGAGTGTCGGCGCAATGCGATGAAACTGGATGAGGATTGGTTGACGTATCCGCTCGCGCTGACCCCGCCCTATATGTTTGGCATTCTGACTGCCAGAGCGGATGCCTTGCTGGAATCGCTCAAGGCTGAAACGACATTCAAAGCGCGGGTTGAAAGCCAGTTAGCCACCATGTTGCACGAAGGCGATGTCTCGATTGAGCGGGTTGCTGCACAGATGGCGATGAGCCGGCAAACTCTGTATCGTCGGCTTAAGGCCGAAGGCACTACGTTCAAGGATGTGCTGGACGAACTGCGCCACCAGCTTGCGATCGGCTACTTGCGGGGCGGAAAGGTCTCTGTGAATCAGGTCGCCTACCTGACCGGTTTTTCAGACCCCAGTGCCTTTTCCCGCGCATTCAGGCGATGGACCGGGCAAAGTCCGCGAAGGACCAGGTTGAAAACTCACTGAGCCTTTGGGGCGAGGAACGAAGGCGGCGGCCTTCGCATTGGGGGTAGCTGGTAAAGATGCTGGTGCGGGTTTCCTACTGACCCCTGATTGCCCTATCGCTTTTGGCGATGACAAAGCCCGCTCAAACCCGCCATTGTTCGCCGCGAAGCGCGCTGATTGCAGCGAGCGGTTTTCTTGCCCATGGACAGTGTTCCATGTGTTCCATGCTGTATGATTTGACGGAGAGAAACTGACATGACCGAATATACCCAGATCATCGTCGACAAAGCCGATGGCATCGCCACCATCACGCTCAACCGGCCCGAGAAGATGAATGCCTACACGCGGATAATGGGCGAAGAGCTTGCTTCGGCAATGGATGACATTGATGCTGATGACAGCGTGCGGGCGGTGATCTTCACCGGGGCGGGCGACCGTGCCTTCTGCGCCGGGGCCGATTTGACACCGGAAGGGGGAGGGCATGTGTTCTCCGATCCGACCGAAGTCGAGGATCTGTCCGATCCCAAGGTGCGCGATGGCGGCGGGCTGCTGACACTGCGCCTGTTCGAAAGCAAGAAGCCGCTGATCTCTGCATGCAATGGCGTGGCTGTTGGTGTTGGCGCGACCATGCAATTGGCGATGGATATCCGGCTGGCGAGCGACAATGCGCGCTTTGGTTTCGTCTTTGCGCGGCGCGGGATTGTGCCGGAAGCATGCTCCAGTTGGTTCCTGCCGCGGATCGTCGGGATCAGCCATGCACTCGAATGGTGCTACACCGGGCGGGTGTTTGATGCAGCAGAGGCGCATAGTGGCGGATTAGTCCGCTCCATTCATACGCCGGATGAATTAATGAGCGTCGCGCGCGGCTTGGCGCGGGAGATTGCTGACAATACTTCGGCTATCTCCGTGGCGATGACTCGCGCGATGATGTGGCGCTTGCCATCCGGCGATCACCCGATGGATGCGCACCGGATTGACAGTCGCGCGATCTATCGCCTGTCGCGTGGAGCCGATGCGAAAGAGGGGATTGCAAGCTTCCTTGAGAAGCGCGCGCCGCAATATCCGGGCAAGGTCAGCGAGGACATGCCGGACTTCTACCCTTGGTGGGACGAGACGCAATATCGCTGAAATGTCCATGCGCACTTGCCAGCACCGATCGTTGCAGTAGTAACCGGTTCCTATGGGGAATGAGGGAACACCGATCGGGCGGCTGGCAGACTTCCTGCCATACCAGCTTTCAGTTACATCCAATGCAGTGAGCAGCCTGATTGCAGAACGCTATCGTTCGCGCTTCGGCCTGAAGATTGCGGAGTGGCGCGTGATGGCGATCCTTGGCGATGCAGGCTCGGCAACGCAGCGCGAGCTGACCGAGGCGACACTGATGGACAAAGTCGCCGTAAACCGCGCGTGCAAGGTGCTGGAAGAGCGGGGGCTGGTCATGCGGCAGCCGAATGCCGATGACGGACGCTCGCACTTGCTGGAGCTGACCGACGAAGGGCGCGCGATCCATGGCGAAGTGATGCCGCTGGCGCGGGCGATGGAAGCGGAGATATTCGCGACCCTTGATGCGGCCGAGATCCACCAGCTGCAGGATCTGCTACGCCGGATTTTCGCTCAGACTGAAAAGATGCGGCCCGCCCCACGCAGTTAGTGTGAAGCGGGCCGTCGCTTGATTGCTCACCCTTTACCCCCTGGGACGAGCAACCGAATTTGTGTCTCTCCAGGCCTTACTGACCGGGCTTGGCCGCGAAAGCATCGGAGATCGAGCAGGCCGCAGGTCCAAGGATCACGATGAACAGCACCGGCAGGATGAACATGATCAGCGGGACTGTCATGATCGCAGGCAAGCGCGCAGCCTTCTCTTCCGCGCGCATCATGCGTTCGTTGCGGAACTCGGCTGAGAGCACGCGCAAGGCAGAGGCCAGCGGCGTACCGTAACGCTCGGTCTGGATCATAGTGGTCACCACGCCGCGAATTTCCTCAAGGTCGACGCGATAAGCCAGGTTGTCGAAGGCTTTCTTGCGCTCATTGAGGAAGGAAAGCTCGATCGCGGTCAGGGCAAATTCGTCACCCAGTTCCGGATAAGCGCGGCCCAATTCCTTTGCGACACGGTTGAAGGCGGCGTCGACTGTCAAACCGGCCTCGGCACAGATCACCAGCAAGTCGAGTGCATCAGGCAGACCTTTGCGGATTTCCGTGGTGCGCTTGGTGGCCTTGTTCTTGAGGAAGATCTCAGGTCCCTTGTAGCCGGCGAATATCACACCGGCCATCGCCATGACCTTCTTCATCTGCCAGTCGGGATAGATCTCGATGACATAGAGCAGGATGAACGCGGTTAGCCCCAGCACGATCGGAGCAATCATGCGTGCACCGATGATGAAGACAGCCAGTTCCTTGTTGCGGTAACCGGCATGCGCCAGCTTTTGCTGGATGACGGCGATCTGGCTTTCCTGAAGGACCTTCATGCCCTCCAGCTTCTGCTTCATCTTGTCCGTCGCATCAGTCCTGCGAACGAGGCTGGTGCGCTTCTTGGCGCTTGAAGTGATGATGCCCGCTTTCAGTTCTTCACGGCGTGCATTCAGCGACTTGACGCGATTTGCCATCGGGTCCTTGACAGTGACCGCAGCATAGATCGCCATCAGCACCGCGAACGCGGCGATACCGGCCAGAATGGTGCCGACGAGGATAACGTCGAAACCGAGCAGCGTGGGTCCGGAAGGAGTGCCAAACATGATTTCCTGTTCCCTCGCTTAAATCTCGAAGCTGACCATTTTGGCCATGATGAAACCGCCAATCGACATCCAGATCATGCCGCCGATGCCGGCCACGATCAGTCGATCATCGGTGAAGAAGCCGCCGATATAAGACGGATTGATCCACCAGATCATGAAGAAGACGATAAAGGGCAGGGCGCCAACGATATAGGCGGAAGCCTTTGATTCAGAGCTCATCGCGCGAATCTTGAGCTTCATCTGCGCGCGCTTACGCAGCACATCGGCCAGGTTCGAAAGCGTCTCTGCCAGGTTACCACCTGTCTCGCGCTGGATCGCTAGCGTGATGGTGAAGAAGTTGAATTCGGGAATGCCGAGCCGGTCAGCAGTTTCCTGCAGCGATTCTTCCATCGTCCGGCCGATCTTGATCCGCTCAACGATGCCTTTGAATTCCACGCCAACCGGGCCTGGTACTTCCTGGGCAACCACGGCCAAGGTTTCCGTAACCGGCAGACCAGAGCGCAGACCGCGCACGAGAAGCTCGATCCCGTCGGGAAATTTCGAATTGAACATGTTGGTGCGCTTCTTGATTGCCCAATTGACCACCAGATGCGGGATCCCGGCACCAATCAGCAAGCCAATGCCAAGCGACAGCAGCAACGCGCCCGAGCGCAAATATACGATTACTGCAATTGCCAGCGCCAAGCCGATCGAAGCATAGATATATTGCGACAGAGTCCAGCCTTTGCCGGTGCGGTCAAGCCGCATCTCGAGCGCTTCGATCCGCGATCCGGAACCGGCCACCTTGTGAGCTTTCGGTTTGCGCGCGGCGATCGCCTTCTTGAGTTGCGATTCAACCTTGGTGTCGGTGCTTTCGGAATGGCGATAACGCACCGCTTCCAGGCGGCGATGACTGGCCTTGGACAGCGATGCTCCGCCAACCAGCACATAACCACCAGCCAGCACTCCCATCACTACGAGGCTCAGAAGCAGGGTCTCGAAAATGCCCATGCGTATGTCCCGCCTTTCCCTATCTTACTTCACTGGACTGAAAGCTGGGGGTGGCACGCGCGCTGCCGAATCCAGCGACCCGCGTGCCGTGCCGACATCATTCTGCCGGTTCCCGCTCTGCTTCGTCCTTGTTTTTCTTTGCCAGCAGCGACTTGAGGTCGAAATTGCCAAGCAGCGATTTCTTGCTGCCATCGCTCGACTGGAAGTTCTCGTCGCTCGCGCCCATCACGCGTTCGCCGATCTGCTTGATCGTTGCCGATGCCTTGCTCGAGCGGTTGGCCTGGACAAAAGTCTGGCCAAGCTTGGCGGCATTGGCCGCTGCCTTCGAGTCATACGGAATGACAAAGTCGATCTGGCGTTCGATTGACGCTTCGAAGTCAGCCTTGCTGATTTCAGCGACGCCGTTTTGCACCTTGTTGGCGACGACCATGGTGTGCGCGTGCGCGGCATTGGTCTTGAGCCAGCTCAGGATGCGGATGGTGTCGCGGGCCGAAGCCAGCGTCATTTCCGACATCAGGATGACAAGGTTCACATCCGACAGAACATGCGGGAAGTTGATCAGCATGTTGCGCGGAAGATCAACCACCGTCATTTCGAATGCCTGGCGGAATTCCTCCTCCAGTTGCACGAAAGCGGCACCATCAGTCATCAGCGGCGAATTGATCGGTGCTTCTGCTGACAGGATCGAAAGATTGTCATTCGCACGGATCATCGCGCGCTCGATGAACAGCCCGTCGATACGGCTCGGATTGTCAATCGCATCCGTCAGGCCGCGACCAGGCTCAAGGTCGAGCGTGAGCGCGCCGGTGCCGAAATGCACATCGAGGTCGAGCAGAGCAGTCGGTGACTTGTGCTCTTCGCTGAACAACCACGAAAGCGAGGTTGCGAGCGTAGAGGCACCCACGCCGCCGCGTGTGCCGATCACTGCGGTCGAGATGTGATGTTTGACTGCTTCACCATCCTGATTTCGCGGGGCAGTGAACACGGCCTGTGCCTGGTTCAGCGCATCACGCAGCTGACCGGCTGACAGCGGTTTCAGCAGATAGTCGTGGATGCCGCTCGCAAGCAAGTCGCGATAGAGGCGCACGTCATTGACCTGGCCGATGGCGATCACGACTGTGCCGGGTTCGCAAACCTCAGCCAGAGCGTTGATGTCATTCAGCGGGTCGCCGCTTTCCGACAGGTCAACCAGCAGGATGTTAGGGCTCGCGCTCACGCTCAGCGACTGGATCGCATTGCGCAGGCCGCCCTTGTTGCATTTCTCCGGCTGCCAGCCGAGCTCGATCACGACCGGGCGCAAAACGTCCAGTGCGGCATCGTCGCAAATATAGGCAGCGAACGGATCGCGGTTGCCGGGCATCCCGGATTTCCAAGGCGCGTTCATGGCTTAGTTACCTCCGGTTGCGGTTTCTGAGAGGCCATCAGCTCCGGTCGGAGCGGCCTCGCGATAGGATTCGATCGCTTTGGTCGAGCTCATGATCACGGTTTCACCCGTGCCCTTCTGACCTTCGATCAGATCTTCAGGATTTGCGATCATCGCAGCCAGGTTGCCGTTGATGGCACAACCGTAACCCGGGCTGGTCGCATTGTTGAAGTTCATGTCGGATTTGGCTGACCAGTCGGGGCAGCCCGGAACCGAAGCGGTAGAACGAGTCAGGACTACACGGGCATAGCCCGGCTGGACCGAACCGCTTGTTACAGGCGCGCCGTTTTCGACCAGAATGCCGCGGCGGCCCGCCAGGTCAGCGACAGCGTCAAGCGTTGCTTCGCTGGCCAGCGGATCGTCAATCGATACACGGTCACCATAACCCAGTTCCATTGCATCGAACCAACCGTCCAGACGCTGCTGCTCGGAAATGGTCAGACCGCTTTGGCTGGTGCGCACGTCGAACGTATAGCTAGTGCGTTCAACCACCGGCTGTTTGACGCTGTAGAGGCTCTTGTTCGTAGCCATGCCACCGCAGGCACTTACAGCCATGCCAAGCGAGAGGGCGAGGGCCATTGCAGGCGCCTTGGCCAGCTTGCTGTGTTTCGCAAAGGGCATTGTTCTCACCTTTCCCGATTAGAAGCTGAAACCAGGGGTCGCAGCTTCAGCGCGGCGATCCGTCTTGGTTTCTTCGTTTTCAGTTTGACGCGGTGCGACTGCATCCGGCGTAATCGAACCGACGCTGGGCGGCGGTACCTGCTTGTTGGTCGCAGACGGACCAGGGCGAGCTTCGCCGCTCACGCCGCCATTTTCGCGATAGCCCAGGAACTGCTGCAATTCGCTCGATGCACGGAAGCCGTCGGTCGGCAGCTTGATGTCGCTGTCGTTGACCGGCTTCACCAGATACGGCGTCACCACGATCACCAGTTCGGTTTCGCCCTTGCGGAACGAACGCGAACGGAACAGATTGCCCAGGATCGGAAGGTCGCCAACACCGGGAGCCTTGTCGATCGTATTCTGCGCATTGTTATTCATCAGGCCGGCAATCATGAAGCTCTGGCCAGAACCCAGTTCCACCGTCGTTTACGCGCGGCGGATCGTAAGTGCCGGGATCTGAAAGCCGTTGAGCGTCACTGCACCCTGACTCGAAAGTTCGGAAACTTCCGGGCGGACGCGGATCGAAATCCGGCCATTGGCCAGAACAGTCGGCGTATAAGACAAGCTTACGCCAAATTTACGATATTCGATCGCGGTGGCGCCGAGGCCCTGACTGGTCGGGATCGGGAATTCGCCACCGGCAAGGAAATCAGCGGTTTCGCCTGAAAGCGCGGTCAGGTTCGGTTCTGACAGTGTGGTCACCAAACCATCGCGTTCTGCGAGATCGAGTGCACCGGCCAGATCCAGGCCTAGAAATTTGCCAAAGCCCGAAAGCGTCGTGCCCGGCGAATTCTGAGTTACCAGCGAGGTTCCGTCGCTGGCTTCAGTGCCGCCAGTGAACACTCCACCACCGACATTCCACTGCGGCAGGAAGCCTTCACGACCTGTCGCAACGCCGAAACGGAAACCGTCAGTGCCGTCGAAACTGTTGAGATTGCCGCCAAGCGAACGCACCAGCGAACGGCTGACTTCGGCAAAGCGCACGCGCAGATTGACCTGCAGCGGTGTTGCCATCTTGAAGCGGCTGATCACATTGGTGTCATCGCCAACGAAAGCCTGAACCAGACGTTCAGCCTCGGCAGCATCTTCAGGCGCTTTCACCGTGCCTGTAAGCAGCACAGTGTTGGTGCCCATCGTTGCCACGCCGATCTTCGCTTCCGGCATGGCCAGAGCCAGCATCTGATCGACGCTGTCGATGTTCGAGCCGACGCGGACATTGGCAGACCAGATCACGTCACCGCGTGAATTGCTGGCATAGATTGTTGTCTCGCCACCAGCCTTGCCAAAGACATAGAGCTGGCGTTGCGACTTGACCTGAACATCAGCCACGGCATCATTGGCGATGAAAACATCGGCCATGGCGCCTGGGATGGTGATCAGTTCGCCGCGACCGATCGAGATGACAATGTCATCCGCCGGGCTTGTGACAGACTGCGCAGTCGCAGTTGTCATCGGCACGCTTGCGAGCGGCGCAATGGCCAGGCTGGCAAGCAGCATTTTGGCAGTCAGGCGGCGTTTCATGGTCTTGCCCCTCGGTTGAATCGAATGTGTGAGTTTCTTGCTGGTCATCGTGTGTCCCCTCACTTGATCAGCACAGCGCCAGCGACAGGCACAGTGCGACCGGCATCGCCGATTGCCTCGGCCTGCTGGCTGACCAGCGCGTTGCCTGCGCGGCCAACGGGAACAGCAGTTGTCTGCTTGCCGCGAGTGACACGGACGGTCGGGCCTGCATTGGCTGCAGCGTAGACCGGTGCTCCGCCGCCTGATGTTGCCGAACCGCCTCCACCATTTGTGGCTGGCATCGAACGGCGCTGGAAGCGTGACACGTCACCGCCTGTGCTGAAGGTTGCGCCCTTGTCGATCGGGCGACCCATTGCGCTACGGATCAGGTTTTCTTCTTCCTCAGGCGTCGCGTCATCAGGAATTACGACATCGCCCGAGGCAATCGCACGCTCAAGTTCAACCTGGTTGTCAGCGATCGAACGCAGCGCCAGGCTGAGCGTGCCGATCGTCTGTGCAACAGCGACCTTCTCCGCAATCTTCGGCGTCACTTCGAGAGTGACGGTGCGGAAAGCGCGGACGACTGTCTTGCCATCTTCGGTAGTGGTCTGCTCGGTCGACTGGTCAGTCGCAAGCACACGAAGATTACGAAGCACGGTTTCCGCAGCACGTAGTGACGGGCCATCGTCACCATTGACGGTTTGCGTCAATACCAGATCAACGCGGTCACCCGGGAAGACAAATCCTGCAACGCCGGTCTTGGCTGACACTGGAACCGTGACAGTGCGCATGCCCGGGCCAAGCGCCGCAGCCAGGAAGCCGCGATCACCAGGGCTGACAAGCGAGCCCTGCGTCACTGGTTCGCCAGCCGTGATCGGGTGGCGCACAACTGTGCCGAGCAACTTGTTGATGTCTGATTCGCCATCAATGAAGTAGGCGTCCTGCACCAGCTCTTCCGGCCATTGCTGGAAGCTCATCGCATCAGCGGTGATGATAGTGCCTGTCGGCAGCGCGCGCTGAGCCACAAGAACCTTTGGGCCTTGCGGGACCGGTGCGGCCTCCACTTCCGGTGCCGGGCTACCGGCCAACATGCTCCGAGCTGCCAAGGCTGTGCCGATCGCGATGACCAGCGCTCCAAGCAGCAATACCAGCTTCTTCCTATCCATGGCTATTCTAGCCCCCTAATTCGGCCCAGTTAATTCTGCGGGCGGGTATGGTTGTCGTCTCTAAATCCAGACTGGTTAAAATCAGGTTCATCCCAATCCCGCCGATTGACCGGCAGTGGGTAAGTAATGCGTTCCAAGGGCCCAAAGCCCTCCGAACGCGATGGCAACACCATAAGGCACGGCGATGCGATCACGCTGGCGGCGCATGATGTGCCACATGCCCATGACGATGGTCAGGACACCGCCTGCCAGTGCCATCACGATCAGCAGTTTTAGAAACAGTGTCGGCTCGATCCAAAGCGCAAGCGCAGTCAGAAGTTTGACATCGCCTCCACCCATCATCTTGAGCGCGAACAATCCGGCAAAGACAGCAAATGCAGCCACGGCGATGCCGAGTTGCAGGGCAACTCCCGGCCAAAGCGACAGACCGCTTGACCACCAGAACAGCGGTGCGGCAAGCGCGATACCGGCGTTGAGCCAGTTATCGATCTGGCGGCGGCGCATGTCGGTAATGGCTGCAAACAGCAGTGCAATTGCCAACCCGGCAAGCAGTCCGTAGTGGAGATATTCGCTCAGCATTGTGCCCCCAAAGGTTCCCCTAGGAGGACAGTGCTAAAGGGTATCACTTACCAAAAAGTAACCAAGGCCAGAGAGTTGAAATTAGCCAAGTGAGCCAAGCTGACATTTCACCGATAGATCGGCGTGCAATTCCAGGCCATGCGAAAGAGAGTATCTGGCATGCGCAGGATGGGCATGCGCTGCGCCGAATTGACTGGAGTGCTGAGACCGATCCGGCTTCTCCGCGCGGATCGATCCTGTTCTTTCCGGGGCGCGGCGATCACTACGAGAAATATCTCGAGACGCTGGAAGAATGGCACAGAGCGGGCTGGCGTTTGACCGCTGCTGACTGGCGCGGCCAGGCCGGGTCTGGCCGTTTGGGCACGGATGCCGTGACGGGCCATATCGATGATTTTTCAACCTGGGTGGATGACCTCGCGCATTTCTGGGCAGCTTGGAAGGCATCGACCCCTGCGCCGCATATCCTGGCGGGCCATTCGATGGGGGGCCATCTGGTGCTGCGCGGCGCTTTGGAAAGGCGTATTGATCCCGATGCGCTAGTGCTTTCTGCGCCTATGCTGGGATTTGTCGGTTCTATCCCTGCTGCGATCGGCCATGCGGCAGCAAAGCTGATGACCAAGATTGGCGATCCGGCGCGCCCGGCATGGAAATGGAGCGAGAAGCCCGGCGAAGTGCCAGCGGCGCGGCAAGGGCTGCTGACGCATGATAGTGATCGCTACGCAGATGAGCTGTGGTGGCGCGAACACCGGCCAGAGCTGGTTATGGGGCCGGGCAGTTGGGGCTGGGTCGAGCGCGCCTATGCCTCGATGCGGGGGCTGTTCGCTGGCAAGAAGCTTGAGCAGCTCGACATACCGGTGCTGATCATCGCCACATCGAATGACAAGCTGGTGGGGATCGGCGCCATTCGCGAAGCGGCGCAGCGGTTGCCGCACGCCGAGTTGGTTGAGTTCGGCAAGGAAGCGCATCACGAAATACTGCGCGAGGTCGATCCGGTGCGCGCCAAGGCAATGGCAAAAATCACGGAATTTCTTGAGCGAGTGACACCGCAAAAGTGACAGCACATTTCGATATTGCAATCATCGGCGCGGGGATGGCCGGTGCCAGCCTTGCAGCAGAAATCGGCGATGCGGCAGATATCTTGCTGCTCGAGGCTGAGGATCAGCCTGGCTACCATTCAACCGGGCGTTCAGCCGCGTTCTGGGAAGAATGCTATGGCGGCCCGGAAATCGTCCCTTTGACCAGCGCGTCAGGCCCGTTCCTTGAGCAGCACGGCCTGCTGCAGAATCGCGGGGCGCTCTATCTTGCGCGGGCAGATGATGACGGCAAGATCGATCACTTCTTCGCAAGGTTTGCGAATAGCGGCGCGCAATTCGAACGTATCGGTCGCGACGATCTTGATCGGCTGGTGCCAAGCCTGCGACCTGAGTGGGACCGCGCGATCTGGCAACCCCGCTGCGCGGATATTGATGTAGCAGGGCTCCATGCACTGTACTTGCGCCGCGCGAAGCAAAGCGGCGTCAGGCTAGAGTGCAGGGCGCGGGTAAATGGCATCGCGCGTGATGGCGCATGGCAAATCAAGCTGGCTGACGGGCGGGTCTTTACTGCTGACACTCTGGTCAATGCAGCGGGCGCATGGGCAGATGAAATCGCGCAGCTGGCCGGAATCAAGCCGATCGGGATACAGCCCTACCGGCGCACCGTGGTCCAGCTAAGAGTTGATCCTGCGCCGTCTCACGACATGCCGCTTTGCCTCGATATTTCAGGCAGTTTCTATTTCAAGCCGGAAAGCGGGCGGCTTTGGCTCAGCCCGCATGACGAAACGCCCGACGCGGCGCATGATGTTGCGCCGGAGGAACTGGACGTCGCCTTGGCGATCGATCGGCTGCAACATGCAAGTGAATGGCGAGTTCAAACGGTTGAGCGCAAATGGGCAGGCCTGCGCAGCTTCGCGCCTGATCGCCTGCCGGTCTATGGAAGTGACCCGGCGTGCGAGAGCTTTTTCTGGTTCGCTGGCCAGGGCGGCTATGGCATCCAGACGGCCCCTGCGGCCGCGCGATTGGGGGCGCAGCTTTTACTTGGCCGGCAGCGCGATGACATGACCGCGCGTCTCGATGCGGAGGCATATTCTCCCGCGCGTTTCGCTTAACCGCCCATCGTCCAGACAGTCTTCGGAAACAAAGCTGACAAACCCCTCTAGCATTTTGAAAGTGCGACGTTAGTGTGCATTTTAATATCAACGCCTCTTGAGGGAGATTCTAAATGGCGCATCGCTTCGAGATTCGTAAGAACAAAAAGGGCGAATTCGTTTCCTACTTCATCTACAATTCGGAAACGATTTGGTGGACTGAAGGCTATAGCTCAAAGGCAAGCGCCAAGAATGCGATTGCATCAGTGCTCAAGAATGGCCCCAATGCAGAGATCGTAGACAACTACTGATCCTGTTCGCTGGAAAATTTCAGAAGGCTGGTCGCTCGAAAAGCCGAGCGGTCAGCCTTCGCCGTTTCTGCGCCCGATTGCTTCGGCTTCAGCGCTAGCCAGCTGGTCCACCCTCTCGTTTTCGGGGTGACCATTATGGGCCTTTACCCAATGCCAGGTAATTTCGTGCCGCGACGCAAGGCCGATCAGTTCGCGCCACAAATCATCATTCAATACCGGTTTCTTGGCAGAAGTTTTCCAGCCGCGCTTGACCCAGCTGCTTGCCCATTTGGTGATTCCGTCGATGACATATTTGCTGTCCGAATAGAGTTCTACCTTGCACGGCTCGACCAGCGCGCCGAGCGCCTTGATCACTGCGGTCAATTCCATCCGGTTATTGGTCGTTTCTGCTTCTCCGCCCGACATCACTTTTTCGTGCTTGCCCATGCGCAACAGCGCGCCCCAGCCGCCGGGGCCGGGATTGCCCTTGCACGCACCATCAGTGAAGATTTCGACCTGCTTCATATTCCTGAGTTGCCCCATCATTCGCCAGCGGCGAAGGCGCTCACGCCTTCGCTCCGATAGAAATCAAGTCGGCGGGCGAAATCCATCGGGTCCTTGCGAGTGACCAATGCATCGGCTGGCGTGCTGATCCAGTCTTCAGCGCGGCTTGCGACAAAGCGCAAACAGGCCCCCTGAGCAAGTACCGGCAATGCGGCGCGCTCTTCATCCGACAGCGACCGCTGCGATTCGTAACCGGCAATTATCGCGCTGCCGATTGCATGATCGAAGCTTGTTCCTTGCTTGCTGAAACACCACGAAGCGTGAGTGACAGCGAGGTCATAAGCCATCGAATCTTCGCAGGCGAAATAGAAATCGATCAGCGCGCTGACCTTGTCTCCCAGCATCAGGATATTGTCGGGGAACAGATCGGTATGACAGACTGTACGGGGCAGATCTGACGGCCATTGATCGCAAAGCTCGGCGGCTTTTCCGATATAGTCAGGAAGCGCGGGGTCGATCTGTGCAAGCGGCTCTTCACCGCAGCTCTTGAGCGTCTGCAAAGACGCTGCGACATCGAGCGTGTTGGGCCGGGACTGACCGAAATGCAGCGATGCCAGATGCATCTGCGCCAGTGCCGCTCCTACCGAAAATGCTTGCGCTGCGGTAGGATGATCGACTGAAATGCCGGGCAGGAATTCGATCAAGGCAACCGCCTTGCCATCAAGCATCCGAAAGCTTGCGCCGCTGCGATCATGGATCGTTCGCGGGACCGGGCACCCGTGTGCAGCCAGATGATCGAGCAGGTCGAGGAAGAATGGCAAATCCTCAAGCTCGATCCGTCGTTCATACATGGTGAGGATGAAGCGCTCTCCCCGGCCTTGCTTGCCAGTGGTCTCGATCAGCCAGTTGCTGTTCGACACGCCTTCCGCGATGCCTTTGGCGGAAACCAGATCGCCCACGTCATATGCTGCGATCAGCGCGGCAAGATCCTCGGCTGCCAGGTGAGTATAGACCGCCATTGACCTGGTCCGCTATTCGACCAGTTGACGCGGCAGCTTGAACACCATTTTCTCTTCGACTGCTGTTACTGTCTTTTCCGTTACATCGCGCCACTCTGCCAGCCGATCTATCATTTCGCGCACCAGCGTTTCAGGTGCAGAGGCACCGGCGGTCAGCCCGATTGTTTCGACGCCTTCGAGCCATTCGGGATCGATCTCGTCAGCGCGCTGGATAAGATAGGCTGTCGTGCCCAGACGCTCTGACACTTCGACCAGTCGCAGCGAATTGGAACTGTTGGGCGCCCCGATCACCAGTACCAGATCGCTTTCAGGCGCAATCTGCTTGACTGCGGCTTGCCGGTTCGATGTCGCGTAGCAGATGTCTTCAGCCTTGGGGCCGACGATCTGTGGAAAGCGCTGCTGCAAGGCTTCGATTATCTCGTGAGTGTCATCGACCGATAGCGTTGTCTGGGTAAGGAATGACAACCCGTCATCCGGACCGAACTCGAGCTTGGCGACATCCTCGACAGTTTCAACCAAAGTCATCTGGCCCGGATCAACCTGCCCCATTGTGCCGATCACTTCTGGATGGCCGGCATGGCCGACAAAGATGATATGGCGGTTCTTTTCTATCTGCCGCTCTGCTTGTCGGTGCACCTTGCTTACCAGCGGACAGGTCGCGTCAACGTAAAGCAGATTGCGTCGTTCTGCCTCGGCAGGGACCGATTTGGGTACGCCGTGGGCGCTGAAAACCACAGGCGCGTCGTCGGGCACTTCGTCAAGTTCTTCGACAAATATGGCACCTTTGGCCTTCAGTTCCTCGACCACATATTTGTTGTGCACGATTTCGTGCCGCACATAGACGGGCGCGCCGAAGCGTTCGAGTGCCTTTTCTACGATCTCGATGGCACGATCGACCCCGGCGCAAAAACCGCGCGGTGCAGCGATCAGAAGCTGAAGAGCGGGGCGATTTTCCCCGGTTTCCGATGATTGAAAGGGAGCGTTCATGTCACGCCCTCTAGCGCTTTGCAGCGCGCACCGCTAGGGCGTGGCAACGTATTTGCTACCAAGGCACAAGGCCGGTAGTTTTGACTGGAGCCCGAACGCGGGCTGAGTGAGAATGAGGATTGCAGATTGATGACCCGTCGCAGCCGTTTCCTTTCTACCCTTGCCTTGGCCGCGACTGTGGCTGGTTGTGCCGGAGATGGTGATCTGGTCGTCGATCAGGGCATCGGCATCACAGCATCGCTTACCTCCTGCCCCACTGTCGGCATTCCGGACTACACTGGCGACGTCACAACCTTCCGCACAGCTGGCGATAGCACAGCGGGCAATATCGATGTGACCGGGGCGATCACCAATCTGCGCCATGCCTGCGATGAAAGTGGCGAGCAGGTATATACCAATGCGACCTTCGACGTTGTGGCGCGGCGCACCGATGTGCGCGGTGCACGTCAGGTCGAGTTGCCCTATTTCGTGACTGTGCTGCGCGGTGGCAGCGCTGTGGTAACCAAGCGCGTGGGTTCTGTGACGCTCAATTTTGCGGACGGGCAGGAACGCACCAGCGCCAGCGCCGATGCGGTATCATACGTCAATCGCGCAGAAGCCACCTTGCCACCGGAGATTCGCGAGCGGATCACGCGCCGCCGGCGCGCTGGCGATCCGGACGCGGCGCTCGATCCGCTGGCCGATCCTGAAGTTCGCGCTGCAATCCAGCGCACCAGCTTCGAGATGTTGATCGGTTTCCAGCTTACGCAGGACCAGCTGGCGTATAACGCCACGCGCTAGGCATCCATTCCGCCTACTTGCGATTCCAGTGAATTCGGCTAGGCGCTCAGGCCATGTCCGATAGCCAAACCCTGTATAAGCTCTTTGCAGCCAAGCTCGACGCTGCGCTTGATGCGCTGGAATCCGAAGGAACGCTTCCGGCGGACTGTTCGCGCCGCAACGTAACAGTCGAGCCGCCGCGCGATCCGTCGCATGGCGATCTCGCAATCAATGCCGCCATGGTGCTGGCCAAACAGGCGAAAACCAATCCGCGCACGCTGGCTGAGGTGATCATTGCACAACTTGCGGCTGACGAGATGGTCACGAGTGCCGAGATCGCCGGGCCGGGCTTTATCAACCTGCGGCTTGATCCGGCGGTCTGGCTTGCCGAACTCGGCGCGATTGCGGGACAAGGCGATGACTATGGCCGCTCCGACATGGGGCAGGGCCAGCGGGTCAATGTCGAATATGTCTCGGCCAATCCTACCGGCCCGATGCACATGGGGCATTGCCGCGGCGCGGTCGTCGGCGATGCGCTGGCGGCCTTGCTGGAATTTGCAGGGCATGATGTAACGCGCGAATATTACATCAATGACGCTGGTGGGCAGGTGGATGTACTCGCACGCTCGGCGCATCTGCGCTATCGCGAAGCGCTGGGCGACGACATCGGCGAAATCCCCGAGGGGCTTTATCCGGGCGACTATCTGATACCGGTGGGCGAATATCTCGCAAGCGAGCTGGGTGACCGGTTCAAGGAATTGCCTGAAGAGGAATGGCTGCCGATTTTCCGCGCTGAAGCGGTCGAGCAGATGATGAATCTGATCAAGGCTGACCTCGCCCTGCTGGGGATCCATCACGACCTGTTTTCATCCGAAGCCGCGCTGCATGCGGCTGGCAAGCCTGATGAAGCCGAAGCATGGCTGCGCGCGCACGACCTTGTCTATGATGGTGTGCTCGAAGCGCCCAAGGGCAAGGCGCCGCCGGAAGATTGGGAGCCGATTGAGCTGCCGCTGTTTCGCGCGACAAAATTCGGCGATGATCAGGATCGCCCGATCAAGAAGTCGAATGGAAGCTGGACCTATTTCGGGGCTGATTTAGCCTATCACATGCAAAAGGCGGCTGAGGCTGACGAGCTGATCGATATCTGGGGCGCGGATCACGCCGGTACGGTTAAGCGGATCAAGGCCGCTGTTGCCGCGCTTTCGGAAGGGCAGGGCAAGCCCATCCCCTTCGACGTCAAACTGGTGCAGATGGTGCAGCTGATGCGCGCTGGCGAGCCTGTGAAGATGTCGAAGCGTTCGGGCAACTTCATCACTATTGCCGACATGGTTGAGGAAGTGGGCAAGGATGTGGTGCGTTTCACCATGCTCACCCGCAAGCCTGAAGCGCAGATGGAATTCGACTTTGCCAAGGTGGTTGAAGCGTCGAAGGACAACCCGGTATTCTATGTCCAGTATGCGCATGCCCGGATCAGCTCGACCTTGCGCAAAGGCGCAGCGGAAGGGTTCGCGCCTTCTGATGTCGAGCTCGGCTTGCTAGGCGATGAGGAGCTGGGCCTGATCAAGCAAGCGGCGCAATTCCCGCGCGAGATTGAAGCGGCTGCCAAGGCTCGCGAGCCGCATCGCATTGCGTTCTATCTTTACGAGCTTGCCGGTGCCTTCCACGCTTATTGGAATCTCGGCAATGACCAGCCTGAGAAGCGCTTTATTGTCGCTGATAATCCCGCACTGACACGAGCAAGGCTTTTCCTTGCTGCCAAGTTAGGGCAGGTTATTCGCAACGGTTTACGTGTATTGGGGGTCGAGGCGGTCGAGGAGATGTGACCATGAGCTCGCCTGGCGGGGAACGGTTTGAGGATCAGGGCGATGGACGCGAGGCAGAACTTGCCTTGAGCGGCGATGACAGCTTGCCGTGGCTCGAATCTGACGAATATGATCCGGATGAAGGCGGTGTCGACACGGCACGTATCATCGGGTTTGCCGCGATCCTGCTGGTCGTGCTCGTCGCCGCCGTTGGCGGTGTGTGGTGGTACACCAACCATGCTTCGAATGCTGAAATCGTTGCTGATGGCAGCACCATCGAAGCGCCTCCGGGGCCTTATAAAGAGCGGCCGGAGGATGCCGGGGGCAAGACTTTCGCAGGCACCGGCAATGTAGCACCCGGGGTGGGCGAAGGCGTGAGGCGGGAAGGCGTTCTGGCTGAAAACGAAGAAACGCCGCCCCCCGCCATTGCTACGCCTGATGCTGCCCCGCGTCCGACAATTTCTACGCTGACAAGCGAAGACGCAACGGCTGAGCAGCAAGGCATAGGAGTGCAAGTTGGCGCCTATGGTTCGCGCGCGTCCGCTGAAACCGGCTGGGCAACGCTGCGCCGCCAAACGACTTTGCTCAATGGCGTGCGCTATCGCATCGTGCGTGGGCAGGCCGATATTGGCACGGTTTATCGCTTGCAGGCGATCGCTGATGATCTTGCAGCAGCAAGGGCGCTTTGCGAAGCTCTCAAGGCTGATGGCCTCGCTTGCCAGGTGAAGCGCTAGCAAATCTGTCACATTTTGGAGCAAACGCGCCGGAATGGCGCGGAAATGCGCCGTTTTCCCCCGTGCCGAGCCGGTCTTCGCTTGCCCGAAGCGGGCTTTGCTGCGAATCTTTTGCCTATGACGCCTGCCATTTTCGGGATTGCCGGAGCTGAACTAACTGCGGACGAGCGCGCCTTCTTCAAGGAAGCTGATCCGGCAGGCTATGTGCTGTTTGCGCGCAATTGCGTGACCCCTGGACAGCTGCGTGCGCTGACTGATGACTTGCGCAGCATTCATGGCCGCGAGCGCTTGCTGGTATCGATCGATCAGGAGGGTGGCCGCGTTGCACGGCTGCGTCCGCCGCACTGGGCCGCCTATCCTGCCAGCGATGTGTTTGACCGGCTCTATCAGATTGCCCCCGCGAGCGCGATTGAAGCGGCCCGTGCCAATGCGCATGCCATGGGGCTGGAATTGGCCGCGATGGGCATCACGGTTGATTATCATCCGCCGCTCGACCTGCGTTTGCCCGGCGCGCATGATGTGATCGGGGATCGTGCCTTGGGCGAAGATCCGATGCAGGTGGCAGCGCTTGGCCGCGCAATTCTCGATGGTCTCAGCTCAGGCGGCGTCGCTGGCTGTATCAAGCATATGCCGGGCCATGGGCGGACCACGACAGACACGCATCACGAACTGCCTACTGTTACGGCAAGCGAGGAAGAGCTGGAAGCCGATCTGGCACCGTTCAAGGCTCTCAACACTGCGCCAATCGGCATGACCGGGCATCTGCTGTTCACCGCTTGGGATGCGGAACGGCCTGCCACGCTCTCTCCGTTCATAATTGGCGAGATCATCCGCAAGCGGATCGGGTTCGACGGTCTCTTGCTGACCGACGATATCGATATGGAAGCGCTTGAGGGAAGTGTGCCGGAACGCGCGGCTCAGGCGCATGCGGCGGGTTGCGACATCGTGCTCAAGTGCTGGGCCAAGATGGCTGACATGGTCGCCATTGCCGACATCCTGCCATTGATAGGCGATGTGACGAAGGCGCGGCTTGATCGCGCGTTGTCGACTACCCGGCTGCGGCAGGATTGCGGAGAGCAGGCGGAATTGCTCTCCAAGCGCGATGCCTTGCTTGAGCTGGCCGGAGAAGCCGCATGAACGATGATGGCCTCCTGATCGACATGCCAGGCAGCACTGATGATGCGAGCGATTGGGCTGGCCCTGCTGCGCCTGCCAAAGGCGACGATAGCGCGCTTTATCTGGAGCTAGAGGGCTGGGAAGGGCCGCTGGACCTGCTGCTGGACCTTGCGCGGCGGCAAAAGGTTGACCTGCGCCAGATATCGATCCTGGCGCTGGTTGATCAGTACCTTGGCTATATCGAAAAGGCAGAGGCGCTAAGACTCGAGCTCGCGGCTGATTACCTCGTGATGGCGGCGTGGCTCGCCTATCTCAAGTCGGCGCTGCTGCTGCCCAAGGACGAGCAAGAGGATCCCAGCCCGGAAGAGCTCGCGCTTCGCCTGCAATTGCGGCTGCAGCGTTTGGGCGCAATGCGCGAAGCAGCGGCGCGGCTGATGGCGCGTGACCGGATCGGGCGCGACATCTTTCTGCGCGGTGCGCCTGAAGGGCTCAGGATCGATCGCAAGACGCAATGGAAGAGTGACAGTTTTGCGCTGATCCAGGCTTATGGCCAGGTGAAGGCGCGCACGGCGCCGAAAATCTACCACGTGTCTGATCGCCCGGTGATGACGCTGGAAAGCGCGCTCGACCGGGTGTCAGCCATGTTGGGGTTGACGCTGGAATGGATGGAAATCCGCGAGTTCCTTCCCCCGCATGCCGAACCGCGTTTGCGCAAGTCAGCCTTGGCATCGAGCTTCGTCGCCGCGCTTGAATTGGCGCGGCTGGGCAAAGCGGAAATCGCGCAAGAGGAGATCTTCGGCGAAATGCGCATCCGGAGGATAAAGCAGTGAGCACGCAGCAACCAGACGACACCATTCGTGCGATTGAAGCCACTCTGTTCGCGTCCGAAGAACCGATGAGCGTTGAAGCGCTTGCGGGCCATCTGGGCGGGCTGGAAAATGCAATCGTGCGCGACGGTCTGCAAAGCTTGCAGGAACACTATGCTGATCGCGGCGTGCATTTGGTGGAGCGCGGCAAGCGCTGGCATTTCGAGACCGCGCCTGATCTTGCGCACCTTCTTCGGCGCGAACGCGAACAGGTGCGGCGGCTTAGCCGTGCGGCGACAGAAGTGCTGGCGATCGTGGCCTATCACGAACCTGTCAGCCGGGCAGAGATTGAATCGATCCGCGGAGTGCAGACGGCGAAGGGCACGCTCGACGTGCTGATGGAAGCTGGCTGGATCAAGCTTGCGGGTCGGCGCGAAGTGCCGGGGCGCCCGGTGATCTATGCAACGACGCAGGAATTCCTCGATCACTTCGGGCTCTCCAGCCGGCGCGATTTGCCGGGAATTGACGAACTGAAAGCGGCGGGCCTGCTCGATCCGGTCGATGATGCTTACGATGCGCTGCAGGAAGAGGCAGAGGCCGCTATGCAGGCCAGCCAAGAGGCAGACGATCACGACGAAGACGAAGCTGACGCATTGGAAGGCCTGGACGAACCCGCTGCATAGCAAGGCTTCACTGGCGCTTGTCGCGAACCATGCCTATATTGCCGGGATAGGCAATTCAGAGAGTAATCCCCATGGGTCTTAGCATTTGGCAGCTTCTCATCATCGCACTGGTCGTGCTCGTGCTGTTCGGGCGCGGTCGTATTTCCGAAATGATGGGTGATTTCGGCAAGGGAATCAAAAGCTTCAAGCAAGGCATGAATGAGGAAGATCAGCCTTCATCTGACGCGACGCGGCAAATCGAAGGGCAGGCGAAAGACCCGCAACAGCAAGAGAGTGATCCGCAGCCAGCGCCGCGCTCTGACACTCCTGACCTGAAGGGCTAGGAGGCTTCCGACATGTTCGACATCGGCGCCTTTGAGCTGCTGGTGATCGTCATTGTGGCGGTGCTGGTCATCGGCCCCAAGGACATGCCGCTTGCGCTGCGCACGGCGGGGCGCTGGATCGGTAAAGTGCGCCGTGTGTCTGCCCATTTCCGCTCGGGCGTGGATGCCATGATCCGCGAAGCCGAGCTTGAGGAAATGGAAAAGAAGTGGAAGGCGCAAAACGAAGCGATCATGGCCAAGACCGGAACGGCTGAAGACTATGCGGATGACCAGATGACTGGTCCGCCTGCAGCATCGGCTGAAGCGAGCGAAAGCGATTTTCCCACGCATGATGATCCCGCGCCCGAGGCCGAGGAGCGCTCCACCGCGGCGGGGAAGCAGAGCAAGCCAAAACGGCCAGCGCCCAAGGATGAGCCGCAATTGCCGCTGGGCGGACCTGAAGAGAAGGGTTGAGGACAGGCGATGGCTCTCAAGATCCGCGACATTGACGAGACGGAAGCTCCCTTGCTCGATCACTTGATCGAACTTCGCACGCGGCTATTACGCAGTGTGTTCGCCTTGGCAGTGGGATTTGCCGTCTGCCTGTACTTCGCGGATCCGATCCTGGGCTTCCTGGTCCAGCCGCTGCGTGACGCTTTTCCCGATGGGGAAGGGCAGTTGATCTTCACCAAGCTTTATGAAGTGTTCTTCGTTGAATTGAAGGTTGCATTATTCGCAGGCTTCTTTGTCAGCTTCCCGATCATCGCCAACCAGCTTTGGGCCTTCGTCGCGCCCGGTCTTTACGCGAAAGAGAAGAAGGCATTCCTGCCTTTCCTGATCGCAACGCCGATCCTGTTCACTGCAGGTGCGGCGCTGGCCTATTACGTCGTGATGCCGACGGCTTTCGAATGGTTCCTTGGATTCGGTGGCGAAACCGGCGGGTTGGAGATCGAAGCACTGCCCTCGGCGGGTGATTACCTTGGGCTGGTGATGCAGTTCATACTGGCATTCGGGATCAGCTTTCTGCTGCCGGTGCTGTTGTTACTGCTCAATCGGGCAGGGATTGTTTCGCGCCAGCAGCTCGCGAACGCTCGCCGCTATGTAATCGTAGGGGTGGTCGCCTTGGCCGCGATCGTCACCCCGCCTGACCCCGGATCACAGGTAATCCTGGCGGTTCCGCTATTGCTGCTGTTTGAGGGCTCGCTGCTGCTGATGCGCTGGCAGGAACGCAAGGCAGGCAATGCTGCCGAATCTGAGTCAGACAAATCCGAGGCAGCCAACGCAACAGATTGATGCAAGCGCGGATTGAGCGTGACTGCCGTGCAACAATCGGTTCAATCCAAAAAAAAAAACGGGGCCAAAAGGCCCCGTCTTCTATTCGGTTTAGGTCCGTCTCTTACGGGCTGACCGGCTCGTCATCATCATCAGCAGCGATGACAATACCAGCAATAACAGCTGCACCTGCGAGGATGGCAATCAGGAGTCCTGAGCCACCGGCAAGTTCGCTTTCGCCTTCGACCGGAGCCGGAGCACGATCAAGCGACACTTCAGCGATTGCTGGTGCGGTTGCGAGAGAGAGGACCGCAGCTGCTGCTGCGAGAGTACGGATCTTCATCAAGTGTCTCCTATCGGCTTGTCTTGACTTGGGTGCAAACTACGAAACCTTTATCTATCACGCAACCCCAAATTCGTATGCATTCATCGCCAGAATGGTCGAAAACACCGGTGAATTGATGATCTTGTTCCACTCTGTTGCAATATTGCCGCGATTATTGCTTTGAAATGCTGGGTAAGCAGTGCGCAAGTAACGTTCTGGCGAATCAAAGGTAAATTTTGAGTAAAGCCGTATCGCGCACATCTGCCGACCCGCCTTGCAGCACACTGCCCGGCATCACTCGGTTCCGGAGCGTGAGAATACGCGCTCTCCATTGACCCAGGTTTCCAGCACTCGCAAATCGCGGATTTCGGAAGGCGAAGAAAGCAAGGGATCGCGATCGACCAGGATAAAGTCAGCCCTCTCCCCTTTGATCAGTCGACCAAAGCGACCTTCGGCAAAACCTGCGTAGGCGGCATCGCTGGTGAAACCGGCCAGCGCCTGTTCGCGCGAAACTGTTTCGCTTGGCAACCAGCCGCCAAAGGGTTCGCCATTGGCATCGGTTCGGCTTATCGCCACCGCGAGCCCTGCCGGCGTGTTGGCGGGTTCGACGGGTGCGTCCGATCCGAACGCTAGCCGACCACCTTGCGCGAGCACACTGCGCCAGGCGTAGGCTCCGCCAAGCCTTTCGATGCCCATCCGCGCTTCTGCCATCAACCGGTCAGAGGATTGATGGAGCGGCTGGAATGATGCGATAATTCCATTGTCGGCAAAGCGAGGGAGGTCTGCCGGGTCGACAATCTGCGAGTGTTCGATCCTCCAGCGCCGATCGCCCTTGTAGCTTTCGCTGAGTTCTTCGATTGCGGACAGGACTTCGGCATTGGCTGCGTCACCGATTGCGTGAACGGCGGTCTGAAATCCGTCCATTGCCGCCCGGCTCATGATATTGCGCAATTGAGCCGGCGTGAGGATCGGAATGCCGCGGTTGCCGGGCGCGTCGGCATAATCCTGTTTCAGCCAGGCCCCGCGCGAACCCAATGCCCCGTCAAGGTAGATCTTGATGCCGCCCATGCGCAGCCGATCATCATAAAGCCATGGGGTGGGGGCAGGGCCTGCGATCAGCAGCATGGAATCGAGCGAACTGGCGTAAGACATGATGCGCAGCTTCAGCGCGCCGCGATCTCCGGCGCGACGAAACGTCTGCCAATCCTCGATGGAAGTGCCCATATCGGCTGCTGCGGTTATGCCGCTGGCGAGCAACAAGTCCTGCGCCTTGGATAATGCGAGGTCACGCTCGGCAGGGCGCGGCGCGGGAATAGCCCTTGTAACCAGGCTCTCTGCGGCATCGACGAAGATCCCGCTTGGTGCATTAGTCCCTTGCAAACGAATAATCTGCCCACCGACCGGTGACTGCGCTGTGGCATCGAGCCCGGCCAGCTGCATCGCGCGGCTGTTTGCCCAGCCGGCGTGGCCATCCACTCGTGTCAGATAAACCGGGCGATCGCTGACAACTGCGTCAAGCTCGGCTGCGGTGGGGAAACGGCCCAGCCCCCATTTTTCCTGATTCCATCCACCGCCAAGGATCCAGGGGCGGCCGGGATTGTTCTCAGCAAACTCGGCGATTGCAGCAAGTGCTTCTTCCAGCGACCGAGTGGCAGAAAGGTCTAGCGTCATCTGCGCGAAGCCGATTCCCATCACATGGACATGCGCATCGATAAAGCCCGGCAGCATGACGCGGCCATCGCCGTCGACCGCGAAATCGACATCGCTTGGTCGCTCGCCACCGCTTGCAACGGTTTCGCGCACGCGGCCGTCATCATCGATCACCAAGGCAGCAAATCGCTCGACTGATCCGTTCTCGCCGATGGTGATGCCGTCGACATTGTAGATCAACGTGTCAGCCTGCGCGGGTATTGCGGCTAGCGCCAGGATACTTGCCGCTGCCAGACCCAGTTTCGAAATCAAAGTCATTGCTTGCCTCCCTTGGGCAGTCGCGAAATGAGCGCGCTGGTATCAAGGCGTCCGCCGCCTTGTGCCTGCACCTCGGCATAAAACTGGTCCACCAATGCCGAGATTGGCGAAGAAAGGCCATGGCTTCGCGCTTCTTCCAGTGCATAGCCCAAATCCTTGCGCATCCAGTCGATCGCAAAGCCGAAGTCGAACTCGTCCTTGACCATGGTTTGCCAGCGATTCTCCATCTGCCAGCTTTGCGCTGCCCCGCCGGAGATGGCCTCGAAAGTCTTGTCCAGGTCAAGCCCGGCAGCTTGTGAAAGGCGGATCGCTTCGCTCAGCCCGCCAAGCACCCCGGCGATGCACATCTGGTTTGCCATCTTGGCGGTCTGCCCTGCACCGGGGCCGCCGATATGGACGATCCGTGCGGCATAGCAGTCCATCACCGGCGTCGCGCGCGCCATGGCGGCATCGCTGCCACCGCACATGATCGCCAGCTTGCCATTTTCCGCGCCAGCCTGGCCCCCGCTGACAGGAGCATCCACGGCTTCGATGCCGTGCGCTCTGGCTTCCCTATCGATCCGGCGGGCCATACGTGCAGAAACAGTGGTGTGATCAACAAACAGCGCGCCGGGCTTCATCGCAGGAATCGCGCCATCGCTGCCCAGCGCGACGCGCTCGAGATCTTCGTCATTACCGACGCAAGTGAACACGATATCAGCATCGCTCGCAGCTTCGGCAGGCGTCGATGCAATTTGCACGTCCAGGCCTTGCGCGGCGCATTCTGCCTGCCATTTGGAGGCGCGCGCGGCGGTGCGATTATAGCCGGTTACCGCGTGACCTGCCTTGGCCAGGTGGCGAGCCATCGGTGCGCCCATCACGCCAAGCCCGACAAAAGCGATTTTCAATTCTCTATCCATAGTTCCAAGCGGGGTAATGCCTGAGCCCGCCACTGCAACCGCTTTTATCACTTGCAAAAGATCGAATAGCGTTGCGGAGGCGGTCCCGAGCCCCTATCCCGCCGCGCTATGAGCAGCCAGCCGATCTTTGCCAGCGATGAAGCAGCGCGCAATGCGCTGACGATCGAAGATGTCCGCGCCGCCGCAGAGCGGATCGACGGTGCGGTGGTCCGCACGCCGATGATGCATTCGATTACGCTGTCTCAAATTGCGGGCTGCGAGATCTGGCTCAAGTTCGAGAACCTTCAGTTTACGGCCGCCTATAAGGAGCGGGGTGCGTTGAACGCGCTCTTGCATCTGTCCGATGAGCAGAAAAAGCGCGGCGTGATTGCGGCCTCGGCTGGCAATCACAGCCAGGGGCTATCCTATCACGGCACGCGTCTGGGCGTGCCGGTCACGATCGTGATGCCGCGCACTACGCCGACTGTGAAGGTGATGCAGACAGAAAGCGTGGGCGGGCATGTCGTGCTCGAAGGCGAGACTTTCGACGATGCCTATGCGCATGCGCGCCAGCTTGAGCAGGAGCGGGGGCTAACCTTCATCCACCCCTTTGACGATCCGCTGGTTGCCGCAGGGCAGGGCACTGTCGCGCTTGAGATGCTGGATGTGAATGCCGATCTGGATTGCATGGTTGTGCCGATCGGCGGAGGCGGCTTGATGTCTGGCATGGCAACCGTGGCGAAAACGCTCGATCCCGAAATCGAGATGATCGGTGTTCAGGCTGAACTTTTCCCGTCGATGTATGCGAAGGTGAAGGGCGAAGAGCGTGAATGTGGCGGCGATACGCTGGCAGAAGGCATCGCCGTGAAGGCTCCGGGAGAATTCACTTCGCGGATCATCGCGAACCTGGTCGATGATATCATGCTGGTCGACGAGCGTGCACTGGAAGAAGCGGTCAGCCTGTTGCTGCAGATCGAGAAGACCGTGGTTGAAGGCGCGGGCGCGGCTGGCCTTGCAGCAGTGCTGACAAACCCCGAGCATTTTGCCGGCAAACAGGTTGGGCTGGTGCTTTGTGGCGGCAATATCGACACGCGTTTGCTGGCAAATGTCCTGCTGCGCGATCTTGCCCGCCAGGGCCGATTGGCGCGCCTCAGGATCACCTTGCAGGATCGCCCCGGCGCCCTGTTCAAGGTGATGCGCGAGTTCAACGAGCACAATGTGAATATCATCGAGATATACCATCAGCGCATCTTCACTTCGCTGCCAGCTAAGGGGTTGATCACCGATATCGAATGCGAAGCGCGTGACCGCGAACAGCTCGATGCACTGATCCACGCACTGCGTGCCAAGGGTTACGCTGTTAACCCTGTTGAGCTCAACTGACTGGAAAAAGCGAACATTCGTCGCATAGTGGGGCGGAATTTTGGCGATATTAACCATGTCACATGGTTAAAGACCTTTTACCGAAGGGCTCGAAAAGGCATAACAGGGTCTTAACGCGCACATAGCGCGATTCCTTTGTGTGGAAGAGGACCTTGGCAGAACAGTGACGGCGCCCATTCGCTTTCCCCGTTTTTTCGTGACCAGCCCGGCGCCGTGTCCGTACCTGCCCGGGCGCAGCGAGCGGAAGGTGTTCACTGAGCTAAAAGGTCCGCACGCAGAGCAATTGAACGAAGCCTTGGGCCGGATCGGCTTCCGCCGCAGCCAGACTGTGGCCTACCGCCCGAGCTGCCTGGATTGCCAGGCATGTGTTTCAGTGCGTGTGGCGGCGCTCGATTTCGCGGCGTCGAATACCCAGCGCCGCAATCTGCGTGACAATGGCGACTTGATTGGGACCGAATGCCGGCCTTGGGCGACCGATGAGCAGTTTGAACTGCTGCGCCAGTATCTGGGCGCGCGCCATCCCGAAGGTGGCATGGCGACGATGGACGAAATGGACTTCGCCGACATGGTTGAGCACACACCTGTGACTTCGACCATGATCGAATATCGTGAGCCCACTGCAAGCGGCGAGCCTGGCCGACTGGTGGGCGTATGCCTGACTGATCGTCAAAGCGACGGGCTTTCGATGATCTACAGTTTTTATGACGCTGATCATGGCGCGCGCAGCGGACTTGGCAATTACATCATCCTCGATCACATCCGCCGCGCGGCCGCCGAAGCGCTGCCCTATGTTTACCTTGGTTACTGGGTCGAAGGCTCGCCGCGTATGCAATACAAGGTGCGCTATCGCCCGCTCGAAAAGCTTACCCGCGATGGCTGGGTGCGCATCGGAGATGAAGAGCACAAGCGCTTGATCGCCAATGCGATGAAGCCGGGCAATCCTGTACCTAACCCGAGCGGGAAGGACGGCAAACATCCGCGCTTCGAGAGAGGCTGAACACCCGTATCAGGCGAGCCCGCTGGCGTAGACGCGGGCTTCCGCCTGCCTCCGCCTGACAAGCCCTTTCAAGACACGCCCGCCCGCGCGGTTCCAGCGCGCGAATTCTTCTGCTGCGCCTAACCTGTCACCTGACTGGTGTTTCGCCGTCAGCGTCGCACGGCGGATCGCGCCGGTGTTGTAGTGAAAGCTGACCAAAGCATCGAACTCGCTTTGGCTCGTGGGAGTGTCACCCAGCGCCTCTGCCACTTCAGCCGCATGGCGCGCGACATCTTCAGCAAGCCGGGCATCGCATTGCTCTTGCGTCCAGACTGTACCTGGCCCGATATCAGCGCCGGTCGCGCCCCATCCGATTGTCCATGGTGCGCCGCCAGTCCCCGGGTCGGGATAGGCTTCGATCAATCCGTCAGGGCGGAGCGACGCACAACCTTCAAATCTTTTGATCAGCTCGAATGCCTGACTGCCGGGCTTGAGCCGGGCGGCCCGGACCAGCTTTTCACAAGCCTCATCATCTCCGGTCGCGCAATCGATCGCGCTATCAATGGCATCGACTTCGGATGGGCGAAAGCCGCGTCCCAATATGTTGCGAAATGTGTCGAAAATTGCCTTGCGCGTCATATGCCTGCCTCTTGCCGGGGGAATCGAGGCGAAGGAATTAGACAGGATTCGGCCAAGTAGGAAAATGGTTTGTTCCAGGAAGCAGCGTTCCAGACGCCGCTGTTCTTGCTTTGGGCAGTCAGGGAATCTTGAAATCGCTGGCCTGATCCCAGTATCGTGCCCGGGAAGATATAAAAAGGGCGCCCGGATCGCTCCGGACGCCCTTTCAGGTTAGCGCTAGATTGCTGGAGGCAGATCAGGCGCTGTAATACATGTCGAATTCGACCGGGCACGGCGTGGTTTCAGTACGCACGACCTGCTCCCACAGAAGCTCTGCATAGGCGTCGATCTGATCCTTGGTGAATACGTCACCCTTCAGCAGGAATTCGTGATCGGCTTCGAGCGCTTCCAGCGCTTCGCGCAGCGAACCGCAAACGGTCGGAACTTCAGCAAGCTCTGCCGGCGGCAGATCATAGAGGTTCTTGTCCATGGCTTCGCCCGGGTGGATCTTGTTGGTGATCCCGTCGAGGCCCGCCATCAGCAGCGCCGAATAGGCGAGGTAAGGGTTCGCCATGGCATCGGGGAAGCGGAATTCGACGCGTTTCGCCTTGTCGCCCGCACCGTAAGGAATGCGGCAAGAAGCCGAGCGGTTGCGAGCAGAGTATGCCAGCAGAACCGGCGCTTCGAAGCCCGGTACCAGGCGCTTGTAGCTGTTGGTGGTCGGGTTGGTGAAGGCGTTAAGAGCCTTCGCGTGCTTGATCACACCGCCGATGTAATAGAGGCAGTTTTCCGACAGGCCGGCATATTCATTGCCTGCGAAAGTCGGCTTGCCATCTGCCCAGATCGACATGTGGGTGTGCATGCCAGAGCCGTTATCTTCCTTGATCGGCTTGGGCATGAAGGTAGCGCTCTTGCCATAGGCGTGGGCGACCGGGTGCACGACATATTTGTAGACCTGCATGCGGTCTGCCGTTTCCACCAGCGTGCCGAAGGTCAGGCCCAGTTCGTGCTGAGCCGCAGCCACTTCGTGGTGGTGCTTGTCGCAAGGCAGGCCCATTTCCAGCATGGTCGCAACCATTTCCCCGCGAATGTCGACAGCGCTGTCCACCGGTGCAACAGGGAAGTAGCCGCCCTTGGCACGCGGGCGGTGGCCCATATTGCCGGCTTCGTATTCCTTACCGCTGTTGGTTGGCAGTTCCACGTCATCGATGGCGAAGCCCGAACCGGCGTAACCATCTTCGAAACGGACATCGTCGAACATGAAGAATTCGGCTTCAGGGCCGACATAAACCGTGTCACCAATGCCGGTGCTCTTCAGGTAAGCTTCTGCGCGCTTGGCGGTTGTGCGCGGATCGCGTGCATACCAGTCGCCGGTTGACGGCTCGACGATGTCGCAATTGACGATCAGCATCGGCGTGGCGCTGAACGGATCGATCCATGTCGCGTTGAGATCCGGCTTCAGGATCATGTCGGATTCGTTGATCACCTTCCAGCCGGCGATCGACGAACCGTCGAACATCAGGCCGTCTTCGAACTCGTCTTCGCCCATCACACCAGCACACATGGTGAGGTGCTGCCACTTGCCCTTGGGGTCGGTAAACCGGAGGTCCACCCACTCGATTTCATTGTCCTTGATCAGTTTCAGGACGTCTTTGACCTTACTCATTGGTATTTAGCCTCCAGCTAGTATTCAAACTTGCCCGTTTGTGTGGGCGGGTTGATCGGTAGTCTGCATTTTACGTTGCGCCGCACGAAGTGCGTCAGATCGCATCATCGTCCTTCTCGCCCGTACGGATACGCAGCGCGCTTTCGATTGGTGATACGAAAATCTTTCCGTCGCCGATCCGGCCGGTTTGCGCGGCGGCGGCGATCGCTTCGACCACACGTTCCGCGATGCCTTCGGTAACCACCACTTCCAGTTTTACCTTGGGCAGGAAGTCGACGACATATTCAGCGCCCCGGTAGAGCTCTGTATGGCCTTTCTGGCGACCAAAGCCCTTGGCTTCAGTCACAGTGATCCCTGAAACGCCGATTTCATGCAGCGCTTCCTTCACTTCATCGAGCTTGAACGGCTTGATGATTGCTTCAATCTTTTTCACGCTATTTCCTGTCCCCTCTGGGCTCGGCCATCGGCCGCGCGATTCAATACGTAATGGTATCCAAGAATCGTGCCAATTACCTATGGGCCGCGAAAGACGCACTCAATGGGTGCGATCGAGGGGAAAGGCCGACCTAATCGGGCGCGGATTGCCCAAAAGCATGACGGGCATTGCCCAAAATTTAGGCAGATTGGCTAGCCGAGCCTCAGGCCGGTGGTCTCTGGCAATCCGCACATGATGTTGAGATTCTGGATCGCGGCACCCGATGCGCCTTTGCCGAGGTTGTCGAGTCTGGCAATTAACCGCATGTCATGGTCGCCAGCCTGCCCGATGACGAACAGTTCCATGCTATCCCAACCGCGCGCCTTGGCATGCAGGATCAATTCCTGATTGACCGGCGATTCCAGAGCAACGGAAATGAGCGGAGAAGGCGCATAGAAGCGCGCCAGTGCTTCTCGCACGGCATCATGGCCATATCCGCTCGCAGTGTCATGAACTGTCAGCGGGATGTCGATAAGCATCCCTCTATAAGCCGGGACAACCGACGGAGCGAAAGTGGGTGCCATCGCCAGATCGGCGTACTTTGCCATTTCAGGCAGATGTTTGTGTTCGACACCCAACGCGTAACTGCGAAATGCGGGTGCACCGGGAGCTTCAAATCGTTCGATCAGCGATTTTCCGCCGCCTGAGTATCCTGAGAAGCCATAACAGATGAGTGGTTGAGTCATCGACAGGATTCCAGCGCGCACCAAGGGTGCGATCAGCGCCAGGAATCCGGTCGGATAGCATCCGGGATTGCTCACGAATTGCGCCTCTGCAATCTTTTCGTGCCCGATGATCTCCGGAAAGCCATAGGTCCAGCCATCGGCCACGCGGTGCGCGCTCGAAGCATCGATAATCCGCGTGTTCGAGCCTTCGGCCAGCTTCACAGCTTCTTTCGCCGCATCGTCAGGCAAGCACAGGATTGCGATATCGGCTGCGTGGAGTGCGTCCCTTCGGGCGGCTTCGCTTTTGCGCTGGGCATCGTCCAGCACCAGCAATTCAAATTCGCTTCGGCCAGCCAGCCGCTCGCGGATTTCGAGCCCGGTGGTTCCGGCGGCACCATCGATGAAAACGCGCGTCGTCACCACGGCGCCGTTCAAGCTTCAACGGGCGCGAGCTGTGCGATCCGCACATAGCCGCTCGGGCCTTCGGGCGTGAGGCACACCCACGCCCACTCGCCGGCAATGTCGAGCACTTCCACGCCAGTGCCGGGAGCTAGCTCGGTCACCACATCGCTGTCATCGCGCCCGGCTAGATGCATTTCTGCGGCCTGTTCACCGATCTTACGCGGCTTGGGGATCACGTAATGCGCGGCGAGATAACGCCCGGCGAGCGCGACATGTGCCAGATCGCCGCGCAAAGGCAGCGTGCCCGGGGCAGGGCGCGCAACAGGGCCTGCCAGCCGTAGCGGGCCAGTCGGAACCTCATATGTCAATGCGTCGCTCATCCGGCGCGCGTCCCCTGTTGATGCACCTCCCGCTGGATGCGGATTGCGCGGGCGCTTATACACTGCGCGCCTTTCCGGCAAGTTAGCTGCGTCCTACTTATTTGCCAGCGTAGCGTGCGCGCAACATGTGGAAAGTCGCTCGCAAGCCATATGCTGCGCCACCGGCGGGCCTCCCGGGCTTGGCAGAGGGACGCCAGGCGAATGTGTCGAAATGTGCCCAGTCGATGGGTGTCCCGTCATCATGGGCGCCGACGAATTTGTCGAGGAACAACCCCGCCACACTTGCTCCGGCGAACCCGTTGAAATGGGTGTTGTTTGTGTCGGCAATGTCGGACTTGAGCCATTCGGCATAGGCGGCGGGCAGCGGCAGTCGCCATGGCTCGTCATCGCAAGCCTTGCCGGCGTCGATCAACGCCTGCGCGGTCTCGTCCTTGCGTGTCATCAGCGCGGGGAAATCTGGGCCCAGAGCGACGCGCGCCGCGCCGGTCAGCGTCGCGAAATCGACGATCAGGTCCGGCTTTTCTTCGCTCGCGCGGGTCAAGGCATCGCCCAGGATCAAGCGACCTTCCGCATCGGTATTGCCGATTTCGACGGTCAGGCCCTTGCGCGTGTTGAGGATATCGCCGGGGCGGAAAGAATTTCCGGCAATCGCGTTCTCAACCGCCGGGATCAGCAGGTGCAGCCGCACAGGCAGCTTCGCGTTCATCACCAGCCTTGCAAGCGCGATCGCATGCGCCGCTCCGCCCATATCCTTTTTCATCAGCTTCATTCCGGCGGCTGATTTCACATCCAGTCCGCCCGAATCGAAGCACACGCCCTTGCCAACGATCGCAAGGCCGGGGTGCTTCTCGTCACCCCAGGTCAGCCGCATCAGGCGCGGCGCATGGTGGCGCGCCGCCGCACGGCCCACCGCGTGGACCATGGGATAGTCTTTCTCCAGCGCATCGCCTTTGACCACTTTCAGCTTCGCGTCGAACGCCTTGGCGAGCTTTTCGCACTCGGCTTCAAGCGCGGCGGGCCCCATATCTTCGGCCGGCGTATTCACGAGATCGCGGACGAGGTTTTCGGCTTCAGCCTCGGCAATGGCATCATCCAGATGCTTGGCCTGCTTGCTCAACAGGATGCGCGGGCCGGTCGGCTCGTCATCCGGTTTGAGATAGCGAGTGAACTTGTATTGCGCGGCCTGCCAGCCGTGCAGCGCTGCGCCTGGCTCGCCATCGTTCAAGCGGTAGGTGCCTTCGGGCAAGTCCTCTGCCAGCTTGGCGAGGCACCAACTGGTGAGCTTTTCCGGATCGGTCACGCCGCCCGCTGCGAACCAACCATCACCATCGGGCACGATAGCGACCTGCGCGGGCTTGGCTTCGAATTTCTGCGCCTTGATCGAAGCGCGCTGACCGGCCGAAAGCGGCTTCAGCCAGGCTTCGAAGCTGTCCTTGGTTACCAAATGGATCGTAGTGGCACTTTGCCCGCGATCGGGCTGGATCAACGCGTCTTTCTTGCTCATGCGGAGCTAGATAGTGTCGCGGTGCGCGTTGTCACTCGCAATTTTGCGCGAGCGTCGCTAAATGGGCTGCATGCACCAGTACCAAGTCATCGATGGAAGCGAGACCGTCTACCGCGACGGCACGATCAAGCTGCACGGGCCGGAAGGGTTCGAAGGGATGCGCAAGGCCGGTCGCCTTGCCGCAGAGATTCTCGATGAGCTGACGGAATTCGTGAAGCCCGGCGTGACTACGGCCGAGATCGACGACTTTGCGCGCGGCATGATGCTAGACGCAGGCGCGGTGCCTGCGACGCTGGGTTATCGCGGCTATGCGCATAGCTGCTGCACCTCGATCAACCATGTGATTTGCCACGGCATTCCGGGCGACAAAGCGCTGAAAGATGGCGACATCGTTAACATCGATGTCACGCCGCTGCTCGACGGATGGCACGGCGATACCAGCCGCATGTTCTATGCTGGCGAGCCGCCGCTCAAGGCTACGCGGCTGGTCGATGTGACCTATGAATGCCTGATGCTGGGGATTGAGGCGGCGTCGAAGCCCGGCGCGCGGCTGGGCGATATCGGCGCGGCGATTGAAGCGCATGCGCGTCAGTTCCGCTATGGCGTAGTGCGCGAATTCTGCGGCCACGGGCTGGGGCGTCTGTTTCATGACGCACCCGAAGTGGTGCATGCAGCCAAAGCGGGGACGGGGCCGGAGCTCAAGCCCGGCATGTTCTTCACCATCGAGCCAATGATCAATGCAGGCAAACCCTGGGCGAAAGTGCTGGGCGATGGCTGGACCGCAGTGACCCGCGACAAGTCATTGAGCGCGCAATTCGAGCACTCGGTTGGCTTGACGGAAAACGGCGCGGAGATCTTCACCAAGAGCCCGAAGGGGCTGGATAAGCCGCCTTATTGACCTTGCTCAAAAGCTACTTGGAACTGCCGTTTTGATCGCGCCCGAGCAATGCGACGCTAAAGCCCAACAAAATTACCAATGCATTGAAAATTGCGTTTGCCCAGAATACAAGCGGGCGATCAATTCTGGCATAAGCCTCTCCCCCGAGCTCGAATACGCCCGAACGAAGCCCTTCGATCAGCTCCCATGAAAATGCCAATGCTATGATGCCCATCATCGTGCGCGCAAAGTTGGTCGCTTCGATGTTTGGTTTTTTCACCTAACGAAAGCCCCTTTCAGTTTCAGCGCAGATTGCGCGGCAGCTAACCCTGACTCCCCGCCCTGATCGCCGCACCGGCAGCAAAGGGCGTGATCGCCACCAGCAGCAGGCTGATCGCGGCGGAGAAGCCCAGCGTAGCCGGGTCGCTGCGCTCGAGCGCGCCAGCTCCAAAGATCAGGATCGGCAGCGCAAGTGGGATCAGCAGCAAGCCAGACAAAGCCGCGCCTGCGCGCAGGCCCGCTGTCAGCGCGGCGATCATCAGGCCGATCGCCGCCAGCCCCGGCGTCCCCGCGAGCAATCCAAGCAACAGGAGCTGCAGCGTCTCGCCATCGAGATTGAGCAGCGCCGCGGCTGGGAAGCACGCGAGCATCAGCAGGGGACCAAAGCTCAGCCAATGCGCGAACAACCGCACCGCCATCACGCTTTCTTCAGTGATCCCGCGCAGCTTGAGCTGATCAAACAGGCCCAGCTCGATATCGGGCAGCACCAGCCTGTCCAATGGCAGGATCGCTGCGAGCAAGGCCGCAATCCACAAGACCCCGCCGCCGGTCTTCGCCAGCAGCGGTGCGTCCGGACCCACGGCGAAGGGATAGAGCATCGCCACGGCCAGAAAGAACAGCAGCGGCAACATAGCCCCGCCGCCGCGCCCGCCGCCGAGCAACAACATGCGCAGATCACGTTTGAGCAACGGCCATATCACGCGACATACTCCGCGAGCGCGAAGACGCTTAGCCGTTCGACCGCAATCGGCTGGTGCGAAGCCAGCACTACGATCCCACCCGCTGCCGCATGCGCGCTGACCGTTTCGCCAATGCGCGCCTGCGATCGATCATCGAGCCCGCTCAAGGGTTCGTCAAGCAGCCAGATTGGCGCGTTCTGGCACAGCAACCGCGCCATTGCCGCGCGTTTGCGCTGACCGGTCGAGAGGTAGCGCACCGGCACGTCGAGGAGAGCATCCAGTTCCATCGCAGCGAGTGCTGCCTCAGGATCGCTGCACCCGTCGACCTGCTGCCAAAAACGCAGCGCGATGCCCAGCGGCTGGTCAGGATCGAGCGCGGGTCGTTCGTCCAGCATGCCGATTGCGCCATCGTGCGATACCTCGCCCGCATAAGGGCTCAGCAAGCCCGCAAGTATGCGCAGCAAACTCGTCTTCCCGGTGCCGTTTTCGCCGGTGACATGCAGCACATCGCCGCTTCCTAACGCCAGCGATAGCCCGCGAAACAGCAGGCGGTCGCCTCTCATACAGGCAAGATCAGTGGCAGTGAGGCGCGCTTGCATGATCGCCAGCGTTAGGCGAAAGGATGTGCGCGAACAAGCAGATGCGCCAAGAGGAGCCACCACATGTCAGTCCCCCAGCTTACCGATGCCGAATGCGACACTCTGCTCACCGCGCATCCCGAATGGTCAATCGCGCGCGAAGGCAAGGCGATCGAGCGTACCTTCAAGTTCGAGAACTTCAGCGAGGCTTGGGGCTTCATGAACCGCGTCGCGCTGCTGGCGGAAAGCCATGATCACCATCCCGAATGGTTCAATGTCTACAATCGGGTCGAGATCACGCTCACCACGCATGACGCGGATGGCCTGTCCGAACGCGATACGGTGATGGCGGCAGCGATTGATGCCCTGATCTAACGCGCTGTACTCATGTCTTCGGTGCCAATGCCTTGATTGCGCATCTCCTTGCGCACTTTGCCCGGCATCCAGCGAGACAGGAAGAGCAGGCGTTTTGCCATCTTGCCCACCGTGTAGTCGAGCTTGTCGCCGTGGACCGCATTCCACACGACTTCTGGCACAATGGAGACAGGGTTCACTTCAACGCCAGCATCGACCAGCTGTTCTTTCACTGACTGATTGGTGCCATCAGCCGTCTGCTCGATGATCGGTGTGTCGATAAAGCCCGGGCAAAGCGAAGCGACCTTGATTCCGTCATCGGCCCATTCTGCATCCAGGCTGTTGGTCAATCCGCGCACAGCCCATTTGGTTGCGCAGTAGACAGAAAGGTTGGGCGCGCCGATAATACCGGCCAGGCTGGCTGTGTTGATCAAGGCTGAGCCAGGAGCAGTTTTCTTCAAATGCGGGTGCGCGGCTTGTGCGCCGTAAATCACCCCTTTGAGGTTTACATCGAGCAAGGCTTCGACTTCATTGCTAGGCTGTTCGATGATCGGTCCGCCGTGTCCGATACCCGCATTGTTGAACAACACATCGATGCGCCCGCCCGCAGCGGTGGAGAAAGCATTCAGCGCTTCGTCCCATGCCGCACGGTCGCGCACGTCAAGCTTGTGCGCATATTTGAAGCCGCCCTCGATCAGGCCCAGCGTGTCTTCCATCGCTTGCTCATTGACATCACCGATGCCGACAAACCAGCCGCGTTCAGCGAAATAGACCGCAACTGCGCGACCGATGCCGGAACCGCCGCCGGTGATGAAGATTGACCTGCGCTCGCTCAAATTCTCTCTCCCGAAAAGAAACCGCGTGAAGGATTAACCTCACGCGGCTTACATGTCAGCAAAATTACTTGCTGTTAGTTGCCTAAAGCAGCTTCCAATCCAACGACATGCTCTGCGCCTTCAAGGATCTGAGTGGTCGAGGGCTCCAGCACATCGCCAAGCGGCTCCGCACGTCCACCCAGGCATTCAGCCAGGAAATTCTCGGCAATACCGAAGAAAGCGATATTGTTGGTGGGCTTGGCAAAGCCGTGGCCTTCATCTGGGTAAAGAACATAGGTCACAGGGATACCCGCTTCCTTCATCGCGCCTACGATCTGGTCGCTTTCAGACTGCTTCACGCGCGGATCATTGGCCCCTTGCGCAATTAGCAGCGGCTTGGTGATCTGGTCTGCCTTGTAAAGCGGGCTTGCGGCTTTCAGCAGCGCCAAGCCTTCTTCGGTGTTGGGGTCGCCCATACGCTCATGGAATATCTTCACCAGCGGTGCCCAATAAGGCGGGATAGTGCCGAGCAGCGTTTCAAGGTTTGACGGGCCAACGATGTCAACGCCGCAGGCAAAGGTTTCAGGCGTGAAGGTGAGCCCGGCCAGTGTTGCGTAGCCACCATAGGAGCCGCCCATGATCGCCACCTGGTCCTTGCCGGTAACGCCATGCTCGATTGCCCAGTTGGTGGCATCGATCAGGTCGTCATGCATCTTGAGGCCCCACTGCTTGTTGCCAGCATTGAGGAAATCCTTGCCGAAGCCGGTCGAGCCGCGGAAATTGACGGAGAGTACCGCGTAGCCGCGATTGGCCAGCATCTGGTGCACTGTATTGAAGCCATAGCTGTCGCGCGCCCACGGTCCACCATGCACGAACAACACCATGGGCACAGCATGTTCCGGCTTGCCATCGCCATCTGCATCGCTGCCGGGCGGCAGGGTGAGGTATGATGGCAGAGTCAGCCCGTCGCGGCTGGCGATCTCGATTGGGTGCATCGGCTGAAGCGGGGCGCCTTCGAGTTCGGGCCGGGTGGTATAGAAATGCTCGAGCGTGCCCGCGCTACGATCATAGATATAGGTTGAGCTCGGCGCGGTCAGCGGATCGTTCCATACGATCCAGGTCTTGTCATCATCGGTGCGCGACTGGATGCCGAACTCACCGTCGAGCTTGCTGTCGAGGAACGCAAGTGATGCGGCAATCTCGTCATCAATCGCTGTCCATTCCGTGGTCAGATATTCGGCTGAATAGGCTTCCACAACGCCGGTCTTGGGATCGCGGATAGTGCCGCCGATGTCGGCCTTGTCATTCTCGGCGATAAGCGTGCGGGTGCCGGTCGCGACATCCTCGGCATAGAGCGCCGCAGTATTACGCCCGCGGCTGTCGAGCCAGTAGAGGATCGAGCCGTCATTGGTGTAGCCGGCCGGATTGGTGGTGAGCGAATCTTCCATCTCGGTCGAAGAGAACGGCTCATCTTCGACCACATTGTCGACAACACGGAAGTAATCCGTTCCGCCCTCGGCATTCTGGCGCAAGGCCATGCGCACGGTCAGCGTGTCATCAGCCATGAAACCGGCATAGCTCTCGTTCTCGATCACCATGGTCAATTCGCCGGTATTGAGATCGAGCAGATGCACGTCATGGAACTGCGGATTGCGATTGTTGAGCCCGACAAGAATCTTGTCGCGGATACTTTCTGAGCCGCCGATGATGTTCACACGTGTGTTTTCAAACGGAGTCAGCGTGGTTTCATCTCCGCTGGCGATATTCACACCGTAAAGCAGGAAATTCTCGTCGCCGCCCTTGTCCTGAATATAGAGCAGGCTCTGCGAATCGGGCGACCAGAAATACTGGCGGATCGGGCGGTCTGTTGCATCGGTCATCACCTTGGCGTCGTCCGGATTATCTGCTGGAGCGAGCCAGATATTGAGCACGCCATCCTTCGGTGCCAGCCAGCTCAGCCATTTGCCATCAGGACTGATCTGGCCTGAAGCCTTGGTCGGATTGCCGAACAGCGCGTCGCGCGGGATCAGGGGGGTGGCTTCGTGATGCTGGTGCATTGTTGCTCCGTTGGATGCGTGATGGTCTGCCAAGGCTGTACCGGAAAAGGCGATGGCGCATGCGGCCAATGTGGTGGTCAGTAGGCGGGTTGCCAGGCTACGTCTGGACATTGGGGGGATCCTCTCTCTGCTAAAAAGGTGTGTTGGAAAATTAATACTCAGACAGATTTATGTAGCAAGAGCAATTAAAGCGCTGGATTGGCGTAATAATGCCAAGTGAAGATCGCCATCGCTCCGCGATGCGGGCGCCATTGCTCCGCAAGCTCGCGAGTGGGTTTTTCCGTCGGTCGTTCTGGCAGGTCAAGCAGACGTTTCACACCTTCTTGCACCGCCAGGTCTCCCGCTGGCCAGATGTCGGGGCGGCCTTCTGCGAACAAGAGGTAGATTTCCGCTGACCAGCGGCCGATGCCCTTGATCCGGGTGAGTTCGGCAATGGCTTCCTCGTCATCATGGGGCAAATTGTCGAAGTCGAGCTCGCCAGCAGCAACCAGTTCGCAGAGCGATCGGGCATAGCCTTGCTTCTGGCGAGACAGGCCGCAAGCGCGCAGCGTATCGAAATCGCGCTCCAGCACACAGGTCGGCTTGAAATCAGGGCCAAGTTCGGCCTCCAGCTTGTTCCACATCGAGGTGGCGGCAGCGACGGAGACCTGCTGGCCCACAATGGTGCGCAGAAGTGTCTTATAACCCGTATCGCGGATGCGCGGCTCGGGATAGCCGATGCGGTCAAGCTGCTGCGCAACCCGCGGATCCCGGTTCGCGACGGCATCCAGCCCTTCGCGGATTGTCTTTGCGCTCAGGCTCACTAACTAATCCCCTAGCTTGCAAATCGGGCCGCACCTGCTTAGCAGCCCGTCCAAACCGACATTAGGGCGCTCAACCATGATTGCCCACCGCAAAAGGGAAAGCACAAATGCCGAAGCTGACAGTCGTCAATCGCGATGGTGAAGAATCCACGATCGATGTCGAAGATGGTCTGACCGTGATGGAAGCCATCCGTGACAACGGCTTTGATGAGTTGCTCGCACTGTGCGGCGGCTGCTGCTCTTGCGCGACCTGCCATGTGCATGTCGATCCGGCATTCGCTGGCAAGCTGCCGGCGATGAGCGAAGACGAAGATGACCTGCTGGAAAGCTCGGACCATCGCAACGAGTCTTCGCGGCTGTCTTGCCAGATTGCCTTCACGGATGATCTTGACGGGCTCAAGGTTACTATTGCCCCTGAAGATTGATCTTCATTGCGGGATGAGCAGCCTAGGCTTATCTCTCGTGCCATGAATATTACTCAGCCTTTCGGCTCAACGCTCGAATTGATCGGCAACACGCCGCTTGTCCTCTTGAAAGGGGCGAGCGAGGCAGCCGGTTGCGAAATCTATGGCAAGTGCGAATTCGCCAATCCCGGTTCTTCGGTAAAGGACCGCGCGGCGCTCTACATGATCCGCGATGCCGAAGCGCGCGGAGAGTTGAAGCCTGGCGGAACGGTGATCGAAGGCACCGCTGGAAACACCGGCATTGGTCTTGCGCTGGTGGCCAATGCGCTTGGCTACAAGACGATCATCGTCATGCCTGACAACCAGTCCAAGGAAAAGATGGACACGCTGCGCGCATTGGGTGCGGAGCTGGTGCTGGTTCCGCCGACGAAATATGCTGACCCTGCGCATTTCCAGCACACGTCGCGCCGTATGGCCGAAGAGATGGAAGGCGCGATTTGGGCAGGCCAGTTCGACAACACGGCCAACCGCAAGGCGCATATCGAAGGCACCGCGCCAGAGCTGTGGGAGCAGCTCGGCGGTAGAATTGATGGCTTTACCTGCGCAGCTGGCACGGGCGGTACGATCGCCGGCGTTGGCATGGGGCTCAAGGCTTTCGACGAGAATGTGCGCATCGCGCTAACCGATCCGCATGGTGCGGCGCTGTACAATTACTTTGCCCATGGCGAGCTCAAGGCCGAGGGATCATCCGTGGCCGAGGGAATCGGGCAAGGTCGCATCACCGCCAATCTCGAAGGCGCGCCGATTGATGACCAGTTTCGCATCTCTGACGAAGAGGGGCTGCAATGGGTCGCGCAATTGCTCAAGGAAGAGGGGCTCTGCCTCGGCTTGTCCTCGGGCATCAATGTCGCTGGCGCAGTAGAGCTGGGCAAAAAACTCGTCGCCGAAGGCCGCAAGGATGTGCGGGTGGCAACGATCCTGTGCGACACCGGCTTCCGCTATCTTTCGACGCTTTACAACGCCGATTGGCTGCGTTCGAAAGCTTTGCCGGTGTTCGACTGGCTCGAGCAAGCCTGATTGACTGCGCGGCGGATTGGCTTAGCCTAGGTCCATGGCGACACGCGATCTCCTGAAACTGCCACGTCTGAGCACCCGCGCCGAACCGCGTTCGGGCGAAGCCGCGCCGAGCGGCACGCGTCGCGAGACTGTCCAGCGCTTGCAGGTCGGATTGTCCGGCCTTGCCGCGATGATATTGCTGGTGGGGCTGGCCAATATCATTCAGGACCGCGCGCGGGTGACAGAAGAGATGGCAGTTCCTGAAGCTGCTCCGACGGTCGAGCCTGTGGCACCGCCCGTTCAGCGAGATCCTCTGGCAGATGCCGGTGTGGTGCCTGACTTGCCGGCCGAACCGTCACCCAGCGCGACGCAACCGACGGCAATCCTTCCCGAGCAAGGCAATCGTGACGAAACGCCAACGCGCTAGGTTCGGCATTGCCGCGCTGCTGCTCGCGCTTGCCATCGCTGGCGCATGGTGGAGTTGGAAAGCCTCTGCTCCACCGGCAGATCGGCCCACAATCGGCCTGGTGACCAGCCTGCCGATCTATTGGCCGGAAGAAGCGAACTTGGCGATGGTGATTGACGGTTCTGGTGAGGTACCCTGGATCCGTGCGCATCTTGAAGAGCGTTACCAGCTTGTCCCGCTCGACAGCACCGCACCTGATCAAACGCTGCCAGACGCAACCGATCCGTTGGCCGGGATCGACTTCATGTTGATCGTCCAGCCGCGCAGCATGGGATCGGCAGACAATGTTGCGATCGACCAGTGGGTTCGCGATGGCGGGCACCTGCTCTATGCGCTCGATCCGATGCTGACAGGACGCTATGCGGTGCCTTGGGGCGATTCAGCTCATCCGATTGTGACAGCATTGATCCCGCCAATTTTCACGCGCTGGGGATTGGGGGTTCAGTTTAGCGAAGCCCAGCCGTTTGAAATGCGCGAGGTTGCATATCCGGGTGGCCAATTGCCGGTGATGATGGCGGGCGAATTCCTGCTTTTGCAATCACCGGATGATGCAACGAATGAAGACATTGCCGCGCGCGGCGAGTGCGAGCTTCATGCTGAAGGGATTGTGGCGCGATGCAAAGTCGGAGCAGGCCAAGTCACAGCCATTGCCGACGCCGCGCTGTTCGAGTTTTCTGAGAGGAAGGGTAACATTGCCAAGCGGCTCGATGCGCTGGTGGATTATGCGTTCTAGCGGGCAATTCCCGCGAAATCGGGGAAATCGCGGGACAGATCGAGTCGCGGCGACTCGAAACCGGCGAATTGAGCGGGAAAACAGAGGATTGCCGTTGTTTTCTTTAGAAAACACATCTTGATGGGCAGAATCGTGAATTAGGAAAATATAACTATATCAATATCTTGCACGTTTATCCCGTAATTTCCCGCAAAAACCCCTTCCATCCCCATGTTCCCCGCGATATGACCGACTCCCATCGGACATGATGTTTCGTCCTGCGCTCCAGAATCTGAGAGCGCACTGCCTGCACTCGCGCGCTGGCGGTGTCGGCGAAGCTGTGTCTGAAGCAGGTGAGGGAAGGGGCCTTCACCGACGGGGTTTTAGGGTGGAGAGGGACAAGTGTCTTTCGGAGGATACAGCGGACAGGCCTTTTCGCCAGCGGGCGACAAGAACCGCTTTGTCCTGCCTCCCTCCTTCCGCAAGGCAGTAAAAGAATCCTCCGGCGGCAAGACGCTGTGCCTCACCAAACATGATCGCTGGAATTGCCTGGTCGGCTTCGGCCTTTCACGCAAGGAAGAGTTCGAGCAACAGCTCGACCGCGAAGAGGAAATGGCCTTCAAATTCGGGCGCGATTTTGATCGCGAAACCCGCTCTTCGCAGCTGAACGGTTTTTCAGAGCTGTCGTTTGACGACAGCGGGCGCTTTGTCATGCCGGACTTCCTGCGTGATTTGGCTGACATCAAGGACGGGCTCTATTTCCAGGGCGGCGGTCGGTTCTTCACGATCTGGAATCCGGAAGAGCTGGCGCGGATGGGCGATGATTGGGCAGCGGCCAAGGCGGCCTGCAAGGCGCTGGTCGCGGAAGCCCAGGCGAAAGGGGGCAAGAAATGACCCCCGCGAACTCCCCTGCCAATGACGCCCCGCATATCCCCGTTCTCCTCGACGAAGTTATTGCTGCGCTCGATCCGCAGCCCGGCGATGTCATCGTCGATGCCACTTTCGGTGCGGGTGGCTACACCCGCGCGCTGCTTGACCGCGGCGCAACTGTCCATGCCTTCGACCGCGATCCTGATGCGATCGCGCAAGGCCGCGGATGGGCCGAGGCGCGTTCTACCCCTCCGCGCCTTGTGCTCCATCCGCGGCGCTTTTCCGAAATGGTGGCGGCGCTCAGCGATGCCGGCGTGGCTCAGGTTGACGGCGTGGCAATGGATATCGGCGTCTCGTCGATGCAGCTGGATCAGGCGGAGCGCGGCTTTGCGTTTTCAGCGGACGGCCCGCTCGACATGCGCATGAGCCAGGAAGGCATGAGCGCGGCCGACTTTCTCAATACGGCAGAGGCCGACACAATCGCCGATGTGCTCTATGAATATGGCGAAGAGCGCCAGTCACGCAGGGTAGCCCGCGCGATAGTGGCTGCGCGCCCGCTTCACACCACCGGCGATCTGGCGCGGGTGGTGCGTAAATCCTTGGGCTACAAGCCCACCGACAAGAAAGATCCCGCAACCCGTAGCTTCCAGGCCATCCGCATCCATGTGAACGGCGAACTTGACGAGCTGCACGAAGGCTTGAGCGCTGCCGAGCAAGTGCTGCGTGCTGGTGGCAAGCTGGCGGTCGTAAGCTTTCACAGCCTCGAAGACCGGATAGTAAAGCGTTTCCTGCGCGATGCCTCGGGCCGCAGCGGCGGATCACGTTATTTGCCTGAAACCGATCAGCAGCCAGCCATATTCACGCATATTTCCAAGGCGATCCGTCCTTCGGACGCTGAGATCGCGCGCAATCCGCGCGCGCGCTCATCCACTCTGCGCCATGCTGTGCGCAGCGAAGCCCCTGCACGAAAGGAAGCAGCATGATCGAGACCGGATCCCGTTTGCGCCAGATCGGCTGGGTGGCGTTGCTGGCGACATGTTGTGGCATCTTTCTCGCGCTCAGTTTTCAGGTGCACGCGGTCAAAAGCGAAGTCTTGCTGGCAGAGCGCCAGCTGATCGCGCTGAAGCAGGAAACCATGATGCTGGAGACGGAGTTCCAGGCACGTGCGAACCAGCGTCAACTGGCCAACTGGAATGTCGTGGAATTCGGATATCAGGCACCGCGCGCTGATCAGTTCCTTGAGAATGAGCGGCAGCTGGCGAGCCTTGGCGCGCCGCGCGGACCGGCTGCGCCCAATCCGATCCGCATTGCGCGGGCTGAACTGCAAAGCGTAAACGGCGCATCGCCGGAACCTCGCGAGATGGTTTCGCCTGTATCAGGCCGCCCGGTTACCTTGGCGGTCCATGCGTCCGCGCCCGTCGGAGCCGGATTCGCTGAAGCTTTCGGCGAGTTGGTTGCTGAAGCTTCCCCGATCCGAAGCGCACAAGCGCGCACCTTGCTCAGCGCCGAGGCAGGTGAATGAACGCATTATCGGCCAATGCGGCCATAACAACCGGCAGAGGGCAACTTGTGACTTTCCGTCGCCAGTCGCTGGCGATGGCGCGTTGGCGCGTATTGTGGGTTGCATTGATGTTTGCCGCAATCGCTGCTGCGGCAGTGTTGCGGATCGCCTATCTGGGTTTGGCCGACCATGGCCCGTCGCGCACTTCGCTTGAAGAGGCATTGCTGCCTTCACGCGGCGAGATCACCGATCGCAACGGCATTCCGCTCGCGCGTGCGTTTCCGGCCTATGCGCTGTGGTACAATCCGCGCGCTTTGGGAGATAGCGGCGCGCCGCTGGTCAAATCACCGCAGGAAGTCGCAGCGCGGCTGAAAGCGATCTTCCCTGAGATTGACGAGGTAGACGTTGCTGAACGCCTGGCATCGGGAAAGCCGGGCTATTTGCGCCGCCGCGTGCTGCCCGAAGATGCCAACAAGGTGCAATCGATCGGTGAACTAGCGCTGGAAATGCCGCGCGAGAATGACCGCCACTACCCGCAGGGCCAGCTGGCGGCTCACGTGCTGGGCTATGTGAATTCGGATAGCCAGGGCAAGATCGGGATGGAGCAAGTCCTCGATCAGCAACTGCGCGATCACGCAACCCGCGGAACATCGGTGCCGTTGTCGATCGATATTCGCGTTCAGGGCGCGCTGGAAGACGAACTGCGCAAAGGCATGCTGGCTGTGAACGCCATGGGCGCAGCCGGAATCGTGCTTGATGTCGATACCGGCGAAGTCATGGCGCTGGCTTCGCTACCGGAATTCGATCCCAATGCCGTGACCAGCGAAGACCTGGTCTTGCCGGAAGAGCGCAGCAAGCGCGGCGAGACCCCGCGCGCCTTCAACCGCGTAACCAACCAGGTTTATGAACTTGGCTCAACCTTCAAGCCGCTCAGCATTGCTGCAGCGATCGATGCCGGCGTGGTGCGCGATTTCGGCAAGCGCTGGAATGCCGAGCCGCTCGAAGTCGGGCGCTTCACGATCAAGGATCTGAAACCCAAGGGTGAAACGCTCAACGTTCCTGAAGCGTTGATCTATTCTTCCAACACTGTGACCGCGCGTGTGGCTGATGAACTGGGGCCGGAGCGCCTGCGCCGCACCATGATGGATTTGGGCATGCATGAGCGGCCCTATATCGAACTGCCAGCACGCGGCCATCCGATCTGGCCGGGGGATGACTGGCGGCGCTTGCGCAATATGACAGTAAGCTACGGCCACGGCATCGCAGTGACTCCGTTGCACCTCGCCAGCGCCTATGCCGCAATGGTCAATGGCGGCATCTGGCGCCCGGCAACGCTGCACAAGCTCGACACAGCCGATATTCCGCGCGGTCGCCGCGTCTACAAGGCATCGACCTCTGCCCGCATGCGCCAGCTACTGCGCATGATCACGCTTTATGGCACTGGCAAGAATGCCGATGCGCCGGGCTTTCGGGTTGGTGGCAAAACCGGTTCGGCTGAAAAGCCGGGCGCGGGCGGTTATCGCCGATCTTCGCTGGTTTCGACCTTTGCTGCGGCCTTCCCGATGGATCGCCCGCGCTATGTCGTGATTGCCATGCTGGATGAGCCGCACGGAACCGTTGCCAGCTCGTTCCAGCGCACAGCGGGTTGGACCGCTGCGCCGATCGTCGGCAAGCTGGTGCCGCGCATCGGGCCGCTGCTCGGCGTCCAGCCTGATACCAGCCGCGATGTCGATATGAGTGACCTTGGCCCGCTCGTGCCGGAGAAGCACTGATGAAGCTGGGGGCACTGGCAGACAAGGCAGGATTTGCGCTGGCGGAGGGCCGCGAGGCCAATGTTACGGGCTTTGCGATCGATAGCCGCAAGGTCGCGCCGGGTACGGTCTTCGGGGCATTCCAGGGCGCGCGGGTCAATGGCGAGGATTTTATCCCGGCTGCTGTCGAAGCAGGCGCGGTTGCTGTGGTGGCACGGCCTGATGCGACCGTGGCCGGGGCTGTCCATATTGCGACTGAAGAACCGCGCCGCGCCTTCGCGCATTTGGCGGCTGCGTTTTTCACGCCGGTCCCTCAGCATATCGTGGCCGTCACCGGCACCAATGGAAAAACTTCCTGTGTCGAGATGACGCGCCAGTTGTGGCGCATGTGCGGTGAGCGTGCGGCGAGCATTGGCACGCTGGGTGTCACGACACCCGATGAAAGCGTTTCAACCGGTTTGACGACTCCCGATATCGTCACATTCCTAAGCAATATGAGTGGCTTGGCGCGCGAAGGCGTGAGCCATGTCGCCTATGAAGCTTCCAGCCACGGGCTTGACCAGTTCCGCAATGAAGGCGTCCCGGTCGCGGCTGGCGCGTTCACAAATTTCAGCCGTGACCATTTGGATTATCACGGCTCGATGGAAGCCTATTTCGCCGCCAAGATGCGGCTTTTCGATGATGTGCTTCAGCCCGGTGCGGCGGCCATAATCTGGCATGGCGAGGATGATAGCGAGTGGACTCGCCAGGCTATCGAGCACGCGCACAAACGGGCGCTGCGCGTGCTTACCGTGGGCGAGCAAGGCGAGTTTATCCGTCTGCTCGCTCGCACGCCGACACAATTGGGGCAGACGCTTGAGATCGAGCATGACGGCGCGCAGCGTTCGATCAAGCTGCCGCTGATTGGCGCGTATCAGGTGGCCAATGCCTTGACCGCATGCGCGCTGGCGATTGCGACCGGAAGCTCTGCCAGTCAGGTGCTTGACGCTGCGAACCGTTTGCAACCGGTGCGCGGGCGGCTGGAGCGTGCAGCCATCACAGCGAAAGGTGCGCCGGTCTATGTCGATTACGCGCATACCCCTGACGCCCTGGAAGCGGCGATCGCAGCGCTGCGCCCGCATGTTGAAGGGCGGTTGATCACTGTGTTCGGTGCAGGTGGCGATCGTGACCAGGGCAAACGGTCGGAAATGGGCGTGGCGGCGGCCAAGGGCAGCGAGATTGTGATCGTGACCGATGACAATCCGCGCGGTGAGGATCCTGCTGCGATCCGCGCGGCGGTGCTCGAAGGCGCGCCGGATGCGATCGAAATCGGCGATCGCCGCGAAGCGATTGCCGAAGCTATCAGGCAAGCCGGTGCTCAGGACATCGTTCTGGTCGCAGGCAAAGGCCACGAACAAGGACAGATAATCGGGTCGGGAGACACTATGCGGATCTTGCCGTTTGACGATGTTCAGGTTGCGCGCGAATGCGCGGGCGCAGAGGTGCAGTCATGAGCGCGCAATCAGCCTTGCGGGCGCTGCGCAGTTGGCCGATCGAGGCGCGCGACACGCTGCCGATGGCGCTGTGGAACGCAGCTGAGATTGCTGCGGCGACCGGTGGAACCGCCAGCCATGATTTTCAGGCCGCGGGCGTTGAGATGGACAGCCGCGATGTGAAGCGCGGGGATTTGTTCGTGGCGCTCAAAGGCGAAGCGATGGACGGACATCGCTTTATCCCGCAGGCTTTTGCCAATGGCGCTGTTGCAGCGATCGTCGATCGCCCGGTCGATTTCCCGCATGTGCTGGTTCAAGACACCACCGAAGCCTTGCACGCGCTCGCCCATGCTGCGCGCGAACGTGCGGCAGCGGTGCGGATCGCGATTACCGGCTCGGTCGGCAAGACCGGTGTCAAGGAAGCGATATTCCAGGCGCTCGACCGCGCTAGCCGCGGAGCAGCGCACCGCAGCATCCGTAGCTATAACAACCATGTCGGCGTGCCGCTCACTCTGGCGCGAATGCCCGCGCGCAGCAGGTTTGGTGTGTTCGAAATGGGGATGAACCACGCCGGCGAGATCGCACCACTGGCGGAGCATGTCCGCCCGCATGTCGCGCTGATCACAACCATTGCACCCGCGCATATCGAAAACCTTGGCAGCATGGAGGCGATTGCGGATGAGAAGGCGTCGATCTTCTCAGGCCTGATGCCGGGCGGCACAGCGGTGATACCGGCAGGCAGCCCCTATTGCGAGCAGATGCGCAGGATTGCCGAGAAATATGCTGCGAAGGTTATCACTTTCGGCGCGTCCAGCGATGCGGATGTGCGCTTGCTCGATGCCATCCCCAGCGCCAATGGCGGATCGCTGGTAACAGCCGATCTGGGTGATGCGCGGCTGTGCTATTCAGTCGCGGAACCGGGCGAGCACTGGATCACCAATTCGCTGGGCGTGATGGCGGCGGTGAAGGCCGCCGGCGGTGATCTGGGCGCGGCAGGCCTGGCGCTGGCCGAGATGGGCGGGCTGAAAGGGCGCGGCGCGCGCCACCAGCTGGCCGCCCAAGGTGGCAAGGCGCTGCTGATCGACGAAAGCTACAATGCCAATCCGGCTTCGATGCGCGCAACCTTGCGCCAATTGGGCCAGACCCCGGCGACACGCCGTGTGGCGGTACTCGGCAGCATGAAGGAACTGGGCGATTTCAGCGACAAGTTCCATGCTCAGCTGGTTGAGCCTCTGTCAGAGGCGAAGATCGACTATGTGGTGCTGGTTGGCGATGAAATGCGCGCCCTTGCGCGGGAATTGGGGAAACCCTCTCACACCTCGCTTGGCAATATCGGCGGCTTCGCGCATTGCGATAGTCCAGCCGAGGCGATTGCGGCACTAAACGAGTATGGCATTGCCAATGGCGATGCGATCCTTGTCAAAGGTTCCAATTCGATTGGTCTCGGCGCGCTGGTTTCACACTTTACGGGTCTTGGCGCTTCGAAAGACAAAGACGAGACCTAGGATTATCGCATGCTCTACCTGATTGCCGAATGGCTGGGTTTCGAAGGCGTACTCAACCTCATACGCTACCAGACCTTTCGCGCGGGCGCGACGCTGATCACGGCGCTGTTCTTCGGCTTGCTGATCGGCCCGCGCTTCATCAACATGTTGCGCGTGCGCCAGGGCAAGGGGCAGCCAATCCGCGAGGATGGGCCGCAATCGCACCTCGCGAAACGCGGCACGCCGACCATGGGCGGGTTGATGATCCTCGTCTCGCTCGGCTTTTCGCTGCTCTTGTGGATGGACCTGCAAAACCCGCTGGTCTGGGCCTGCCTTGCGGTAACGCTGGGCTTCGGCCTGATCGGCTTTCTTGACGATTATGATAAAGTGACCAAGGCAAGCCATCGCGGCGTGTCCGGCAAGGTGCGCTTGCTGCTGGAGTTCATCGTTGCAGGCGTGGCGAGCTACATCATCGTGAGCCAGGTCAGCACCAATCTCTACGTCCCTTTCCTCAGCAACGTTTATATCCCGCTGGGGCCGTTCTATTTCGTCTTTGCCGCAGTCCTGATCGTGGGTTTCGGCAATGCGGTAAACCTGACTGACGGGCTTGACGGCCTTGCCATCATGCCGGTGATTATCGCTGCGGGCACCTTTGCGATCATCGCTTATCTGGCCGGTCGCGTCGATTATTCGGCCTATCTTGGCATTCCGCACGTGCCGGGTGCTGGCGAGCTGGCGATCTTCTGCGCGGCGATCATGGGGGCAGGGCTTGCTTTCCTGTGGTTCAACGCACCGCCAGCGGCCGTGTTCATGGGTGACACCGGCTCGCTCGCACTTGGTGGCGCACTGGGCGCGATTGCCGTTGCCAGCCATCACGAGATTGTGCTGCTGATCGTGGGCGGGTTGTTCGTGGTCGAGACCGCGAGTGTCATCATTCAGGTGTTCTGGTTCAAGCGCACCGGCAAACGCGTGTTCCGCATGGCCCCGATCCACCACCATTTCGAACAGCTGGGGTGGAGCGAAAGCAAAGTGGTGATCCGTTTCTGGATCATCGCAATTGTGCTCGCGATGGCGGGTCTCGCAACCCTCAAGGTAAGGTGAGCCGCCTGTGATAACCGCGACAGCCTTTTCCGGAAAAAGCTACGCGGTGCTCGGCCTTGCGCGCTCCGGCGCGGCGACGGTCGAGGCCTTGCTGGCGAGCGGCGCGCGCGTAGTCGCTTGGGACCGGCAGGATGTGGCGCGCGCACCGTTCGAGGGACGTTGCGAACTCGTCGACCCTTTGGATATGGACCTCACCGGATTTGACGGCTTGGTGGTGTCGCCCGGCGTGCCGCTCAACACCCACCCGATTAAACCGCATGCGGAGAATTTCGGCGTGCCGGTGATTGGCGATATCGAGCTGTTTGCGCAGGCCCGGGCAGAGCTGCCGCCGCACAAGGTGGTTGGCATCACCGGCACCAATGGAAAGAGCACTACGACCGCACTGGTGCACCATATCCTGAAAACTGCGGGCGTGCCGACCACGATGGGTGGCAATATCGGCTTGCCGATCCTTGCGCAGAACCCTTTGCCAGAAGGCGGCGTCTATGTGCTCGAACTGTCGAGCTATCAGATCGACCTGACCTATTCGCTCGATTGCGATGTTGCGGTTTTGCTCAATATCACGCCTGACCATCTGGATCGGTATGAGAGTTATATGGCTTACGCTGCGTCGAAACTCCGACTGCTGGAGATGCAGTCTGGCAAGCATCTGAGTTTTGTTGGCGAGATTCTACCAGAGGGACTGGTCATCAATTGTGAGACCAACCCAATTCCAAAGATTGATCAATCGCGCCAGTCAAATTGGCCTTCACTCGCCGGCCCACACAATGCAGAGAACGCTTCTGCCGCAATTCAGATGTGCATCGAGCTTGACCTGACACCCAATGAGATTGAACAGGGTTTGTGCACTTTCACTGGCCTGCCGCACCGGATGGAGCTCGTTACGCAGCACGAAGGCGTACTCTATATCAATGACAGCAAGGCGACCAATCCGGACAGCACCGCCCCGGCGCTGGCTGCCTTTCCGCCAGCAGAAGACGGTCGCCCGCGCATTTACTGGATTGTTGGCGGATTGCCCAAGGAAGACGGGCTGGGGCCGTGCGAACAGCATTTGGGCAATATCGCAGCCGCCTATACCATCGGCGAGGCAGGCCCGCGCTTTGCCGAACTGCTTGAGCCGCATGTCCATGTCGAACGCGCTGAGTTACTCGACGATGCTGTCCGGCGCGCCAAGGCGGCGGCGCGCGAAGGCGATGTGATCCTGCTTTCGCCCGCCTGCGCCAGCTTTGACCAGTTCCGTGACTATGAAGCGCGTGGCGCGCATTTCCGCCAAGTTGTCGGCGCACTGACCGGCGCAAACGACGATATCCAACAAGCGCTCCAAGCGGGAGAATCCGCATGAGCAGCGCAAAACCCTATATCCCGCACCAGCGCAGCCGCAATGCAGGCAGCGGGCCCAATTTCCGCATCAATTGGCGCGACGGGCTGCGCATCTGGTGGCGCGAAGTCGACAAGATGCTGCTGGCCCTGATCCTGGCGCTGATGGCCGTGGGCACTGCCGCCGTCGCAGCAGCGTCTCCTGCCAGCGCAGCGCGGCTTTCCACTGCCGACGTCCAGCTCAGCGAATTCTACTTCTTCAAGCAGCATATCGTCTGGCAGACATTGGGCCTGGGCGTAATGCTGGGCATTTCGATCCTTTCGCGCGAGCGGGCGCGGCAGCTGGGGATTGTGCTTGCCTCTGTCATGCTCATCCTGCTCGCGCTGGTGCCGCTGATCGGCTTCGAAGTGAACGGGGCGAAGCGCTGGATCGATTTCGGTTTCTCGCTTCAGCCTTCCGAATTCCTGAAACCTGCTTTCGCAGTGTTGCTGGCCTGGATTTTGAGCCTGCGGTTGCGCGATCCCGATCTGCCGGTGCTGGCATTTGCAACCGCCATTCTGGGCCTGGTTGCCATGCTCATGATGTTGCAGCCCAATCTGGGCGGGACATTGCTGTTCGCCGGGATCTGGTTTGTGCTGGTGCTGCTGTCAGGCGTGAGTGTTCAGCGCTTGAGCATGCTGGTGGGTGCCGGCATCGCCGGGCTGACCGCCGCCTATTTCCTCTATGACAATGCGCGCCACCGGATCGACTCCTTTCTGGGCGGCGGCACCGCCTTCGATCAGGTTGACCTGGCAGAGCGAACCTTGCTGGCAGGCGGCTGGACCGGCAGCGGATTATGGCTGGGCATTCGCAAGATGAACCTGCCGGAAGCGCATACAGACTATATCTTCTCCGTCATCGGTGAGGAATTCGGGCTGATCGCCTGCGCGCTGGTGGTAGCGCTTTATCTCGCCATTGTGCTAAGGGTCCTCATGCGGTTGGTGGATGAGGAAAACCTGTTTGCAGTATTGGCCGGTTCGGGCCTGGTCGCAGCGATTGGCGGGCAGGCCTTCATCAATATTCTTGTCAATCTCCAGATGTTCCCTTCGAAAGGCATGACTTTGCCGCTGATCAGCTATGGCGGGTCGTCGACCATCGCGATGGGCATCACCGTTGGCCTGTTGCTGGCGATCACCCGGCGCAACCCCTTCCTCAAGCGCGAGACACCCGGGCTCAAGGCTCTGCTTGAACGCAAGGAGGATCCCGCATGAGCGGCGATGTGCGCACCGGATCAAGCCGGCATTTCGTGCTGGCCGCGGGCGGAACCGGCGGGCATTTGATCCCGGCTTTCGCCTTGGCGCGCGAGCTGGACAGCCGTGGGCATCATGTTGCGCTGATTACTGACGAGCGCGGCGCGGCGATTCCGGGCAAACCCGATTTCCTTACCACCCATGTCATCCCTGCGGGGCGTTTCGGGAAGAATCCGCTGCGCTGGATTGGCGGGATCAAGGCTGTGCTCGAAGGGCGCCGGATGGCGCTGCGCCTGTTTGACAGCTTTTCGCCCACCGCAGTGGTCGGCTTTGGCGGCTATCCGGCACTGCCCGCGATGCTGGCTGCGACATCGGCAGACATTCCCAGCGTTATCCATGAACAGAACGCTGTGCTAGGCCGGGTCAACCGGTTGCTGGCGGGGCGGGTGGATGCGATCGCTACCGCTTATCTCGAGGTTGCGCGGCTCAAGCACAAACATATCGACAAGGTCCATCTGGTTGGCAATCCGGTGCGACCGGAAGTGCTCGCTTTGCGCGATGAGGATTATCCGCCGTTCACCGATGACAGTCTGTTCAAGGTTCTTGTGACCGGCGGCAGCCAGGGCGCGCGGGTGCTATCCGAAGTTGTGCCTGATGGGCTGGCGATGTTGCCACCCGCGCTGCGCCAGCGCTTGCAAGTGACGCAGCAATGCCGCGCGGAAGACCTTGAGCGTGTGCGTGATCGCTATCGCACGCATGACATCCCGGCAGAGCTCGGCACCTATTTCGAGGACATGGAAGCGCGGCTGGCCGATTGTCACCTTTTCATCGGGCGCGCGGGCGCATCGACAATTGCCGAGCTGACGGCGGTGGGCCGCCCGGCAATCCTGATTCCGCTGCCGATCGCGACTGATGACCACCAGGCTGCCAACACACGCGAAATGGTCAAGGCAGGTGGCGCGCGCATGATCCGCCAGCCGGACTTTACGGTGAAGGAAGTGACGGGACTGGAAGATAGCGACAACCGCGATCGGGTGGCGCAGTCTGATGCCTTGCAGAAACTGTCGAAAGATATCTCGCTGCAAATCCAGGCCATGGCCAAGGCACCGCAAACGCTAGCCAACGCTGCCCATGCCGCATGGAATTGCGGCAGGCCCAAGGCGGCAAAGGAATTGGCGGATCTCGTGGAAAGCTTTGGCGGGATCGATCTGATGGATGTGATCCGCGTTGGCGGCGATGCGCATGAAGCGGCGGCAGAACGCGCGCCATCCTCGCCGCACGCAACCCGCGATATCGATCCGGAGCAACGCTAAATGAAAGGTGTGGGGACTGACATTGGCGTGATCCATTTCGTCGGCATTGGCGGGATCGGCATGTCCGGCATTGCCGAAGTCATGCACAACCTCGGTTATCAGGTGCAGGGCTCAGACTTGAACGAAGGGCCCAGCGTCGAGCGGCTGCGCGCGCGCGGCATGAAGATCACAATCGGCCATGCGCGCGAGAATGTGGAAGGCGTGGCGGTGGTCGTTACCTCAACTGCTGTCCGCCGCACGAACCCTGAAGTCGCCGCTGCCCTGGAAGCGCGCATCCCCGTGGTGCGCCGCGCGGAAATGCTGGCAGAGCTGATGCGATTGAAGTCGACTGTCGCGGTCGCCGGTACGCATGGCAAGACCACCACCACCAGCATGATCGCAGCCTTGCTGGACAACGGCGGGATCGATCCGACAGTGATCAATGGCGGGATCATCGAGCAATATGGCTCGAACGCGCGGATGGGCGATAGTGACTGGATGGTGGTCGAAGCCGATGAAAGCGACGGCAGCTTCCTCAGGCTTGATGGCACGATCGCCGTCGTCACCAATATCGACCCCGAGCATCTGGATCACTACGGCGATTTTGACGGCGTGAAGCGCGCCTTTGTCGAGTTCATTCACAATGTGCCATTCTATGGCGCGGCAATCCTCTGCATCGATCACCCCGAAGTGCAGGCGGTGATCGGCCAGGTGCGTGATCGCAAGGTCGTGACCTATGGTTTCTCGCTCCAGGCGGACATTTGCGGGGTCAATATTCGGCCGGATGCAGGCGGAAACCTGTTCGACGTGATCGTGCGCCAGCGCGGTGAAGAGGATCGCCGTATCGAAGGCGTGCGGCTGCCGATGCCGGGCAGGCACAATGTCCAGAATGCGCTCGCGGCGATTGCAGTCGCGATCGAGATGGGCTGCCCGGATGACGTGATCCGCGAAGGTTTCGGCGCGTTCGGCGGTGTGCGTCGGCGCTTTACCAAGGTTGGCGAGATATTGTGCGACGGCGGCACTGCTGCCGTGATTGACGATTACGCGCACCACCCGGTCGAAATCCAGGCCGTGCTTGGCGCGGCGCGCGAAGCCGTGGGCGGTGAGAATGGCGGGCGGGTGATCGCTGTCGCTCAGCCGCATCGCTATACCCGGCTGCGTGATTTGATGGACGAATTCCAGAGCTGCTTCAACGATGCCGATCGGGTCTATGTCACGCCGGTCTATACCGCCGGTGAAGACCCTATCGACGGGGTCAATGCAGAGGCTTTGGTTGCGGGATTGAAGTCACGCGGGCACCGCGCGGCTGCGACAGTCGCGGACCATGGCGAGCTCGCGTCTGTCCTTTCTGGCAGCCTTTCGGCAGGCGACATTGTCGTGTGCCTTGGCGCAGGCGACATCACCAAATGGGCGGCCGGGCTTGCTGATGCGGTCAACGCGTTAAGTGGTAAAACCGCATGAACCGGGCCAACCTCCCTGCTGTGCGCGGCAAGCTGACGCCGGATGCGCCGCTCGCCAAGCTGGTGTGGTTCAAGAGCGGCGGCGCCGCCGATTGGCTGTTCGAGCCTGCCGATCTTGAGGATTTGCAGAGCTTTCTCAGGGCGCTGGATGCCAGCGCGCCGGTGATGCCGCTGGGACTAGGGTCAAACCTGATTGTGCGCGATGGCGGTGTGCCGGGTGTTGTCGTGCGGCTGGGCAAGGCATTTTCAGGCGTGAAAGTGCTCGAAGGCAACCGGCTTGAATGCGGCGGCGGGGCGAGCGGCATTCTCGTTTCATCCACTGCGCGTGATGCCGGGATTGCAGGGCTGGAATTCCTGCGCGGCATTCCCGGCACGGTTGGCGGCTTCGTGAAGATGAATGGCGGAGCCTATGGCCGCGAAGTGTCATCGATCCTGATCGATTGCGATGTTGTGATGCCCGATGGCGAGCTGAAGACGCTGCGCGCGTCGGAACTGAACTATACCTATCGTCACTCGGATTTGCCCGACGGGGCAGTCGTCGTCGCGGCGCGATTTGAAGGCACACCGGGCGATCCGGCCGCAATCGGTGCGGAGATGGACCGGATTGCCGCCGCGCGCGAAGCCTCTCAGCCGCTGCGCACCAAGACAGGTGGCTCGACCTTCAAGAACCCGCCAGAGCATCTTGCACGCGGGCGCAAGGCGTGGGAGCTGGTCGATGCGGCGGGCTGTCGCGGGCTAATGATGGGCGGCGCTCAGGTCTCTGAAAAGCATACCAATTTCCTGATCAATACCGGCGATGCGACCAGCAGCGATATCGAAGGGCTGGGCGAGGAAGTGCGCCGCCGCGTGCGCGAGAATTCCGGCGTGGAGCTGGAATGGGAAATCCAGCGGGTAGGGCGGCAATGAGCGGCTTGCCCAAACTCCACGTCGCGGTGCTGATGGGCGGCTGGGCGAACGAGCGCGAGGTCTCGCTGATGAGCGGTAACGGCGTAGCTGATGCGCTGGAAAGCCGCGGACATCGCGTGACCCGGATCGATATGGATCGCCAGGTTGCCGCGCGTATAGCAGAGGCAAATCCTGACGTGGTTTTCAACGCGCTGCACGGCGTGCCGGGTGAAGATGGCAGCGTGCAGGGAATGCTCGATCTGATGGGTGTGCCTTATACCCATTCAGGCCTGGCGACTTCTGTGATCGCCATCGACAAGCAGCTTACCAAGCAAGCGCTGGTGCCGCATGGTATCCCCATGCCCGGCGGGCGGATCGTCAAAAGCGCAGACTTGTTCGAAAAAGACCCCTTGCCGCGCCCCTATGTGCTCAAGCCCGTCAATGAGGGCTCTTCCGTCGGCGTGGCGATTGTTACCGAAGGCGGCAATTACGGCAATCCGATCGGGCGCGATACACCCGGCCCATGGCAGCAATTCGCCGAATTGCTCGCAGAGCCGTTCATCAAAGGGCGCGAACTGACCGCGGCGGTGATCGACACGGCTGACGGCCCGCGTGCGCTGGGCGTGACCGAGTTGATTATCGACACCGGCTTTTACGATTACGAGCACAAATATACTGACGGCAAGACGACCCACGTCTGCCCCGCGCAGATCCCGCCAGAGATTACCGCGCTGTGCGAAGACTATGCGCTCCGGGCGCACAAACTGCTTGGCTGCGAAGGCACAAGCCGCACCGATTTCCGCTGGGACGATGCACTTGGCGAAGAGGGATTGTTTGTGCTGGAAACGAATACCCAGCCCGGCATGACCCCGCTTAGCCTGGTGCCCGAACAAGCGCGGCATGCGGGTATGGAATACGCCGATCTGGTAGAAGCCATCGTGTCAGAGGCGCTGCGCCGCTACGCGCCTGAAAAGCTGTCTGGAGGCACCGATGGCCACGATTAAGCGCTCTGCCAAAGGGGTGCGGCGTGCGGCCAAGGCGAACGCACGCGCGAACACCGCGCGCAAGGCCAGGAAAAAGACCGGCGGCTTTATCGACTGGCTGATGAGCTTGCTGCCCTTCACGGAAGAGCAGCTGCAGAAGATATTCCTTGGCATCATCATTGCGGCGGCGCTCGCGCTTGCGTGGTTTATCGCAACGCTTGCCGGAGTGCCCGCGCTGCTTCAGGCGCAAGTGACGCAGATGGCTTCGAAAGCCGGGTTCGAAGTGCAGCATGTGCGCGTGTCCGGCCTCGAACGGATGAACCAGGACCGCGTTTACGAGCGTGTGCTGGGTGAACGCGACAGGCCGATGCCGCAAGTCGATTTGGAAGCGATCCGCGAAGATTTGCTGCAGCTGCCGTGGGTCAAGGATGCGCGCGTTTCGCGCCAGCTTCCGGGAACTCTGGCGATCGATATCGTCGAGCGCGAGCCGCATGCCGTGCTGCAGAAGCCGGATCATCTGATGCTGGTCGATGTCGAAGGCAACGAACTTGAGCCTGTTAGTCGCCGCGATATCGGCGAACGCCTGATCATCTCCGGCCCCGGCGCGGCGCGACAGGTTGGCGCGCTTGACCACCTGCTGGAAGTAGCCCCTGCGCTGCGTCCGCAAGTGCGCGGCGCGGAATGGGTGGGCAATCGCCGCTGGAACCTGACTTTCAAGACCGGGCAAGTGCTCGCCTTGCCGCAGGGTGAGGATGAAGCCGGAGCGGCATTGGTCTCATTCGCAAGGCTCGACGGGCAGAACCGCTTGCTGGGCGGCGAAGTGACGACTTTCGACATGCGTGCGCCGCCGCGGATCTACATGCGCATTCCCGGGCGCGCTGATGAAGTCCTCAACAGCAATTCAGATGAGCAGGAAAGCACCCCCTGATGGCTTCGCCGCGTTTCAACCGCTATTTCGGAGCCGTCAACACAGGCTCTTTCCGCATCTCTGCCATGATCATGGGACAGGCAGAGGATGGCGAGTTGCAAGTGCTTGGCTCTGGCCACCGCGCTTCGAACGGGATCAAGCGCGGCTATGTCACGGATATGGCTGCGGCGACCTACGCCATCCGCGATGCGGTTGAGCGGGCGGAAAAGAACGCCGGCACCAGCGTGCAAAGCGTGTGGGTCGGCTGCGCCGGGGCAGGGCTCGCGAGCCAGGTTTCCAAGGTCGAGATCGACATCGGCGGCCGACGGATCGAAGAAGAAGATATCGAGCATCTGCTGATCGCCGCGCGCGACACGATCCAGCCAGACGGGCGCATGGTTTTGCACGCGCAGCCAGCGCATTACACGCTTGATGGTGCGCATGGCGTAGCCAATCCCAAGGGCTTGCATGCAGAGCGGCTGGGCGTTGATATCCATGTCATGCTCGCCGACGGCGCGCCGGTCCGTAACCTTACCGAAGCCGTCCAAAACGCGCATCTGGACGTGGAAGCCATTGTCGCAGCGCCGCTTGCGGCTGGCTATGCCTGCCTGACAGAGGAGGAGCGCGAGCTTGGCGTCGCCATGGTAGAGATTGGCGGTGAAGTGACCAATGTTGCGGTGTACGCCGGCGGAATGCTGCTGGGCCTCAAAGCACTGCCGTTTGGTTCAGGCGATATTACAGACGCCATCGCTTCGGCATTCGGGATTAGGCGTTTTCAGGCCGAACGGCTCAAATGCGTGTCCGGCTCTGCCATTGCCAGCCCGACCGACCATCGCGAGATGATTCCGGTCAACGGCCCCGGAGATGACCAGGCCGGGCCCGTCGCGCGCGGGGCGGATGACAAGAACCGGATTGCACGGGCAGAGCTGGTTTCGATTGTTACGCAGCATTTGTCAGGCCTTACTGACGAAATTGGCCGCGCGCTCAAAGCCATGGGATTTAGCGGAATGCGCGGTGGGCAAGTTGTGATGACCGGCGGCGGGGCGGAGCTGGCGGGCCTCGCTGAATTCGCGCAAGGCGCGTTGGGCATGCCGGTGCGGATCGGTCGCCCGCCGTCGCTTACAGGCTTGCCTGAAGCGCATGCCACGCCCGGCTTTGCGACACTGGCGGGGCTATGCCTCTATGCGGCAGATGACCCGATCGATATCCGCGCGATTGGCGCAAACAGCGCGCCGATTTCCCGTCTTGGTGGCACTTTGGGGATTGGCAAGCTGTGGCGCGCGCTGCGAGAAAACTTCTGATGCAGCGAATATGCGGAGAACTCGCTCCCTTAACCGCTGTGGATAAGGGTTTTTGCGCTATAACCGGCGTAGTGCGTTTGTGGCAAAAACAGGCGAATAGTTAACGAGGGTGCTCCTGCGCCCGGAGGACAAGACCATGAGTATCAATATCGGACCAGCTTCCAGCGACGATCTGCGCCCCCGCATTACCGTGGTCGGTATCGGCGGCGCGGGCGGCAATGCGATCGCCAATATGATCGATGCTGAAATCGAAGGGGTCGATTTCATTGTTGCCAACACCGATGCGCAGGCGCTGTCGATGTCCGCGGCGGCGACCAAGATCCAGCTTGGCCCGGAAATTACCGGCGGTCTTGGTGCGGGTGCCCGGCCCGAAGTTGGCAAGGCTGCAGCCGAGGAAACAGTCCAGGAAATTGAAGACGCGCTGGAAGGCGTCAACATGGTCTTCATTGCGGCTGGTATGGGCGGCGGCACCGGCACGGGCGCTGCACCAGTGATTGCCGAGGCAGCGCGTCGCAAAGGCGTGTTGACAGTTGGTGTAGTGACCAAGCCGTTCCTGTTTGAAGGCACCCGTCGCATGCGTGCGGCGGAATCGGGGATCGACGAACTGCAAAAGCACGTCGATACTCTGATCGTCATTCCCAACCAGAACCTGTTCCTGATCGCCAAGGCTGAGACGACCTTCAAGGAAGCCTTCATGCTGGCTGACGAAGTGCTGCAGCAGGGCGTGCGTTCGATCACGGACCTGATGGTGATGCCGGGCCTGATCAACCTCGACTTTGCCGACGTGCGCTCTGTCATGAGCGAAATGGGCAAGGCCATGATGGGCACAGGCGAAGGCGAAGGCGAGAGCCGGGCGCTGGAAGCGGCCGAACGCGCGATCGCCAATCCGCTGCTCGATGGCGTGAGCATGCAAGGCGCCAAAGGCGTGATTATCTCCATCATCGGCGGCGAAGACATGAAGCTGCTCGAAGTCGATGAAGCTGCGAACCACATCCGCGAGCTGGTGGATGAAGACGCGAACATCATCTGGGGTTCGGCCTTCAATCCCGATCTCGAAGGGAAAATCCGTGTTTCGGTCGTAGCGACCGGAATTGACCAGCACGCCGTCCAGCGCGCGCCGGAAAGTTCGCCGGTATCGTTCTCCGCTGCCCGCCCGCCCAAGCGCCCGGTGCTGGAACTGCCCGAGGAAGAGCCAACGGCGGGAGCAGCGGAGGAAGCTCCGTTCGATCTGGGTATTGAATCTGCCAGCGAGCCAGAACCTGAATCCTCGATCGACGCCGAATATGAGGAAGAGGCGGCCGCAGAGCCGTTCGACCTAACCGGCATGCAAGTCGGCGAAGATATGGGCGAGACCGAAGAGGATGACGATGTTGATGATATCGTCGATCCGCTGGCCGGGCTGCGGAATGAGGAAAACGATCCTTATGCTGACGTGACTGGCGATCCTGAGGAAGCTGAAGCTGGCGAAGATGATGCGCTGGAATTGACCTCTGAAGTCGATGCTCCATTAGCAGGGGAATCGTCGCCGATCGAGTCATCAGAGGCTGCACGCGAAGCGGAAGACACGCAATCCGGCGGTCGCAGGCGTTCCATCCTTGGCGGCGGCGGCGACGCTGGTGGTGATGGCGGTGCAGGCGGTGGGTCCGGAGGTGGCGGTGCAGGCGGTGGGGCTGCAGCGGGCGGCGCGGCTGGCGGAAGCACGTTGTTCGAACGCATGGCCAGCCTGTCACGCGGCGCTTCGACTTCGGACGATGAAGACGAAGATGATGATGAGGACGGCGATTCGGGCTCGTCTCTCAGCATTCCGCGCTTCCTCGGGCGTCAGAATAACCAATAACGGGGGCGCTCTGGCGCTCCGTTGCTTGGCGGTTCATTTAAGGCTGGCTAACGGGTTTGTGTGACCCTTAGCCTGCCGGCCCTGATATGATCCGATTGCACCATTATTCCAGATTGAGCATCTGCGCGCTTTTTACAGGTGTGTTGCTGCCTGTCTCCGTGCTCGCGCAAAACAGCACCAGCGCAACGTCACGCGAAATTGTGCAGCAAACTCCCTCGGCGGAAGTGGAGCAGTTGCGTGCCGCGCTCCAGCGTCTGGCGCGTGAACCGCGCAGTGTTGGCGCGCTGGTCGATGCTGGCGATGCTTCTCTGGGGGTGGGTGACCTTGATGCCGCGATGGGCTTTTTCGGGCGTGCACTGGAACTGGAACCAGCCAATGCGCAGGCCAAGCTGGGCATGGCATCCGTCAATCTGCGCGCGCGTCGACCGCTAGAGGCCTTGCGCATGTTTGCCGAGGCAGAGCGGGCCGGTGCCTCGATTGATGCGATTCTGGGCGACTTTGCTCTGGCGCAAGACCTCGTTGGCAACAATCAGCTGGCGCAGGAAAGCTATCGCGCAGCGCTGGCACGCGATCCGGATGATGAACTTTCGCGTCGGCTCGCGATCAGCCTGGCGATCAGCGGAGACCGTGCCGGGTTCGAAGCGGCTTTGCTCCCGCTTTTGCAGCGACAGGACTTGGCGGCGTATCGCACGCGCGCTTTCGGCCTGGCGATTCTGGGCGACACTGACCAGGCTACATCGCTCGCCAACAGCTTGATGCCGGCAGACCTTGCGAGCCGGATGACCCCTTATCTTGCGTTCATGCCGCGACTGACAAAGTCACAACAGGCCGCGGCGGCCAACCTCGGCATATTCCCGCGCGCCGCCGAGATTGGCCGTGATGATCCGCGTATCGCGCGTTTCGCCAGCACTGGGGAGCTTCCGCCGGTTGTGAATGCCGACAAGCGACTCGAACCGCGGGGCACTCCGTTGGGACAGCGCGACAATTCACGGCCTGCACAGCCAACGCCGCAGCAGACCAGCCGATTGGCCGAAATCAGCCGGGCGCAGGAGCAAGCTACGCCAAGCCTGCTCGATGCGTTCAGCGAGCTGGCTGACCCTGTGGCTGCGGCAGAAGCGCGGGATGGTGCGGTAGACATCACACAGATCGAAATTCCGCGCGAAGCAAGGGAGCCTGATCCGCCGCAACACCCCGCGCGGCACTGGGTGCAAATGGCGACCGGGCGTGATCGCAGCGCGCTGCTCTTTGACTGGCGACGGATGGTGCGTCGCGCTCCGGAATTGCTGGGCGATCGCAGTGCCTATGTCACCCGATGGGGGCAGGCGAGCCGATTGCTTACAGGTCCCTTTGACTCGCGTGACGATGCGCGGGAACTCGTCCGTTCGCTGCGTGCGCAAGGGTTCGATAGCTTCACTTACTCAAGCCCGGAAGGTGAAGAAATAGAGGAATTACAGTAGTTTAGATTCTGTCACCGGCATTCTTTGCACAGGCTTTGAACAAGCCAGTGCGGTTCTCCCCAAGCGCGCGCCTTGCCACCATTGCCTTTGCCCACCTGTCCAAGGCAATCAGCGCATCAATGACAAAACAGGTTGCCCCCTCATGAGACCCCGCGAAGTCGAATATACCGCGTCGGATGATGCCGCTCCGGTTGAAATGCTCGCTGCCTTGTTCGAAGCGCGCGGCTGGCTGTTCGAAATTACCGCTGATGACGAGATGACCGGCGAAGTGCAGGGCAGCTGGGCGAAATACAAGATCAAGGCGATCTGGCGCGGCGAAGACAATGTCCTGCAATTGCTGTGCTTGCCTGATATCCGCGTTTCAGATGACAAGCGCCGCCAGGCCTATGAACTGCTTGCTCTGGTAAACGAGCAGATGTGGCTCGGGCATTTCGATATCTGGTCGAACGGCAGCGTGTTGCTCTATCGTCATGGTGCATTGCTGGGTGACGAAGGCTTGCTCAGCCTCGATCAGGCGCAAGCACTCGTCGAAACCGCGATCGACGAATGCGACCGCTTCTATCCCGCGTTCCAATTCGTGTTGTGGGGCGACAAGAGCCCGCGCCGCGCATTGGAAAGCGCGCTTGTCGATGCGGCGGGGGAAGCTTAAGCGCTCTTGCACCTGCGGTTGCGAGAAAGAGCAAATGGCTGAGATCAACAAGCTCCTGATTATTGGTTGCGGCAATATGGGCGGCGCCATGCTGGCTGGCTGGCTTGCGGCTGGTGTTGATCCGGCGCGCCTTGCTGTGCTCGATCCGGCGCTGGAGAGTGTGCCAGAAGGCGTTGCGCTCTATCGCCAGGCACCGGAACAGAGCGATCACGACGCAGTGATGTTGGGGTTCAAGCCGCAACAGCTTGGTGCGCTTGGCCCTGGCCTGCAGATGCTGACAGGCGATCGGGTGACAGTCTATTCGCTGCTCGCAGGAATCGAGCTGGCGACTTTGCAGCACGCCTTTCCGGATGCGGCTGCGCATGTCAGGGTAATGCCCAATCTGGCCGCGCGGATCGGCAAGTCACCGGTGATTCTGGCGCAGGCGGGGCTGGATGAAGCTGGCCGCGAGGCCGCGCTGGCGTTTTTCGACCATTTGGGCACCGCATTGTGGCTGGAAGACGAAGCACAGTTCAATCTGGTAACGGCACTGGCTGGCTCAGGGCCAGGCTTCGTGTATCGCTTTATCGACGCGCTTTCCGGAGCTGCGCAAGAGCTGGGTCTGGGGCAGGAAATGGCCGACCAATTGGCGTTGGCGACGGTTGAAGGGGCAAGCATTCTGGCCGCCGGTTCAGACATATCACCCGCTGAATTGGCGGATCGGGTGGCCAGTCCGGGCGGGATGACACGCGAAGGGCTTGATATGCTTGATCAAGATAACGCGTTGAAATCCCTGTTGGTTCAGACGCTCAAGGCCACTGCGGATAAAGGCGCCGAACTGGCTGGAGCGGCGCGAAAACAGCCTTAATCAGTTGCACGCTTTGCAATCCGGTTTTGCTTGAAAATCGCTCTCAATAACCCGATATTTACATGCGATGGCGCTGAATCTGCGCCCGCTTATATTGGAGTAGAACCTACAATGGCTGATTGGAACGAAACCCAGCGTGTGCAGCAGGAGCAGAACTTCGCTGGCGCTTCGGTGCCGCGCTCGACCACTGTTTTCGATGCAGGCCTGCGCAAGCACATGCTTTCGATCTACAATTACATGACCTCGGGCATCCTGCTCACGGGTATCGTCGCATTGCTGACCGCGCAATCTGGGCTGGTTTACAGCCTGCTGAGCGGTCCGATGTTCTGGCTGATCGCGCTTTCGCCTTTGGCGATCGTGTTTGCAATGAGCTTTGGCGCAAACCGTTTCAGCAAGGGCACGCTGCAGATCATGTTCTGGGGCTTTGCCACGCTGATGGGCCTGTCAATGTCGTCGATCTTCCTGGTATTTACCGGTGGTTCGATCGCCGCGACATTCTTCGCAACCTCAGCGGCTTTCGCCGGGTTGAGCCTGTTCGGCTATACCACGAAGAAAGACCTGTCGGGCATGGGCAGCTTCCTGATCATGGGTGTGGTCGGCCTGATCGTCGCCATGCTGCTCAATCTGTGGCTGCAGTCGCCGGCGCTGATGTGGGCAGTAAGCTTCCTCGGCGTGCTGATCTTTGCCGGTCTAACCGCTTATGACACGCAGCGTTTGAAGCGCGAGTATATGCACCTGCGCGGCACCGAGTTTGCCGGCAAGGCAGTGATCCTCGGTGCTCTGAGCTTGTATCTGGACTTCATCAACATGTTCCAGTTCCTGCTGCAGTTCATGGGCTCACGCGAATAGGTGCACATCGCCTAGTCGCAGAAACGACTCTGTTCACCGATGCCCGGGCCGCGAAATGTGGCTCGGGCATTTTCTTTATCTGGTTTAGAGTTTACTCCGCAAAATTAACCCTCGGGGTTCAGCCGGTGTTAGGGACGTACTGGCTAGCCATGGGAAGGGACCAAATGAAGAAGGCTGGGTAATCATGGGTCGAGGAATTTCTGCAAAGTTGAAGATCGCGGCTGTCGCCGCAATGTCCGCCACATTGGCAGCTTGCGGAGCAAGCGCGCCGCCGCCACCACCGATCGTGGCTGCGCCCCCGCCACCGCCACCCAAGATCGTTATCCCGCCACGCCCGACGCCGCCCGCCGGTGCCTTTGCCACCATGGCAATCCCCCGCCTCACAGCTGAGGGTTATCGCCAAACGGTCAATACCGGGATCAGCGATCACCAGAAGCTGTGGAATGTGCGTTCGGGCCTCAATGTCGCAGCGCTCAACTGCCTGCGCCCCGAGCACGCCGGTCTGGTCGACAATTACAAGACTATCCTGAAACGGCATTCGCGCCAGTTGGCATCCACCAATCGCGCACTGGCCAGCGAATATCGCCAGAAGCATGGTCGTTCATTCCGCGACCATCAGGACGCCTATATGACGCGGGTCTACAACTATTTCGCGCTTCCGCCGGTGCTACCGGAGTTCTGCAATGTCGCGCTTGATGTGAGCCATGAGATTGCAGCGCTTCCCGCCGGCCAATTGGATTCCTATTCTCCGACTGCGCTCGCCAAGCTGGAGCAGGTGTTCGAGAATTTCTTCAGCGCCTATGAGAAATACCGGGTCGACCTGGCGGCCTGGGATGCGCGCTATGGAACACCGGGCGGATCGACGCTGGAGGCCAGCTACGGCCCGCAAGCCAGCAGCAACTGATCTTTCCCTATTCCTGCCAGAGGGGCGCGGCGCAATCTTGCGCGGCGCCCTTTTGCTATCTAGAGCCCATCCAGCGCATCGGTAACGGGAATGCGGTGCGAGTGAGCGATCACTCAATTCCGCGGCTGTCCCTGCAACTGTAAGCGGCGAGCGACTGGTTCGACATACCACTGGAGCAATCCGGGAAGGTGAGCCAGCCGCCCAGACCCGCAAGCCAGGAGACCGACCGGAGCGCGTCGCTCTTTGCCTGGCTCAGGGATTGGCCCGGCGCGGAAAAGCTTTCGTTTTGAGCGACATCTGTGGGCTTTGTGAGATGCTCTCGCAAGGCCCGTCGCTTCGGAACGGGAGTATCGATTGATGAATTCACGAAGTTTGTTGTGCGGCGTGGCTTTGGCTGCGCTGGCGTGGGGCGCGCCGGTTTTGGCGCAGGATGCTGGTGCTCGGCAGGATGCGCCGGACAGGATCGAGATCGCTGACTACAAACGCACCGATATCCTGGTGAGTGGCAGCCGCTCGGACAATGATCCCTATCCAGAGGAATACACCGGATCTGTCACGATCCTTGAGGCGGATCAGTTGTCCCGCCGCCAGGTGCGTGACGTTGCAGACGTGTTGCGCGATGTGCCGGGCGTGGCGGTTGCAGGCATTCCGGGGCAGACCCAGCTGCGTGTGCGTGGCAGCGAAGCCAATCATGTGCTGGTGCTGGTCGACGGGATCGAAGTCTCCGATCCCTTTGCCGGCGAGTTCGATGTCGGGACTCTGCAGGCCGAGATCGGCAGCCGGGTGGAGGTTTTGCGCGGGCCGCAATCCGCACTCTACGGGTCGGATGCGATCGGCGGCGTGGTTGCCTATGACAGCGGGCGTTTCGATGGCGCGTCTGCATGGTTTGAGGCGGGTTCCAACAGCACCTTCAATGGCTCGGCACGTGTGGGCAAGACCGGCCAGCGATGGAATGCCTCGCTGTCTGGCGTCATCGTCAGCACCAATGGCGAACCCAACGCCAGAGGGGGCTCGCGTGATATCGGGCGCGACAGCTACACGCTTTCAGGCAAGGTCAGTGTCGAACCATCATACGGATTCGAACTGCGTGCCTCCGCGCGCTTTGTGCAGACCGAAGGCGAGTTCAACGACAGCGATTTCGATACGACCAGTCCGACCTTCGGCTTCATCATCGATTCGCCGGGCACCACCTTCGAAAATGAGGCGATTTATGCACTGGTCGGCGCGCGCGTCTCGACCATGGATGGCAAGTGGACGCACGACCTTTCCGGGCAGATTGCAGACATCGCGCGCGATACATTTGGTGCGTTTGGCCGCACTTCGGGCAGCGATGGCGATCGGCTCAAGGCGTCGTATGTCTCATCGCTCAGCTTTGGCGCCAACGGTATCGATCAGGCATTGACCTTCGCCGCCGATTGGGAACGCGAGCGGTTTCGCAATGACGATCCGTTCGATTTCGCATTCACCGGGCGCCGCATAATCGAGAATGTCGGGCTGTCAGGCGAATATCGCTTTGCCGGCGAGTGGTTCGATTTTTCCGCAGCAGTCCGGCATGACATCAATGATCGCTTCGCTGATGAAACGACTTTTCGCTTCGGCGCCGGTATCGATGCAAGCCATGATACGCGCCTGAGAGCTGCTTATGGCACCGGCATCAAGAATCCGGGATTTTTCGAGCTGTTCGGCTTTTTCGACGGGCGCTTTATCGGCAATGAGGAACTCACACCGGAAAGGTCCGAAAGCTGGGAAATCGGGATTGACCAGCGCTTGGCGGATGATGCCATCATGCTTTCCGCGACCTATTTTGACAGCCGCTTGAAGGACGAAATCTTCACGACCTTTCCTGCACCAGACTTTGTTGCGACGCCTGCCAACCGGGCCACGCTGTCAAAACAGCACGGAGTCGAAATAAGTGCAAAGGCGCAGCTGGGGCGGCATTTTACACTCGATGCGGCCTATGCCTGGCTCAATGCAGAGGAAGACGGGGTGGAGGAAGTCCGCCGCCCGGGCAATATCGCCTCGGCGGCGCTTAACTGGACCGCGCCGAACGATGCAGCCGCGATGACGCTGGTCTTGCGGCACAATGGCGCGACCGATGATGTTGCCTTCACCGATCCCAGCTTCATTCCGGTTACGGAACGTTTGGACAGCTACACTCTGGTCAATTTCAACGCGGAAGCTCGCATATCGGAGCGTATTCGCCTGTTCGGCCGTGTCGAGAACCTGTTCGACGAAACATATGAGCAGGTTTTCAGCTTTGTTTCGCCGGGGCGCAGCTTCGCAGCGGGTTTGCGCGCCGATTTCTAAAACACTCGCTTTTTTCGGGGAAATGCATAGGTAGCGCCCATGCATTTTCTCGATCAGGCCAAGATCTATCTCAAATCCGGTGCTGGCGGCCCAGGGGCCGTCAGTTTCCGGCGTGAGAAATATATCGAATATGGCGGTCCCGACGGCGGCAATGGCGGCAAGGGCGGCGATATCGTGTTCGAAGCCGTGCCCGGCCTCAACACGCTGATCGACTTTCGTTACGCGCAGCATTTCAAGGCCGCTCGCGGCGGCCACGGCATGGGCAAGGATCGCACGGGGGCCTCTGCGCCCGATCTGGTGATCAAGGTGCCTGTCGGCACGCAAGTCCTGTCTGAAGACAAGGAAGAGGTGCTGGCGGACTTCACCGAAGTGGGCCAGCGCGAGGTGTTCCTGCATGGCGGCTTGGGCGGTCGTGGCAATGCCAGCTACAAGAGCGCGACCAATCGTGCGCCGCGCCAGCACCAGCCGGGCGAACCGGGCGAGGAATTGTGGGTCTGGCTGCGGCTCAAACTGCTCGCTGATGTGGGTCTGGTGGGCTTGCCCAATGCCGGCAAATCGACCTTCATCAACGCGGTTTCCAACGCCAAGGCCAAGGTGGGCGATTACGCTTTTACCACGCTGATCCCAAAGCTGGGCGTGGTGCGCCACAAGGGCCGCGAATTCGTGCTGGCTGACATTCCCGGCCTGATCGAAGGCGCGGCCGATGGCGCGGGCATCGGGGACCGGTTCCTGGGCCATATCGAGCGTTGCCGGGTGCTGGTGCATCTGATCGACATCACCGGCACCGGCGATCAGGACCCGGTCGAGGCGATGCGCGTGGTAGAAGAAGAGCTTTCTGCTTATGGCGCAGGGCTGGATGACAAGCCGCGCCTGGTCGCACTCAACAAGGTCGATCTCGCCGACGCAGAATTGGCCGAGGAATTTGCCAAGGAGTTGAAAGCCGCGGGCGCAGACGATGTCTTTGCAGTATCGGGCGCGACCGGCGAAGGCATCGATGCGCTGATGGATGCAGTGCTGGGCTACCTGCCCGATCGCACATCGACCGAGACCAAGGGCCACGAAGTCGAGGAAATAGACGGCGAGGAAGGCGGCGAGTGGTCGCCGATCTGATGCGATGAGCTTCACTTCGATTTCCGAGCTTGCGTCATGTCGCCGCCTGGTCGTGAAGATCGGCAGCGCGCTGCTCGTCAAGAATGGAGAGGCCAACACGCATTGGCTCGAAACGCTCGCGCAAGACCTCGCCAAGCTGCGCGAACAAGGCATTGAAATCATTGTCGTAAGCTCAGGTGCGATTGCATTGGGCGCGGCGCGGCTGGGCCTTGCAGGGGGCGGGCGAAAGAGCCTGGCAGATGCGCAGGCGGCGGCCTCTGTCGGGCAGATTGCGCTGGCTGGCCTGTGGGCAGAAAAGCTAGCCGCGCATGGCATGACAGCGGCGCAGATGCTGCTGTCACTGAGCGATCTGGAAGACAGGCGGCGCTATCTCAATGCTTCGGCAACTCTGGCGCGCTTGCTGGAAGCTGGCGCTGTGCCGGTGATCAATGAGAATGACAGCGTCGCGACCGAAGAAATCCGTTTTGGCGACAATGACCGGCTGGCCGCGCGGGCAGCGCAGGCAGCTGGTGCTGATGCTGTGCTGCTGCTGTCCGATGTCGACGGGCTTTATGATCGCGACCCGGCAGAGCGCGGCGCCAGCCTGATCGAGCGGGTCGAAGGGATCACGCCGGAAATATTGGCGATGGCGGGCGAAGGATCGTCATCGGGCATGGGCTCTGGCGGGATGACCTCCAAATTGCAGGCCGCGCAGATCGCAGAACGCGCCGGGATCACGCTTGCGATCATCAACGGCAAGCAGGAATCGCCCATCACCCATGCAGTGGCGAGCAATCGCGGCACGATTTTCTCTCCGCAACGAAGCGACGGCGCGCGCAAGGCGTGGCTGGGCGGCCGGATTGTGTCTTCGGGCAGGCTGACAGTCGACGAAGGATGCGCCAAGGCAATGATCGAAGGCGGAGCCAGCGTGCTCGCCGTTGGGGTCACTGCGGTCGATGGCAATTTCCAGCGCGGCGACCTGGTCGAGATTTGCGGGCCGGATGGCGCTCCGCTGGCCAAGGGCCTGTCTGAATATGATGCGGTCAGCTGTCGCCGGATTGCGGGCCTGCGCGAAGATCACCAGGCCAAGATCCTGGGCTATGCGCCGCGCGCGGCGGTGGTGCACCGCGATCACATGGTGATGCTGTGAGCGGTGAAAGGCCGCTCGCGCTGACTGGCGGCACCGGCTTTGTGGGGCAAGCGGTGCTGGATGAAATGGCCCGCCGCAACATTCCCGCGCAAGCGCTGGCGCGCCGCGCAAGCGATCATGGGCATCCGCGTGTCGAATGGGTGATGGGCGATCTGGCCAATGCACGTGCGCTTGACCATCTGTGCGCGGGTGCAAGCGCGGTGATCCATATTGCCGGACTCACCAACACGCCCGATCCGGGCGAATTTCATACCGCCAATGTCACGGGCACTGCGAATGTGATTGCAGCTGCCAAGCGAGACGGTGTGAAGCGATTTGTCTTCGTCTCCTCGCTCAGCGCCCGCGAACCGGCCTTGTCTGCCTATGGTGCGTCCAAGGCCGAGGCCGAGAAGCTGGTCGAACAAAGCGGGCTCGACTGGACCATAGTGCGCCCGCCCGCGGTTTACGGCCCGCGCGACACAGACATGTTCGAATTGTTCCGCACAGCCAAACTCGGCGTGGTGCCGTTGCCGCCCGGTGGCGCAACCTCGATCATCCATGTCGACGATCTGGCCGGGTTGCTGGTCGATCTGGTCGATGCCCAGCCAGCGCTCGTCCGCAAGAAGGTCTTCGAGCCTGACGATGGCCGCGAAGGCGGCTGGAGCCACAAGGAAATGGCCAAGGCGATCGGGGAAGCGGTGGGCGAACGTGTGTTTGCCCCGCATTTGCCGCGAATTGTGCTGCGAAGCGCCGCGACTATCGACAGGCTGGTGCGCGGCGCCAATGCCAAGCTGACGCAGGATCGCGTTGGCTATATGTGCCATCCAAACTGGGTCGCGCGGTCTGATCGCAAGGTGCCTGACACCATCTGGCAACCGCATATCGACGGGGAAAGCGGCTTTGCAGCGACCGCGCAATGGTACCGCAAGCAGGGCTGGCTCTAAGCCCTATTTGGATATCGCGCCGATTCCTCATACTATTCCAATGGGTTCGCGAATCACGCTGGCGGAATGTTCCGCCGATTGAATCACGAAGGGGATATTCATGAAGAAGTTTATTGCATTGGCCGCGGTTGCGGCGCTTGGTGCTTGCGCGGCGCAGGAAGAAGCACCGGCTGAAGAAGCTACGGAGGAAGTTGCCGAGGCCGGGCCGATCGCAGCTGACGGCCTGCCGACACCCGGCACGTACAAGGTGACATTGGCCAATGGCGATGTGATCATGGAAGAGGTTCGCGAAGACGGAACCTACACCGCCACCATGGCTGACGGCACCACCGAAAGCGGCACCTGGTCGCAACCATCGCCTGACAAATATTGCACGACTTCGGAAGGCGAAGATTCCGAAGAAAACTGCAATGACGAGAAGATCGACGAAAACGGAGTGTGGGTTTCGACCGATTCCGAAAGCGGCGACACCGCAGTGGTCGAGCGCGTAGTTGAAGAGCAAGCCGAGGCTGAAGCGGCTGAATAAGTTCGTGCGGGGCGTCTTTTGTGGCGCCCCGCTAACTCACAGGAACGGCTCGTAACCGGGCGGTAGCTCGCCATCCTCGGTCAGCGGCGTATGGATGCCGCATTCAGTCTTGTCCCAGCCTTTCCAGCGGCCAGAGCGCGGGTCTTCACCTGGCGCGACCTTGTGCGTGCAAGGGCTGCATCCGATGGAGGGAAAACCCTGCGCCACAAGGGGGTGCTGCGGCAGGTCGTGCATCACGAAATAGGCGGCGATCTGGCTCGCGTCCCAATCGATCAGCGGGTTGATCTTCAAGCGGCCTTGCGCATCGGACGTATCGATTTCGAACCGCGGCAGGTTCGCACGGGTTGAAGACTGGAATGCCTTGCGACCTGTAAAACTCGCATCGAACTCTGCCAGCGCCTTGGCGAGCGGTTTCACCTTGCGGATTTCGCAGCAACCATCGGGATCGTAAGACCAGCGCAGGCCGGATTCGTCCTTCGTCTCAAGCTCGGTGAGATCGGGGTAAAGGTTGATCAAGTTCTTGAGACCGATCCGTTCGGCCAGATCGTCACGATATGCCAGCGTTTCAGGGAAATGCTTGCCGGTTTCGAGGAACAGCACCGGCACATTTGGATCAATGCTGCCGATCAGATGGAGCAAGACCGCGCTTTCCGCGCCGAAACTGGATACGGCAGCGATATCACCCGCAAGCCCGTCTTTGATCACGGCTTCCAGCATTTCCTCGGTCGATGATCCGCGAAACATGCGGTTGAGGCGCACGGCATCGTGCTCGGTGAAACGCGGACCGGTGTCGATCCGGTCAATCTCGCGGCCATCCGCACGCAGGTGTTGTGCCGGCTTATTCATGGCGCAGCTCGGGGATCGGGCGGCGCGCATCTGCCGCATGCTGATAGACATTGTCCCAGCGCGCGAAGGCGGCCTGTGCGTCCTCTTCGTCAAGCGCTGCTTCAGGCGCGAACGCATCGAACCCGCAGCGGCGCAGATAGGCGAGCTGGTCAATCCCGATATCGCCCACGGCGCGCAGTTCGCCGGTGTAGCCCGCTTCGCGCAGCACCCGGGCTGAGGAATAGCCGCGCCCGTCGCCGAACACAGGGAAGTTCACTTCCACCAGTTGCAAGCGATCGAGAAAGGGCAGCAAGTCACGCGCATCATCGCCCGGTTCGATCCTGACGGCGACCGCGTTGGTCTGCTCTAGGAAGCTGTCGACCGTTACCTGAGCGTGGTCAGCCACTTCATCGTCGCGAAAGCGGAACTGAACGTCATCGGGGCTGGTGCCGAAATCGGTTTCGGAAACTTCATTCGCCATAAAGCGCCTCCTTGAATGGCTCCATGCCGATGCGGCGATAGGTATCGAGGAAGCGTTCGCCTTCCTCGCGCTGATCGAGATAGATGTCGGTCACTGTCTCGACCGCGTTGACGATGCCTTCCTCGTCAAACCCGCGACCGGTGATCTTCGCCAGAGCGGTGTCTTCAGCTTCGCTTCCGCCGAGCAGCAGCTGGTAATTCTCGACGCCTTTCTTATCGACGCCCAGAATGCCGATGTGCCCTGCATGGTGATGCCCGCAGGCATTGATGCAGCCGGAAATCTTGAGCTTCAATTCGCCCAGTTCCTGCGTGCGGCCTTTCTTTGCAAACCGCTCTGAAATCTGCTGCGCGATCGGGATCGAGCGCGCATTGGCCAGGCTGCAATAGTCGAGGCCGGGGCAAGCAATGATGTCTTCAATCGTGTCGAGATTTGGCGAGCCAAGCCCCGCGGCATCCAGCCTGGTCCAAAGCGCATGCAAATCAGCGATCTTTACATGCGGCAACACGATGTTCTGCGTGTGCGTGACGCGGCTTTCATCGAAGCTGTATTCCTTCGATAGCTCTGCCATCAGATGCATTTGCTCGGTTGAAGCATCGCCCGGAATGCCGCCAACCGGCTTCAGGCTGATCACGGCGCTGACATAGCCCGGAGCCTTGTGCGGATGGGTGTTGGTATCAACCCACAGCGCGAAGTCCGGGTCGGAACGATCGATTTCCGTCGGCAAGCCCGTTTCGAACGCAGGGTCCGCAAAGTAGGGCTTGATCCGCTCCAGCTCTGCCAGCGGGGGTTCCACTCCCTGCTCAAGCAAGTGTGTGAACTCTTCCTCGACCTGGCGCGTATATTCCTCAGCGCCCAGCTCGTGCACCAGGATCTTGATCCGCGCCTTGTACTTGGTGTCGCGCCGGCCATAGCGGTTGTAGACGCGCAGGCACGCCTCGGCATAGGTGACCAGCTGATCAAGCGGCACGAATTCGCGTATGCAGGGCGCAATCATGGGCGTGCGGCCCATGCCGCCGCCAACATAGAATGCAGCGCCGATCTCGCCATTCCGCTCGACAATCTGGATGCCGATATCGTGCAGCTTCATCGCTGCGCGGTCTTTCTCTGCTGCGATCACCGCGATCTTGAACTTGCGCGGCAGGAAGCTGAATTCGGGATGGAAGCTCGACCACTGGCGCAGCAATTCAGCATAAGGCCGCGGGTCAATGAGCTCATCCGCCGCCACGCCGGCAAAATGATCCGAGCTGATATTGCGGATGCAGTTGCCGCTGGTCTGGATCGCATGCATCTCTACCTTGGCCAGATCGGCAAGCAGGTCAGGCGCTTCTTCCAACTTGATCCAGTTGTACTGGATGTTCTGACGCGTGGTGAAATGGCCGTAGCCACGGTCATATTTCTCCGCGATATCCGCCAGCGCATGCATCTGCGCCGAATTGAGCGTGCCATAGGGGATCGCAACGCGCAGCATATAGGCATGGAGCTGCAGATAGAGCCCGTTCATCAGGCGCAGCGGGCGGAATTGCTCTTCCGAAAGCTTGCCTTCCAATCGCCGACGGGTCTGGTCGCGGAATTCCTCGACGCGGGTGTCGACCATCGCCTGGTCATATGAATCGTATTTGTACATCAGATCACCCAATCCATCGCTTCGGGGTCTTTGGGTTTGAGCGTCAGGTCTGGCCGCACAGTCGGGCCGAGCGCGCGGACGCGGTCCTTGATATGCGCGGGGCGCACGCCCTTGTCGTCTCGCTCGGCGTCAAGTGAATAGGCCGAATTCACGCGGCGCGCGGATTGCTCGCGCGCGATTATCTCGTCTGCGCGATCACCCACATCGACGGCTTCATCGACATAGAGCGACCAGCCCGTGCCATCCCACCAGACGACTGCGCCTGACTTGAGATCATTGCCGGTAAGGATTTTCATCGTGCGGACTCCTTGGCGATCCGGGCAAGCGATGCATCATCGCGCGCGGTGACTTCGCCGATCACGATAAGCGCCGGGCTTTTGACAGCGTGCAGCTCGACCAGTTCGGGCAGACCGGCGAGCAGCCCGCGGATCACCCGCATTTCCGGGCGCGCAGCATTCTCGATCACGGCAACGGGCATTTCCGGTGCCAGCCCGTCTTCCATCAGCTTTTCCGCGATTTGCGGCGCTGTTTTCACGCCCATGTAGATCACCAGCGTGCGGCCCTTGCCGGCCAGCCCGGTCCAATCCTGATCGGATAGGCCTTTGCATTGCCCGGCAACGAAGCTGACGATGCTGGACGCGTCGCGGTGGGTTAGGGCGATCTGCGCGGCTGCGGCGGCGCCATTGGCGGCGCTGATGCCCGGAATGATTTCGACCGGCACACCTGCGGCGCGCGCATCTTCCGCCTCTTCTCCGCCGCGCCCGAAGATCAGCGGGTCGCCGCCTTTAAGGCGCACAACGTCGCGCCCGTTTAGCGCTTCGCGGATCAGCAATGCGTTGATCTCGCCCTGCGGCAAAGTGTGTTTCGAACGCTGCTTAGCGACGGATATCAGCTCTGCATCGTCGCGTGCGAGCGCGAGGATGGCCGGATCAACCAGCCCGTCGTGAACGATGATTTCCGCGGTCTGGATCAGCCGGGCAGCGCGCAGGGTCAACAGGTCGGGGTCACCTGGCCCTGCGCCAACGAGATATATGGTTCCGGGGTTTGCCATGCAGGCGAAATGGTCGATTGACCGCGCGCTCGCCAGCGAGAATGGATTTTATCCCGCGTAGCAAAGCTATTTACACCAGTGATAACTTACCGCAAGATTATGATTTGGAACGTGAATCTTCCCGCGCATGCAGCGCTTCGATCAGCTGGTCGAACTGTTTGCTGGTGCGGATATGCAAATCGCGCTGCGGGAACGGGATTTCGATGTCATGCTCCAGGAACAGTTTCCACATGCGCTTCAGCACGTCGGAGCGCACATTTCCCATCCCCTCTTCCGGGTCATCGATCCAGAATCGGATCTCGAAATCGACTGAACTGTCACCAAAGCCGACCATGAATGCGCGCGGTTCGGGCGTGTTGAGAACGCGCGGTGTGTCTTTGGCAGCTTGCAGCAACAGCTCTTCAACCAGATCCATGTCCATTTCATAGGACACTCCGACAGGAACCTTCACCCGCACATCGCGCGAGCTGTAAGACCAGTTGACCACCTGATTGATCATCAGGTTTTCGTTCGGGATCAGATATTCGGTGCGGTCGCGGGTCACGACAGAGATAGCGCGGATCCCGATCTTGCGAATCTGGCCAAAGCTTTCCTGCCCGGCCTGGTCAGTCACGGAAATCACGTCACCCGGTTTGATGGATTTGTCCATCAACAGGATGATCCCCGCAATCAGGTTACCGAATGTCTTCTGCAGGCCGAAACCGATGGCGAGACCGAAGGCGCCGGAAAACACCGCCAGAGCCGTGAGATCGATCCCCAGCATGTCGATCCCGATGAAGAAGGCCGCTGCCCAGATGAAGATCGCGGAGATTTTCTGCGACAGCAGCCGCTGCGTATCATCCAGCCGGGTCGCGCGTTTGAGCAATGACGCGGCAAAGCGCGTGATTGTCCAGGCGACCAGGATCACCAGCAGGATCACTGACAGCGCAATCAAGCCATCCAGCAGCGAAAAGCGCGTTTCACCGAATGTCAGCGCCCAGGCATCCAGCGTGTCGATAACGCTGGCGGCGGTTTCGCTTTGCGAAGAGACGGTTTCCTTGAAGCCCTCGGTCGCGGCCAAGGCATCTTGTGCCTTGGGCGGGGCTTCTTCGGCCAGGCTCCACGCCTGCCCGGGCGGAGCGGGCGTTTCAGATGGCGCGGGAACAGGCGGGGTCGAAGTTGTCATAGCTCTTTCATCGCAGCAAAGCCGCATTCGAGATCGGCGACAAGATCTTTCGGATCTTCAAGGCCGATCGATAGTCTAACGCCCAGCCTGTCTTCCGGGTCCCAACCCGCGCGCGGCCATTCGGTGGCGGCGCGGATCGATGCCGGGTCAAACGGCAGTGCGAGGCTTTCATATCCGCCCCAGCTGTAACCGATGCCGAACAGTTCAAGTGCATCGACAAAGCGCGCACGTGCCGCCTCGTCGCCACCTTTCAATACGAAGCTGAAAAGGCCGCAAGCGCCGGTGAAGTCGCGTTGCCACAGTCCATAGCTGCCATCGCCGGGCAGCATGGGGCAAAGCACATGGGCGACTTCAGGACGGGTCTTGAGCCATTGTGCGATCTCAACCGCGCTTGCGGTCGATTGTTCCAGACGCAGGCCCATGGTTCTGAGGCCGCGCAAGGCCAGCGAGGCATCATCGGGAGAGACGACCTGGCCCAATTGCTGGCTGGTAAGCCTGAGCGCGCGATACCAGCGCTCGCCCGCGCTCGCAGAACCCATCATCATGTCCGAATGGCCGCTGACATGTTTTGTCAGGCTGGTCACACTGATATCGCAGCCATGCTCAAGCGCGGGGAAACCCAGCGACGTTGCCCAGGTGTTGTCGATCAGGCTGACTGCACCTTGCTCGCGCGCAAAGGCGGCCATGGCGGGCACATCGCACACTTCCATCGTCAGGCTGCCGGGGCTTTCCAGCCACACCGCACGGGTCTTGTCGCAAAAGGCAGCGCGATAGGCCTCCAGGTCGAGCGGATCGAAGAAGCGGTGCTCAATGCCCCATTTCTTCAGCAAGCCGCGCGCGATATTGCGGCTGGGTTCGTAGGAATTGTCGCTCACCAGAAGGACGTCATCCGGGCGCAGAACCGCCATCAATGCGCCTGCAATCGCGGCAACCCCGCTGGGGTAAAGCACTGTGCCATGCGCGCCCGGCTCAAGCCCGGTCAGCGCCTCTGCCAGTGCCCATTGCGTGGGAGCGCCGCGCCGTCCGTAATAGAATGTGCCGTCATTATTATCGCCGAGCGCGGCCTTGCGATCGGCTTCGCTCTCGTAAAGATGCGTGCTCGCGCGCCAGACGGGCGGGTTGACCACCGGTCCGGTCCAGCGCTTGTCCCGCCCGGCTTCGACCAGCCTGGTCGCGGTTCTATGCGGCGGGCGCTGTTTGCTCATAGCGAGACCGTGGCCTTGGGCGTGCGCGGATCGCTGCCCCAGTCGAGCCAGCTGCCATCGTAAAGCGCGGTGTCATCCCGGCCCAAAAGGTGGAGCGCGAACAACAGTACGCAGGCGGTCACCCCGCTGCCGCAAGTGGTGACGATCGGGCGATCGTTATCCAGCCCGGCATCGCCAAATATTTCGCTTAGCTCTTCAAGCGGTTTGAAGGTGCCGTCTTCATTGAACAGCGTTGCGAAGGGCAGGTTGCACGAACCGGGGATATGCCCGGTCGGCTGCCCGTGCACTGTGTCGACCGTTGTCCCGGTAAAGCGGCCTTTGTCGCGCGCATCGAGCACCTGCGCGTCACAGCTTTCGATATTCGCGAGCATGTCAGACTTGAAGCGCATCCGGTCTGGCGCGGGGAGCGAGAAGCTCTGCGCGCGCGCCGGTTGTGCGCCGCCGCTTTCGAGCTCGCGGCCTTCAGCTTTCCATTTGCCCAAGCCGCCATCAAGGATCGCGACATCGCCAAGCCCGTGCGCACGGCACAGGAACCATGCGCGCGCTGCGGTCTTCACTGCGGAATCGTCATAGAACACGATCCGGCTTTCGGGGCTGGCGCCGCAACGCGCAAGTTCCATCGCCAACTGCTCGGGGCGCGGAAAGGCTTGCGGCACATCAGACGTGTCATCAACCAGCCCGGCGAGGTTGAAAAAGCGTGCGCCCGGGATGTACGCGGCTGCGAATTCTTCCGCTGCATCTCGCCCCGCTGCGGGCAAGTGCAGGCTGGCATCCAGCACGACCAGATCCTCGCTGCCGAGCTGGTCTGCAAGCCATTGTGTGGAAACGAGACTGTCCATTGATGGGAGGAGTAGCGCTGCGCGAAGCGTCCGTCGAGAGGCTGTGCCTTTAATCCAGCGCTTTGGCCAAGGCTCCTTCGTAGCCGCTGGGCGGGCCATTGAGCGGCAGCGGGTGGACGCGCGCGCCGACAGAGCCCGTTCCCAAACCGATCAGGAAGGTACGCAGCAGAGGCTCGACCTGCGGGTTATCCACACGAAGCCGCGCAAGCGGAACGCAAAGCGGCACTTGCCCCTGCTGGAACAGTTCGATTTCGGAAATTGGCAAGCGCAATTCCCCGCTCACAACCGCGCTTTGGTGCGGGCCGACACGTTCGACAGTAGCAATAGGGGGCAATTGTGCCGCAATGGTCGCAACCTGTTGCTCGACCGGCAGGTTGCGCCGCGCGCTCACCATGTCGGCTGACACCGCAAGGTCGCGCACTGCGCGGTCTGAGCGATTGGCAATCGTGACCCGGAAATTGAGTGTGAGCGCCATCATGCTGCGCGTGAGCCGCTCCACCTCAAGCGTTGCGACGATGCGCGCTTTCTCAGCTGCAGGTGACGCGCCGGGGCCTATGCCGCCCTGATCCACAATCGGAGGCTCGATTTGCGGCGCTGGTCGATTGGCGCGCCGCCGCGCCATGGCCCAGCCGCCCAGAATGCCCAGCAGCAACGCAAGCAAGAGGCCAGCTGCCCAGGGCCACCATTGCGGCAAGGAAAGGCTGCCCTTCTCTGCGCTCGCTGCATCTGCAATGTCAGGCGTTGCAGGCGCGATCGGTTCAGGCTTGAATTGCGGCAAACCGTCTAGCGCTGACGGGGATTCGGCTGGACCGGCTGGTTGCTGTGCGGGCTGGGTGGTCGCCGGGTCAGGGGCTGCCTGCGCCGGTGCAGGCGAAGGCGTGCTGCGGGCCGCAGGTGTAGCCGATGTTGGCGACGGGGTTGGAGTCGGAGACCGGGAGGCGGGCGATTCCTGCCCGGTTGGCACCGCTGCGTTGCCGGTCGGGCTGGGAATTGGGCTGGGGCGGGGTGTCGGGCTCGGGGTAGGGCTATCCGTCGGAATAACGCGCGGTGCGATCGGGACCGGCCCGGCATCATCCGCAGGCCCTTCGACTGTGGGTGTCGGCGTAGGGTTGGGCGGGAGCGTGAAATCCTGCACGCGTTGCTGCGCGGCAAGCGGTGATGCGATCAACGCAGCGGCAAGGGCAATCGAAGAGGTGCAAATACGGGTCATCATGCGCAGCAGGTGATGTGAAGCGGGAGGCGCGCTGAATAGTGAGTGAACCCGCGCGCGTATAGCCAATCTCTTGCGCTCGGCGTCACTTCGCGGCAACAGCGCTGCATGAGCGACACACCAAACCCGCAATTCCTTGGCAAGCAGACCGATCTGCCAGCCTCGCCCGAGCAGGCGCAGCTCGATTACGTGCCCAATCCGCGCGCCGGCGCGCTGTATCTGGTGCGTTTTGCTGCGCCGGAGTTCACTTCGCTATGCCCCGTCACAGGCCAGCCGGATTTTGCGCATCTCGTGATCGACTATGCGCCTGACAAGTCAATCGTCGAATCGAAAAGCCTGAAGCTGTTTCTCGGATCGTTTCGCAATCACAACGGCTTTCACGAGGATGTGACGGTTGGCATCGGCCAGCGGCTGGCAGCGGAAATGAAGCCCAAATGGCTGCGCATCGGCGGATATTGGTATCCGCGCGGCGGCATCCCGATTGATGTGTTCTGGCAGACGGGGTCTGCGCCTGAAGGGCTATGGGTGCCGGATCAGGGTGTCGCCAGCTACCGCGGGCGGGGGTAAGGAGCCTTTTCTCATTGTCGCGGCAGCCAGAGGGCGACTGCCCGACCGCAGCAATGCGACCTTCAGGTCGCGTGAGCGAGGAAAGCCAAGTGAGCGGACGCGAACGCCGGCGCTTGAGGCCAACTAAATGAAAATGGTGCCGGCTGCGGGACTCGAACTCGCGACCTGATGATTACAAATCAACTGCTCTACCAACTGAGCTAAGCCGGCACGGGCTTCAGGGAGAGGCCCTTTGGTTCAAAGCGCGCCAAATGTCCAGCCCTCAGTTGCCGCAATTTCAGGGGTAAGGCCCTTGGGTTGCCAATAGCGCGCGTCTTGCCCGATTTTGCGCAGCCACGCGGCGGTCACCAGAGCGTCAGACGAGTGGTCATCAATCGGCCCGTCACCCCGCACCGGAGGTGATCCCAGCTGGGCCAGTGCCTGATTCAGCTCTTCGTAGCTGCGCAGCTTCGTCTTTGCCCCGCTCACGCCGCCACCGCGCGCAGCGATGCTGGTGTACATCTCCAGCACCACGGGGCCGCTGCCTGGCAAGGGATCGATCGGCCAGACCGAGACATGGCCTTTGAGGCGATGCAGCATCCGCATGCCGGTGAGGCTGGACTTGCCGACCTGCGCCGCGCCGACCAGGTTGAAATTGCTTACCGGGCGCACGCCTTGCTGCCGCTGCGCCTGTTCCGCACGGCGAAACCGGCCTTCGCGCGTGGCGGCATCGGACAAATGAAAGCGGTCGCCGACATGTTCCTTCGAATGGCGGAAATAGCGAGAGGCCTGCTCGTGGCATACAAAGCTGCCGCATTCGAGATGAGGGTCATCGGCGCAGATTTCGTCGATCAGCGCCCACAACGACCGGGCGTTCCGCGGGCTCTGCTCCCAACCCGGAAAAAACGCGCCTGCATCGGCGAAAGGCAGCGACACGCCAAGGTCCATACCCACCAGCGTATCGCGCGGAATTTCGTCGCGTAGCAGTTCCAGCACTTCGATCCGTGCCCAGCCGCGCTTTGGCGGCTCGACCAGCACCGGCGGGCCGCCTGTCGCATCGGCCAGCGAAAGCGCGATACCTTTTTGGCGCTCGCCCTTGGCACCGGACCAGTCGATGGCCAGGAAATGGGAGAACTGTCTCACGAGTGTGAGCTCCCGCGAAGGCGGGAGCCTTCCTCCACCAAGCGCCAAATGGCAGGAGACCCCCGCTTTCGCGGGGGATCACACATGTTTGCGCTCCTGCCGCAAGTGGTCCCAATAGGCGATCCGTTCGCGCACCTTGCGCTCAAACCCGCGCTCTACGGGTGCGTAATAGGTCTGCGGCTCCATTTCCTCTGGCCAGTAATTCGCGCCTGAAAAGCCTTCATCCGCGTCGTGATCATAGGCATAGCCTTTGCCATATCCCACCTCCTTCATCAGCTGCGTCGGCGCATTGAGGATGTTCTGCGGCGGCATCAGGCTGCCGGTTTCCTTCGCGCTTTTCCAGGCGGCTTTCTGCGCAGCATAGGCGGCGTTCGATTTGGGCGCGGTCGCACAATACAGGCAGGCCTGCACAATCGCGAGCTCGCCTTCGGGTGAGCCGAGGAAGTCGTAAGCGTCCTTGGCGGCAAGGCATTGCGTGAGCGCTTGCGGGTCTGCCAGGCCGATGTCCTCGCTGGCGAAGCGCACCAGCCGGCGCAGCACGTAAAGCGGCTCTTCACCCGCCACCAGCATCCGCGCCAAATAATAGAGCGCGGCCTGCGGATCGCTGCCGCGCAGGCTTTTGTGCAGGGCGCTGATGAGGTTGTAATGCCCCTCACGGTCCTTGTCATAGACCGCCATGCGTCGCTGAAGAAACTTGCCGAGGCCTGCCGGATCAAGCGGCGCATCGATCTGCGCATTGTAGAGTGTCTCGGCCTGGTTGAGCAGGAATCGCCCGTCACCATCCGCACTCGCGATCAGCGCGTCGCGCGCGTCAGCATCAAGTGGCAGCGAGCCTTCAAGCGCTTCTGCGCGTTCCAGCAGCCTGCCAAGCGCTGCATGGTCGATCCGTTCAAGGATCAGCACCTGCGCGCGGCTAAGCAGTGCAGCGTTGAGCTCGAAGCTGGGGTTTTCCGTGGTCGCGCCGACCAGCGTGACAGTGCCGCGCTCGACAAAGGGCAGAAAGCCGTCCTGCTGCGCGCGATTGAAACGGTGGATCTCATCCACGAACAGCAGGGTCTTCTGACCTGCGCTGGCCATCTTGTCCGCTTCGGCAAAGGCTTTCTTGAGGTCTGCCACGCCAGAGAAGACCGCGCTCACTGCAACAAACCGCATACCCACGGCGTCGGCCAGCAGGCGCGCGATGCTGGTCTTGCCCGTTCCCGGCGGCCCCCACAGGATCATGCTCGACAGGTTGTCCGCAGCCACCATGCGCCCGATCGCGCCGTCCGGCCCGGTCAGGTGCTCTTGCCCGAAAACCTCGGCAAGCGTGCGCGGGCGCAAGCGGTCCGCCAGCGGCGCGTCATCGCGCGGTTCATCCGGCCCGGAAGAGGGCGGGTGAGGGTCATCAGCAAACAGATCAGCCATTGGTCGAGTGTCATAAGCTGTTCGTCGCTCAATGCCACACTGCTCTTGCAAAGTGCGTTCTACGATATATCTTAGAGCTATCGAAGATAGTCGGAAGAGAGTTATACAATGACCTGGAACAGATCACGCGGCGGTTGGAACAATCTGGGGCCAATGATTGCCATGGCAATGGCTTCGGCCGCCAATGAATGGGAAGACGAATTTGGAGGTGCACGCCGCCGCCGGTCGCGCGATTGGCAGGATGGCGCGCGCAGTCGCAAGCGCCGTGGCCGCATGTTCGGCTCGGGCGAGTTGCGCCTGGCGCTGCTGGCACTGATCAATGAAGAGCCGCGCCACGGCTATGAGCTGATCAAGGCGATCGAGGACATGACCGGCGGTGCCTATGCACCAAGCCCGGGTGCGGTCTATCCGACACTGCAAATGCTCGAGGAAGAAGGCCAGATCAAACAGGCCAAGCCCAAAGGCAAGAGCAAATCGGACGATGAAGAAGGCACCGGCAAGAAGCCGTTCGAAGTGACCAAGTCAGGCGCGGCAGAGCTGGAAGATCGCGCGGACGAAGTCGACGAATTGATGGAGCGCCTGAACGAGCATGGCTACCGTGCGGAAAAGGTGAAGGAGCGCTCGCCTGACCTGTTTCGTGCGATGGGTAACCTTGCCTCCGTGCTGAAAAACCGCGCCAAGGCAGGCAAGCTTGACAAGGATACGGTCGACCAGATCGTTGATATTATTGACGAAGTCGCCAAGCGTATCGAGCGTCTGTAAATGCAGCAGCCCAAAGGTTTAATGCATTTGCGCTGACCAGCTGAATCTGGCTAATCTCCCCTCCATTGAGCCGGCTCCATGCCGGACGGGAGGGGAGTTTTCACATGAATGAAGCAACCAAAGCGCCCTGGCACCTGTGGGTGCTGGGTATTGTCAGCCTGATCTGGTTTGCTGGCGGGGCAAATGATTACGTCCAGACCAAAACGGGCAATATGGAATATCTTGGCATGGCGGCGGAAAATTCCGGCGTTCCGCTGGATGTCATGCTAGAGTATTTCGCGGCCTATCCCATGTGGGCCACCGTCGCTTGGGCGATGGGCGTATGGGGTGCTGTGGCGGGGTCACTGCTGCTGCTGTTTCGCAGCCGGTTCGCCTTTCACTTCTATATCATTTCAGTGATCGGTCTGGCGCTGTCGATGGTTTACACGCTGACATCGAACATGCCCGATGCCATGAACACCACCTTCACATGGGTGTTTACTGCAGTGATCTGGTTGTCCCTGATCGGAATGGCTTACTATGCGCGCCGCATGACAGCGGCTGGTGTGTTACGCTGACTCGATCGCAGCCTTTATCTTCGCTTGGTCTTGCGCACGAAGCTCTTCGCGCTGCTCGACCAAGCGGACGTAAACGTCTGCCACCACCTGGTTGATCGCGTCCCAGTCATACTGGCGTGCCTTGCGCTCGCCCGCTTCGCCATGCGCGCGGCGCAGATCGTGGTCGGTGCAATAGGGTGCGATCGCTTCGGCATAGGCTGCCGCATCGCCGGGGGGCACAAGCTGCCCGGTCTCGCCGGGATCCACCAGTGAGGACGCGCCGGTTGCGCCAGCTGCGACGACGGGCAGGCCGCTCGCCATCGCCTCCAGCGTGACATTGCCGAACGTCTCTGTGATCGATGGATTGAAGAAGATATCGCCGCTCGCCAACGCCTGACCCAGATCAGCCCCGGTCTTGAAGCCCGCGAAGATACCGCCGGGCAGTGCCTGTTCGAACCAGCCGCGCGCCGGCCCGTCACCGATCACCAGCACCTTGTGCGGTACTTGCCGCTTCCTGAGCTCGATGATGGTGTCTGCAAAGATGTCGAGCCCTTTTTCCATCACCAGACGGCCGAGAAACACGACTGCTACGTCGTCATCTTCCAGTCCCAATGAGCGGCGCCATTCCAGGTCACGCTTCGATGGATCGAAGATCGTCCGGTCCACTCCGCGCGACCAGATGGTGATATCGTCATGCATGTCCTGCTCTAGCAGCGTATCGACCATGCTTTGCGACGGCGCGACCAAGGCGTCGCAGCGGTTGTAGAGTCGCCGCAGGATGCCTTCGATTACCGGCTCCAGAAAGGCGAGACCATAATAACGCGGATAGGTTTCAAACCGTGTGTGGACGGAAGCCAGCACCGGCAGATCATAGTCCTGCGCCCAGCGCAGTGCCGCGTGCCCGGTGGGGTCAGGCGAAGAAATATGCACGACATTGGGCTCGAACTTCACGAGGTCCTGCTTGACCCGCCGCGAAAGGCCCAGCGGCAGGCGATATTCACCGCGCCCCTTTACCGGCATGCGGACATTGGGCACGCCGACAAGGTCTCCGGTCGGCTCGAAATCGGGCTCAGCCACCTTTGGCGCATAGACGCGCACAGAGGCACCCTGCCGCAGCAGGTATTCAACCAGGCGGTTCAAGGCCTGGTTCGCACCGTCGCGGGTATAGTTGTAATTCCCGCTGAACAGCGCAATGCGAAGGTCACTCGTTTGCATCAGATGCAGCGCATAGAGAAGCTGCGCGCGATTGGCGAGAGGGCGCGTGTGATTATGCCGATGCAGCTGGCTACAACCGGCGGGCGCATTGTCGACGAATTCCTATTCCTGATTGACTCCTTGGCGCGCGCCACTAATGCGGCCAGCGGGCCACGCGGTCCCAACGCCGCGCGTGCTCTCTGTAAGGAGAGTCTTAAATGACTGAACATCAAGTACCCGCGCGGAAACCCGTGCGTCCATATTTCTCTTCCGGTCCTTGCGCGAAGCCGCCGGGCTGGTCCCCAGACAAACTCGGCACAGATTCGCTTGGGCGCTCGCACCGCTCCAAGATCGGCAAGGCGCGCCTCGGCTATTGCATCGATTTGCTGCGCGAAGTGCTGCAAGTCCCCGAGACACATCGCATTGGCATCGTGCCCGGTTCGGACACCGGCGCTGTTGAAATGGCGATGTGGACGATGCTGGGCGCACGCCCGGTCACAACGCTGGCATGGGAAAGCTTTGGCGCAGGCTGGGTAACAGACGCGGTCAAGCAGTTGAAGATCGACCCCACGGTTATGGAAGCGCCCTATGGTGAACTGCCGGACCTTGGTGCGGTCGATTGGTCGAACGATGTAATATTCACCTGGAATGGCACCACTTCAGGGGTGCGTGTGCCCGATGGGGAGTGGATCGCCGCGGATCGCGAAGGTCTGTGCATCGCCGATGCCACGAGCGCTGTGTTCGCGCAGGACATCGCTTGGGACAAAGTCGATGTGCTGACTTTCAGCTGGCAAAAAGTGCTTGGCGGCGAAGGCGCGCATGGCGTGCTGATCCTGGGCCCGCGCGCGGTCGAACGGCTGGAAAGCTATACCCCCGCATGGCCGCTGCCGAAGGTGTTCCGCCTGACGAAAGGCGGCCAGCTGATCGAAGGCATTTTCAAGGGCGAAACCATCAATACGCCCAGCATGCTGGCGGTTGAAGACGCGATCTTCGCGCTCGAATGGGCAAAGTCGGTTGGCGGGCTCGAAGGCATGAAAGCGCGCGCCAATGCCAATGCGGCTGCGCTTGACGCGATCGTAGGGGAGCGCGAATGGCTCGGCCATCTGGCGGCTGATCCGGCGACCCGGTCAAACACCAGCGTATGCCTGACGGTTGAAGGTGCGGATGCGGACTTCATCAAGAAGTTTGCCGGCCTGCTTGAAGCGGAAGATGCCGCCTATGACATCGCGGGTTATCGCGATGCCCCGGCTGGCCTGCGCATCTGGTGCGGCGCAACCGTCGACACGGCTGACATCGAAGCGCTTGGCCCCTGGCTCGATTGGGCCTGGGAAAGCCTCAAGGCCTAGCTTGATTCCCCGCGAAGGCGGGGATCTCCATCAAACCAAGAATTTCATTGCTGAAAGAGGTCCCCGCCTGCGCGGGGACGCGCAGAGGACTGAAAATGACCAAACCCAAAGTACTCATTTCCGACAAGATGGACCCCAACGCAGCGCGCATTTTCGAAGAGCGCGGCTGCGACGTTGATGTGATCACCGGCGAAACGCCTGAAGAACTGAAAGCGCGCATCGGCGAATATGATGGCCTTGCTATCCGCAGCTCGACCACTGTTACCCGGGAAATCCTTGATGCGGCGACCAATCTGAAAGTGATTGGCCGCGCCGGGATCGGCGTTGACAATGTCGATATTCCTTACGCTAGCGGCAAGGGCGTGGTGGTGATGAACACGCCGTTCGGCAATTCGATCACTACCGCAGAGCATGCGATTGCGATGATCATGGCGCTGGCGCGGCAGATCCCCGATGCCAACACCCGCACCAAGGCGGGCGAATGGCCGAAGAAGGATTTCATGGGCGTTGAAGTGACCGGCAAGACGCTGGGCCTGATCGGCGCGGGCAATATCGGCTCGATCGTCGCCAGCCGTGCCCAAGGGCTGAAGATGAAAGTGATCGCGTACGATCCCTTCCTGACGGAAGATCGCGCGGTTGAGCTGGGCATTGAAAAGGTTGATCTGGACACGCTGCTGCACCGCGCCGATTTCGTCAGCCTGCACACGCCGCTGACAGACCAGACGCGCAATATCCTGAGCCGTGAGCGGCTGGAGAATGCCAAGCCGGGTATCCGCATCGTCAATTGCGCACGCGGCGGTTTGATCGACGAAGTCGCGCTGAAGGATTGCCTCGAAAGCGGGCAGGTAGCTGGCGCCGCGCTTGACGTATTTGCCGAAGAACCGGCGAAGGAAAACCCGCTGTTCGATGCGCCGAACTTCATCTGCACACCGCACCTTGGTGCTTCGACCACGGAAGCGCAGGTCAATGTGGCGCTGCAGGTTGCCGAACAAATGGCCGATTATCTGGTCAATGGCGGGGTTACCAACGCGCTCAACATGCCTTCGCTCAGCGCGGAGGAAGCGCCCAAGCTCAAGCCCTATATGGGCCTTGCTGAAAATCTGGGCAGCCTGGTGGGCCAGTTGGCGCACGGCAATCTGGAGAAGATCAGCATCGAGCGCGAGGGCGCGGCAGCGCAGCTCAATGGCAAGCCGATCACCGGCGCTGTGCTGGCCGGCTTCATGCGCCGCTATTCGGACAGCGTGAACATGGTCAACGCGCCTTACCTTGCGAAAGAGCGCGGGCTGGATGTGCGCGAAATCCGCCATGATCGCGAAGGCGCTTACAACACGCTGATCCGTGTGACGGTGGAAACAAGCCAGGGCCCGCGTTCGGTTGCCGGTACGCTGTTCGGCAATGATGCTCCGCGTCTGGTCGAGATCTTCGGGATCGGGATCGAAGCCGAGCTGAGCGGCCATATGCTTTACGTCGTGAATGACGATAAGCCCGGCTTCATCGGCCGCATCGGTACGCTGCTTGGCAGCCATGGCATCAACATCGGCACGTTCAACCTTGGCCGGCGCGACGCAGGCGGCGAAGCGGTGTTGCTGCTGAGCCTTGATAGCGCCATGCCAGATGATGTGGTTGCCCAGGCAGCAGAGATCGAAGGCGTGAAAATGGTCAAGGCGCTGGAATTCTGATCCAGGATCGGGCAAGCGCTGGCACGCAATGACTGACGCTGACGATCTGTTGCCTGAAGGGCTCGAAGACCGGTTGCCGCGCGACGCGGAAGCGATCACCCGCGCCATGCGTGCATGCCTGGATGTGCTTTCGGGCCATGGCTACGATCGCGTCCGCCCGCCGCTGGTCGAATTCGAGAAGTCCTTGGCGGGGCGGATGGACGGCGTGCAGCCGCGCCGCATGTTCCGTTTTGTCGATCCGGCAAGCTTGCGCACGCTTGCCTTGCGCAGCGATATCACCCCGCAGATCGGGCGTATTGCTGCGACCAGCATGGCGGATGCCCCGCGCCCGCTGCGGCTCGCCTATTGCGGCGAGACAGCGGTGATCAAGGCGGACCAGCTCGACCCCGCGCGCGAGCGCACCCAACTTGGTGCAGAGCTGATCGGGGCAGACACGGTTGCCGCGGCAAGCGAGATTGTGGCGCTGGCGGTTGAGGCGTTGTCAGCAGCGGGCCTGACCGGCATTTCCGTCGATTTCACACTGCCTGACCTGGTCGACACGCTGGCAGACAAGGCCATGCCTTTGGCCGAGGATGCGCGCGACGCGGTGCGGCGCGAGCTTGATACGAAGGATGCAGGCGGGCTCAAGGCGGCGGGTGGAGAGGCCTATCTGCCGCTGCTTTATGCCACCGGGCCGTTCGAGGAAGCGCTGGAAAAGCTGTGCGCGATCGATGCGGGCGGTGCGCTGGCGAGCCGGATATCGGGCCTCAAGCAGATTGCCGCGCGGATCGGATCATCGGCGCGGGTCACGCTTGACCCGACCGAACGCCACGGCTTCGAATACCAGAGCTGGTTCGGCTTCACGCTCTATGCAGAGGGCGTGCGCGGCGCGCTGGGTCGCGGCGGCACCTATCTGATCAAGGGCAGCGAAGAAGCCGCGACCGGTTTCTCGCTCTATGTAGACCAGCTGATCGGCGCGATGGGTGCTGAACCTGAGGCAAGGACCGTGTACCTGCCGCTTGGCCATGACGAAGCGGTGGCGGCACAGCTGCGCGGCGCGGGGTGGCGCACTATCGCGCAGATCGGTGATAGCGAAGATCCGGCCGCGCTGGGCTGCACGCATCGGCTGGAAGGCGTTCAAACACTCCGGCTATAGAAGGACATTCGCCATGGCGGACAAGGCAACACCGATCACAATCGATCCCGATCCGCTGGCTCCCTATGCGATCTGTCCCGGCTGGAGAGTGGGCGACCTGATTTTCCTTTCAGGGCAAGCCGCGATTTCACCAGACGGCGCGATCGTGGGAGAGGGTGACTTCGATGCTCAGCTGGCGCAAACCTTTGCCAATATCGAGAATGTGCTGGCGGCTGCAGGCAGCGATCTTTCGAAGGTCGTGAAAGTCACGATCTACCTGAAAGACATGGCAAATTTCCCCAAGATCGTCGAGGCGCGGCGCAGATACTTCACGCCGCCATTTCCAGCCGACACAATCGTGGAAGTATCGTCGCTGGCATTGCCGGAATTGCTGGTTGAGATCGACGTTATAGCGACGGCCTGACGCGCCACGGTCGAGCGAGCGCAATTGCGACTTCGCCAGACCTGCCAATCAAGCTCCTAGGTTTCCTCGCCCTTTTTCAGCTCTTCCAGCAATTCCTCAAGCTGCTTTTCGATGATCGCACTGCTGTCTCCGCCGCCATAGGTGAGAATTCCGCTGGAAAATGTCGTGCCAAACGTATCGGCGAGCGATTTGGTTTGCAGCAGGCCTGAAGCGAATTCGCGGGTGGTTAGCGAGCTCAGCGGGTGGATGAATGTGCCCCACACCAGATCCTGCGCGATCGCATAACGGGCATCCAGCGCCGAATCGAAATCGGCCTGCAATAGCCGCAACAGCGCCTCGGGCGGGAGCGTATCGGCCATGGCAATGGCGGTGAGGATGCGCATCCGGTCATTGGCGATGTCTGTCACCACCAGCAGCGACGTTTCCTCCACAGTCAGCTGCCAGTTATTGCCGTTGCGCTCTGCGTCCGGATCGAGCGCGTCGATCACTTCGGCCATCCGTGCGAGCGCTTCAAGCCCTGCCGGATTTTGCTCGTCTGCGTCGGGGTCAAGGGCAGGCTCGCCTTCAGCGCTTTGCTCCAGGTCAGAGAAATCATCGATCGCACCTTCACCGCTGTCCGCTTGAGCGGTTTCCTGCGCCAGCGCTGGCGTGGCTGACACGAGTAATGCTGCTGCCAGCAGCGCTGCAGATAGGTTGTGAGACATGCTTCCCCCCTTTTGCCTGGTACCGAACCTTTCGCTCAGGTTCGCAGGCGACCGCCAGGTGGTTACTTCCAATCGGCTTTAGCTGCGCGAACGCACGCGGGGGCTGAGCCATTCGCCCGCCTGCATCACCTTCTCCATGCCCAATTGCGCCGCCACGCTGCGGCTGAGCGTGGCGAGGTCAATCTCGGCCAGGCTCTTGCGGTATGCCTCTTCCGCGCGCCAGAAGCCCGCGGCGATATTGCACGGCAGCTTGCAATCGGCGGGCTTTGATCCGCACGGGCCGTTCTGGCGGATTTCGCTGCAGCGGAACATCGGCTCGTCACCATCCACCGCCAGCAATATGTCGAGCAGGGTAATCTCGGCTGGCGCGCGGCCAAGCGTGTAGTAACCGCTGCGACCGCGCCCGCCGGTAACGATCCCCGCGCGCGCCAGCGCCTGCATCTGCTTCGCCATATATGGCTCGGGCAGCTCGTGAAACTCCGCCAGCGTGGAGAGGGACAGCCCGCGGTCGGGCCATAGCGGGGCCAGCAGCGCGCAAGCATGGCCTGCCCATTCGACGCCCTTATTGATCCGCATGACTGATCTGCATGACGATATACCTCTTGCCTGCCTCGTTTTATTCGGATATCTATTATCCAGATATAGGAGATCCGAGTATGTTTGGCAAACCTGACGCAGCAGACCGGCTGGTGCAAGTTATCCTGGCGCTGGCGGCGGCTTTTGCACTGTTCAACGGCGTTTTCATGCTCACCGATCCGTTTGGCTGGTATGATTTCGTCGATACGGTGAAGGCGTCAGGGCCGCCCAATGGCCATTTCATCCAGGATATCGGGATTGCGTTCCTCGTCTCCGGCCTTGTGCTGGGATATGCCGCGTTCAATCCGGTGATGCGCTGGGGCGCTGCGGTGGTTGGCAATCTGTTTCCAACGTTTCACGGCATCCTGCATATCTATGAAGTTGTGACCGGCATTTGCAGCCCGGACATCTTCTGGCGCGATGCGCCGGGTGTGCTGGGCCCCGCCATCGCGGTCTGGATCGTGCTGGGCATCCAGATAGGCCGCCAGCGGATCAGTTTTGCACCTCTGCCAAAGCCTGTGTTCCTGAAGTTCGCTCGCGATGCGCTGGGTGATACTTCAGCCTATCTTGACGAGATTTCGCGCACCGGCGGTTTTGCTACCGAGGCTTTGCAACACGCCATGGCGCTGACCGGGCATCGCTATCACGCGCCAGCCGATGCGGTGATCATGGCGGCGATGGGCGCGGTGCGAACCGAAGACTGCGGGCCGTGCGTCGAAGTGATGCGCAGCTACGCATTGCGCGAAGGCATGGACGAAGCGCGGATCCAGCAAGCGCTCGAAGGAAGGCCGCAGACCGCCGAAGATGAACTCGCGTTCGATTTCGGCGCTGCGATTGCTGCGGGCGACATCGCACGATCTGCCGAACTGGGTGATGACGTAGAGGCGGTATTTGGCAAGAATGCGCGCACGGAAATGGCGCTTTCGGCGGCCAGCAACCGGCTCTACCCCGCGATCAAACGCGGGCTGGGGCTGGCATCAGCCTGCGCGATCCCGCGGGCGGGGTAGTGAAGTGAAAACGTCTGCAAGTTGGTGGTTAGCAGACATTGCGACCGCCCTTCCATAAGCGGCACCTCCAAGCTAACCTCAGTCGGTGCCCCAATCTTCTTCCATCTATTCGCGCAAGGCTATCGAAAAGGCTCCTCAGCATTTGGATCGGGCCGAGCTGTGTGCGATCTGCAAGCTCGACATGGACGAACCTGCGGACCTTGCGAGCATGGTGGCAGAAGAAGACTATGTTAGGCTGCTTGAGACCATTGCGCATGCCGAGGAGGGACGTCCGAGAGCCCACATCAATCTAGGTGCGTCGATGCGCTGCGAAGACCTAGGGGCGGTTGGCCTTGCCTGGAAAAGCTCTCCCACGCTTATGGATGGCTGGGATCGCGCGGAACGCTATGTCGGCGTTGTTGCTGGAGTCAGGGCGCTTGAGATCACCCGCAATGAGCAGACCACCGAAATCCGGTTTGTCCGATTGACCGACGAAGCTTCCATGGGTGCCCGGCTATCGAACGAAGCGACCTTCGCTTCCTTCACCGCAATATGCCGCGAAGCTTCGGGGCGGCATTTCAAACCAGACCGAGCGATTTGCGCTCATGAATTCATCGGAGACAAGGCGTTCCTGGAGGACTATCTCGGATGCGCGGTTGAGGATCGCGCGGGTATCAACGCAATTGTCATTTCCAACGCTGAGCTGGCTCTGCCCAATGCCGTCGGTGACGATGCTATCTCGCGCTTCTTCGATCAGCGCGTCGAAGAAATGCTTAAGGAGATGCATTCCGTTGTTCCGATAGCGTTCCAGGTCAAATCGGAGATCGGAAAGAACCTGAGCGGCGGCATTCCCAAACTATCAGATGTCGCCAAGGCTCTCGGAATGAGCGCTCGAACGCTGCAACGCAAATTGGGCGATGAAGGTGCCGTGTTCCAGGAACTAGTAGATCAGGCCCGGCGTGAACTGTCCGAACGGCTGCTCCGAACGACGCAATACCCCTTGGTCGAGATTGCCTTCCTCACCGGCTTTGCCGAGCAAAGTGGTTTCACAAGAGCCTTCAAACGCTGGGCGGGCGAAACACCGCGCTCGTTCCGATTGAGTGCAACATCGGGCCAGTGACGCGATCTGCACAAAGCTTGTCATCCTAGGGCAAGAGCACAGGCCAGCTTCCGACCTATTCCATGCTTGTCTCCAACGAGAAGGAACAAGCCCATGACTAACCAAAGCGAAGACAAGACGATCACGCTTGTGATCGGCGGAACCGGCAAGACTGGCAAAAGAGTGGCCGAACGGCTGACCGCCAAAGGCGAGAAAGTCCGCATCGGATCGCGCTCATCCATTCCCGCATTCGACTGGGACCGGGAAGCTGGCTGGGACGCCACACTCAAAGGTGTGAAGAGCATCTACATCACCTACTCACCCGATCTCGCGATGCCCGGCGCGACCGACGCCATCAGCGCGCTCGTCTGGCGCGCTAGTCTGCAAGCGGTCCAGCGTCTGGTCCTGTTGTCGGGCCGAGGAGAGGCAGAAGCACAAGCCTGCGAGCAAATCGTGAAGGATAGCGGCCTCGAATGGACCATCGTGCGCGCCAGCTGGTTCAACCAGAACTTCTCCGAAGGTGCCTTCATCGACATGGTGCTCGGCGGAGCCATTACTCTGCCCGCAGGCGATACACCGGAGCCGTTTGTCGATGTCGATGACGTTGCCGATGTCGCGGTCGCAGCACTTACCGAAGACGGGCACAATGGCGAAATCTATGAAGTCACCGGCCCCCGGCTGATGACCATGGCGGATATTGCACACGACCTTTCAATCGCGACTGGTCGCAAGATCGCTTTCATCGACGTTCCTCATGAAGCCTTCATCGAAGGGCTGACCAGCTCCGGCGCGCCAAAGGATGTCGTCTGGATGCTCGACTACCTGTTCTCAACCGTCCTGGATGGCCGCAATGCTCATCTGACTGACGGAGTCGAGCGTGCACTTGGCCGCTCTGCCAAGGACTTTGCCGAATATGCGCGCGATGTTGCGGCAACGGGCGTGTGGAGGGTTGCGGCATGACCTATGACTGGCCACTCTACTTCTGCCTGTTCCTCGCGCTCTGGAGCGCTGTAGTGGGAGGCGTCTTTTCCGCGTTTTCCGAGTTCATCATGTCGGCACTGCTCAAGACCGAAGCAGCGGGAGGAATCGAAGCCATGCAACACATCAATCGCGATGTAATCAGGACGCAATTTGTGGCTGGTATCCTGTCGATCACTCTACTCTCGGTTCTTTTCGCACTCTACAGCCTCGCCGTCTTTGAAGGAGCAGGACTGGTAACGCTAATACTGGCGGCTTCAGTCTATGTTCCAAGCGTTTTTCTGACTACGATTTTCGGCAATGTGCCGATGAACAACAGGCTCGACAGCCTCGATCACAGCAACGCTGCGGCCCATGCCTACTGGCTCGAATACTGCCGCAAGTGGACTCGGCTTAACCATGTTCGGTCCCTCGGTAGCGTGTTGACCGCTGGTCTCTACATGACCGCCGCCATCGCACTTATTACCAGCGGACAGGTCTAGCCATGAAGCCTACGATACGGCTGCTCTGACCATTCCAGTTCGAGCTCGCCGGTCTTCACGCCATCAGAAGGAAGTCTCGCATGGTTACACAGCCAGCCGATGATACCCGGGATGCAGACAAGTGCCCATCCCCGAACGCCCGTTGGGCCGCCTTGCGCGACTTGCTGGTGTTGGTTGCGGTGTTGGTCATCGTCAAGCAATCGCTGCTTCCCGTCACACAGCTCTATGCTGGCCCTGCCTCAACATTGAGCGCCATGATTGTGGCCACTTTCCTTCTGCGCCGCAGGGGCCGAAGCTGGAGTGATCTTGGCTTTCGATGGCCTGACAGCTGGCTCAAGACGCTGGGCCTGACGGTGCTATCCATGGCCTTCTTTGTTGTCTGCACTCAGGTCATGGCGCTGGTCGCCGACAGGTTGTTTGAAGACATCGGGACAAGCGATCGCTTCTCTCACATTGAAGGCAATCTGACTGCGTATCTGATGATCATGCTGCTGGTATGGACGCATGGCTCTTTCTTCGAGGAGCTCTTGTTTCGAGCTTTCATCATCAGCAACACAAGCGAGGCATTGAACGGCGGCCTGCGTGCTGATCTTCTGGCGCTGCTCATTTCCTCCGCCTTCTTCGGCTATCGTCACGCCTATTATCAGGGGTGGCATGGTGCGCTCATCACCGGCGCGGGCGGCTTTGCCTTCGGCGTCTTCTATCTGTGGTTCGGGCGACGAAACATCATGCCGCTGATCCTGGCACATGGAGCGTTCAACACACTGGGCCAGACCTTCCGTTTTCTGGGCATAGAGGATTGATCGCCGCCCTGCACCAGCGATCCGATCAAAAGCGGCAATGCTTCTCCAAAGCCTGATTGGCGCGAAGTGACAAACCTTTGGCGCTTGTCGGCAAGAGCGCCAGTTTCGGCAGGGTTAGTGATGGATGGGTCAAGTCAATCGGAGACCAGGAAATGCAACGACAGCAATCCGCAGAAATCGACAGTCCAGCCGCTCCAGCCAGCAATGACGATGGTCAAGCGATGGCACCCGCCGCTGGAGAGCCTTTCACAGTCGGAACCGGCTTCAAGGCGCTCAGTTTAAAGCATGCCATGTTCGGCGGTCTGATGGATCCGTTGGTGATGGTCGATCACTACACGATGACCGAGCCCACGTTCGGCGCCCATGCGCACGCGGGCATGTCTGCTGTGACGGTTCTGTTCGAGGATAGCAAAGGCGCTTTCAACAACCGCGATTCGCTGGGCAATGACATCGATCTGCAACCGGGCGACCTCTATTGGTTGAACGCGGGCAGCGGAGCAGTTCACGATGAGAAGCCGGTTCCCGGCGCAGTGGCACATGGTCTCCAGATGTTTGTCAATCTGCCCGCCAGATTGAAGCATCGCACACCCGAAACGCTCCACGTCACCGCCGATACGATGCCATTGATTGAGAGCTCAGGCGCAAGAGTTCGCGTCGTTCTGGGCCAAAGCAACGGCCTAATCGGGGCCAGTTCACCAGCGCTGCCGATGACAATTCTCGATGCGAAGATCGAACCGAGCGGCCATTTTGAGCATCAGGTCGCTGCGGGTCATTCGCAATGGATCTACGCAGTCAAAGGCAGCATCGAACTGTCGGACGGCACCGCATTTGTGACTGTTAAGGCGGGCGAAGCCTTGGCGGCCAGAGCGATGCCGGATTCTGCCATCCTGACGATGCGGGCCCACACCGACAGCCATGCTGTGATCGTCACCGGTGAACCGATCAACGAAGCCTTCGTTCAACGCGGTCCTTTTGTGATGAGCACCGAGGCCGAGATTGCAGAAATTGAAGCAGCCTATCGTGAAGGACGCTTGGGAAAGCTAGATAGCCGACAAAAGCCGAGTTGATACCTCTTGTCCGCAACTGGGTCGTTAGCGGACTGACTGCTTTTTCGGATTCCAAATTAGAAACGGTCGGTCCGCTCCCGGCCCAGGTTCTGTCATCTATCCAATGTCAACAATTGGGGTGGCACCGGTCTTTACATGTAGACCGTTTCATTGAAAATAGAGTGGCCTGTGGGAGAATGATCTTGTGTCTATCCTTTTTGCAGTCGGCCTCGCCTCTTCAGTTCCTCTGATCGACGTTCACCGTCACGCTGGCTGGCCTGACAGCGATGGCGATGCAGTGCAACGCGGTCAGTTGGAGGAGCTTGAGGCAAACGGGGTCAAAGTGGCCGTTGTGGCCGTCACGAACAAGGCAGACGTCGAGCGCTGGCAGCGCGAAGGAATCATAGTCGGCACTTGGATTGTCTGCCCGCGCAACCAAGCTGAGCCTCGCTATCACTGTTTCCCGGATAACGAGGGTTGGGCGGACCCCATCTGGCTGGAGGAGGAACTCGCGGCCGGGAGAATTCAGGCCATCCACGAGCTTACCCCTAGCTATTCAGGCATCTCTCCTGCCAATCCGCGTCTTGAGCAGTTTTGGGCGCTAGCGGATGCCTATGACATACCCGTGGGTGTCCACACGCAAAGAGGTCCTCCTCCGGGAGCACGGAACAGTATCCGATCCAATCCTGACTGCTGCCCCAATTACGATCCGGAGATGGGTAATCCGGCGCTCCTTCGACCCATTCTTACGAGATACCCGGACCTTCGCATCTGGCTGCAACACATTGGCGCGGGACGGGGAGACCATCAGGCGTTCTGGCCGGAAACACTGGCTCTCCTGAACGACTATCCTAATGTGTATGTAGATCTGTCGATTACGAACGGAGCCATGCCAATCGAAGAATACGGGGCGACGCTGCGACGGCTGATCGATGCGGGCTTCGGTGATAGGATTATGTTTGGAAGCGACAATCTGCCAATCGGACCCATCCTCCAACGGCTCGAAGGCTTCGCCTGGCTAGATGAGGATCAGAAGCAGGCGATCTTGCACGGCAACGCCACACGGTTCTTTCGATTGACTGACTAAGTCCGTAATTGGGTCGTTAGCCGACATTTTCCGAACTTTGTGTCGCGAGAATTGCCCGTCCAACATAACGCTCAAGACTTTCCTACAGCGCGCGTTCCATGCCAGATAGGCCAGATGCCGAAGATTTTCCCACAAGCCTCTGTATTCACGCCTGAATATTGCGAAAACCAAGCGAGCATTTTTCCACTCATGGACTGTGTTCCATGTGTTCCATCCTGTAGGAATAGGGGAGTGGGTGAAGGGGCGCTTGACTCTCCCCCTCACGCTCCACTAACCCGCGCGGCGCATTCGGAGCCGATTGGGCTCCTTCATCCACATCCCGTAGTCGAGTCCTGTCGAAGGACTGCGAGGATCACCTTGGCAGGTGAGGACGCACAAATATGGCCAACGTAACCGTGATCGGCGCACAATGGGGCGACGAAGGCAAAGGCAAGATCGTGGACTGGCTCGCCAGCCGCGCCGATGCCGTGGTCCGCTTTCAGGGCGGGCATAACGCTGGCCACACGCTGGTGGTCGATGGCACGACCTACAAGCTCAGCCTGCTGCCTTCGGGCATCGTTTCCGGCACGCTGTCGATGATCGGCAATGGTGTGGTGCTTGACCCTTGGGCGCTGCGCGATGAAGTGACCAAGCTCGAAGGGCAGGGCGTCACCATCAATGATGACAATCTTGCGATTGCAGACAATTGCCCGTTGATCCTGCCGATTCACCGCGACCTGGATGGTTTGCGTGAGGCAGCGGCCGGGACCGGCAAGATCGGCACCACAGGGCGCGGGATTGGCCCGGCCTATGAGGACAAGGTCGGTCGCCGCGCGATCCGTGTGTGCGACCTGGCGCATCTCGATGATCTGGAACCGCAGCTTGACCGGCTGTGCGCGCATCATGACGCGCTGCGCGCCGGGTTTGGCGAACCGCCGGTCGATCGCGAGCGCTTGCTGGGCGACTTGCGCGAGATCGCGCCTTTCGTGCTCAAGTTTGCGCAGCCGGTGTGGAAGCGCCTGAAGAAAGTGCGCAAGGCAGGGGCGAAGATCCTGTTTGAAGGCGCGCAGGGCGTGCTGCTCGATATCGACCACGGCACCTACCCCTTCGTCACCAGCTCGAACACGGTCAGCGGCACGGCTGCATCGGGTTCAGGGCTGGGGCCCAACTCGACCGGCTTCGTGCTGGGAATCGTCAAGGCCTACACGACCCGCGTTGGCTCTGGCCCGTTCCCGACCGAGCTGGATGACGAGGTGGGCCAGCGCTTGGGTGAACGCGGGCACGAGTTCGGCACGGTCACCGGGCGCCAGCGCCGCTGCGGTTGGTTCGATGCGGTGCTGGTCCGCCAAAGCTGCGCCATCAGCGGGGTGACCGGGATCGCGCTGACCAAGGTGGACGTGCTCGACGGGCTGGAGACGATCAAGATCTGCACCGGCTATCGCCTCAAGAACAACGTGCTCGATTACTTCCCCAGTCATGCGGGCGACCAGGCCGCCGTCGAACCGATCTATGAAGAGATGGAAGGCTGGAGCGAAAGCACCGCGGGTGCGCGCAGCTGGGCCGATCTGCCTGCGAATGCGATCAAGTATATCCAGCGGGTGCAGGAACTGATCGAGACACCGGTGGCGCTGGTTTCGACTAGCCCTGAACGCGACGACACGATCCTAGTGCGCGATCCGTTCATCGACTGATTGGGCCAGGCGCGCAGCCAGTTCTCAATCGGCATGTAGGTATTCAACCTGATTGAAGTGCTCGATTCGCGGATTTACCTCCTGATTCTGCAACGTTCTCTCCGGTTGTCTTGCCCCCAAATAAAGGCATTCAGCGAGGGCTTTGCCGCAGTTCGGTCCTTCCGGTCTGAAAGGCGCCCCCGATCCCCGTTTCTCTGCCTGGTGATAGGCCCGCGCAGAGAAGCGGGGATATTGCTGAGTCAAATTCGGCTGAACAGTTCGTATGAGCAGATGCCATTACTCGGATAACTAAACTGCAAATCTTCCATCCCGGCATTTCATTCCTGACTTGAACTACACTTGTTTTATTTCTGTTCTGTAACTCGAATAGGAGATTCGAATGAGCAAGTCGCGGGATTTCAGCTATCATGGCTCCGGGAATGCTGCTGGATTTTCTGTCGGTGTTTCAGTCTATGCGGACAGGCCCGGCATGCTCAGCCAGATATGCGAAGACCTGACGAGTGCGGGATTCAGCCTGGTCCAAAGTAGCGATCTTGATGCCTTGCTTGACGGGGAGGCTGCGCGGCTTGGTGACGTGGTCATCATCGATTGCTTGGAAGCGCCTCCTGCACGTTTGGCAGCACTTATGCAGCTCGACATGCGGGTTGTCAGTGCCGGGGCACAGCTCATCGTTTCGACAAGCCTTGATGCGCTTGACGAGGTGTTTGCTTGTTTCGATCAATCGGCTCCGCAATTCCTTGTGTCGCCCAGCCGGGCCGAACGCGTGGTTGCGATTGGCCAGGCCTTTGCCCTGACGGCCGGTGCAAAGGTGCACGAGCTTTCGGAGGAAGACCGTGCCGCCTTGATCCAGCTCTCTCAGCAGGTTGAGCTGATCGCACGGCGAATCGAGGGCCTGTCGGATCATGGCGAGGAGGATGATGGGAAGGATCGGTATCTACGCGACACAAAGCCTGCGTTCCGGGGGTTTTCGGAAGGTTCAAGCGAAGAGTCGCTTGTCGAGCCCGGATTGCCCGATGCCAGGCTAGTGCGGGAGATCATTCACCGCCGTCGTGCGAGGTCGCGATATTTCGATAGCACGCTATTTTCCGATCTGGCGTGGGACATGCTGCTTGATCTGACTGCAGCGGAAACCGAGCATAAGCGGGTTTCCGTCACGTCGCTCTGTATCGCTTCGGGCGTGCCTGCAACAACGGCATTGCGCTGGATCAGGCAGATGACTGAGCTCGGATTGTTCGAGCGGGTTGAAGATACGCAGGACCGCCGCAGGGTGTTTATCTCACTTACGGCGAAGTCGCGCCGTGCGATGGCGCGCTATTTTGCAGAGCTGGATGAAAGGAGTCCCGCTTTCGCGGCCTAGAATTCAGGCTTGAGAATGATGGTAAGGCCGGAGGCGGAGTGATCATTGCCTGAAAACACTTCGCCGTAGGGAAGGCGCACTGCATCGGCGCGCGCCCGAGCCAAGATGGCTGCAGGAATTTCGCCGTCGCACAGGATTACCTCTGCCTCGCCCAGCAAGCGGGCCTGACGCAAGGTGAGATCATCGGGATCCGTGCTTGTAAGAATGAGTGTTTCAATGCGCGATTTCTCGGCTTGGGTAGCGCCTTCGAGCCAGTCGCTGACATTATCGTGCGACGACTGTTCGAAAGGATCGAGCGCACCACCTTCGCGCAGGGCATCGTCAAGCACGCGGCGACGATCCGCACCTGCCGGAAACTTGGCGCGCAGTTTCTCGCGTGCCGCGAACAGCGCATTTGCCAGCTTGCCCAAGGATTGCGGGAGCAAGCGTTCCAGTCGCAGCCGCACATGCTTGGCCAATCCTGCAGACGCTCCGCCAGTTCCGATCGCGATCAGTACCGGATCACGGTCAAGAATGCTGGGGGTGGTGAAATCGCACAGCTCGGGCATGTCGACGACATTCACCAGCATCCCGGCGCAGCGCAGGTTGATCGCGGCATTCTCGCAGGCGCGACTGTCTTCATAAGCGACAAACGCCAGCCGCACGCCTTCATCTATCGCGCGCTGCATGTCGTGCTCCACGATGCCGCCCGCGCGCTCGACCAGCCGTTTCTTGGGTTCAGCCGCTTCGCCATCGCCCAGCACCAGCACTTTCTGGCCCTTGATGCGGTGAAACAGTGGCAGCGAATTCATCATGGCAGGCGCCGGTCCACGCTAAAGCCAATCGGGGACGCGCTCTGCATCCATGATCGCAGCTGCCGCGATCCGGTCAGCCACCACGGCATAGCGGTCACCATCGACCAGCGTCTCGGCAACAAAACCGCGCGAATTGTACGAGCTCGCCATGGTCGCCCCGTATGCGCCTGCGGTGCGGAACACGGCGAGATCGCCCGCTACCAGTGCATCGCATTCACGGTCGCGCGCGAAAGTGTCACCTGTCTCGCAGATCGGGCCGACGATATTCGCGGTCATTCGCTCGCCAGTCGGTTTGATCGCTTCAAAGTCATGCCATGCGCCATAGAGCGCCGGGCGTGCTAGATCGTTCATTGCTGCATCGACGATCACGAAGGGCGGGCCGTTGCCGCCGCGCTTTACCCGCACCACGCGGGTCAGCAAGATCCCGGCGTTGCCCGCGATAACCCGGCCAGGTTCAAAGGTGAGGTGTACGCCCCAGTCGCGTGTCACCCGGGCGACCATTGCGCCGTATTCCGCCGGGGAGGGCGGATTTTCGCCATCCTTGTAAGGCACGCCCAGGCCACCACCCAGATCGACATGCGTGATCGTGTGACCCGCTGCGCGCAGATCTGTCACCAGTTGCCCCACCTTGCCAAAGGCGGTTTCCAGCGGTTCCAGATCGAGCAACTGGCTGCCGATATGCACCGCGACGCCGCGCAGGTTTAGCCCGTCGAGCGCTGCCAATTCGTCGAACACTTCGCGCGCATGAACCAGCGGAATGCCGAACTTGTTCTCGGCCTTGCCGGTCGAGATCTTTTCATGCGTCTTGGCATCGACATCGGGGTTGATGCGCAAACAGGCCGGGGCTTGTTCGCCGCGCGCCGCCGCCAGCTCTGCGAGCTCGCGGCCTTCTTCGCGCGATTCGATGTTGAATTGCCCTATCCCCTTGTCGAGCCCCAGTTCCAGCTCTGCGCGGGTCTTGCCGACGCCGGAGAACACAATCATCTCAGGCGCCATTCCTGCCGCCAGCGCGCGCATCAGTTCGCCCCCAGAGACTACGTCTGCTCCGAAGCCTTGCCCTTGAAGCACTTTGAGCACGGCAAGGTTGGGATTGGACTTGACGGCAAAGGCGATCAGCTTCTCCGGCACATCGGCCAGCCCTTCACGAAACACTTGCGCATGCCGCTCCAGCGTCGCGCGCGAATAGACGTACACCGGCGTGCCGACTTCTTCGGCGATGCGCGACAACGGCACATCCTCGGCGTGCATCACGCCACCTTTCAGCTCGAAATGGTCCATCTTTGTCCCGGTTCTCGTCTATTCAGGCGGCAGATCGAAAGGATCGTCTTCGCGCTCTTCCGAACGACGCCTCAACTCAACGCTTCGCTCCGGCGCAGCGAGCGTTTCCAGCTCGAGCAGTTCCTCTGCTTCGGGCTGTGTCTCCGCGCCATAGGGTGCAGGCGGCAAGCTGGCATTGGCGAGCGGTTCGATATCCGCACGCTGGCCGCAAGCGCTCAAAGCGAGCGCGAGAATGGCCGTGGTCGGCACTACGCGTTTCATCATGACATCAAACCCATCCGCTCTTTGGCCGCTGCGATTTGCAGTCTTACCTGATCGGGTGCGGTGCCGCCATAGGAGCTGCGCGACGCAACCGAAGCATCAACCGACAGCGCCTTGAACACCCGCTCATCGATCCGGCTGTCGATTTCCTGCAGCACTTCCAAAGGCAGCTGGTCAAGCGCCAGGCCGTCCGCCTCGGCCCGTTTCACCGCCGCGCCGGTGATGTGATGCGCCTCTCGGAACGGAATATCCGCTTCGCGAACCAGCCAATCGGCAAGGTCAGTCGCTGTGGCATAGCCAAGCTCGGCGGCTTGCCGCATGCGCTCGGTCTTGAAACTGCTGTCCGCGACCATGCCGGTCATTGCGGCAATGCTGAGCGCAAGCAGCCCGGCGGCTTCGAACACCGGCGGCTTGTCATCCTGCATGTCCTTTGAATAGGCGAGCGGCAGGCCCTTCATCGTCACCATCAGCGAAGTCGCGCAGCCGATGATGCGGCCCGCGTGCCCGCGCACCAGTTCAGCCGCATCAGGGTTCTTCTTCTGCGGCATGATCGAACTGCCGGTCGAAAGGCTATCTGCCATTCGGACAAAACCGAAGGGTTGGCTCGCCCAGATTATGAATTCTTCCGCCAGTCGCGAAAGATGCAGCGCGCATTGGCTCGCTGCCATCAGGAAATCCAGTGCGAAGTCGCGATCGGAGACCGCGTCTAGGCTGTTGCGTGTCGGCGCAGCGAAGCCGAGCGCTTCGGCGGTGGCTTCACGATCGATCGGAAAGCCTGTCCCTGCCAGTGCCGCGCTGCCCAGCGGACACATGCCAAGGCGCGTGCGAGCATCCTTGAACCGGTCCCGGTCACGCTCGATCATTTCGAAATAGGCCATCAGGTGGTGGCCTAGCGTTACCGGCTGCGCGGTCTGCAGATGGGTAAATCCCGGCATGATGCTGTCTGCATGCGCCTCTGCCTGCGCCAGCAGCGCCAATTGCAGCTGGCCCAGCGCGGCATCGAATTCATCGATCGTGTCGCGCACCCATAGCCGGAAATCGGTAGCGACCTGGTCATTGCGGCTGCGCGCAGTATGCAACCGGCCTGCAACCGGACCGATCAGCTCCGTCAGCCGCGCTTCGACGGTCATATGGATGTCTTCGAGGTCCCAGTCCTCCGGAACCCCGTCGCGTTCATATTCAGCTGCAATCTGATCGAGACCGTCTGAAATGGCTTGCGCATCTTCTGCTGAAACGATCCCCTGCGCACCCAGCATCGCGACATGCGCCTTTGAAGCGCGGATATCCTGCCGCCACAATGCCTTGTCGAAGGGGATCGAAGCATTGATTTCGCGCATGATCGCGCTAGGCCCTTCAGCGAACCTTCCGCCCCACATCTGATTGGAGCCTTTGCCAGTGTTACTACGATTGCCGCTCATTTGCGCCTCGGCCTTGTTACTTGCGGCCTGCGATAGTGGTGCAGGCGGCGGCGCGCAACAGCAGGAGCAATTGGCCGGTGACAAGCAGGAGTTGACCGGCGAGATTGACTACAGCTTTGCCGGCGAGCTGATGCCGGCGGTGAATGTCACCGATCCGCAAGGTAACGCGCTCAATCTTGCTGCGCTGCAGGGGCAACCCGTGCTTTTGAACCTGTGGGCGACATGGTGCGCGCCTTGTGTGGTCGAAATGCCGATGCTTGATGATCTGGCAGCGCAGGAGCAGGGTGAGCTGCGCGTTGTTACTGTCAGCCAGGATATGCGCGGAGCAGACGTGGTTGAACCGTTTTTCGCTGACCGCAATTTCACGCATCTGGAGCCGTGGCTCGATCCCGCCAATGATCTGGGCGCAGCCTATGACGGGGGCGGAGTAATGCCGCTAACCGTGCTCTATGATGCGAATGGAGTGGAGCTTTTTCGTGTCGCCGGTGGTTATCACTGGGATTCGGAGGAAGCGCTTGCCGCGATAGAGGAAGCGCTGGGCAGTTGACCGTCTTTTCGGGAATGGTGGTGGACGTAGTTCTGACCGAACGGATCTCGGCCGTTCATTTTCGCGTTTTGACGGGAATCTAACGGGAATTTCCCCGTTTTTGGGTCCTCCAGACGGGTCTTCAAGATCACAAGCCACGCGATTGTGCGGGTTTGCCGGAGCATTTCCCGTGTTTCGCTTAACGGGAATTTTGCGGGAGCTGACGCCAACTTTGGAGGCGTTTCGACCGGGCTGACGGGAATCGCACTCTTGTGAGCGATTAGCTCGCGAAACGTGCGCCCAGGAATTTTTCTCTTAACCCACTTGCATTCGAAACCGACTTCTGGCCCATAATGATGCTTATTGGCCGAGTGGTGACTTCGGGTGAAGTCACTGCGATGCAAGGAGGCAAGGTCGACCTTGAAGCGCTGTGGCGCGTTCGGGTCGTGCTTCCGTACAGGGCAGCAGACCCGTCCCGCGGCAGCGGTGACGGGTTTTTTGTTGCCTTGAAGGAGGTCGGAAATGAAGAACTTACCAGAGCAATCTAAGCTCAAGCAGGCCAAACTGCTGAGGTCACGGCGTCGGCGTGAGCGACTGGCGCTGAAGCGGAAGACGGCCGAGCGCCGCGAGCGTTCAAGGCGGAACGATCTCCTGCCCGAACTCGTGATCGACTACGTCCCGATCGAGGAAATTCGGCCGCCACGGCGCCGAACGCGCAAGAATGACCCGAATCAGATCGCGCGCATTGCAGCTTCGATTGTCGAGTTCAGCTTCAACCAGCCAGTCCTGGTCCGCAGAACCCGCGTGATCGATGGCTGGCTGAGGGTTCTTGCAGCGCGGGAGCTTGGGCTTGACCGGGTACCGGTCATCGATTGCAGCCACCTCGATGAGCCAGAGGCGCGCGCGCTTGCACTTGCCATCAACCGAACAAGTGAGCGCGGGGAGTGGGATCTTGAGGCATTGCGGCTCGAGTTCCTCGATCTCATGGAGTTCGAGATTGATCTTGATGCGACAGGGTTCAGCGTCGAAGAGCAGGATATCATCCTGCTTGATGACCTCGGTGGGGATGGGGAGGCAGGTGAGGACGGTGAGTTTGAGGATCCACCGGCTGATCCTGCCACTGAGGCAGGATACATCTGGCTCCTTGGCGATCACCGTGTGATCTGCGGCAATGCGCTCGAGCCAGAGACCTATGCGGCATTGCTTGGCGAGGAACAGGTCCATGCGGTCCTGACGGATCCGCCCTACAACGTGAAGATCAAGGGAAACGTCAGTGGGCTGGGCAAGAAGGTCCATGGTGAGTTTGCCATGGCGTCCGGCGAGATGACCGACCGGGAGTTCGAGGCCTTCCTCACTTCGGTGCTGACCCGGATCACCGCGTGGCTGGCCACTGGAGCTGTCCTCTTTGCGTTCATGGACTGGCGCAGCATCCACCTGCTTTATGCAGCAGGCGACAAGACTGGTCTCAATCGCCTTAACCTGGCGGTCTGGTACAAGCAGTCGGGCGGAATGGGGGCTCTCTATAGATCGGCCCATGAGCTGATCGCGGTATTCTGCAAAAGTGAGAAGCCCAGGGTCAACAATGTCGAGCTTGGCCGGCATGGCCGTGACAGGACCAATGTCTGGGAAGCGCCGGGTGCCAACCGGCGCGGGTCTTCCGCCAGCGAGATGCTCGAGCACCATGCGACCCCTAAACCTATCGAGCTCTGCGAGGACGCGATCCTCGACGTGACCCGGCGCGGGGACATCGTGCTCGATGTCTTTCTAGGGAGCGGCACAACCCTCATGGCCGCCGAGCGCACAGGGCGGAAGTGCCGCGGGATCGAACTCGAGCCGGGCTTTGTCGATGTCACCATCAGGCGCTGGGAGAAGCACACCGGCAAGCAGGCAATCCTCGCGAGCACCGGGGAAAGCTACGCCGAGGTAGCTGAACGGCGCGCCAAAGAGGCGACAGCCGCAGAATTGACCAACACATCTGCTGACGGGGAACAGTGATGAGCAAGCACACCGGCAAGAAGCCTGAAGACAGCTTCGAAAAGGGCGAGGGCACGGATTACGAGGTTGGCTACGGCAAGCCTCCTAAGCACGGGCAGTTCAAGCCCGGCAACAAGCATGGCAAGGGCCGCAAGAAGGGCTCGAAGGGCATCAAGACGATCGTCAACGAGGCCTTTGGAATGCAGGTCAAGGGAAGCCTCGGAGGCAAGCCGACCAAGCTGAGCAAGACCGAAGCGGGGATGCACCAGTTGGCCACACGGTTCAGCCAAGGGGATCCCAAGGCCACGGACAAGGCCATCCCTCTGCTTGAACGTTACGGGCCCCAGGACGACCCGGACGGTCCGTCTGTTGAACGCATTGAAGCCAATCTCAATGCAATGGAGGCCTATTTCGCGCTGAGGCGTCAGGTCGACAGTTTCGAGGGGGAGGGCGATGATGACTGATATCCCTTTTCCCTCGCTCGACGATCGTGTGGCTGACGAGATGTGCCTGACGCTTGCCCGCGAGAGGTTTGACTTCTTTGTGATGCGGGCCTTCGCCGAGCTCTATCACAAGCCGCTTGAGGCCAATTGGCACATCGCTGCAATCACGCATTGGATGGAGAAGGTCAGGACCGGCGAGGTCAGGCGGCTCAACATCGCCATGCCACCGAGGCATCTCAAAAGCTTTGTTGGCAGCATCTGCTTTCCGGCCTTTGTGCTGGGGCATAAGCCGGAAGAGAAGATCGTTTGCGTTTCCTATGGTCAAGGTCTTGCCGAGGAGCTGGCCTTCGAATGCCGCAAGCTGATGCAGACCGACTTCTACCGGGAAACATTCCCGGGCACGATACTCAACCCGAAAAAGTGCAACCAGCGGGTTCTCGAGACGACCCGTGGAGGACAGAGGCGAACAACATCGGTCGATGGCACGCTTACGGGGCTAGGCGGCAACTTCGTGAACATCGATGATTCGCTCAAAGCCGGAGACGCAACGTCGGGGGCTGCGCGCGAGCGGATGACGGACTGGTACAGAAACACGATCCTGAGCCGTCTTGACGATCCCAAGACGGGCAGGATCATCAACATCGCTCAGCGTCTCCACATGGAGGACCTGACCGGCTACCTCATGGAACAGGGACACTGGGAGATACTCGAGCTGCCGCTGGTCGAATGGAAAGACCGCGAGATCGAGATTGGACCCAACCACTTCATCCATCGGCCTGCGGGCAATTTGCTCCACGAGGAACGCCTGGGTCCAGAGGAAATCGCTGCGCTGCGATCAGAAATGGGCGAGCGTGCTTTCGAGGCCCAGTACAACCAGCGGCCGCTTCCACCGGGAGGCGCGCTCTTCAAGGCCGAGTGGTTCCAGCGCTACGATGAGCCTCCTGGGCTGCACCAGGTCGAGGGTATCTTCCAGAGCTGGGACACTGCCTATGATACGCACGCGCACAACGACTACTCGGTCTGTTCGACCTGGGCGCTCTCGGGCAAGCGCTGCTATCTGCTCGATATCTACCGTGCCAAGCTGGAGTTTCCGGATCTAGAGAAGGCGATCTATGCTCAGCGCCTGAAGTGGAACGCAGGCCTGGTCATCGTGGAGGATGAAGGCGCCGGGAAAAGCGTTGGGCAGAATATCCGAAAAGATGTCCCAATGCCGAACCACTGGCTACACGCATTACCACCACTACGATCAAAGGAGGATCGCGCTTCGCAACAGACGCCGAAGTTCGAGCGGGGTGAGATCTGGCTGCCTAAAGATGCGCCATGGTTGAGGGCCTTTGAGGAAGAGATCCTCTCGTTTCCACACGGCAAGAACGATGACCAGGTCGATAGCGTGACTCAGTTCCTTGCCGCCCTCGACACGAGGCAGCTGCTGCAACTCGCGGACTGGGCTAGGAGAAGGTGACTGGCACTGTTAAGGCTAGATGGCTTCAAACGAGAACGCCGGAAGGAACGCTTTACGATGCAAAAGGCAACTTCATTGAGCTGACAGTGTATACATCACGAAGTTTGAGTATAGGAAGCTTAATGGACCTATGACCTCTGGCCTTAGATAGCTCTCGCGCTAGGAGGAGTTCCAATAGCGATCCTTTATTAGGCGTTTGTAGAGCTTGCCGTTGTCTAACCTTGGAAGCTCTCGCTCGAAATCCACCGAACGCGGGCACTTGATCGAACTTAAGCTTTCTCTGCAGAATTCTACCAATTGCTCAGCAAACTCGGGTGTCGCATCGGCCGGATTGAGCGGCTGAACAACTGCCTTCACCTCTTCGCCAAACTCGGGATTGGGCACTCCAATTACCGCTGCATCTGCCACCTTAGGGTGTGTAATCAAAAGATTTTCAATCTCCTGAGGATAGATGTTCACGCCTCCTGATATAATCATGTAGCTCTTGCGATCGGTCAGAAAGAGATAGCCATCCTCATCGAGATAACCGATGTCCCCTAATGTAGTCCAAGTGGGATGTAGTGGATTGCGACTGTCGCGTGTCTTGGTTTCATCATCTAAGTATTTGAAGTCCCAGCCTCCTTCGAAATAGATGAGTCCTTGATCGCCAATGGGAAGCTCATTGCCTTCGTCGTCGCATATATGAACAACGCCCCAGCTAGCTTTGCCGACTGAACCGGGCTTGCGCAGCCATTCCTCTGGTCCGATCCGGGTTGAGCCATTTCCTTCCGAACCACCGTAGTATTCGTAAATTATTGGGCCAAGCCAATCGAACATCCGTTGCTTGATTTCGACTGGACAGGGGGCGGCTGCATGGATGACCACCTGAAGCGAAGAAAGGTCATATCGCCCACGAACCTCCGCCGGTAATTGTAGCAGCCTTACGAACATAGTAGGTACCATTTGCACATGGGTGACGCTGAATTGTTCGATCGCAGCAAGAGTGGCCTCTGGTTCGAACTTGGGCATCACCACCGCAGTTCCTCCAAGTCGCTGCGTGCTTGTCGTATAAGCCAATGGCGCAGTGTGATAGAGCGGCGCAGGAGATAAATAGACGGTGTTGGTCCCCATACCATAAGCGCTCGCTGACATCTCCGCCAGCATGTGACTGGCGGTCACGTCACCTTCAGGAAGTGGAAGTCGCACGCCCTTTGGTCTGCCTGTGGTTCCGCTAGAATAGACCATGTGGAATCCAGGGGCTTCATCAGGTATCTGCCCTTCCGACTGCCTTTCAACCGCATTGCGCCAATCAGCTAGATTTAAAACTGTGACATCGCTGCGTGAAGGAAGGGCTGCAAAGCCAGCAACATCTGGCGAGCCGACAACGAGTCGCGCGCCTGAATTCTGGATAATATAATCGGCCTCAATTGCGGTTAGCGCCGTCGAAATCGGAGTGATGTAAAGGCCAGCGCGTTGGCCTGCCCAATAGATTTCGAACACTTCGGGGCAGTTGGGAAGCCAGTAGGCGATTGTGTCGCCCTTGCTAATACCCAGTGATCGCAGCAAATTGGCACCGCGATTGGCTCGATCCTCAAGCTCGCCATAGGTTAGACTGCCGGAGCCGTCGCTCATAACAACCGCGGTCTTTCCAGAGTCTGAGGCGGCATGAAGGCGGGGATGAGTCATTAGACGCTCAGCTTAGCGTAGTTTATACTTCTTGGCTTTGTCGGCCATTAGCGCAGCGCGATCTACCTGAGGTACGCCGACCGGATTTCCGATTTGCGGATATTTGAGGCCGTTCGCCAACGCGACTGAGCGTGGCATGTCAAGGCTAGTCCAGATTGCCTTGATTGACCCCTGAATTGCCGCGGGGGGCTTGGCTGCGATTTGTAGAGCGAGTTCATGCGCACGATCCCAGAGTGTATCGAAAGGAAGAACTTCGCTGACCAGACCAATTGATTTGGCATACTCCGCTGTCATTCGCTCGTCATTGCCAAGTAGGACCATCCGCAGGACATCTGCGAGCGGCATCTTGTAGGTCATGCCAATCGGCTCGAGCGCGGATGTC
>JASBTD010000065.1 GCA_030148605.1 Erythrobacter sp.
AAGGCAAGAACCAGCACGAGGCCAAGGTCCTCGCCACCCCCGCGGTGCGCAAGCGCGCGCGCGATCTGGGGATTGATCTTTCCGAGGTGAAACCGGCTGAAGACGGCCGTATCCGCCATGGCGATCTGGACCAGTTCCTGGCTTACAATGCCGGCGGCGGCTTCGCGCCCGCGGGCGCAGCGCGCAAGGACGAGACAATCAAGGTGATCGGCCTGCGCAAACGCATCGCGCAGAACATGTCTGCGGCAAAGCGCAACATCCCGCATTTCACCTATGTCGAGGAATGCGACGTTACCGAGCTGGAGCGTATGCGTGCGCAGCTCAACTCCGCGCGCGGCAGCAAGCCCAAGCTGACCATGCTGCCTCTGCTGATCACTGCAATCTGCAAGAAGCTGCCCGAATATCCCATGATCAATGCGCGCTATGATGATGAAGCGGGCATAGTCACGCGGCATGGCTCGGTGCATCTGGGCATGGCGACACAGACCGATAACGGCCTGATGGTTCCGGTGATCCGCGATGCGCAAAATCGCAATGTCTGGCAGCTTGCGAACGAGATTGGCCGCCTGGCCAATGCTGCCCGCGATGGTTCCGCGAAGTCAGAGGAGCTGTCCGGTTCGACGCTGACGGTAACTTCGCTCGGGCCCCTGGGCGGGGTTGCCACGACACCTGTGATCAACCGCCCCGAAGTGGCTATCATCGGCCCCAACCGCATCATCGAACGGCCGATGTTTGTGACCGGCCCGGATGGCCAGGAGCGGATCGAGAAGCGCAAACTGATGAATATTTCGATCAGCTGCGACCACCGCGTTGTCGATGGCTATGACGCGGCAAGCTTCGTTCAAGAGCTCAAAAAGCTGATCGAAACACCGGTCTTGCTGCTCGGCGAATAAAGTTTGAAGTTTCGCAGCACTTTTTGTGTTGGGGGCCGTTGACAGTATCTGAACTCGGCCCTATTTGCGCGGCTCCCAAGTGGCTGCGCGGGTGTAGCTCAGTTGGTTAGAGTGTCGGCCTGTCACGCCGAAGGTCGCGGGTTCAAGTCCCGTCACTCGCGCCACTTGGGGAATTCCCTACAATAGCTGATCGAATTCAACTTGCTCGCTGCCTGCGGGCAGGCTGATCAACATGCCGTCTTCGGCCAGTTCCAATCGCCCATCGAATTGCTCCCCGGCATCTCCCAGGAAAACTGATTCGATCAATCGCACCGGCGGGGCAGGGACCAGATGATAGAGCACCAGCACCTTGGCTTCGGCGAGCTGGGCAACGCGCGCAGCATCTTCCGGCGACGTGTGATAGTCAGGGATGTCAGCCATGATCTTGGCTGCATCGATATTGCCGCGCGCCGCAAGCGTTGCACCAAGCTTGCCGACCATCTCAGGGTTGAGCGCTTCGTGCAGGATCACATCCGCGCCTTGAGAGAAGCGCGCAAACTCTTCCGAATATTTGAGATCGCCACTGATGACGACGGAGCGGCCCTTGTAGTCGAGCCGGAAAGCCAAAGCGTTGTCGACTGGCGCGTGATCGACTGACATCGAGCGGATTTTCAAGTCGCCATTTTCGAGCATGAAACCAGCATCGATATTGCTTGCAACGCCGCCGAACCCCGTTGGCCGGGCAACTTCGGGCCCGTGATGCGCAATCCGATACCCGCGATCGATCTCATAAGCCTGCATGAAGCCATCGACCACGCGGTCTGTACCCTCGGGGCCATAGATCGGAAGTGGTTCGCTTCGGCCACCTGCCATCCACGCCTGCAGCATCAGTTCGCCCAGGCCATCCAGATGATCAGAGTGGAGATGGGTGAGGAAGGTCGCATCCAACCGGTCCATCGGAAAACCCATCGCGCCCAGCTTGCGTACCGAGCCCGAGCCCACGTCAAATATATAACCATCGCGGCCAGCCAGCACAGCAAGACACGGCCCGGCGCGTTGTGCATCCGTCATGGGGGATCCGCTGCCGCACACATATACATGCAGGCCGTCGGCAAATTCAGCGGTGCGATCGACGCCTGCGCGCTGTTCGACCACCCGCTCGAAAACGCGTTCACCGATCCAGCGCTGGCCGAATATCCAGACCGCGCCAAATGCGATGACCAATAGTCCGGCGATCAATCCAAAGCGTTTCATACTGTCCCTTCAGGCTTGAGCGAGCTTGCGCAGGTTTTCCTCATGGGTTCCCTTGTCGATGCGGTAGCGCGAGATGCTGTGAAGCATGGCGGACCACACGAGAACGAGCGAAGGTGCGTAAAATGCACCAAGCCACCACAGTGTGTCAGCGCCAACGGTTTCTGGTGCGGCACCTTGGGGGAAAGCGATGACGGAAAGGATTATCCCGCCAGCCAGCACGCCGATCCCCTGCGTGCTCTTTCGGGTGAAAGTTACCGCCGCATAATAGACGCCTTCGCTCCGCCGTCCTGTCTTGACCTGGTTCGATTCCACCAGGTCAGCGATCATCGAATAGACCACGGCCTGCACTGCAATGATCAATGCCAGATCGATCACATTGATGGTCAGCACGAGCGGGAACAGGACCGGATCGCCATTCTCCGGCATCAAGCCAACCAGCCTCCCCAAGACCGGCGCGGGGGCAATGCTGAAGGCCAGAATGCCCAGGCCGATGCTTGCCTCCTTCTTGCCGAACTTGCGGGCTGCCCATGGCGCAATCAGGAAGCCGATTATTGCGGAGAAGAACACAGTCGCGGTCCAGATGAAGATCTGGAATTCGCTGAAACCCCAGAAGTAGTTCAGCATGATGAAGGAGAGCGAAGCTGCAATCCCGGTCGAGATCGAGGCAAACACCATAGTGAAGAAAAGCGCGATGAAGCTGGTCTCGCTCAGCGTTTCGACCATTTCGCGGAAGATACGCCTGATGTTGTATCGCTCTCCGGTGGCGACCGGCCTTGAAAGCGTGGGGATGCGGTGGTGCGTGCCGAGTGAAGAGATCATGATCGAGACAAAGATCAGCGCGCCTGCCACAATGCCATAGGTCTCGAAACCGGCCCGGTTCTGCATGCCGCCTTCGCCCGCGAGCAGCACGCCGAACATCAGCACGCTCATGATATTCCCGCCCGCCCAGCCGAATAACAGGCGGTAAGACTGGATACTGGTGCGTTCGGCATAATCGCTGGTCAGCTCCGGCAGCAAGGCGGTGCTGGGTGTCTCGTAGAAAGTGATGAACGTGCGGATCAGCACGGCCAATCCGGTCAGGTACAGGAACAGGCCAAGCTGGCCGAGCTCAGGCGGGTTCCATAGCAGGAAATAGCTCAAGGCCACGGGCAGGGCGGCGGCATACATGAAGGGGTGCCTGCGGCCCCATCGGGAGTGGAAATTGTCTGACCAATATCCAACCAGCGGGTCGCTGATCGCGTCAAAAACCAGTGCGATCAGGATGGCAAGGCCGACGAGCCCCGGCTCAAGGCCGATCACCGTTCCGTAGAACAGCAGCAGGAAATAGTCGAAGCCGTTGTTCTTGATGCCGAAGGCCGAAGCGCCGAACCCGTGCGCCAGTTTTAACGCCACCGGCGCCTTTCCAGCGGGCGGATGCGCCGGCGCACGAATCTCTTCCATCAGCGATGCTCTCCCTCGGGAAGAGAGGCTAGGATGGCGAGCAATCTTTGGCAATTGCGGAGGGTTATGTTCAACCACTGGGTTGACTAATTCGACGCGATGATATTATTTAACCACATGGTTGAATATCAGGAACAAGGCGATTCGACGTTTCGCGCGCTGGCTGACCCGACCAGGCGGCGAATGGTTGAGCGTCTTTCGCAAAAGCCTTGCACGGTTGGCGAACTGGCTGAGCCGCTGTCGATGAGTTTCGCGGGTGCATCCAAACATGTTGGCGTGCTCGAAGCGGCAGGAATAGTTCGGCGAGAAAAGCGCGGGCGTGAGCGGCTGTGCATCCTGCAGCCGAAGGCACTGTTCGAAATGCGCGACTGGGTCGAGCGCTACAGCAGATTCTGGAACGCACGGCTCGATGCGCTTGATCAGGCATTGAAGGAGGATAGCGATGAGTGACTATGGCAGGCTGATCGGGCCGGACACGCTTGAATTTCAACGCAATTTCGATGCGCCGATCGAGAAGGTCTGGCAGTTCCTCGTCGATCCTGAAAAGCGCAAGTTGTGGTTCTGCGGTGGCTCGACCGACGCTCATGCAGGCGGCCAGATCGTGTTCGAATTTGACCATCGTCGGCTGTCTGAATCCCCGCCGCCAGCGAAATACGCTAGCGAGGAAGTGGTCACTCACCAGGGTGAAATTACAGAGTACGAAGCACCCAGTCGCCTCGCATTCACCTGGTTCGAAAACGGCCATGAAGGGCATAGTCAGGTCGAGATCACTCTCACTTCGCGCGATGATGGGACCACCGATCTGCACCTGATCCATCGCGGTTTGATCGGCCGCGAGATCATCATTGGCGTGTTGGCCGGTTGGCACGGCCATTTCGACCTATTGGCGGAAGTCCTGGCCGGTGGGCGCAAGAGCGACTTCTGGATATTGGACCAGCAGCTTGAAGCGGAATACGCGCAGCGGGCCCTTTAGTCGGGCGCGCTCCAGCGGCCTGTTTCCATCCAGATCAGGAAGCGCTTGAGCGGGAGCAGCCAGATCACCCCGAGGACCACGTAGATGATCGTTTGCGCCCAGATGGGCCACCCGCCGATCAGGTCCGGCGCGAACCGCGCAATCACGACGCCATAGACAATAAGACCGGCAAGCAGCGCCAGGATGCCCACGGGAATTCGCCAGGAAGGTTGTTCGCGCATCAGAAAGGTCCGTAGATCCGGGTTGGCGTGATCACCGCATCGAGCCCGATGTCATGCGGTTCGCTGGGCAAGGCATCGCATAGCTGCACATCCCACGCCAGACCAATCGTGATCCGCCCGGGATGTTCCGCCAGCCAGCGATCATAGTGCCCGCCGCCTTGGCCAAGCCGGTCTCCGTTTGGGGTAAAGCCGATCAGCGGCACGAACAGCACGTCAGGGATGGCGAGTTCAGCGGCAGGTGAGGGCTGGAGCATGCCGAAGGGCCCGACTTCGAGATCGCTTTCACCGAACGGGTCCGAATGCATTGCAAATTCCATCGGCGCTTGCCGCGAGGCAAAGCGGGGCAATGCCTCGCGATGCCCGCCCTCGAGGAAATACCCGGCATAGCTCGTGGTGGGCGCTTCAAGCGGCCCCGCGTGGTAGAGCCCGATCACGGCATCTGGCCCGATCTTTTCAAGCACCGGGCCGGGCGGATGGCGGAACACCAGCCCGCGCATCGCTTCGGGCAATTGCGCGACATGCTCGCGCCGTTTCGCACGGAGCTGTTTTCGCAGTTCGGATTTCGTCGGAAGTGCCAGCGTTCTTGATCCGTTTGTTGCGTGCGGATCGAACATCCGTTCGATCCTTGTGCCTTAGCCACCCTCTCCCTCCACCCTTCCACCCGGAGCCTACCGGGATACTATCCGGGTGGAAGGGTGGAGGGAGAGGGTGGCCTGGTTAGGTTGCGATGGATATCGCAACCCTTGCCAACAAGAAAGTAGCGGAACCACCATGGGTCGTTTGCTCGAGAAATCCTCTGACGCCTAAACGTCAGGTGGGCGCCGTATACCCCGGTTCCCAGGACGAACCCATGTTCCAGGGCAGGGACAGCTCCCTAGGATTGCTTATAGCCTCAGGGATATTCAAACGGCTCGTGCCGGGCAGTCCCGCCGCTGCTCTATTTAGGAGCCCGCCGCGCGGCTCTCAAGCGTATCGGCACATTTTTCGATCAATCCGGCCAACTGCTCCAGTTTCGGAGCGATATCGTCGCCCCCAAACAGCGGTTCCTGCCCGCTGGCGGCCGATTTCATGTTAGCCAGATCATTGGCAATGGCATCACGTTCAGCGCGAACCGCGTCGAGTTCCAGCGCCACTTCGCCTTGCTTTTTCTCCGCTTGTTCAACGCTTTGCTCAAGTGTCTTGATCTTGTCAGCGAGCTTGGCCGGGTCATCACCGGCGGCCTCGCGTGCGTCATGCAATTCGTCAGCCAGCAATATCGCGGCAAACAGCAGGTTTTGCGCTTCGCTGGGCGCGAGATTGCCTTCCATCTGCTTGAACTTGGCATCGATCATGCTGCCAAGCTGGGCCAGCCGCGCTTCCTCGCCATCGGCGCAAGTGACCTTGTAGCCCTTGCCGCCGATCCGAAGCGTGACTTCGCTCATGCTTCCAGCCCTTCAATGATTTCATCGAGGTCTTTCAGCGTTGCGGAGACTTCGCTGCGCAGCGCCGTGTGCTTGTGCGCAAGGTCGCTATCAGGCCCGTCGGGCGAGCCGAGTTTGCCCGCGGCGGCATCAATCCGCTCCAGCGCGTTTTCGATCCTCTGGATCGCTTGGTCGATCCGGCTCCTGTCCATCTGCAGCTTTTACTCAATTTGCGCTGGATGGGCAAAGCCTTGCCAAGGGCTGTTGATAAGTCACTTTGATCATCATCCTGGCGCAAATGTTCCGCCAGCCGGTGAAAGCGGCGGATAGCCGGGTTGACCTCATTCGCACCCTCCGCGAAGGGTCCGTCAACGTGTCGAATCGACACGCCGGGCGGGCGCTGATCCGGCACCGCTCCATGCAGTTCAGGAGCCTTTCGCGCATGAGCCTCGATCCCGCCCGTCTCCAACCTATGGCCAATGCGATCCGCGCCTTGTCGATGGACGCAGTTCAAGCGGCCAATTCGGGTCACCCCGGCATGCCGATGGGCATGGCAGACGTGGCGAGCGTGCTGTGGTCGAAATATCTGAAGTTCGATCCTGCTGCGCCGGATTGGGCAGACCGTGACCGTTTCGTGCTGTCTGCCGGTCACGGCTCCATGCTGATCTACAGCTTGCTCTATCTGTCGGGATACGAGCAGCCCACAATCGGCGACATTCGCAACTTCCGCCAATTGGGCAGCCCATGCGCGGGCCACCCGGAAAACTTCCTGCTGCCGGGCGTTGAATGCACCACCGGGCCATTGGGCCAGGGGCTTGCCATGGCGGTGGGCATGGCCATGGCCGAGCGGCATCTCAATGCTGTGTTTGGTGACGATCTGGTCGATCACCGGACCTGGGTGGTCGCTGGCGACGGTTGCCTGATGGAAGGTATCAATCACGAAGCGATCGGCCTTGCAGGCCATTTGGGCCTGGGGCGCCTGATCGTGCTGTGGGATGACAACAACATCACCATCGATGGCGGTACAGACCTGTCGACCAGTGAAGACATCAAGGCACGCTACGCCGCGACAGGTTGGCATGTCGCCAGCTGCGACGGGCATGATTTCGCTGATATTGCCCGCGCAATCGATGAAGCGGTGGCCGATGGTCGCCCTTCGCTGGTCGCCTGCAAGACTGTGATCGGCAAGGGTGCCCCCAATAAGCAGGGCACCAGCGCCACCCATGGCGCACCACTGGGCGCGGACGAGATCGCCGCTGCGCGGGAAGAACTGGGCTGGACGCATGAGCCCTTTGTCGTGCCCGATGATATCCTGGCGGACTGGCGCGCGACGGCAGAGCGCGGCAAGGAAGCGCATTGTGCATGGGCAGGGCGGCTTGATGCCTCCTCAGACAAGACCGAGTTCACGCGCCGGATGGCAGGTGAGCTGCCGCATGGCGATGCGATGAAGAATTACGTCGCTTCGCTGATCGCCGAACCGAAGAAGGTCGCGACCCGCAAAGCGAGCGAAATGGCGCTGGCTGAGATCAATCCGCGCCTGCCCGACACGATTGGCGGCAGCGCCGATTTGACCGGATCGAACAACACCAAGGCTGGCGGCATCGAAGCCTTCAGCGCAGAGAATTACAGCGGGCGTTACGTTTATTACGGCATCCGTGAATTCGGCATGGCGGCGGCGATGAACGGCATGGCGCTGCATGGCGGCGTGATCCCCTATGGCGGGACATTCCTGGTGTTCACCGATTATGCCCGCGGTGCAATCCGCCTCTCCGCCCTGCAACAAACCCGCGTGATCTATGTCATGACCCATGACAGCATCGGGCTGGGTGAAGACGGCCCCACGCACCAACCGGTCGAGCATCTCGCTTCGCTGCGCGCGATGCCCAATCTGCTGGTTTTGCGCCCGGCCGACGTGGTCGAAACCGCAGAGGCGTGGGAAATCGCGCTCAAGCAGGCTAATCGCCCCAGCGTTTTGGCGCTGAGCCGCCAGAACCTGCCGCAAGTCCGGCTTGAGATGGCGGGCGAAAACCTTTCCGCGCGCGGGGGCTATCGACTGAAAGGGGCTGAGGCAGCGCGCAAGGTTGTGATCGCTGCAACGGGTTCCGAAGTCGAGGTGGCGCTCGAATGTGCGAAGGCGCTTGAACAGCAAGGCGTAGGTGCCGATGTTGTGTCGATGGTATCGACCGAATTGTTCGAGGAGCAGTCAGCTGATTATCGCGCAGACGTATTCCCCGCCGATTGCCTGAAAGTTTCGATAGAAGCAGGCACGACTTTCGGTTGGGAGCGCTATACCGGCAATGACGGGCTCAATATCGGCATTGACCGGTTTGGTGCATCAGCCCCGGCAGAAGAGCTGTTTGCCAAATTCGGTTTCACTGCGGAGGCAATTGTCCCGCAAATCATGAATAAACTCAACGGATAAGCAGGAGTTTCCCCCATGGCGACTAAGGTTGCAATCAACGGTTTCGGACGTATCGGTCGCCTGGTGGCGCGCGCCATTCTGGAGCGCAGCGACCATGATCTTGAGCTGGTCTCTATCAATGATCTGGCGGATACCAAGTCAAACGCGCTGCTGTTCCAGTATGACAGCACCCATGGCCGCTTTCCCGGAACGGTGGAAGTTGGCGACAAGGCGATCATCGTCAACGGCAAGTCGATTGCGGTAACCAGCGAGCGTGATCCCGGCAATCTGCCGCATGGCGAGATGGGGATCGATCTGGTGATGGAATGCACCGGCTTTTTCCAGTCGCATGAAGCTGCCGAACCGCATTTGAAGGCCGGCGCGAAGCGGGTGCTGATCTCTGCTCCTGCGAAGAACGTCTCCGCAACGATCGTTTATGGTGTGAACCACGATGTGCTGACCGCTGATGACGTGATTGTTTCAAACGCCAGCTGCACCACCAACTGCCTCTCGCCGATGGCGAAGGTGTTGCATGAGACTGTGGGCATCGAGCGCGGCTTCATGACCACGATCCACAGCTATACCAATGACCAGCGCATGCTCGACCAGATGCATGGTGATATGCGCCGTGCGCGAGGCGGGGCGCAGAACATGATCCCGACTACAACGGGCGCAGCGCGCGCCGTTGGCCTGGTTCTGCCTGAGCTGGCTGGCAAGCTTGACGGTTCATCGGTTCGTGTACCTACGCCGAATGTCTCGCTGGTTGATCTGGTGTTCACCCCGGGCCGTGACACTTCCGCTGAAGAATTGAACGCGGCGCTCAAGGCAGCAGCCGAAGGCAAGATGAAGGGCGTGCTCGACTATACCGATCAGCCGCTCGTCAGCAGCGACTTCAACCACTATCCGGCAAGCTCGACCATCGACAGCCTGGAAACCTCGGTGATGGAAGGCAAGCTGTGCCGTGTCGTTTCATGGTATGATAACGAATGGGGCTTCTCCAACCGCATGATCGATACTGCGGGCGTGATGGCAAAGTTCCTTTAAGTGTTATCCTCCCCGGCTCGGGGAGGGGGACCATCCGCAGGATGGTGGAGGGGAGTGGCCATATTCGCCGCGCTAACTGAAAATCCCCTCCGTCATCCGCTTGCAGCGGCTGCCACCTCCCCGTAGCGGAGAGGATAGGAGAGTGAAAATGACAGCTTTCAAAACCCTCGACGATCTTGGCGATGTTAGCGGCAAGGTCGCGCTGGTTCGCGTCGATTTGAATCTTCCGATGAAGGACGGATCGGCGACTGATTTGACCCGGGTGGAAGCTGTTAAACCCACCATCCTCGAACTGAGCGAAAAGGGCGCGAAAGTGCTTTTGCTCGCGCATTTCGGGCGTCCGAGCGGCAAGCGCAGCTCAGTGCTTTCGACCAGCATGGTGGTGGGTGATGTCGAAGGCGTGCTGGGCAAGGAACTGATGTTCATACCCGAGATTGCCGGGCCGGTGGTTGAGCAGAGTGTCGGCATCTTGCGCAATGGCGATATTGGCTTGCTCGATAACACCCGTTTCTGGCCGGGCGAAGAAGCCAATGATGCCGAACTTGCCAAAGCGATTGCGGCAGTGGGCGATTTTTACGTCAACGATGCCTTCTCCGCCGCGCACCGCGCGCATGCGACCACGGAAGGCCTGGCGCATCTTCTGCCAGCCTATGCCGGGCGCGCGATGGAAAAAGAGCTCAAGGCGCTTGATGCTGCGCTTGGCACGCCGCAAACACCGGTCGCAGCCGTGGTGGGCGGGGCGAAGGTTTCGACCAAGCTTGCGGTGCTGGAAAACCTCGTCGGCAAGGTTCAGCATCTCATCATTGGTGGCGGGATGGCGAACACTTTCCTTGCGGCGCGCGGCGTGAATGTCGGCAAGTCGCTATGCGAGCATGACCTGACTGCAACCGCCAACGCGATCATGGACAAGGCCGATCACGCGGGATGCACCGTCCATCTGCCATATGATGTTGTAGTTGCTAAGGAATTTGCGCCGAATCCAACTTCACTGCGCACGTGCAATGTGCATGAAGTTAGTGAAGATGAGATGATCCTCGATATCGGCCCTCAAGCCGTCGAAGCATTGGCCGATGTGCTCAAGACCTGCCGCACGCTGGTATGGAATGGCCCGCTCGGTGCATTCGAAACTCCGCCGTTCGATGAGGCGACAATTGCCCTCGCGCGCACTGCCGCTGCGCTTACGCAAGAAGGCTCGCTGACTTCGGTTGCTGGTGGTGGTGACACTGTCGCGGCGCTTGCGCATGCTGGTGTGACGGACGACGTGACCTATATCTCTACCGCAGGCGGTGCTTTCCTTGAATGGATGGAAGGCAAGGAACTGCCCGGCGTTTCAGCACTCAGCGCTTAGCGATATTCGGGGTAGGACGCGTCGAACCGGTGCCCTTCGTTCCATAGCTCGCGTGAATTGCCATGTGCTGGCAAACCGCCTGCATCTTTCAACATACGCGCCATGTGCATCAGGTTCCATGTCATGAAGGTTGTGTTGCGGCGAGTGAAGTCATTGTCGAAGCCGGCCCGTGACCCATCATCTAGCTCGTCACCAAAACTTGGGCCCGGTCCCGCTTCGCCGATCCACCCCGCATCTGCCTGAGGCGGGATTGTGAAGCCAACGTGCTGCATGCCGTAAAGCACGCCCATGCCGACGTGTTTGATCCCGTCTTCATTCCCTGTGACCACGCACCCCCCGGTCTTGCCATAGAAGATATACTGGCCCTTATCGTTGGTCTGGCCGGAATGGGCATAGAACTTCTCGATGATGAGCTGGCAAACCGAACTCTTCTCGCCCAGCCAGATTGGTGTGCCGAGCACGACAATGTCAGCTGCTTGAACCTGTGGCCAGATCTGCGGCCAGTCATCTCGCTCCGCCCCATGTTCGGTCATGTCGGGATAGACGCCGTACGCAAGCTGATAGTCGGTCGCTCGCAAGCGCTCCACTTTCACCCCATTGCGCCGCATGATTTCTGCAGACATGTCGATCAAAGTGTCGGTGTGTGAGGCTTGCGGCGAATATTTCAGTGTGCAGTTTATAAACAGCGCATGCAGATCGCTGAAATCGGTCTGGTTCGTTTCACACAAATTGCTCTGGGTCTCATCAAGCATGGCCTCTCCCGGATTGATACGCTCATTCAACGCACAAATCGGCCAATAAGTTTCGAAAAGCGTGTTTTAGCATGTTGCCGCGCATGGGCCCGCTGGTTAAGCCGCGGGCATTCGTATGCATAGATCCATCAAGCAGGAACTGACTCATGAATGCTGACCAGATGACCGCCAAAATTGCCACCGGCGAAGGCTTTATTGCCGCGCTTGACCAGTCTGGCGGATCAACCCCCAAGGCCTTGCGCGGCTATGGCGTGGAAGACAGCGAATGGTCGGGTGATGATGAGATGTATGCAGCCATCCACGCGATGCGCAGCCGGGTGATCACTGCACCAAGCTTTGCCAGCGGAAAGGTGATCGGGGCGATCCTGTTCGAGAAAACCATGGACGGTTTGGTTGAAGGCATACCGACGCCCGATGCGCTAAAACAACGCGGTGTTGTCCCTTTCATCAAGGTCGACCAGGGCCTTGAGGATGAAGCGGATGGCGTCCAGCTGATGAAGGAAATGACGAAGCTTGACGCGCTGCTCGACAAGTCAGTCACCGCCGGCATGTTCGGCACAAAGATGCGCTCGGTGATCAAGTCAGCCAATGCGGCAGGGATCGCCGCCAATGTTGCGCAGCAATTCGAGTACGGCAACCGGATCGCGGACAAGGGCCTCGTTCCGATGATCGAGCCGGAATATGACATCAATGCCAGCGATCGCGCCGAAGGCGAACAGATACTGTTGACAGAGATCATCAAGAACCTCGGTGCGCTGCCCGAGGGTCGCAAGGTGATGCTGAAGCTGTCCATCCCGGTTGAAGCCAATCTTTATGCACCCGCCATCGCGCACCCGAATGTATTGCGCGTTGTGGCGCTATCGGGCGGCTATTCGACCGATGACGCTTGCGAGCATCTGGCGAAGAACAAGGGCATGATCGCGAGCTTCAGTCGTGGACTTCTGCAAGACCTGCGCAAAGGCCAATCGGATCAGGAATTCGACGCTGCGCTTGGCAAGGCTATCGACCAGATCGCGGCGGCGTCTGCAGCTGGTTAGGGCTTAGCGTTCAGGTTCGAACAGATAAGTCAGCCCATATTCTGACAGCGGGATCGCGCCGTTCTCGCGAGCGCGAGCGTTTGTAGCAATCAGTGTAAGCCAACCGCCAGCAATCCGCAGCGGAACGCCCATTTCCATCGCGACCCCGGTGCGGCGTTTGCCGTCGAGCACAACAGTTGCAACAACCAGCCGCTCTTCGCGAAAGCACAATTCGCGATCGGGGCAGCGCGTGTCTTCGAGCACGCCAACGGTGTAGAGCGAAGGCCCTTCGAACAGATCGACCTGCTCGAACATGGCAACTTCGGTTGCCACTGGGCCGGATGCTGCAGCGAGCATGGCGGCGCTGCTTAAAAGGGATGCGAACATAAGGCTGACCTCCGATTGATGCGAAGGTTAAACCATTCGAAACCATGTGTCTGCCGCATGCACGAGCGCATCCCGCATTGGCACAGTTTGCAGCCACTATTGCGCTGAGTTTTCTGCCGGGTCTTCATCCATGATGTCAGGAACAAAGCTGAAGGCGAAGCGATAGCTATCAGGCGGGATCGGCGACCACTCGACTGACATTTCTGGCGCGACTTCGGCGATAGAAAGCATACCCTTGTTGATCCGCAAGGGTGCGCTGGTGTCGAGAGCCACTGTGATCACCTCGTGCCCCAGTTCCAGTTGTGTTTCGACCAGCACGCGGCCTTCCCACACGCAATCGGCTTCGATCGGGCAGCGGCTGTCTTCGGTCACCTCGATCGGTCTTGCCGCTATGCCGTGACCAATCTGCTGAAGCTCGCCCAGCGCTACGCAATCATACTGCCGACAGCCCGGGATCTCCTGTGGCGTGGCACAGGCACTCACTGCGGAAGCCGCAAGCGTAATCAGAAGAACGCTTTCCTTCATTGCGCAATCATTGCGGAACGTTATTGAGCGCTGCATGAACGAGAGCCTCCCAGCGACACAGCTTTACCTTATCTCGCCTCAAGATGTGAGCGGCGATTTCCCTGAGCGTTTGGCGCGCGCCATTGATGCGGGTGGGGGCTTGGTCACTGCGTTCCAGTTCCGCGTGAAGGATATCGACCAGCACGAGGCGGCGCGACTCGCTGAGCCGCTTCAGGCTATCTGTGCCGAACGCGATGTCGCGTTCATCGTCAATGACAGCATTTCGCTGGCGAAACGGCTGAAGGCGGATGGAGTCCATCTGGGCCAGAAGGACGGTGATCCAAGGCAAGCGCGCGACGAACTGGGCCGCGAAGCACAGATTGGCGTAACCTGCCATGACAGCAAGCATTTGGCGATGGAGGCTGGCGAAGCAGGCGCCGACTATGTCGCTTTCGGGGCATTCTTTCCGTCGACAACCAAGGAAACGGAATACCATCCTGAGCCGGGATTGCTCAGCTGGTGGTCTCAGCTGTTCGAGATTCCCTGTGTCGCGATCGGCGGAATTACGCCTGCCAATTGCGGAGCGCTGGTTGTAGCAGGCGCGGATTTTCTTGCTGTCTCAGGCGCAATTTGGAACGGGGATGAGGCGGAAGCCGTGAAAGCATTCGCATCCGCGATTACCGCCGCGAACTAGCCCACCCGCACGCAGATCATCCGGCCGGTCGTGCCGTCCTTATTGATCGCGCGTAATTCGTTCGTTCCGGTTCGCCTGAGCTGTTGCCCGTTTTTGGGGCCTGCGGTGAAAGTGAGTTCGTCGCCTTTCATGATGTAGGTGCCGCGTCCCTCAGGGCTGCGATAGCGTGACGCGCGCGAGATCGTGAAACCTTCGCCTTCCAGCGGGATCCATGCCGCGCCAGCTGCATCGCCGGGCAAGGCGCACTCATAGGGGCCGTGCGGCATGGTCTTCAGAATGTCAGCCTGTGCCGGGGTGTGAATTACAACAGCAGCAAGCAAGGTGGCGATAGCGATCCGTTTCATGGCGCGCATGCCTATCATGTCTCTCCATGCGCATCCAGCATCCTTGCCCCGCTTGAATAGCTCGGCTAAGGGCCCGCGCAACAATGTGCAGGGCAATGCTCTGCAGGTTCTTTGAAAAGGTAAGCTCCCATGAAGATCAGCGGCGTCGATATCCGCCCCGGTAACATTCTCGAATATGAAGGCGGCATCTGGAAAGTTGCCAAGATCCAGCACACCCAGCCGGGCAAGGGCGGTGCCTACATGCAGGTCGAGATGAAGAACCTGCAGGATGGCCGGAAGACCAATGTCCGCTTCCGCAGCGCGGATACAGTCGAGAAGGTGCGCCTGGATACGCAGGATTACCAGTTCCTCTACGAAGATGGCGACATGCTGGTGTTCATGGATCAGAACACTTACGAACAGATCAACCTGCCGAGCGACTTGCTTGGCGATGCCCGCCCGTTCCTGCAGGACGGCATGCAGGTGAAGCTTGAGCTGTGGGAAGAAAAGCCGATCAGCGTAGAGCTGCCGCAGCAGGTCGAAGCCGAAATCGTCGAAGCGGACGCGGTGGTGAAGGGGCAGACCGCCTCTTCCAGCTACAAGCCTGCCGTTCTCGACAATGGCGTGCGCATCATGGTTCCGCCGCATATCGAAAGTGGCACACGGATCGTGGTCGATGTCTATGAGCAGACCTACGTCGGGAAGGCGAGCTAAGCCCGATGTCGATGTATTCTGGCCTCATTCGCGTAATGGAAAAGGCTGCTCGCAAGGCGGGCGGCAGGTTGCGGCGTGACTTTGGCGAAGTCGAACATTTGCAGGTGAGCCGCAAGGGGCCGGCGGACTTCGTTTCCAAGGCCGATATGCGGGCCGAGCGCACGATCTATGACGAGCTGCTTCATGCGCGCCCTGACTGGGGATTCGTGCTGGAAGAAGCCGGCATTATCGAAGGCGATCCCAACAAACCGCGCTGGATTATCGACCCGCTCGACGGGACGAGCAATTTCCTGCACGGCATCCCGCATTTTGCGATCTCGATTGCTGTGCAGGAGCCCAAGCCTGACGGTTCCGGGTGGGGTGAAGTGACCGCTGGGGTGATCTACCAACCCATCACCGATGAGACATATTGGGCGGAGAAATCATCAGGTGCATGGCTGCAAGATGCCAGGTTGCGCGTATCAGCGCGTTCGCGCCTTTCGGATTCGCTGATTGCAACCGGCATTCCCTTCCAGGGTGCCGGTGATCCGGCGGAATGGATGAAGATTTACTCCGCGATCGGCCCTGAGGTTGCTGGCATTCGCCGCTTTGGCGCTGCATCGCTGGACATGGCCTATGTCGCACAAGGCCGTTTTGACGGCTTCTGGGAAACCGGGCTGAGCGATTGGGATACGGCGGCGGGCTGCTTGTTGATCCGTGAAGCAGGCGGTTTTGTCAGCGATTTTCGCGGGCGTTCGCAGCCAATCCATGCGCAACAGGTGCTCGCAGCCAACGACGCACTTCACTCAAAGCTACACAAGCTGCTCGCGGGCGCTATAAAGGGTTGATGCGAGCATCGGGCGGGGCTATCTGCCCCGTTCCGCACGGGATGCCCCTGTGGTGGAATTGGTAGACGCGCTCGACTCAAAATCGAGTTCCTAACGGAGTGCCCGTTCGAGTCGGGCCAGGGGCACCACTATTTTACGAAATCGCTTGTGTTTTCCCGTTGGCTTTGGGATTCACGCGTTTAGCGATGCTGGGCCTTCCTTCATTTCATGCGCTTGCTGCCATGGCGGTCACGATCGCGATGTTCGTTGCCTTTGCGCGCGGGCGCATGTCGATCGAGATCATTTCGCTGCTGACGATCGCTGTGATCGCGGTGGGGCTCTATTTCTTCCCGCTTGAAGGGACTAGCCCGACTGACGGGCTGGTGCTCGCTTTCGAAGGGTTCGGCCATTACGCGCTGATTACGATCTGCGCGCTTATGGTAATGGGGCGAGGCCTGGTCGTAACCGGTGCGCTTGAACCCGCTGCGCGGTTGCTTGAGCGGATTTTCAAAGCGAATTTGCAGCTTGGCCTGCTGTTTTCGCTGTTCATCGCGTTCACGCTGTCGATGGTGGTGAACAACACGCCGGTTCTGGTGCTGATGATCCCGATTTTCGTTGCCTTGGCTGAGCGCGGCGCACTTCCTGCATCGAAAACCCTTATTCCGCTCAATGCAGCGTCACTGCTGGGCGGCCTGGCGACTACCATCGGCACTTCGACCAATATCCTTGTGGTGTCCATCGCGGTCGATCTGGGCATGCGCGAGATGGGCGTGTTCGACTTCACGCCGATTGTGCTTGGGGCCTCGCTGATTGCCTTGCCCTATCTGTGGCTGGTTATGCCCAAACTCCTGGGTGATAACCGTGTCGAAGCCGCGCATGCGCCGCGCATGTTCCACACGCGGCTCCGCATCGGAGGGGACAGTGAACTGATCGGACAGGAAGTCGCCGCAATCCTGCCGAAGCTGCCCGAAGGCATCCGCTTCCATGACAAGATGACGGGGCCGGTACAGCCTCAACAGCGGCTCCACATATCCGGTTCGCACCAGGCGCTTGAAGATGCTGTGCGCGTGCTCAAGGGCGAGCTTGCGCCAAGTTGGGTGCTTGATCGCATCCGCCGCCAGTCAGGCAACAAGGAGCAGGACATCCTGGTCGTCGAAATGACGGTAACGGCGGATTCTCGCCTGATAAACCGCACGCTGCCAACTTCCGGGATTGCCGATCTTCACGGCGTGGCTGTGCTGGGTATTCACCGGCCTGACCGGTTCCTGGGCGAGAAAGCGCACTATAGCGAAGTCGGTGACTTGCGGATCAGCGAAGGTGATGTGCTGCTTGTGATGGGGCTGCCGGAAGACCTTCAGAACTTTGCCACCAGTGACAGCTTGCTGATGCTTGAAGGCGCTCGAGAGCTGCCGCGCAAGTCAAAGGCTTTGCTGGCCGCTGTGATCATGGGCGTTTCCATCTTCACCGCTTCTGTCGGGATTTTTCCCATCGCGATCTCCGCGCTGGCGGGTGCTATCCTGATGTTCCTCACGGGCTGCGTCAGATTTGAGCGGGTGGGGCGGGCCCTGTCCGCCCAGGTCATCGTATTGATTGCCGCGAGTATCGCCATCGGGCGCATCATTCTGGAAAGCGGTGCCGCAGCATGGTTGGGCCAGGCGCTCTCGCTGGGGTTGCAATTCTTGCCGCCAGCAGGGATTGTGGCGGCGATAATGCTGTTCGTGACTGTGCTGACCAATTTTGCGTCGAATGCGACAGCGGCCACCGTTGGCACGCCAATCGCCTTCAGCATTGCAAACCAGCTTGGCATTCCGGCTGAGCCGCTGGTGCTGGCGGTCCTGTTCGGATGCAACCTGTGCTACGCAACACCCATCGCGTACCAGACCAATATGCTGATCATGGGTGAAGGCAGCTATGTGTTTAAGGACTATATCCGCACCGGTGTGCCGCTGGTGGTGATCATGGTCACAAGCCTGTCAGTGCTGCTGGCGATAACCTACGATATGTGGTGACCAGACAAGGTTCGGCCGCCAAAGCGGGGGGCGCTTCGACGGCCGGTTTCTCCTCCCCAGGAGAATTGGTGCGGGGGCAGGGTGATGCCCCGCAATTATCAGCCGTAATTGCCGAGCCGGTGATGGAGTGCGTTGATCTTCGCTAGCTCATCGCGGTCTTCGGTAGCCTTGGCGTGGCTTTCCAGTGCACGCCGCAGCAGTTTGAAATCGGCGGTTGAGAGCAGCGCCCGTGCGCGGCCCGGTTCTTTGGTGGGGGTATCGCTCATCGTCACTCTCCTTACGCAGCTTCGAACTGGTTCATGGTGTTATCCTTGCCGCCTGCCTTGAGGGCTGCTTCGCCGGCAAAGTATTCCTTGTGATCATCGCCGATGTCGGAACCGGCCATGTTCTGGTGCTTCACGCAGGCGATGCCCTGGCGGATTTCTTCACGCTGGACGTTCTTGACGTAGCCCAGCATGCCTTCCTCACCGAAGTAACGCTTGGCCAGGTTGTCCGTGCTCAGCGCAGCCGTGTGGTAGGTCGGCAGCGTGATCAGGTGATGGAAGATGCCTGCTTCACGAGCAGCATCGGCCTGGAACGTCTGGATCCGGATATCGGCTTCAGCAGCCAGTTCCGTTTCGTCATATGCCGCATCCATCAAGCGGGCGCGATCATAATTCGACAGGTCCTTGCCTTCCTCTTCCCAGTCATCGAACACCTGCTGGCGGAAGTTGAGCGTCCAGTTGAAGCTGGGCGAGTTGTTATAGACCAGCTTCGCATTGGGAATGACTTCGCGGATCCGGTTCACCATTCCGCCGATCTGGCCGATGTGCGGCTTTTCCGTTTCGATCCAGAGCAGGTCTGCCCCGTTCTGCAGCGAGGTGATGCAGTCAAGCACGCAGCGGTCTTCGCCCGTTCCGGCGCGGAACTGGTAAAGGTTTGACGGCAGGCGCTTGGGGCGAAGCAGCTTGCCTTCGCGGCTCAGGAACACATCGCCGTTCTTGATGTCAGTCGGTGCGATCTCTTCGCAGTCGAGGAAGCTGTTGTACTGGTCGCCCAGATCGCCTTCTTCCTTGGTATAGGCAATTGACTTGGTCAGGCCTGCACCTAGCGAGTCAGTGCGCGCGACGATGATGCCGTCCTCAACGCCAAGCTCGAGGAACGCATGGCGGATCGCGCGGATCTTCTGCAGGAATTCCTCATGCGGAACAGTAACCTTGCCATCCTGATGGCCGCACTGCTTCTCGTCAGAAACCTGGTTTTCGATCTGCAGTGCGCATGCACCTGCTTCAATCATCTTCTTGGCTAGCAGGTAGGTTGCTTCGGCGTTGCCAAAGCCCGCATCAATGTCAGCGATGATCGGAACGACATGCGTTTCATATTCATCGATCTGATGCAGCAAGCGGTGCGTGGTGACAGCATCGCCAGCTTCCTTGGCTGCATCGAGTTCGCGGAACAAACCGCCCAGCTCGCGCGCGTCAGCCTGCTTCAGGAAAGTGTAAAGCTCCTCGATGAGCGCCGGAACGCTGGTTTTCTCGTGCATCGATTGATCGGGCAGCGGGCCAAACTCGCTGCGCAGTGCGGCAACCATCCAGCCTGAAAGGTAGAGGTAGCGCCGCTTGGTGCTTTTGAAATGCTTCTTGATGCTGATCATCTTTTGCTGCGCGATAAAACCGTGCCAGCAGCCCAGCGATTGCGTGTAGTTCGCCGGGTCGGCATCATAGGCCGCCATGTCTTCACGCATGATCTTTGCGGTATAACGCGCGATGTCCAGACCGGTCGGGAAGCGGTTCTGGATCCGCATGCGAGCGGCGCTTTCAGCGTCGATAGCGTTCCAGGACGGGCCATTGGCTTCGATTGTGCTGCGCAATTCTGCGATGGTAGATGCGTAAGTCATTCGATTTCTCCTGCTGAGGCGGATCCTGTGGCTGGAGCCCGAAGGTCCGGGGAGGTGCCTCTTGAGCGCCTAAATGCGCTTTTGAACGGGATTCGGACAGGAAAAATTACAAAAATTCGTGTCTCAATGAGCCAATTTGAGGCTTTCCTTTTGTCATAATGTAAATATATTTACAGGAATGAACGAAAACACTCTTCTGGCCGGGCCGGCCTTGCGCCGCCTGCGCAAGCGCGAAGGCATGACTCAGGCAGCAATGGCTGCTGCCTTGGGTATTAGTCCCAGTTACCTCAATCTGATTGAGCGAAACCAACGTCCTTTGTCAGCCAGAGTCTTGGTTCAGGTCATTGACCGGTTTGACTTCGATCCGCGCAGCCTGCGCGAAGACGAAAGCATCGGCGGGATCGATGGGCTTGCCCGAAGATTGGCTGATGAGCGCTTTGCTGATCTGAATATAGACCGGGAAGAGGTCAGCGAATGGCTCAATTCGGCGCCTCAGGCTGCCGCCGCATTCGCGCGGCTGTACGACCGTTCCGGCCAGGACAGCGGAGGTGTCAATGACAGCCTGATGGCATCGCGTCGCGAGATCGAGCGCTGGCGCAACCATTTTGCAGATCTGGACAGCGCGGCGGAGCAACTTGCCGATGAACTGCGTCTATCGAACAGCGATCTCGGCGCAGCGCTTACCGAGAGGCTGCGAGAGCGGCATCAACTGAGCGTTCGCGTGTTGCCGTTGGATGTGATGCCCGACGCACTGCGGCGACTAGACTTGCACGCACGGCAGTTGCAGCTTTCCGAAATGCTGGACCGATCTTCTCGCAATTTCCAGATTGCGGCGCAATTGGTCACCCTTGAACAGCGCGAGGCTATCTCCAACCTCGTTGCCGGTGCGCAGTTTGATGACATCGCAGCACGGCAATTATTCGAGCGCCATGTGACGGCATATTTCGCGGCGGCGCTGCTGATGCCTTACGGTCGTTTTTTGCGGGCATGCGAGCAGACCGGATATGACTTTACGGTACTGCAGCGACGCTTCGGCGTCAGTTTCGAGCAATTGGCACATCGTTTGACCACACTTCAGCGGGTCGGCCAGCGCGGCTTGCCATTCTTCATGGCGCGACTTGATCGGTCTGGACAGTTCTCAAAGCGGTTCTCGGGCGCAAGCGGTGCAACCTTGCTGGAGAGCGATGCGACATGCCCCTTGTGGGTCGCGCATACGGCTTTCGAACGGCGCGGCGAATTGTGCGTGCAACCGGTTGTGGTGGAAGGGGCAGATTCGGGGCCGGCACACTGGATCACGCTTGCCCGAACAGTCGATGCGATCGGTGCCAGCGACAGCGCGCGATTTGTCATTGTTTTGGGGGTTGAGGCGCGCTTCGGATCACAGCTGACAGCGGCGAAGGGCTATTCGTTGGAGCGTGAGGACGCAGAGCCGATCGGCCTTGGCTGCGCGCGTTGCTATCGTGAAGGATGCAGGCAGCGATCTTTGCCGCCAAGCGGCGCACCATTGCAGGTGGACAGGCTGGCGCGTGGCGTGACACCGTTTGAATTCAATCCGATACGCTAGCGAGCGCTGCTGGACTGAAGCGAGTTTAACCGGCCTGTAACCTTCGTAACCCGCTAAAAACCTGCACTTCGCGCCTGACTGTAAAATTTACCGACATTTCACTTCTGGCGCGTAAATCCGTTTCGACAGACAGATCGAGGCGCGTGCGACGTGAATTGCAAACTGGCACAATTTGTCACTTCCAGCGGCCTGGTCGCGCGGTCTGAAGGCGTGCCTGTCTTACTCTCAGGTGCTCCCTGATGGCGCTCGCTACGAACCCTATCCTTGCGACCATTTCCCAATTCGGCACCTTGGCGGGAGCGGTAGCCTGCGTCGCGGCGGCCTTCTGGGTGTTTCGCAAAGGCGATCCCCATCGGCTTGATCGCGGAGCGGCGATAGTTGCAATGCTTATGACCGGGCTTTGGGCGGTTTTGGCAGCTGCTCTCACGCCGGTATCGATCGCGGCAGAATTGGCGGAATCGGCGCGGAATCTCGCGCTGATCTATCTCCTGCTTCGCTTGTTTGCGAATGATGGGCGCGACGAGAGCCTGAAGCCGATCCGCCCGCTCGCAATCACGCTTTTCCTCGTCGAGCTGTTCCAGCCTTTGCTGTTGCTCATCGCCAGCCGTGTTTCAGAAACAAGCGATCTGGCTGTTCTGACGACACAGATATCAGCGATCCTGCATCTGCTGGTCACGATTGGCGCGCTGGTATTGCTGCACAATCTTTATGGTGGTGCAGCTGCGATTTCACGCCAGCTGCTCAGGTGGAGCGCGATCGCGCTAGCCGGCATCTGGCTATATGATCTCAACCTGCACACTGTGGCCTATCTCAGCGCTCAGCCGCCGGACTTGCTGCTGGCATTGCGCGGACCGGTAACTGGCCTTTTGATGGTGGTGCTTGCGATGGGAAGTCGCGCCGCCAGCGCAGGGTTGCAGTTCAGCCCGTCACGCGCAGTCGCATTCCGCAGCCTCTCGCTCTTCCTGATTGGTGCCTATCTGGTGGCGATGGTGATCATTACTCAGTCGCTCGCCTTGCTGGGTGGTGATCTGGCTCGCGTGACGCAGGTTGGCTTTATCGTTGCGGCAAGTGTCGCCGCGATCATCTGGATCCCCTCTGCGAGTGCAAGGGCCTGGCTGCGCGTGATGCTGGCAAAGCACCTGTTTCGCCACCGCTACGATTATCGTGCCGAATGGATGCGCTTTACCGCCACCATCGGGCGCGCAGGGCCGGAACAAGGTAGCCTGCAGGAACGCGCAGTCAAAGCGATGGCTGACATGACTGACAGCCCGGCCGGCCTGCTGCTTGCTCCCAATGAAGAGGCCGAACTTGAACTGGTTGCCCGCTGGGGTTGGCCAGACCTTGAGGTGCCTTCGCCAGCCGCAGACTATCATCTTGCCGGCGAGCTTGAGCGTAGCGAATTCATTTACGATCTGGACAGCTTGCGTGCGGGCAAGGCCAATGAAAATGCCAGCCGGGCATTGCCGGATTGGCTGAAAGCCTCGCCTGATGCCTGGGCTGTCATTCCTCTTATCCATTTCGAGCGCTTGGTCGGCGTCGTGGTGCTTGCACGGCCACCCGTTGCCCGTCCGCTTGATTGGGAAGATTTCGATTTGCTGCGCGCCGCGGGGCAGCAACTTGCGAGCTATCTGGCTGAGCAATCTGGCCAGCAAGCATTGATGGAAGCCGCACGCTTCGACGAGTTCAACCGGCGGATTGCCTTCGTCATGCATGATATCAAGAACCTCGCCAGCCAGCTGACCTTGCTTGCCCGCAATGCCGAGAAACACGCGGAGAACCCCGATTTCCGCGCAGACATGTTGATCACATTGCGCAACAGCGCGGACAAGCTGCACACGCTGTTGGCGCGGCTTGGCCGCTATGGTTCAGGCAAGGTCGAGCAAACCGGTGAGATCGAGCTTGGTGCCATCGCGAAGGCGATGGTGCACCGCTTTGCACCGCTGCATCCGGTCAAGCTGACGCGCAATGAAAGCTGCATGGTTCGCGGCAACACAGAAGCAATCGAGCAGGCGCTGCAACATCTGATCCAGAATGCGATCGATGCCAGCGCCAATGATGCGCCGATCTACCTGGATGTATTCAGCGACGGTTTGAATGGCCGCATCGAAGTGATCGACAGCGGATCGGGCATGGCACCTGAGTTTATCCGCAACGGCCTGTTCAAGCCGTTCGTCTCTTCGAAAGAGGGTGGTTTTGGCATCGGCGCGTTCGAAGCACGCGAATTGGTGCGCGCGATGGGCGGCAGGCTCAATGTCGAGAGCAGAGAGGGATTGGGCACGCGTTTCATTATCAGCCTGCCTTTGGCTGCGGCTGCTGAAATGCTGGCACGAGACAATGTGATTGAAAGCGAGGTGGCGTGATGGCCGACAAGAAACCCGCATTGCTGGTTGTCGAGGACGATGAGGGCCTGCAGGCGCAGCTCAAATGGGCCTATGATGATTTCGAGGTTGTGCCGGCAACGGATCGCGAGAGCGCAATTGCGGCTCTGCGTCAGGTTGAGCCTGCGGTCGTCACCCTTGATCTGGGACTGCCGCCTGATCCCGATGGTACCAGCGAAGGTTTCGCCGTGCTTGATGCGATCATGGAATTGAAGCCGGACACAAAGGTGATTGTGGCATCGGGCCATGGTGCCCGTGAAAGCGCGCTCGATGCGATTGCGCGCGGTGCCTATGATTTCTACCAAAAGCCGGTTGATATCGAAGCGCTTGGCCTGATCGTTCGCCGCGCGTTCAACCTGCACGAAATCGAAGCGGAAAACCGCAAGCTCAAGGCGCAGAGCGGTGATGACAACCGTGTGTTGGGTGGAATGATCACTGCCGCGCCTGAAATGGTCAAGGTTGCGCGTACGATTGAGCGCGTTGCCAAGACCAGCGTTTCCGTGATGCTGCTTGGCGCGAGCGGCACAGGCAAGGAATTGCTTGCAAAAGGGCTCCATCAGGCGAGCGATCGCAAGGATGGGCCCTTTGTTGCGATCAATTGTGCGGCCATTCCGGAAAACTTGCTGGAAAGCGAGCTGTTCGGGCACGAGAAAGGCGCCTTCACCGGCGCGGTCAAGACCACCGAAGGCAAGATCGAGAACGCAGCCGGGGGCACGCTTTTCCTTGATGAAGTGGGAGACATTCCGCTGCCTTTGCAGGTGAAGCTGCTGCGTTTCCTGCAAGAACGCACGATCGAGCGGATTGGCGGACGCAAGGCGATTGAAGTCGACACCCGCATTGTTTGCGCGACGCATCAGGACCTGGAGGCGATGTGCAATACCGGGACTTTCCGCGAAGACTTGTATTATCGCCTGGCTGAGATTGTCGTGAAGATCCCGACGCTGGCTGAACGCCATGGTGATCCCACGCTGTTGGCCAAGGCTTTCCTCAAACGGTTCGCGAACGAGATGAACCCGCAGGTGACGGGCTTCGCGCCTGATGCACTGGCAGCAATCGATGCGCATGATTGGCCTGGCAACGTCCGCGAGCTGGAAAACCGGGTCAAACGCGCGGTGATCATGACCGACGGCAAACTGGTGGGCGCGGGCGATCTGGACCTGCAGGAAAGCGGCGAGGATCGCGACGGTGTGCTCAATATCAAGACCGCACGCGAAGAAGCAGATCGCCGCGTAATTCGCCATGCGCTGGCGCGCAGCGAAGGTAATATTTCCAACACTGCGAAGATGCTGGGGATCAGTCGCCCGACGCTTTACGATCTGCTCAAACATTACGACCTATCAGCCTGATCGGGGAAGAGCCTTCTCTCGACAAGCTCGCTCGGCAAGGGCAGGGCTAACGCATGCGCAAGCTATTTGCCCTTCTGGCTGATCCGATGATTGCTGTGTTGCTGGTCGCGACCATGCTGGCGCTTATCGTGCCGGCGATCGGCGAGCTTCGTGACACCGCGCGTATGATCTCAAGCGTGGGCATTTTTGCTCTGTTCCTAGTCAATGGAATGCGGATCGCACGCGGCGAGATCGCGAGTGGGATCGCAAACTGGCGATATTTCGCGCCACTGATGCTGTTTGTGTTCGGTGCGATGGCAATGGGCGGAATTGGGTTTGCCAGACTTGCGGATGGGTATCTGCCGCCTTTGGTTGCCCTGGGTTTCCTTTACCTCGGCACGCTGCCCTCCACGATCCAGTCAGCTACATCCTACACCACGCTTGCAGGTGGCAATATCGCTCTAGCGGTGGTGGGAGCAGCGCTGATCAACATTGCCGGTGTGTTCGTGACGGCACCATTGTTCGCGCTGCTAGCTGGCACGGAAACTGTCAATGTCGGCAATGATGCGATCATCCGGATTGGTGCAATCCTGATCCTGCCGTTTGTGATCGGGCAGTTGTTGCAACGATGGACCCGTGGCTGGGTGATCCAACGCAAGGACAAGATCGTCTGGCTTGACCGGATCGTGATCGGAGTTGCGGTCTATGTCGCCATGTCGGGTGCGGTCGAGCAAGGACTTTTGCAAATGTTCGATGCGCGCAGTTGGGTTTGGCTGCTTGGTATAACGATCACGTTCCTTGTCATGTCACATGTGGTAGCATGGCTCGCGAGCGGGCTGTTGGGATACGCTGTCGCTGATCGCAAGGCATTCCTTTTCGCCGGAGCTCAGAAAAGCGTCGCGATTGGCGCTCCGCTTGCGGCCATCCTGTTTGCGCCGGATGTGGCCGGCTTCGTGATCGCGCCGCTCTTGCTATATCACTTGCTGCAGCTCGTGATGGCAGCGCCGATCGCTACCCGTCTTGCGACGCAGAATTGAGATCGATTGTTTCGGAACCCTCGCGCCGGTTGTGCCGCACCGACCACCAGAAGCTGAGACCGATCAAGGTCGCTCCAATCAATCCGGTGATGGTCTCGGGGATATGGAACTTGGCGGAAAACAGCATGATCCCCCCCAGCACGATAATTGCCCAGAAGGCCCCGTGCTCGAGGTAGCGGTATTGCGCCAGCGTGCCTGTTTGCACCAGATGGATCGTGATCGAACGAACAAAGATCGCGCCAACTGACAAGCCAAGCGCGATGATCACCATATTGTTCGACAAAGCGAAGGCTCCGATCACACCGTCAAAGCTGAAGCTGGCATCGAGCACTTCAAGGTAAAGAAATCCGCCCAGGCCCGATTTCACGACGATGCCTGCAGCGCGTTTCTTGGCTTCGTGTTCTTCAAGCAGCGCCGCAATGGCCTGCACGCCGATATAGGTAACAAGGCCAAGAATACCGGCGGTGAGGAACGTGATCGCGTCATCAGGCGAGAGCATGGTCGAAACGCCGTAGATCACGCTTAGCACCAGCCCGATTTCAATCGCGGGAACGCTCGAGAAACGGTTGATGTTGCGCTCAAGCACAGCGATCCAGTGGATCTCCTTGTCTTCCTCGAAGAAGAAAGTCAGCCCGACCATGGCAAGGAAAGCCCCGCCAAATCCGGCGATACCGACATGTGCAGCGGATACAATTCGTTCGTATTCCTCAGGATCGTTGAGCGACAGGTTGATCGCATCAATCGGGCCAAGCTGCGCGGCGATGGCGACAATCGCAATCGGGAAGATGATCCGCATACCGAAGACCGCGATCAGGATACCCCATGTAAGGAAGCGCCGCTGCCAGACCGGGTCCATATTGCGCAGCACAGTTGCATTGACGACTGCATTATCGAAGCTGAGCGAGACTTCCAGAATCGAAAGGACGAAAACGATCCACAATATGCCCAGCGTCGCAGCAATGTTGCCGGTGCTGGCCCAGCCATACCACACCGCCAGTCCAAGGCAGACCGCCGAAAAAGCCAGCGAGAAGCTGTAATATCGAAGCAGGGTTTGCATAGTCGCGTTCAGGCCTTGGGCTGATAGGTTTGGTCTTCGGTCGGGAAAGTCCTCGCGCGAACTTCTTCGGCATATTGCGCAACGGTCTTCTCGATGATCCCCGCGATGTCTTCATACTTTTTCACGAAGCGGGGGACACGCTCGAACATGCCCAGCATGTCTTCGGTGACCAGTACCTGGCCATCGCATTGAGCTGACGCGCCGATGCCGATGACGGGTATTTCGAGCGACTTGGTGAGCGAAATAGCTATCGGCTCGATCACGCCTTCTGCGACAACGGAGAAAGCGCCCGCATTTTGCACTGCCTCACCATCTGCAATGATCTTGTCATGCTCCTGCTGGGACCGTCCGCGTGCTGCATAGCCGCCCAGTACATTGACCGCCTGGGGCGTGAGGCCGACATGGCCCATCACCGGAATTCCGCGATTGGTCAGGAAATCGATCGTTTCCGCCATCGCCTGCCCGCCTTCCAGCTTCACCGCAGCGCAGCCGGTCTCTGCCATTACTCTGCTGGCTGTCTCGAAAGCTTGTTCCTTTGATCCTTCGTATGCGCCGAAGGGCAGGTCGACTACGACCACGCTGTGGTAACTGCCGCGAACAACCGCGGCGCCATGCGCAATCATCATGTCGAGTGTTACCGGCAGGGTTGAATCGAGACCGTAAATCACCTGACCCAGCGAATCTCCGACCAGCAGGATGTCGCAATGCGCGTCAAGCAGCTGTGCCTGCCGCGCGGTGTACGCCGTTAGCATCACCAGCGGTTCCTTGGTCTGGCCATCCTTCTTGTGATCCCGGATTTTCGGGACCGTCAAACGCTTGCGCGGCTTTGGCGTAGGGTTCGCACGGCTTGTGCTGGTGTCGAGCTGGAAGGTGGTAGACATGGCGCGCTTTTAGCGGAGCAGGGGATTTGCGCAAATAGTTGCTCGACTGTGAAGCAAAATAACGGCAATACCCGCGCAACATACGTCACGGGAAGACGGAAGAGGATAGTCTACTAGTCATGGCAGCAGCAGGTACAGGCCACGAGAACTGGTCATCGCGTACGGCATTCATTCTGGCGGCAGTTGGTTCGGCAGTCGGTCTGGGCAATATGTGGCGCTTCCCGGCGGAAGCGGGCGAAAATGGCGGCGGCGCATTCGTGCTGTTCTACATCTTCTGCGTGCTGCTGATCGGTTTGCCGGTGCTTCTGTCGGAAGTGTTGATCGGGCGGCACGGTCAAGCCAATGCGCCTGAAAGCGTGCGGCGCGTTGCGCGTGACTCCAAAGCTTCAGAAGGCTGGAGCATCCTTGCGTCCATGGGCGTTTTCGCGGCCTTTTTGATCCTCAGTTTCTACTGCGTAGTCGGCGGATGGGTCGTCTATTACATCGGTGTCTTTGTGAGCGATCTGTTCCAGACCGGGCTTTCCGGCGGCGCATTCGAAGGGCGCGCTGCATCAGATATCGAAGGGCTGCTTCCCGGGCTGTTCGGGAATGGCGGGTTGATGGTAGGCCTCAACCTAGGTTTCCTTGCGGTGACCATGTTCTTCGTGGCTCGCGGGATCGCCAGCGGGATCGAATGGGTGGCGGTCTATCTGATGCCGCTGTTTTTCGTGCTGTTCCTCGGTATCACCATTTACGGCGCTTTTACCGGCAATTTCAGCGACGCGGTCGCTTATCTCTTCACGTTCGACTTCTCGAAGCTGACCGGTGAAGTGATGCTGGCCGCCGTCGGTCAGGCGTTCTTTTCCCTGTCACTGGGTGTGGCTGGCATGATGACCTATGGCGCATACGCAAATCGGGATACGAATCTTGCGGAAACTTCTGGCATTATCGCAGGTGCTGACACGGCTGTGGCGATGCTGGCTGGCTTGGCGATCTTTCCGATTGTCTTCGCAGCAGGCCTGTCCGCAAGCGTAGGGCCGGGCCTGATGTTCCAATCCCTGCCGATCGCGTTTCAGGCGATGCCGTTCGGGTCGCTGATCGGGCTTGCATTCTTTGTGATGGTTTTCTTTGCGGCATTGACCAGCTCGGTTTCGTTGCTTGAAGCGCCGACAGCCTATGTGTTCGAGAAATTCAGCTTCAGTCGCCCCGTGGCGACTCTGATCGTCGGCCTGGGCGCAGCGGTGCTGGGTGTCTTGTCTTCACTCTCATTCAATGAGATTGCCGAATTCCGCCCGCTCGGTTTCATCCCTACCTTTGCCGAAGCGAATTTCTTCGATGCCCTAGATGGTGTGACAGCCAAGCTGTTCATGCCGATCGGGGCTATCCTGACTTGCATTTTCGTAGGCTGGATCGCCGATGCGAAGCTGATCGATGATGAGAACGGTCTGGATGGCGTATTGCACCAGACGTGGCGCGTGCTTGTCCGCTTCGTCTGTCCGGTTGCGCTGACTGTAATCCTGCTGGTCGGCTTGTTCGGCTGACCTTTGACTTGAGCAAAGTAAAGGGCTGCGTCCTTGGGGAGGCAGCCCTTTTGCGTTGGGGACGTTAGTTTAGAGCGTTGTCTCTAACTGTTTGTCCTGCACGTCTTCGCGCACATTCTTGCCCAGCATCATCTTCGCTGTGGTTGCCAGGCTCAGGTCACCGTTCCAGATCTCGGCATCGCCCAGATCCATTCGCAGGAACAGCAGGTTGGGGTCTTCCTTGCCGCCATCATACCAGGCCTTCACGAAGTTGTTCCAGAATTGCTCGAATTTACCTTGATCGGTCTCGACTTGAAGGCGCCCTTCAAAGCGGGCGAACAGGTCGTGACCCTTCGCCATGAAGGTTGCAGTCACATCGCCCAGTTTGGCGAGGTCGCTGTCCTTGGTTGTGAAGAACCAGATGGCGCCGTCAGCTTCCTTGTCGAGCTGTGCGGTCATGGGCACGGCGCTGTGCGGATCATCATTCCGTTGCAGGAAAAGGAATGGTGAGGTCGACAGGTTGCGCCAGAATTTCTGTTTGAGTTCGGTTTGGTTGTTTTGAGTGTTAGACATTAAGTCTGTTTTCTCCTTTCATACATTAAATCAATGTTTTTACAGGGATTTGGTTCCGAGATAACGAGCGGGCGACGCTGAGGATCGACAGAGTGTGAAAGCGATTGCGAATCCTGGATGAATGGAACATAATAAGAACATATGAGTCGTTCTGTTATGTCCCACACTGCCAATGCCGCGCCGCAAATGCCGCCAGCCAGCACCATGACTGCAAGTGCAGCGGCGCTGGTCCGCACGCGCCTGCCGCACTGGAAACCCGGGCTTGCCGCACCTCGGCATAGCGAGATCTTCGCGAGCAGCGATGAGGCCAGCGGGGCAGGGCTCGCGCTGGCATTGGCGCGCGATGCCATGAAGGTGGCGGCCAGGGATATGGCACCTGCGCAAGAGGATCGCCGCCAGATCTTGTGGGTGCAGGACAGGTCTGCCCTACGCCTGACCGGGCGGCCCTATGTCCATGGGCTTCCACCAGAACTGCATCATCGGCTGATCCATGTCGAAGCCGGATCGCCAGAAGATGCCCTGTTCGCGTTGGAAGAGGGGTTGCGCTGCCGAGACCTTGCCTTCGTTCTGGGAGAGATCGCCGGCAATCCACGGGGGCTCAATTTCACTGCATCGCGGCGGCTTAGCCTGGCCGCAGAAAAGCACGGCGTGCCATTATGGCTGGTGCGGCTTGATGCGCAGCATGACCTTTCATCTGCCCGGATGCGTTGGAAAGTGGTGTCTGCGCCATCGTCTGCGCCGCGCTGGAATGTCGAAGCGCCCGGTCGTCCGACATGGCGTGCGGAGCTCTTCCGCGCGCGCTCGCACCCACCCGGAGAATGGAGCTTGAGCGATGACGGCAACAGTCTCATCGCCGCTCGACCACACAGCAGCCCTGAAAAGCCCACCCCGCCGGATCATGTCGATCTGGCTCGCGCAGCTGGCGGTCGATCGCTGGCGGCTCTCTAACGGTACCCTACGCGGCCAAGGGGCGGATGCAGCGCCCACTGTCCTGATCAGCGAGACTGCACATGGTCCGCGCATCGCGGCGGCTAATGAGGCAGGGCGATTGGCTGGCGCGCGCTCCGGCATGATGCTGGCGGATGCACGCACGCTTTGCCCGGAGATACAGACAGCCCCGGCTGATCCCGCAGGCGATCTGGCTTTGCTGGAGAAACTGGCGCTATGGGCGCGGCGCTGGGGGCCGTGGAGCGCGCTTGATCCGCCTGACGGGCTGATCGTCGATGTCACAGCGGTGGCGCATCTGTTCGGTAGTGAGCGGCGCTTGATTGCCGATGCACAGCGCGCTTTTGCGGCGCGTGATCTGTCCGCAAGGATGGCGATTGCGCCTACAGCGGGTGCGGCCTGGGCGCTGGCGCATTACGGGTCGGCGCACGCGATCCTCGCACCTGAAGAAGATGCAACCATGCGTCTGGCTGAATTGCCGGTGGCGGCGCTGCGGCTCGATCCTGATGTGCTGACAGTGCTCAGGCGGCTCGGGCTCAAACGCTTGAGCGATCTTGGCGGGGTGGGGCGCGATGCCTTGCAGCGCCGGTTCCGCAATCGCAAATCGCCTGCATCGAACCCGCTGGTGCGGATCGACCAGTTGCTCGGCCGTGTGCCTGAACCGCTGCTGCCGGTCATCCCGCAAGACATCCCGCTGGTCGAGCGACGGTTGATGGAACCGATCCGTCACCGCGAGTTGCTTGATCAGGTGCTGCGCGATCTGGCGGCAGACATGGCGCGCGAACTGGAGGGGAAGGGGCAAGGAGCACGGCGGCTTGAACTTGCCATGTGGCGGGTCGATGGTGAAGTGCTGGTCCGCGCGCTCGAGCTTTCTGCATCGACCCGCGATCCGGCACATATCTGCCGGTTGTTTTCCGCCAAGCTGGACGATGTCGACGCAGGCTTCGGGATCGAATTGCTGCGCCTGCGCGCAAGCTGGGCAGAACCGCTTGCGCTTGATCAGCGCGACATCGAAAGCGCAGCGGAGGAGCATGGCACGTCACTCAGCGCTTGTATTGACCGCTTGACTGTGCGGCTTGGCAAGCAGGCTGTGCAGCGCCCGGTGCCGCATGTCAGCCATTTGCCCGAGCGTGCGCAGCGCTGGCAGTTCTTGTCGGGTGCGCCATCGACATCCGTCGATGGCTTACGGTGCCAGCCCACTCCCCCTCCCAGCCACCCATATCCTAGGGATACTCTAATGGGTGGCTGGGAGGGGGAGTGGGCCGGTGCCGCTTCCAGCCATGAGGCTGGACAAAAACGCCCGCTCAAACTTCTCGACCGGCCTGAAGTGATAAGCGTGCTCTACGCAACGCCTGACGGTTATCCCAAGGCATTTCGCTGGCGCGGTGAAGTGCATGAAGTGAAGCGGGTTGAGGGGCCGGAGCGGATTGCACCGGAATGGTGGCGCGAACGCTCGACTGCGCGGCTGCGCGATTACTATCGGATCGAAGATGAAAAGGGGCGGCGATACTGGATTTATCGCCACGGGATTGCAGGGGATGGGAGAGGCGATTTGCCGCTCTGGTACTTGCACGGGATTTTTGGTTAGACAGCTTGGTTAACGCCCAAGTCACTACAAAATAATGGAAATCACCAATAGACATTTATTTACGCTTTTGTGCGATACCTCTTTGCATGAAAAAGGTTGAATCCACCCGTTCTGCCGAGCGCAAGCCCCTTGAAATGTTGGTTAAGGGGCGCTCTCGCTCACGTCCGATATTCGTCGAGATTCTCGATGTGTCGGAGGGAGGTTGCAAGGTCAAAGGCAGCCCCGGCTTTGCCGAGGTGGGCGAGAATATCCTGTTGCGGATAGACGGGGTCCATACTCCAGTCGGGCGATTCGTATGGGTCGATGGCAAGCATGCCGGGGTGGCTTTTGAAGGCAAGATGCATCCGGCCATTGTCGATCACCTTCACAAGGAGCGCCTTCGCCGACTGGAAGAGCGGGAGAAGGGGCGCAAACTTGCCCAGCAATACAAGAACGTCTCCTATTGAAGGTAGGCGCAAGAACATATAGTGAACATGGGTTCGAGAGAAGTCCTCGCTGAACCTGTGAACCATGCCTGATGCACCGCTGACACCTGCCAAACGCCGGATCGAGATCGATCCTGACATGCTGGAGCCACCAGCGCGCGCAGCGTTGGTGGAGCTGGGGCTGGTGAGCTGCTTCAGCTTCCTGCGCGGAGCCTCCGATGCGGTGGATCTGGTCAGTCATGCCCGCGCGCTCGGCTATGATGCGATCGGGATTGCCGATGCCAATTCCATGGCTGGGGTGGTGCGCATCCACACCGAGGCCAAGGCGCTCAAGCTGCGACCCGTTATCGGCACACGGATCGAGACGGTCGAGGGCTTGGCCTTCCTCGCTTACCCCAGGGATCGCGCGGCTTATGGGCGGTTATGCCGGCTGATCAGCACTGGGCGCATGCAGACGCTGGAGGGCGAATGGCAAGACAAGGGTGTGTGCGAAATTTCGCTTAGCATGCTCGCTGAGCATAGCGAAGATGTGCAGCTGATCCTGATACCGCCAGATGATCTGGAGGCGCGCTTCACTATACCGGCCTGGGCGAGCAATGTCGTCTTGCTTGACGGCAGCGTGCCCTCTGAAACTGTAACTGGTCGCTTTACCGAACTACTTTCCCATCTAGCCACAGGCTTGCAATCGCTGAAGCATATCGCCGCAAGCTACCTTTACCGGGGTGATGACGTCGCGCGGATCGAGCGGCTCGATGCGATGGCCAAGGCCAACGGATTGCAACTGCTTGCAACCAATGATGTGCACTATGCGACGCCTGACAAACGTCCGCTGCAGGATGTGATGACGGCAATCCGGCACAAGACCAGGGTGGCCGAAGCCGGACATCTTCTGGCGGCCAATGCCGAACGGCACTTCAAAAGCCCGCAAGAGATGCAGATGCTGTTTGCACGCTGGCCGCATGCGATTGCCGCTGCGCGCGAGATTGCCGATGCCTGCCGGTTCAGCCTCGACGAATTGCGCTATGAATATCCGGAAGAGATTTACCCGGATGGCATGACGCCGCAGCAGTATCTCGAAAGCGAGACATGGAAGGGGGCTGAGCGACGATACCCCGAAGGCGTGCCGGGCAGCGTGCGTGATACGCTGAAGCGCGAGCTGGCGCTGGTCGGCAAGCTCGATCTGGCGCGCTACTTCCTCACCATCAAGGATATCGTTGATTACGCGCGCAGCGTTGATCCGCCGATCCTGTGCCAGGGGCGTGGCAGCGCGGCGAATAGCGCGGTCTGCTATTGCCTCGAGATCACCAGCGTCGACCCGGCCAAGCATCAGTTGCTGTTCGATCGCTTCATCTCCGAAGAGCGCAAGGAACCGCCCGATATCGACGTCGATTTCGAGCACGAGCGGCGCGAGGAAGTGATCCAGTATATCTATCGCAAATATGGTCGCCACCGGGCTGGCCTGACTGCGACAGTGATCCATTACCGCCCGCGCATGGCGATCCGCGAAGTGGGTAAGGCGATGGGGCTATCGGAAGATGTCACCAGTGCCCTCGCACGCACCGTGTGGGGCAGCTACGGGCGCGAGATTGCGGAAAAGCACGTCCAGGAAACCGGTATGGATGTGCGCGACCCGCATCTGAAGCGGGTGATCAAACTGGCTGAACAGATGATCGGCATGCCGCGCCACCTTTCGCAGCATGTCGGCGGGTTCATCCTTACCGAAGGCGCGCTTACCGAGACGGTGCCGATCGGCAATGGAGCCATGCCCGATCGCAGCTTCATCGAATGGGACAAGGATGACATCGAAGCGCTGGGCATCCTGAAAGTCGATGTGCTGGCGCTGGGGATGCTTACCTGCATCAAGAAGTGCTTTGACCTGCTCGATGTGCATCATGGCCGCGAACTGACGCTGGCGAGCGTGCCGCGCGAGGATCCGGAGACTTACACCATGCTGCGGCGAGGGGATTCACTGGGTGTGTTCCAGGTGGAAAGCCGCGCGCAGATGAACATGCTGCCGCGCCTGCGACCGCGTGAGTTCTATGACCTTGTGATCCAGGTCGCGATTGTGCGGCCCGGGCCGATCCAGGGCGATATGGTGCATCCCTATCTCAAACGTCGGCGCGGGGCAGAACCGGTACAGATTCCGGCACCTGCGCCCGAGCACGGCCCGCCTGACGAGCTTTCCAGTATCCTCGCGCGCACGCTGGGCGTGCCGATCTTCCAGGAACAGGCGATGAAAATCGCGCTTGATGCCGCAAAGTTCTCGTCGCTCGAAGCGAACCGGCTGAGGAAGGCGATGGCGACTTTCCGTTCGCGCGGGATGGTGCATGAACTGGAAGACATGATGGTGGGGCGGATGGTCGCGCGCGGCTATGATCCCGATTTCGCCGAGCGCTGTTTCAACCAGATCAAGGGCTTTGGCGAATATGGTTTTCCTGAAAGCCATGCGGCCAGCTTCGCGCATCTGGTTTATGTCAGTAGCTGGCTCAAATGCCATTTCCCTGCTGCTTTTGCCTGCGCACTGCTCAATTCGCAGCCGATGGGGTTCTATGCACCCGCGCAGATCGTGCGCGACGCGCGCGAGCACGGAGTCGAGGTGCTCCCGGCGGATGTGAACCACTCCATGTGGGATAATAGGCTGGAGGAGGTGGGCCACATCGCCCTGCGGCTTGGCCTGCGCCAGGTTGATGGCCTGCCCGAACATGTTGCAGCTAGGATCGTGGCCGCACGCGTCGAAGGTGGCGCATTCAAGGATGTGGCCGAGCTGCGCGAGCGGGCAGGGCTCAGCCCCGCGCATATAGAACGGCTTGCAAGCGCGGACTGCTTCACTTCCTTGGGGCTTTCACGGCGGCAGGCCCTGTGGGATGCGCGCAGCCTGATCGCGGCACCTGATCTGCCATTGTTCCAGGCTGCAGCCGAGCGCGACGAGGGCGCTGAAAAGGCGCGTACACACCTGCCGCAAATGCCGCTCAGCGAAGAAGTCGTGAATGACTATCAGACCACGCGGCTTAGCCTGAAGGCGCACCCGCTGGCTTTCCTGCGCGCAAGTTTGGCGGAACGCGGTTTCGTCCGTGCAAGCGAGCTGAGGGAGCGCAAGTTCCGCTCCATGGTGCAGATCGCCGGGCTAGTGCTGATCCGCCAGCGGCCCGGTTCAGCCAAGGGTGTGTGCTTCATTACGCTGGAAGATGAGACCGGGGTGGCGAACCTCGTCGTCTGGCCTGATGTCATGGAAAAACAACGCCGCGTGATCATGGGCGCGCGGCTGATGGAAGTGCGCGGGCGCGTCGAATATGATGACGAAGTGATCCATGTGATCGCGCATCACCTGACCGATGCGACTGACGCGCTGTATGGCTTGGCGGATGACTTGCTAGCCTCACCTGTTGCGCGGGCGGATCATGTCGCGAGCCCGTTGCAGACCCGCAAAGCACTGACTGCCAAACCGCGTGATTTGCACGGAGAACGGCCGCCGCCTGTCAGGGGGCATCCGCGCAATTTGCGGATCCTGCCCAAGTCACGCGACTTTCATTGAACCGCAGGCTTAAACCGCTTCGAAGGAATAGCCGGCAGAGCGCACGGTCCGCACCGGATCCTTCGCCCCTTCGATCTCGATTGCCTTGCGCAAACGGCGGATATGCACATCGACCGTGCGCAGTTCAATATCGCTTTCTGTGCCCCACACGCCGTCAAGCAATTGCCCTCGATTGAACACGCGCCCCGGGCTTTCCATGAAGAACTTGAGCAGGCGATATTCGGTCGGGCCAAGCTTCAGGGTCTGGCCCCGCCGCAGCACACGGTGGCCGACAGGATCCAAAGTGATGTCCCCCACCGTTATCGTTTCCCCCGCAAGTGCAGGGCGGATACGCCGCATCACAGCGGATACACGAGCAAGGAGCTCTCGCGGACTGAAAGGCTTGGTCAGGTAATCATCGGCGCCTGTATCAAGCCCACGCACGCGGTCATCTTCATCCTCGCGTGCAGTGAGCATGATGATCGGAACATGCGCTGTCTGCTTGTCACGACGCAACCGGCGGCAGACTTCGATTCCGCTGGTCCCTTCGATCATCCAGTCGAGAATAACCAGGTCAGGCGTTTCTTCTGCGGCAAGCAGCAACGCCTCATCACCGTCCGCTGTGCTACGCACATCATAGCCTTCGTTCTGAAACCGGTATTCCAGCAGCTCCGAAAGCGAAGGGTCGTCTTCAACCAGCAGAAGTTTTGCAGCAGACATTGTCGCGTTTTGCTCCGTTAAGGTGCGTTCTCACTCCGCCACTATGTCACTTTCAAGACAGTTTGATGTCAGTCGTCATGATCAGGCGGATAAACGCCAGTCGCTGCAAAGTGCACCATCTCTGCCACATTGGTGGCGTGATCGCCGATCCGCTCGATATTGCGAGCAATGAAAAGCAATTGCGCGGCACTGGAAGTGGTCGCAGGATTTTCCACCATGTGGCTGACAAGATAGCGGAAAATGCTGTCGTAAAATGCGTCTACCTTGGCATCGGCCGCGATCACCTCGCGCGCCAGCTCCGGATCGCGCGCGGCGTATGCCGTGAGCACATCGTGCACCATTTCCGCCGCCAGTTCGCCCATGGCGGGAAGCAGGGTGAGTGGTTCGAATCGCTTGCGATCTTCGATGTCGCCCACACGTTTGGCGATGTTCTTCGAATAATCGCCGATCCGTTCGACCACACCGGCGATCTTGAGTGCCGCGATCACCTCACGCAAGTCGTCCGCCATTGGTGCACGCAGCGCGATCACACGTACTGCAAGCTTGTCGACTTCCATCTCCAGCGCGTCGATCTTCTTGTCGCGCGCGACGATCTTGGCGCCAAGTTCTTCATCGCCGCGCACCAATGCGTCGAGCGCTTCCTGGAGTGCAACCTCGGCCAGCCCGCCCATTTCCGCGATCAGACCGCGCAGGCGGGTGATGTCTTCATCGAATGCCTTGACTGTATGTTCGGCCATTATCCGTACCGCCCTGTGATATAATCCTTGGTTCGTTCCTCGATCGGATTGGTAAAGATATCCGAAGTCTGGCCGTATTCGACCATCTTGCCAAGGTGGAAGAATGCTGTGCGCTGCGAGACGCGCGCTGCCTGCTGCATCGAGTGTGTCACGATCACGATAGCATATCGATCAGACAGTTCGGCAATCAGTTCTTCGATCTTTGCTGTCGCGATCGGGTCCAAAGCCGAACAGGGTTCGTCCATCAGGATTACTTCAGGGTCGACTGCAATTGCGCGCGCGATGCAAAGGCGCTGCTGCTGCCCGCCTGACAGGGCAGTGCCGCTATCCTGCAGGCGGTCTTTCACTTCGTCCCACAGCCCCGCACGTGTGAGCGAACGCTCAACCACCACGTCAAGCTCGTCCTTGCCTTCAGCCAGGCCATGGATGCGCGGACCGTAAGCAATATTTTCGTATATTGTTTTCGGGAACGGATTGGGCTTCTGGAACACCATGCCCACGCGTGCGCGCAACTGCACCACGTCCATGCCGGACTTGTAGATGTCTTCCCCGTCAAGTTCGATCGTGCCTTCGACACGCGCTGTCGGGATCGTGTCATTCATGCGGTTCAATACACGCAAAAAGGTCGATTTACCGCAGCCGGACGGGCCGATGAACGCTGTCACAAAACGAGCGGGAATGTCGATCGAGACATTATCGATAGCCTGCTTGTCGCTGTAAAAGACGGAAACGTCCTTTGCGCGCATCTTGGCATCGATAGCCTCGAGGTTGGGATGGATTACAGTCACCACTTCTTCTCGAATTTGTTGCGGAGGTAGATGGCAAGGCCGTTCATCACCAGGAGGAACAGCAACAGGAT
>JASBTD010000066.1 GCA_030148605.1 Erythrobacter sp.
ATCCTGTCAATTTCAAATGGCTCTATCTACTGAGCCTGATCGGCTGCCTGACGCACCCCGCGCTTGATTGGCTGAATGTCTATGGCATTCGTTTGCTCGAACCGTTTTCGAGCCAGTGGTTCTACGGCGACACGCTGTTCATCATCGATGTTTGGCTATGGGCGCTGATGGGCTTCGCGACATGGTTTTCACTGCGGCGAGAGGGGCGGGGCGGAGATTTTGAAGCGCCATCAAGATGGGCTCTAGGTATCGCCGTGGTCTACATTGCTGTGAATTCGATAATTTCTTCGCTTGTTGCGTCAATGGCATCGGGTCAGCCAGCGATTGCGAGTCCAATGCCGCTAGCTTCATGGCAACGCGAAGTTATCGAACCTTATCGCGATGGAAAATGGCTGATCGACGGCAATTCTGTCGGCGAGTGTGCGCTTGAGCATGCGGTCAAAAGCGCAAAAGGCAATTCCCAGGCCGAAGCCTTCCTCTTCTGGTCGCGCGCACCCTTTGCCGAGCGGGCACCCGATGGCTCGGTTCTGCTGCGCGATGCGCGTTTCTACGATCCTCGCGCTCGGGATCGCTTCACAGTGGCATTGCCTGATGTCGAGTGCGTGCCATTGGATGCGGAACCCATGGACGAGTGAGGGCGTTGTTGCCCCACAGAGAACCGTTCGTCCTGAGCCTGTCGAAGGACGTGCGTGCATGAGGCACGTGGTTCGACAAGCTCACCACGAACGGGGTTCTTAGTGTCAAAGGTTCAAATCGTCTGGCTGCGGCGCGATCTGCGCATGGCTGACAATCCAGCGCTCTATCACGCGGCGCAGGCTGGACCGGTGATCGCGGTCTATGTGCTCGATGACGAAGCGGCAAAGACCCATGCCTATGGCGGCGCGTCGCGCTGGTGGCTGCACCATTCGCTCGAGAGCCTTCAGAACAGCTTTGCGAAGCGCCATGCCAAGATCATCCTGCGTCGAGGCGATGCGGTGGAGGAGCTATGCCGGATCACCGAAGAAACGGGCGCGGAAACCGTCCACGCCAACCGCCATTACGAGCCGTGGTGGCGCAAGGCGCAGGGAGAGCTGAAAGAGCGGATCAATCTGCAACTTTACGATGCGAATTATCTGCTGCCGCCCGGTGCGGTGACGACTGGCTCAGGCACGCCGTACAAGATCTACACGCCGTTCTCCAAGGCGACGCTGGAGATGCTGCCGCCGCGCGATGCGCTGCCCGAGCCGGAGACGCTTTCTTCGCCCGACAATTGGCCTGAAAGCGACGCGCTGGACAACTGGAATCTTCTCCCCAAGCAGCCCGATTGGGCGGGCGGGATGCGCGACTATTGGCAGGTAGGCGAAGCGGCTGCGCACGAACGGCTCGAGTGGTGGGAAGATCACGTTGATGATTACAAGGAGGATCGCAATCTGCCCTCGATCGACAAGACCAGCCAGCTTTCGCCGCATCTGCATTTTGGCGAGATCTCGCCGGTACAGATCTGGCATGCGTTGAAGCACAAGCGCTCAAATGGCTGGAGGACCTTCGAGAAAGAGCTGATCTGGCGGGATTACGCGCAAAACGCGATTGCGCAGTTTCCGCGCTACGCGCTCGACAATTATCGCGAGGATTTCGACGCGATCCAATGGCGCGATCCCGATACGGAAGAGGATGCAGCGCGCGACCTGAAGGCATGGCAGCAAGGCCGCACCGGCTATCCCATCGTCGATGCCGGTATGCGGCAGTTGTGGCAGACCGGGTGGATGCACAACCGCGTGCGGATGATCGCTGCCAGTTTCCTGATCAAGCATCTGCTGATCGACTGGCGCGTGGGCGAACAATGGTTCTGGGACACGCTGGTCGATGCCGATTACGCCAGCAATGCCACCAATTGGCAGTGGGTCGCGGGCACCGGTGTCGACAGCAATATGTTCGTGCGGATCATGGCGCCGCTGAGCCAGTCGGAAAAGTTCGATGCAGCGGGCTATATCCGCACCTATGTGCCGGAACTCGCCGATCTGGACGAGCCCTACATCCACGATCCCGAAGAGCATGGCTGCAGGCCTGCGGATTATCCGGCAAAAATCATCGCGCACAAGCAAGGTCGCGAGCGTGCGCTCGCCGCGTATCGGGACATGAAAGACAGCTGACTGACCTTGCCCCGCGACCATGCGAGCCATAGATAGGTTGGCATGGAGGCGGAGAGGATCGAACGCGGGACCGGGCTGCTCGCCGGTGGCGAGCGCTTCGCGCGTGCGCCGGGCTGGATTGCGCGAGCCATCGCGCCCGGGATCGATACGATTCTGAAAAATTTCGACCGTGGATTGGTGACTGGCAGCTTGCGCGTGGAATTGCCCGGCGGCGAAGCACGCGTGCTGGGCGGGCGCGCTCCCGGCTTCGACGCACATCTGCGTCTGAATGACTGGCGCGCGGTTATCCGGCTGGCGGTCAGCGGCTCGATCGGCTGGTATCAGGCGTGGGAAGCGGGCGAGTGGCAGAGCGAGGACCGGGTTGCGCTTTTCGCCCTGATCGGCGCCAATGCAGCGACTCTTGGCGGTGCGGCGCGGGCGAAGGGGCCGTTCCGGCTCGCGGCCAAGCTAGCGCATGCGCTCAATCGCAACAGCCGCAAGGGCGCAGCGCGCAACATCCACGCGCATTATGACCTGGGCAATGATTTCTATGCCGAATGGCTTGATGAAAGCATGACCTATTCCTCGGCCATGTTCACCGGCTCTGATCGGCTCGCAGATGCCCAGCATGCGAAGTGGACGGCGTTGAGCAATCGGATTGGCGAGGCCAGCGAAGTCCTGGAAATCGGTTGCGGCTGGGGCTCGCTAGCAGATCACTTGCAACGGCAAGGTCGCCGGGTGACAGCCATCAGCCTGTCTGACGAACAGCTGGCATGGGCGCGCTCGCACCAGCATGCAGATATAGCGTTTCGCAAGCAGGATTATCGCGATTGTTCAGGCCAGTATGACGCGATCGTCAGCGTCGAAATGGTCGAGGCGCTGGGGCGCGAATACTGGCCCACATTCATGGACTGCATCGCGCGCAACCTCAAACCGGGCGGCAAGGCAGCGATCCAGTATATCTCCATGCGTGACGATTTGTTTGATGCCTATGCCAAGAGCGCGGATTTCATTCAGGCCTATGTCTTTCCGGGCGGCTTGCTGATCCGCACCAGCGAGTTTCGCCGCTTGGCAGAGGAACGCGGGCTGCAATGGCGCGACCAGCATGATTTCGGGCTGGACTATGCGGCAACGCTCAAGGCATGGCGTATGCAATTTGACGAAGCGGTGGGCGAAGGGCGTTTGCCTGCTGGATTTGATGATCGCTTTATCGGCTTGTGGCGATACTACCTCGACTATTGCGAAGGGGGCTTTCGCGCCGGGTCGATCGATGTTCACCAGGTGACACTGGTAAAGGGAGAATAGAATGCGTTTGTTTTTGGGTTGCGCCGCTGCTGCGCTGGCGCTCAGCGGTTGTTCGGCAGGCTATGTAGGCGAGGTCGAGAACACGCCTGTTGCCGCGCGCTCTGTAGAAATGGTCACACCGCCAGAGCGCGACCCGTCAGAATTGCGGGTGCTGTTCTGGAGTGACGAACAGCGGGCCGATCGCTTCCGCAAGATGGAGGAATGGTTTCCCGGTCACGAGGTTGCACCGCCAGCCGAGCCGCGCGCATTGCCTGAGGGTGAGCCGCTCTCCCCGGCTCTCGCTGCAGAGGTGCGCGCCTTCATGGAAGAAACCAACGCAGCAGGTGTCATGGTGCTGCAGGACGGGAAGAAGCGCTTCGAAGCCTATCGGCTTGGCTTCGGGCCGGATCAGCGCTGGACCAGCTTCTCGGTCGCGAAAAGCTTTACCTCTAGCTTGCTGGGCGCTGCCGTGCGCGATGGATTTATCAGCAGCATGGATGATCCGGTAACCCGCTATGTCCCCGCGCTCAAAGGTTCGGCTTATGATGGCGTGACTGTTGAGCAGATCGCGACGATGACTTCGGGCGTGGCATGGAATGAGGACTACACCGATCCGCAAAGCGACGTGGCGCAGATGAACCGCTTTGTCGTCGAATACGGGCCGGATGCGATTGTTGCCCAGCTACGCGGATTGAAGCGCGAAGCACCTGCAGGCGAAAAGTGGGTCTACAAGACGGGCGAAACCAATCTGATCGGTGTCGTGGTTGAAAATGCGGTGGGGCTGCCGCTCGCCGAATATGCCAAGACCAAGATTGTCGATGCGGCCGGCTTTGAAGACGGCATGTTCTGGATGACTGACCCGCGCGGCGGCAATATCGGCGGCTGCTGCCTGTCGATCCGCCTGGCTGACTATGCCCGTATGGGGCAGTTTGCACTTGAAGGAGGCGAGGGTGTTGTGCCGCAGGGGTGGTTCGGAACCGCAGCTGATTCACTGGTCGATTTTGATCGCCCGGGATTTGGCTACGGCTATCAATGGTGGGTTTACGAGGGCGGGTACGGCGCTCAAGGCATATTCGGTCAATCGATCACGATCATTCCGGAGAAGAACCTTGTGGTTGCAGCAGTCAGCAATTGGCCTACCGCGACCAGCGAAGCTCGAGGCGATTGGTACAGGTTGGTAAGAAAAATCGCCGCAGCTGACTAAGCGCCAGCGGCGGCGATCTTCTCAATCCGGGAACGGTGCTTATGAAGCGCTGCGATACATCCCGGTGTTGGCGTAGCGTTGCAGGATGTTGTCATGCACGATCGGGCTCAGCAGCTCGGTGAAGGCGCAGCCGACTATGCAATTGTCCCACCACACCACTTGTGCCTGGAGCGATTCCAGCCCGGGCAGTGTCAGCCAGCAAACCTGGCCTTCATGCATGCGGTTGATCGATGCGGCTGAAAAGCCTGAGATGGACAGGTCATGCACCACGCTTTGGAAGGCGCGCCCGCCCGATGCACGCAGCGTAACCGGAATGGTCAGCTTGGTGCGAGGCGCGCAGCGATCTTCCTGTGCGGCGAGATGATACCGATCTTGCGTCGTTTGCATCACGAAAATTCCTTAGTCAGCGTATCTGGCCTGACTCCATGCGCCGTTTCCCGGGTACAGATTGGAGCGTGCCCATGGCGTCAAGCTTCACGCACGTTGACCGGGCGCGGTTACCGCGCTCTTTCGGATATTGGTTACCGCGAATTTAATCGCGCCCTGTGCGCTCTGGGGACAGGGCTCCGGTCAGCTTTCCACGCGCTCGCGGTGCCCGGTGGGAAAGTCTTCCTGAAGCAGTGACACCAATCGATCTGCCACGACGTCAGGCGATTTCACCAATGACGGATCTTCGCCGGGATAAGCCTTGGCCCGCATGTCGGTGCGCGTGGCGCCCGGATCAATGATCGCAACACGAATATCGCCAAGCTTTTCAACTTCCTGTGCATAACAGCTCAGAATATTGTCGAAGGCCGATTTGGTCGATCCATAGGCCCCCCAATAGGCGCGCGGATCGGCCCCTACGCTGCTGGTCAAGCCCAGCACGCGGGCGGAATCGGCGCGTTTCATCATCGGGTCAAACGCCGCCAGCAATGCCTGCGTCGCCAGCACATTGAGATTGAGCGCCTGATTGAACTGTTTGGCGTCAATCTGCGTGATCGGCGTCAGCGTGGGAAGGTAAGCCGCACACAGCACCATGATCTCAAGCTTGTCCCAGCGACTCGAAACAGCTGATGCGAGCCGCGCAATCGATTCCGGTTCGGTCAGATCAAGCGGGGCAATCGTGGAGCTGCCACCATTATCGTGGATCTCGTCTTCTACCGCCTCAAGCGCTTTGACGTCACGACCCACCAGCACCACATGCGCGCCTTGCGCTGCCAGAGCCTTGGCCGTTGCGGCCCCGATGCCCTTGCTTGCGCCGGTGACAAGCGCAAGCTTGCCGTCAAGCGGTTTGCTGTCACTCATGTGTCAGGCTGCCTTATGATCTGGAAATGAGAGTTGCGCGGCTTCGCTTTCGCTTGCTGAAAGGTCAGTCAGCGAGGTGGGATAATCACCGGTGAAGCACGCATCGCAGAATTGAGGTTTCGAATTGTCGCGGTGATCGGCGCCAACCGCGCGATAGAGCCCGTCGATCGAGACAAAGGCCAGGCTGTCCGCCTTGATGAACTCGCGCATCGCCTCGATTTCCATGCGTGCCGCGAGCAATTTGCTGCGTTCGGGCGTATCGACGCCATAGAAGCAGCTGTGCGCCGTGGGCGGACTGGCAACGCGAAAATGCACTTCGCTGGCGCCAGCCTCGCGCATCATCTCGACGATCTTCATCGAAGTGGTGCCGCGCACGATCGAATCGTCGATAAGGACGATCCGCTTGCCTGCAACCAGCCCGCGATTGGCGTTGTGCTTGCGCTTCACGCCTGAATGGCGCGCGGTATCGGATGGCTGGATGAAGGTTCGCCCTACATAGTGCGAGCGAATGATGCCCAGTTCGAACGGCACGCCCGATTCCTGCGCATAGCCGATCGCAGCGGGCACTCCGCTGTCGGGCACAGGCACAACCAGATCGGCATCTGCCGGGCTTTCGATTGCAAGCTGCTGCCCGATCGCCTTGCGCGCTTCATACACCGTGTGGCCGGCGAACATCGAATCCGGGCGGCTGAAATAGACATGCTCGAAGATGCAGGGGCGCGCGTTATGGCGGCCAAACGGGTGCAGTGTTTCCACCGAACCATCGAAATCGACGCGGATCAGCTCGCCCGGCTCAACTTCGCGCAGGAACTCCGCACCGACCACGTCGAACGCCACGGTCTCGCTCGCAAACACGACCGCATCGCCCATCTTGCCCATCACCAGCGGCCTGATACCGAGCGGATCGCGGCATGCGATCATTCCTTCGGGTGTCATCACCACCAGCGCATAGGCGCCTTCGACCAACCGCAACGCGTCAACGAGACGGTCAATCATTGTCGGGTAACGGCTTGTCGCCACGAGGTGGATGATCACTTCGGTATCGGATGTCGACTGGAAGATGGCACCACGCCGCACGAGATCGCTGCGCAGCTTCTGTGCGTTCGAGATATTGCCGTTATGCGCGACGGCAAATCCGCCGCTCGCCAAGTCAGCGTAGAGCGGCTGCACGTTCCTGAGGCCTGCGCCGCCGGTCGTGGAGTAGCGCACATGGCCAGCCGCCATATGTCCGGGCAATTCGGCAATTGCTTCAGAGGAGGAGAAATTCTCTGCCACATGGCCAAGCCCGCGACGTGAATAGAATTCGCTGCCATCATAGCTGGTAATGCCGGCAGCTTCCTGGCCGCGGTGTTGCAAGGCGTGCAGGCCCAGCGCGGTCGCCGCAGAGGCATCGGCTGCATTGATAGCCCCGAACACGCCGCATTCCTCGCGCAATTTGTCGCCTTCAAGATCGAGAAAGGGGTGTGTCCAGTTCATCGCCGTGCTTGTCCGCTGCGCAGCCTGCGTGAGATGACGGGTCAATGGCGATGTTACGCGCCGATTACAAGGGCACTGGCACAGCTGTCACACGCTTTTGCTAGGGAAATCGCCCAACGCTCCATTGCGCGCGCCAGTTTGGCCGCTTAAATCCGCCGTTCATCGCCGCTCATTCAGAGACGCCAACATCGTGATCCTATCTCCCTTCGAATGGATGATTGCCAAACGCTACCTCTTGCCGGGGAAGGGAGAGGCTTTCATTGCGCTTGTCGCCGGGATCAGCGTGGGCGTGGTGATGCTGAGCGTTGCCATGCTGGTGGTGGTGATGAGCGTGATGAACGGTTTTCGCGCCGAATTGCTCGACAAGATTGTGGGGCTCAACGGGCACGCGATTGTCCAGGCCTATGGCGGGCGGCTCGACAATTGGGAAAGCGTGCTGGAGGAAGTGCGCGAGACCCCGGGCGTGGTCGATGCATCGCCGCTGATCGAACAGCCGCTGCTGGTGACATTCAATGGCCGGGTCGAAGGCATATTTGTGCGCGGCAATACGGCAGAGGATATCGCCGGGCTGGCAGACAAGGTGCTGCTGGGCAATCTGTCCGAATTGCGGCCGGAAGCCGGCAATGTCGCGATCGGATCGCGGCTCGCGCAGAATATCGGCGCGCGGGTGGGTGACACGATAACCATCATCAATCCGCAAGGCCGCAGCACGCCGTTCGGCACATCGATGCGGCAAGTTGGCTACAACGTGTCAGCGATCTTTGAAGTCGGCATTTTCGATTATGACGAGACTTTCGTGATCATGCCGATGTCTGATGCGCAAACGCTCCTGCTGATGGGCGATGCCGTGGGCATGATCGAGCTGACGGTTGATGATCCAGACCAGGTCGGCGAAATCCTTGCGCCGGTTCAGGAAAGCGTGGCGGGCAGGGCGGTTGTCGCGGACTGGAAAACGATGAACGCGACCTTGTTCGAGGCCTTGCAGGTCGAACGCGTGGCAATGTTTTTTGCACTGAGTTTCATGGCCTTGGTTGCGGCTTTTAATATCTTGTCGAGCCTTGTCATGCTGGTTCGTGCAAAGACTCGCGATATCGCGATCATGCGCACCATGGGCGCAACGCGGCGCAGCCTGACCAAGATCTTCGTCACCACCGGTTTCACGGTTGGCGCGATCGGGACAGTCGCGGGTTTGGGGCTCGGCTTCATTGTGCTTTATTTCCGCGAAAGCATCGTTGCCTTCATTGCCTTCGCGACTGGTCAGGAAATCTGGAACCCTGAAGTGCGTTTCCTGTCCACCTTGCCATCGCGCACAGACCCGCTTGAAGTGGCGGGCATCGTCGCCTTGGCATTGATCCTCAGCTTCCTTGCTACGCTTTATCCCGCGATCAAGGCTGCCAGCACCGATCCGGTCGAGGTGCTGCGCTATGAGTGACACCACTGCGATCACCCCGGTCGTGCGGCTGCGCGCGCTCAAGCGCAGCTTTCAGCAAGGCGATACGATCATCGAAGTGCTGCGCGGTGTCGACCTTGACATCATGCCGGGCGAAATCGTCGCGCTGCTGGGCCCGTCTGGCACAGGCAAATCGACCATGTTGCAGGCGGTGGGCCTGCTGGAAGGCGGTTTCGAAGGCTCGATCGCGATTGCAGGCGAGGAGGCATCGCGGCTGCCCACAGATGAGCGCACGCGGCTGCGGCGCGAAAATCTGGGCTTCGTTTACCAGTTCCACCACTTGCTGCCTGATTTCAATGCGCGCGAGAATGTGGTGATGCCGCAGATGATCGCGGGCACTGATCGCAGCGAAGCCGAAAAGCGCGCAGAAGAGCTGCTCATCGCGCTCGGGCTGGGCCATCGGCTTGAACACCGCCCGAGCCAGCTTTCCGGCGGTGAGCAGCAGCGTGTCGCGGTTGCCCGCGCGCTTGCCAATCGCCCGATGCTGGTGCTGGCTGACGAACCCACCGGCAATCTTGACGAGCATACGTCAGAGCGCGTGCTGAGCCAGTTTCTCGAGCTCGTGCGCGGCGAAGGCAGCGCGGCGCTGGTCGCGACTCATAACGAACGGTTGGCCGCCAGAATGGACCGCGTCGTGCGACTGCATGAGGGTGTGCTGGAATAGTTTCTTTGGCAGAAGCGAATCGGACGCTGGTGGATCGTCCTTTGCCTGTTCCGACAACCGATGCTTGAAGGTTCCGCACAAACAGTGGGGGACTGATCATGCTTTATGTTTTGAGTGCAATTCTTCTGCTGCAAGCCGCGCCGGCGGCGCAGCCGGCACCTGCGCCGACACCACCTGCGCCGGCTTGCGATAGCGAAGGGCACGCCGGATTCGATTTCTGGCTGGGCGAATGGGATGTCTATCCCAATGGCCGTGATAACAAGGTCGCTGACAGCCGGATCGAGCGCAAGCACAATGGCTGCGCGGTGCTGGAAAGCTGGATGCCATTGCGCGGGGCTGGCGGCAGCAGCCTCAACCATTTCGATACGGAAACAGGCCAGTGGTTTCAGAAATGGGTCGGCTCTTCGCCGGGCGCGGTCGAGTTCGTAGGTGGCGTGACCGAGGGCAAGATGGTCCTGACCGGCAATTGGCCGCAACCGGGCGCACCACACACGCTGATCCGCATGAGCTATACGAAAAACGAAGATGGTTCAGTGCGCCAGCACGGAGAGGCCTCGACGGACCATGGTCTTTCGTGGCAAACATCGTTCGATTTCATTTACCGCCCGAAAGAGGACGCCCCCGAATGACAACGATTGCCGATTTCAAAGTAACCACCAACCGCGGCGAAGAGCTGGACCTTGCGACAAAGAAGGGCAAAGTCCTGCTCGTCGTCAACACCGCCAGCAAATGCGGCTTCACCCCGCAATATGACGGGCTGGAAAAGGTTTTCCAGAAGTACAAGGATCAGGGCTTTGAAGTGCTGGGCTTCCCCTGCAACCAGTTCGGCGCGCAGGAACCGGGCAATGCGGACGAGATCCAGGAGTTCTGCAAACTCAATTTCGGCGTCACCTTCCCGTTGATGCAGAAGGTGGACGTCAATGGTGATGACGCATCGCCATTGTATGATTGGATGAAGGGCGAGGCGAAGGGCCTGATGGGCTCGACTTCGATCAAGTGGAATTTCACCAAGTTCCTGATCGACCGCGAGGGCAATGTGGTGCGCCGCTATGCGCCGACCGACAAGCCGGAGCGGATCGCGAAGGATATCGAAAAGCTGCTTTGAGTTAATTTTGTCATAGCGAGGAGGCCCGAACTTGTTTCGGGGCGACGTGGCGATCCATGGAACTGCTTCATGGATTGCTTCGCTTCGCTCGCAATGACGAGCTAGGGTATGATTTCTTGTGGATTGGCGCTTGGCCAATGCAAGGCTGCGCAGCATAGTGCGCCTATGCCTTTCGCTCCTTTCGTTCCGCTGCGCGTTCAATCCTCCTACTCGATGCTTGAAGGGGCGATCGAACCCAAGGCGATTGCCAAGCTGGCGAAAGAGCGCGGCTTTCCCGCGATCGCGATTTGTGACCGCAACGGGTTGTATGGAACGGTCGCCTTTGCCGGTGCCTGCCTCGAAGAAGGTATCCAGCCGATCGTCGGCGCGATGGTAGGCGTTGCGCGGGACGAGGAAGGCCGCCAGGTCGATTACCTGCCGCTCTTCGCGCAAGACGAAACGGGTTATGACAATCTGTGCCATCTGGTCTCCAAAGCGCATCTCGATCGCCCGGTCGAATTCGAACCGCATGTGCAGCTGAGCGAGTTTGAAGGGCATACCGAAGGCCTGATCGCGTTAACCGGTGCGGGCGAGGGCGCGCTGACAAGGTTGCTGGCCGAAGGGCAGAAGGATCACGCAGAGGCGCTGATCGCCAAGCTCGACGCGCTTTTCCCCGGGCGGCTCTATATCGAGATTGCGCGCCATGGTGATCCGGCATGCAAGGCTGCTGAAAAGCCGCTGATCGACATGGCCTATGCGCGCGATCTGCCTTTGGTGGCGAGCAACCCAGCGCAATATGCCGAGCCGCATTTCTACAGGGCGCATGACGCGATGCTGTGCATCGCCAATTCCAGCCACATCGATGCAGAGGACCGCCCGCACACCAATCGCGAGGCGTGGGTGAAATCGCATCGCATGATGGAAGAGCTGTTCGCCGATTTGCCGGAGGCGATTGCCAACACGCTGGTGATTGCGCAGCGCTGCGCCACCATTCCGCCCGATCGCAAGCCGATTTTGCCCAGCCTTGCCGGCGATCTGGAAGGCGAAGCGAAAATGCTGGCCGAAGATGCGCGCAAGGGGCTGGAGGCGCGGCTTGAGCCCTATGGCGAAATGTCAGCGGAAGAGCGCAAGGTCTATTTCGACCGGCTGGATTACGAAGTCGATATCATCGTCGGGATGGGATTTCCCGGCTATTTCCTGATCGTTGCCGACTTTATCAAATGGGCCAAGGACAATGGCATCCCGGTGGGCCCGGGGCGCGGCTCTGGCGCGGGTTCGCTGGTCGCCTGGGCGCTGACCATTACCGATCTGGACCCGATCAAGCTGGGCCTGCTGTTCGAGCGGTTCCTCAATCCGGAACGCGTTTCCATGCCAGACTTCGATATCGACTTCTGCGAAACGCGGCGCGGCGAAGTGATCCGTTATGTGCAGGCGAAATACGGGCATGATCACGTCGCGCAGATCATCACCTTCGGCAAGATGAAGGCGCGCGCGGTGCTGCGCGATTGCGGGCGTATCCTGCAGATGCCGTATGGCCAGGTCGATCGGCTGTGCAAGATGGTGCCCAACCATCCGACCGATCCGTGGACACTGCCGCGCGCGTTGAACGGTGCCGCCGATTTCAAGCGCGAGTATGACAATGACAATGAAGTGAAGACGCTGGTCGATCTGGCGTTGGAGCTGGAAGGGCTACCGCGCAACAGCTCTACCCACGCGGCGGGCGTGGTGATCGGTGACAGGCCGCTCGCGCAGCTGGTGCCGCTGTATCGCGATCCGCGCTCGGACATGCCGGTGACGCAGCTGGACATGAAATATGTCGAAAGCTCGGGCCTGGTGAAATTCGACTTTCTTGGGCTCAAGACACTGTCCGTGCTGCGCAAGGCGGTGGATCTGCTGAGCAAGCGCGGGGTCGAGATCGATCTGGGCGCGCTGACGTGGGACGATCCGGCAGTCTATGACCTGCTTCAGTCAGGCAATACCGTGGGCGTGTTCCAGCTCGAATCCGAAGGCATGCGGCGCACGCTGGCAGCGGTGAAGCCGACCAATTTCGGCGATATCATTGCGCTCGTTTCGCTCTATCGACCCGGTCCGATGGACAACATCCCGCTGTTCGGCAAGCGCAAGAACGGCGAAGCGGATATCGAATATCCGCATCCCAAGCTCGAAGGCATTCTGGCGGAGACATACGGGATCTTCGTTTACCAGGAGCAGGTGATGCAGGCGGCGCAAATCCTGGCCGGATATTCGCTGGGCGATGCGGACTTGCTGCGGCGCGCGATGGGCAAGAAGAAGCAGTCCGAAATGGATGCGCAGCGCCAGCGCTTCATCGACGGTTGCAAGGAAGTGTCCGGCATCGAGAAGAGCCAGGCCAACGAGCTGTTTGACTTGATCGACAAGTTTGCAGGCTATGGCTTCAACAAGTCGCACGCTGCGGCCTATGCGTTGCTTGCGTATCAGACCGCATGGCTTAAGGCGCATTATCCCGAAGAATTCTACGCTGCCTCGATGTGTTTCGACATGCACCATTCGGAAAAACTCGCGGTATTTGTCGATGATGCGCGGCGTTATCCGGGTGGCGGGATCGAGGTGTTGCCGCCCTCGATCAATCATTCCGAAGCGCGATTTACGGTTGAGCAGACCGATAACGGCTATGGCGTTCGCTATGCGCTCGCCGGTATCCGCAATGTCGGTGACAAGGCTATGGATGCGATTGTTGCCGAGCGCGAAGGGTCCGGGCCGTTCACCAGCCTCAAGGACCTGTTCGAGCGCATGCCCAAAGGCGCGATGAACTCGCGCCAGCTTGAAGGGCTGATCTGTGCAGGAGCGCTCGACTGCCTTGATGACAACCGTGCGAAGCTGTTCGCCAATGCCGACATGCTGCTGGCGGTGGCGGATGCTGCCGAGCGGGAGCGGGCAAGCGGGCAGGCGGCACTGTTCGGCGGCGAGGATGCAGCGGATGAAGACCTGCGGCTGGTCGAAAGCGATCCGTGGTCGCGCACGGAGAAGATGGCGAAGGAACGCGAGAATTTCGGTTTCTATTTCTCCGCCCATCCGGTGCAGCAATATTGGCACCTGGCCTCTGCCAATGGCGCGCGCAGTTATCAGTCGATCATGGAGGCGGGTGCCCCGACTGGCGGCCGTGCTCCAGCGGTGATGGCCGCGATGGTCGAAGGGTTCAGCAAGGGCCGCACCAAGCGCGGGGCGGATTTCATCCGTGGCGATTTCTCTGACGCTTCGGGCCAGTTCAGCGCCGCGTGTTTTGAGGAAAGCCTCGTCCCGCAATTCGAGCGCTGGGCTGCGGAGGGCACGTGCCTGTTGCTCAATGTCGAGCTCGATTCGCCTAATCCCAGCGAGCCGCCGCGCGTGACAGTACGTGGTGCAAGGCCGCTGGACGAAGTGAAGGGCGGCACGCGCATGATGCTGACGCTCGACGTGCTTAGCCGCGAAGCCTTGGCCGATCTCAGGCTGGAGCTTGCTACAGGCGAACAGGAGCAAGGCGAAGTGATTGTGCGGGTGCTGGTTGATAGCGGAGAATACGCGACTATCCGGCTGGGGCGTGATTTCGCGCTGGACGGCGAACTGGCTGAACGTCTCGGTGCGATCGAAGGTCTGGCCAATATCCAGCTCCAGCCGGTGCGGGCCAAGGCGAGCCTGAGATTGGTTGCCTGAACTCGCTCGAAGGGAACCAAACACCACCTCGCGTTTCTTTTGAATGATTGCCAACCGCGGCGTGTCTCGGCAAGAGAAGCGTCAACCATACAGAAGAATTGAGGAGAGAGACCCGATGCTCGGTGCCATGCAGAACTGGACCATGCGCGTAACCCATGTGATCGACCATGCGGCACGCGAAGCGGGGACCCGCGAGATTGTGACCCGCTGGGCCGATGGCAGCGAGACGCGCACGAACTGGGCTGGCATTCGCAGCGATGCGCTGAAGATGGCGCAGGCGCTGCAGGCTTTGGGCATCAAGAAGGGCGATCGCGTGGCGAGCCTGGCGATGAATCACTCGCGTCACCTGGTCAGCTGGTATGGCGTGGCGGGGATGGGCGGCGTGCTTCACACTGTGAACCCGCGCCTGTTCGATGATCAGCTTGAATACATCGTCAATCACGCCGAAGACAAAGTGCTGTGCTATGACGCGGCGTTCCAGCCCATCGTCGACCGGATGAAAGAGCGCTGGACCACTGTCGAGCACTATATCTGCTATGACAGCGGCGAACATGCACCCGCGTTTGAAGACTGGATCGCGGAGCAGGATGGCGATTTCGAATGGGTCACCGGCGGGGAAACCGATCCATGCATGATCTGCTACACCTCCGGCACGACCGGCAATCCCAAGGGCGTGCAGTATGAGCATCGCTCAACCCTGATGCATGCGCTGGCCGGATTGCAGCCCTCGGCATTCAATTTCAGCCCATCCTCCGTGATGTTGCCCGTCGTGCCGATGTTCCACGCGGCGAGCTGGGGCCTGCCCTATGCGGGCGCGATGGCGGGGATCAAATTCGTGTTCAGCGCGGTCAACGATCCGGCCGTCCTGCACGAATTGATGATCCGCGAAGGGGTGACTGACAGTGCCGGCGTGCCCACAGTTTGGCTCGCCCATTTCCAGTATTGCGACAAGGAAGGGATCGACTTGCCGCCGCTCAAGGCAGCGACAATCGGTGGCTCTGCTTGCCCGCGCTTCATGATCGAGCGCTTGATGAAGAACGGCACCCGCGTGCAGCATGCCTGGGGCATGACGGAAACTTCGCCTATCGGCACCGTGGGCGGGCCGACCTGGGATTGGGATCAGCTCAGCTTTGAGGAAAAGGTCGACAAGACCATGAAGCAGGGGCGCCCTATTTTCGGGGTCGAGCTACGCATTGTCGATCTTGATGACATGATGACCGAGCTGCCGCGTGACGGGAAGACTTCCGGCGCGCTGCAGATCCGCGGACCCTGGATTATCAAGCGCTATTTCAAGGCGGAGCAGGATGCGGCCAATAACGAGGGATGGTTCGACACGGGCGACGTCGGCATCATCCATCCGGATGGCACTTTGCAGCTGACCGATCGCACCAAGGATGTAATCAAGTCAGGCGGCGAATGGATCAGCTCGGTCGAGCTTGAGAATGCTGCCGTGGGCCACCCGGCAGTTGCCGAAGCCGCTGCCGTGGGAATGCCGCACCCCAAGTGGGATGAGCGACCTGTGCTGTTCGTGGTGAAAAAGGAAGGTGCAGAGGTTTCAGCCGATGAGGTGATCGAGCATCTGAAGCCGCTGGTCGCCAAATGGTGGTTGCCTGACGCAGTCGAGTTCATCGACGAAATTCCGCACACTGCCACCGGCAAGATCAGCAAGAAAGACCTGCGCGACCAGTTCGCGGATTACAGGCTGGAGGCATAAATCCGTGGCGCGTCCCCGCGAAGGCGGGGGCCTCCTTTCGCGTCGCCGGGGTTTGAGCGAGATTCCTGCCTACGCGGGAATGCATAGAGAGACACCATGACCAAATTCTACATCGATCCATCACCCGCCAATTTCCAGGCCTTCAAGGACTTGCCGCGTGATGAGCCGATCCATATGCTCAACCTGCTGCGCTACCGCGAGCTGGCGGAATATCCCGAAGGGCACGAGCATCATGGCAACGGCTGGAGCGGGCGCCGTGCCTACGAGGAATATGGCAAGACTTCCGGGCCGATATTCTCGCGCGTAGGTGGCACGATAGTGTGGCGCGGCGCCTTCCAGACCATGGTGACAGGGCCCGAAGACAAGCACTGGGATGACGGCTTTGTTGCGCAATACCCCAATTCGGGTGCCTTCTTCGAAATGATCAAGGATCCGGACTATCAACTTGCAGTGGTCAACCGCACCGCCGCGCTGATCGACAGCCGCCTGATCCGCTTCAAGCCGGGTGAGGCTGGTGGGGGATTTGGGTAAAGACCTGTTGCCCCAAAGGTGGACATCTCACTTCTAGTAGCTTGATCGACCGGCACTTTCTGAGCCAGTAATTGCTCATGTCCAGGATCAAGCTCTCTCTACTCATCGCATCAGCATCCCTCCTTTTTGCCACAGGCGCTCAGGCCATGCCTGACGATGTCACGGAAATGCGGCAGATCATCGCAACTGAATTTGGCGGTGATGTGAAGGCTTACGTGGAAGAGGAAAGCAAGGACTTTCGCAAGATGGGCTGCGAAGGACGTTTGGACTTGCTTCAGGCGCTGTTGGATGACGGACTGGTGCTGAATGACCTTTCCTATCGCACGCACATGGGGGCAACCAGTTGCGCCATGCGGAAGGAAGAGCCGGCAGCCTTCAAATTGCTCCTCACACCGGATCGTATGACGGAATGGGAAATGGCCTATTTCGACGAAAATGTGATGTCGCCGCTCCAGTATGCGATTTACGAGAACGAATATGGCCTGGTTCGGACGATGCTGGAAAATGGCGTGCACCAGGCATTCAATGATGACGATTATGCGGTTCTGACGCGCGAGGAGCAGCTCTTGCTCGTGGCGAACTGGGCAAATGATGCTGGCAAGGAACACGCGTTGCGAGCATTTCGCGACGCGGGTTTCGAACACATCCTGGCTGCGGCACAAAACAAGGCGAATGTGCAATTTATCCGAACCCGTCTGGGCAAAGGTGGTGGTGGCGGTGGGGGGCTATTCCGCACTATCGCAGGTGGAGTTGCGGGCGCCTATCTCGGCGGAAGCACCGGCGCAGCGCTCGGGATCCTCGAAGCCGGAACAAGCGGAGCTGATGAAAAGGTCGAGATTGATCCGACCAAGCCATTGCCGATTCCGACAAATCGGGCCGAATTGGGTATCATGTTTCAGCACGTCGACGTGCCCCGGCGCGGGCTGGAGATTGAAGGGATTGCCGAGGGCAAAGCGGCATCATTCACGGATCTCGCGAAAGGTGACATCATTGTTGCCATTGGCGGCATGCCGGTTGCGACGCGTGGCTCTCTCTATGTAGCAACCGAACGGCTGGTAGATGCCGATCAGTTCGAGGTCGAGTATCTGCGGGACGGCGAAATCGGCACAACGATCTTTGGTCTGCTACAGCCCGAGCCTGAGATCGCGGAGGCTAGTGCGCTTCCTGTCGAAGACCAGAGTGTTTCGGTAACATCAGGTGAGGATTCCACGCTCGCTGAACTGGAACGGCTGGCTGATTTGCGTGATCGCGGGGTGCTTACGGAAGAAGAGTTTACGGAAATGAAGGCGCGTATTCTCGCAAGCGATTGATCGCATCACAACAAGCGCAGTTGTCCGCCCACTTCAGGTCTGCGAAATTGCGAGCAATCGAGCGCGAATGTCTCGCCCATCTCCGAGGCCGAATTGTTTCCGGCGATCCCCGCGCGTTTGCATGCCAGGTTGAAGCGCGCGCGAAACAGGTCCGCCCAAACGCCTTGCGGCTTCATTCGGGAAAAGAAGTTGGGATCGTTATCTCGTCCGGAGCGGATCGAGCGCACGATGCTCATCACCTTGCTCGCGCGCTGGGGAAAATGGACATCCAGCCATTCGCGGAATAGCGGCGCGACTTCATGCGGCAGGCGCAATGGGATCCAGCCCGCTGATCGCACACCCAATTCGCCTGCGCGTGCGACAATTTCCTCCATGAATTCATCGGTGATCGCGGGAATAACGGGCGAGATCGAGCAATGCACTGGCACGCCAGCTTCAGCCAGTTTTCCCAATGCTGCGAGTCGCTTGGCAGGTGAAGCTGCGCGCGGTTCGAGCTTGCCGGATAGCTTCGGGTCCAAGCTCGTCACGGAGATCGCCACTGCCACCAGCCGCCGCCGCGCCATCTCGGTCAACAATTCGATATCGTCTAGCACGCGGTCAGATTTGGTTGTGATGGTAACCGGATGCCGCGCTTCCAGGCACACCTCCAGCACCTGCCGCGTGATCCGGTATTGCCGCTCGATCGGCTGATAGGGATCGGTATTTGTGCCCATGGCAATCGGGCGAGGGCGGTATTTGGGCTTGGCTAACGTTTCGCGAAGGATCTCTGCCGCATTACGCTTTGCAAACAGCTGGGTTTCGAAATCGAGGCCGGGCGAGAGATCATGATAGGCATGGGTAGGGCGGGCAAAGCAATAGACGCAGCCGTGCTCGCACCCGCGATAGGCATTGATCGAGCGATCAAACGGGATATCGGGCGACTGGTTGAAGCTGAGGATCGTGCGCGGATGCTCCTCGGTCACACGCGTGCGCAGCTTGGGCGGGGTGCCGTCGAGTATCTGCACCCAGTCACGCCAGTCGCCGTCCGCTTCGCGCTCATTCAGGCCAAAGCGCGTGGGAACGCTGCCTGATTGCGCGCCCCTGCCGTGATTCGGATTGGTTCTGCTCGCACCCATGCATGAGAACATACACGGAACAAAGGGCGTGGAGAAGCTCTTACTTCTCTTGCAACCTCGGCATCAGCTCTATAAAATTGCATGGTCGATTGCGGCTATCGAGCTGCTCCGCCAAAATCCCGTCCCAGCCGTCTTTCACCGCGCCGTTCGAGCCGGGCAATGCGAAGATATAAGTCCCGCGAGCCACTACGGCGCAGGCACGCGACTGGACTGTGCTGGTGCCGATCGTCTTGTAGCTGAGCCAGCGGAACAGCTCGCCAAATCCGGGAATGTCACGCGCACCGTCAATGCTGGCGAGAGCTTCGGGCGTGACATCGCGCCCGGTCAGGCCGGTACCGCCGGTCGAAACAATCGCGTCAATCTGCGCATCGTCGATCCAGTCGTTGAACTTGCTTGCAAGAATTTGCGCGTCGTCTTTCACAATCGCGCGCGCGGCCAGGTGATGGCCCGCATCCTTGATCCGTGCGGCCAGGATATCACCCGAAGTGTCATTCTCCGCCGTGCGGGTATCGGAAACAGTCAGAACAGCGATGTTGATCGGCTTGAAAGTCTTGTCCGGATCAATCGCCATCTGTTTCCTCTCTAATTTCGCCCTGTCAGGCGAAGCGCGCTGGCACCGCGGCTTTCCGGGAAAGCAGGCCACATGCCTTGCGCCAATGCCTTGCGGCTTTGCGAAGGCGCGCCCGATTGCCGCTCATACATCCAGTAATTGCGCATCACCACGTTCACATATCCGCGCGTTTCCCAATAGGGGATACTCTCCATATAGAGCAGCGGGTCGCCCTGATCGCGCACTTCATCGTTCCAGCGCGTGACGGGCGAGAGGCCAGCATTATAGGCCGCCATGATCTTGGGCAGCAGGCCCCCGGTGGCGCGGCTATCGCGCAGCATTTCCAGATTGCGCTGGCCGAACGCCAGATTGACCTCTGGATCGTTCAGATTGACGTAGCTTGCGCTCATATTCATCCGGCCAGCATGTTCACGCACAGTGATCGGCGTGATCTGCATCAGCCCGCGGGCATTGGCGGGGCTGACAGCATCGGCGCGGAACACGGATTCCTGCAGTGCCAGCGCAAAGGCAAGCGCTGGATCGACTTGCCAGCCTGTGGTCGGCATCCAGCGCGCTGTGGGGTAACGCAAGGCAGGAACCGGATCCGCCCCGCGCGGTGTATTGTGCGCCATCCAGAGCTGCGCCTGCGGCAAGCCAAGCTCGCGAACCAGCCGTGACAGCGCGGCAAAGTCGGACGGATTGCCGATTCGCGCCTGATGGCGCAGCACTTCATCTGCCAGATCGCTGCGGCCCACTTCGATCAGCGCAACAGCGATGCGGATATTTTCCTCACCTTGGAGCCGCTGCCAGTCTGCCGCTTCAAAATCGGCGCCGGCATATTGCGCCGGGATATCCTGCCCCAGCTGCTCAAGTGCCAGCATTCCGTAGAATGTCTCGTCAAACCGCGCAGCTGCACGCAAATGTTCGGTTGCTTCGCCCGGTGCACGGCAGCGGGTGAGCGAACGCGCGGCCCAGAAATGCCCGGCAGTTTTCAGCTCGACATTGCTGGCAAGTTCCGCAGCGCGAGCGAAACCGCGTGCGGCTGTCGTGCAGTCACCGGAGCGCCATGCGGCCAGGCCTGTCACCCATTCGCCTTCGGCCACCCATGCGCCAGAGCCTTGCGACACTGTTTGCGCCATGGCCAAGGCAGCCGGATCGTTATTCTCGATGTAATAGCTCCAGGCGACGCGTTGGCGCCATTCGGCGCGTGCTTCATCGCTGAGCATGGCATCGATCCCGTCAAGCAGCAGCCGCGCACCATCCGGGTCATCATTGCGGATATGCTCGAGAATGCTGTCGCGGATATCATCGGGCATAGTGCCGTCTTGCACAGTGCGCGGGCGCAGTCGCTTGGAAGCGTAAGACTGGCGGGTAAAGCGCTGTTCCTGTGGCAGGTCAGGCATGTGTTCGAGCCCGCGACGCATCCCCAGGCGGCCAAGCTGTTCTGCCTGCGGCAGTTCGATGCCCATGTCGAACCACGCCGCGATCTGTTCGGCGGAAACCGCGGGGCTATTGGCATGGGTATAATATTCAGCAAGCGCGACCTGATGCAGCAAGCCGGGCTCTTCCTTTGCAAGAAGCTCTTCGACGCGCTCCCAGTCTTCCAGCGCGATGGCAGCGAAAATATCGCGGTAATGCTCGCGCTCATTCTCGCTCAGCACTTGCGGGACATTGCGTGTCTCTGCCCTTTCGCGAAAATACTCCGCCGCGCTCGTGTGCGCGGAAAGCGGGGTCGCAGCCAGAGTGGCAATGCTTCCCAGAAGTCCGATCGCCAGATGTTTCACGCTGCTGTTCTTCATTGCGCCTAGGAGCCTGTCCAATCGAGCCATCTGCGCCAGAAACGGGCCTTGAGCTGTGGCATCGCCATCATGCTGTCGAGCCCTTCTGCCGCCATCGCGGGAACGCTGAAGCCTTCATGGTTAATTTTTTCTAAAACCGCAGGCTCTTGCGCCGCTTCGTGCCCCAAAAGCGGCAGAATGTTGGCACCAAACGCCAGCACACGTTGTGGCGCCGCGAGTTTGATATGGTGCTGTAATACTTCGCTGAATCCTGCCCGGGCAAGCGCAACACCGTCAGCCATCGGTGTATGGCGCGGCAAAGCGGAAGCGAAATATATTTCATCTTCGGAAATCTGCATCGCAGCGAGCATGCGCGCAACCAGCCTGCCCTGTGCTTGCGAAAGTAATCTCTCGCTGTCGCCTTGCTCGGGATCGACCACGATCAGCATCAGTTTCGCGCCAACGTCACCGCGTGGCGGCACCCGGCCACGCGGACCGATCGAGTCCAGCGTTGGTTCGCTTAGCCACCATTCGCGGAATGCGGCCAAATCCTGCGGCGGATTTGCGCCCAGCAGGTCAATTTTTTGTGCGGGTGGCGCTTCCTCCACCGCTGGCTTCGCAGCCGGTTTGGGCCTGGGCGCGGCATCTTCTGCAGGCACTTCCGCGACTGCCAGCCAATCCGTAGCGTCATCGGCAAAGTCATGATCAACGCCTGCATCGCGCCACCACTCGAACGCAGCGGCCAAATCGCGCGCAGTCAGCGTGTCAGGATCGGCGTTACTCACAAATGCGGGTCTTGACCTTGGAAGGCGCAGCAATCAAGGCTTTGCACAAGGTTGAACACCGAATTTTCGAAGGATGAGGACTCCATGAGCACCGAAGCAATTGAACGTGAATCGATGCCCTGCGACGTGGTAATTGTCGGAGGCGGGCCGGCCGGGCTTGCTGCGGCAATCCGCTTGAAGCAGATCAATGATGAGCTGGAAGTCGTTGTCCTTGAAAAAGGCTCCGAAATCGGCGCGCATATCCTTTCCGGTGCTGTGGTTGATCCCAAGGCGCTGGCCGAGCTGTTCCCTGACTGGAAAGACATGGACTGCCCGATGGCGGAAACGCCGGTTACCGATAACTGGCATTGGGTGCTATCGAAGAACGGCAAGTGGTCGATGCCGCACCTCATGATGCCGCCGCTGATGAGTAATGCAGGCTGTTACACCGGATCGCTTGGCAATCTTTGCCGCTGGCTGGGCGAACAGGCCGAAGCGCTGGGGGTGATGGTGTTCCCGGGCTTCCCCGCTGCCGAGGTGATGTTCAACGAGGCTGGCGCGGTTACCGGCGTGATCACACAGGATATGGGCGTCGCCGAAGATGGCAGCCACAAGGGTGATTTCCAGCCGGGCATGGAGATCGAAGCGAAATACACGCTGTTCGCCGAAGGCGCGCGCGGCCATCTGACCAAGCAGCTGAAGGCGAAATACGATCTTGAGAAGGATTGCCAGCCGCAGGTTTACGGTCTTGGCATCAAGGAATTGTGGGATATCGATCCTGACAAGCATGAACCGGGCCGCGTGATCCACACGCAAGGCTGGCCTTTGAGCGAAAGCGACAGCTGGGGCGGGGGCTTCCTCTACCACCAGGCCAATGGCCAGGTGGCATTGGGCTTCGTGACCGCGCTCGATTATGCCAACCCCTGGGTTTCGCCCTATCAGGAGTTCCAGCGCTGGAAGCAGCACCCTGCGATCCGCGACTATCTGGAGGGCGGCACCCGTGTCGCTTACGGCGCGCGCGCGATCAACGAAGGCGGCTGGCAGTCTGTGCCCAAGCTTGCCTTCCCGGGCGGCGCGCTGATCGGTTGTGCTGCGGGCTTCGTCAATGTCCCGCGTATCAAGGGCAGCCACACCGCAATGAAGAGCGGTATGCTGGCCGCTGAAAGCCTTGCCGCAGCAATCGCTGCGGGCAATGAGCATGACGAGCGGATGGATTTTGACGCGGCGGTGCGCTCAAGCTGGATCGCTGACGAATTGAAGCTGGTGCAAAACGCGCAGCCAGCGGTGGCGAAGTTCGGCGGCGATATCGGCACTGTGATCGCGGGCGCGGATATGTGGATGCGCACGCTCAAGATCGGTCTGCCGATTTCGATGAAGCACACGCCCGACTATGCGCATACGGGTCGCGCTGATCTCTACCCCAAGATCGACTATCCCAAGCCTGACGGGAAGATCAGCTTTGACCGGCTCACCAATGTCGCCTTCAGCTTCACCAACCATGCTGAGGATCAGCCGGTTCACTTGCAGCTGAAGGATCGCGACCTGCAGAAGGAAAGCGAATACGAGATCTTCGGCGGGCCATCCGCGCGCTATTGCCCGGCGGGGGTTTACGAGTGGATCGAGGAAGAAGGGCAGGAGCCGAAGTTCCAGATCAATTCGCAGAACTGCGTCCACTGCAAGACCTGCGATATCAAGGACCCGAACCAGAATATCAACTGGGTGACGCCAGAGGGCGGCGGCGGGCCGAACTATCCGAATATGTGATACCAATCCTCCCCGGCGCGGGGAGGGGGACCACGAAGTGGTGGAGGGGATTGCCAACCAATATGGCTGTCCTCGGCGGAGAATCCCCTCCGTCAGTCGCATGAGCGACTGCCACCTCCCCAGATTGGGGAGGATTTGTGAGAGAAACCGCATACGCCAAGATCAACCTTGCGCTGCATGTCCGCAAGAAGCGCGAGGATGGCTATCACCAGCTTGAGACGCTGTTCGCTTTCGTTGACAATGGCGATGTGCTGACTGCGCAGCCTGCCGAGGCGGACCGGTTCGAAGTCACGGGCGAATTTGCCGATGTGCTCGACAATCCCTTTGGCAATCTCGTCGCGCGGGCACTGTCAGCCTTGCCGCGCCCGCAAGGGTTGCATGTGACGCTGGAGAAAAACCTGCCGGTCGCCGCGGGTCTGGGCGGCGGCTCAGCCGATGCTGGCGCGCTGTTCCGCATTGTCGAGCAGGTCCACGGGCTCCCCGAAGGCTGGGAAGATGCCGCCATTCGTCTCGGGGCGGATGTCCCCGCCTGCGTGCGCAGCGAGATGGCGATCGGGCGAGGTACGGGAACCGAGTTGGAACCGGTCACAAACGACATGGCAGGCATGGCGGTGCTGCTGGTCAATCCGCGCATCCCGCTACCCACCGGGCCGGTGTTCCAGGCTTGGGATGGCGAGGATCGTGGCCCGCTGCCACAGGGCTCTGCACGCGATATCGCGCAAGCTGGCCGCAATGACTTGCGCAAGCCCGCCATCGAAATCTGCCCGCAGATCGCCGATGTCTTGGAACGGCTTGGCCAGACAGAGCCGTGGATGGCGGAAATGTCCGGCTCGGGCGCCACATGTTTCGCGCTCTATGAAAGCACCGAGCACCGTGACCGCGCCGCGCGTGTCCTGGCCGAATTGGAACCACATTGGTGGCAAATGGTAGGTCTACTAAGATGATGATAGATGACTTGCCCTATCGTCAGGTGGGCGAACCCAAACCTGACGGGATCCTCTGTGTGGTGGATCACGCGTCCAATTTTGTGCCTGAGGATATCGAGCTGGGCATCGCTGCCGAACTGCTCCAGCAGCATATCGCGCTCGACATCGGGGTTGAAGGCATTGCCGGGCGCATGGCGCGGCGGCACGGCATTGCCGCGCATCTGGCGACCGTGAGCCGCCTTGTCTGCGATATGCACCGTGAGGAAGATCACAAGAACGTGGTGCCGATCGAAAGTGACGGGCATCTGATCCCCGGCAATATCGGTGCCGATGTCGAAGCACGGCTCAATCGCTTTCATCGGCCCTATCACAAGGCGCTGGGTGAATGGCTCGATGCCGCAAACCCTGAGCTGATCCTGTCGCTTCATTCCTTCACGCCAATGCTCGCGACCAGTGATGAGGAGCGGCCGTGGGAAGTAGCGCTGCTTTACAACGAAGATGACCGCGCTGCGCGCCACGCGATCCGGCTGTTCGGAGAGCAAGGCCTGACAGTGGGGGACAACCAGCCCTATTCGGGGAAGGAATTAAATGCGACGATGAACCGCCATGCCGAAGCGCATGGCAGGCCCTATCTCGCGCTCGAAGTCAGGCAGGACCTGATATCGACCCGCGCAGAGCAATCGCGCTGGGCCGTTATGATCACAGACGTCGCAAACAGGGTTGCGCTGGCGCTGGAGTAAAGGCACTGCCCGTTTCGCAATCCAAGTGAATCGGGAAAGAAAATGTCTGACACGCGCTTCGACAAGTCGAAACTGCCAAGCCGCTATGTCTCGGTCGGCCCGGAACGGGCGCCGCACCGCTCCTATTACTATGCGATGGGGCTAACCGAGGAAGAGATCGCGCGGCCATTTGTCGGCGTGGTCTCTGCAGGCAATGATTCCGCGCCGTGCAACACCGCGCTTGATGCGCAGGCGGACATTTGCCGCCAGGGCGTGGAACAGGGCGGGGGGCTGCCCCGCCGCTTCAACACCATCACTGTGACGGATGGCATCGCCATGGGCCACCAGGGCATGAAAAGCTCGCTGGTCAGCCGTGAAGTGATTGCGGACTCGGTCGAACTGTCGGTGCGCGGGCATTGCTATGATGCGCTGGTGGGCTTTGCCGGATGCGACAAGAGCCTGCCGGGCATGATGATGGCAATGCTGCGCCTAAATGTGCCGTCGATCTTTGTTTATGGCGGTTCGATCCTGCCGGGCGTGTTCCATGGCAAGGATGTGACTGTGAAGGATGTGTTCGAAGCCGTGGGCCAGCACGCAGCGGGCAATTGTCCGCTGCAAGAGCTGATCGCGCTCGAGAAAGTCGCTTGCCCCGGCCATGGTGCCTGCGGCGGCCAGTTCACCGCCAACACCATGGCCTGCGTGGGTGAAGCGATCGGATTGTCTTTGCCGAACAGCAATATGGCGCCAGCACCCTACAAATCGCGTGAGGAAGTGGCGATTGCCGCAGGCGAGCAAGTGATGGAGCTGCTGGCGCGCAATTTGCGCCCGCGTGACATCTGCACCCGCGCCGCGTTCAAGAATGCGGCGCGTGTGGTTGCCGCCACCGGTGGCTCGACCAATGCCGCGCTGCATTTGCCCGCAATGGCGAGCGAATGCGGGATCGAGTTTGACCTGTTCGACGTTGCGGAGATCTTCAAATCTACGCCTTACATCGCCGATTTGCAGCCCGGCGGACGCTATGTCGCCAAGGACATGCATGAAGCGGGCGGCGTTTACATGGTGATGAAAACGCTGCTGGATGGTGGTTTCATAGATCCCGAACCGATGACGGTTTCCGGCAAGACCATCGGCGAGAATATTGAAGAGATCACCTGGAATCCCGATCAGAAGGTGATTTACCCGGTCTCCAACCCGATCACGCCGACCGGCGGTGTTGTCGGCCTGAAGGGCAGCATGGCCCCCGACGGCGCGATCGTGAAAGTCGCGGGGATGGAGCGGCTGCAATTCTCCGGCCCGGCGCAATGTTTCGATTGCGAGGAAGATGCTTTCAAGGCGGTCGAAAGGCGCGAAATCCGCGAAGGCAGCGTGATCGTGATCCGCTATGAAGGGCCGACGGGTGGCCCCGGCATGCGCGAAATGCTGGCGACCACTGCCGCGCTTTATGGCCAGGGCATGGGCGAGAGCGTTGCGCTGATTACGGACGGGCGCTTCTCTGGCGCAACGCGCGGCTTCTGCATCGGCCATGTCGGCCCGGAAGCGGCGGAAGGCGGCCCGATCGCGCTGGTCGAGGATGGCGATATCATCAGCATCGATGCCGAAGCTGGCACGATCGAACTGGAAGTTGACGAGTCGGTTCTCGCTGAACGTCGCAAGGCATGGGCTCCGCGCACCAATGATTACCAGTCGGGCGCGCTGTGGCGCTATGCGCAGAATGTCGGCCCGGCAGTGAAGGGCGCGCTGACGCACCCCGGTGCGAAGTCCGAACGTCACATTTTCGCCGATATCTGATAGGGTTGGCGCATGAGTGCCAACCAGATCCTGACTGTTGCGCAAATGCAGGCCGCCGAGCAGGCGCTGATTGATGCTGGCACCAGCGTTGATGCGCTGATGCAGACCGCGGGCAAGGGCGCGGCACAATGGGTCTTGCGCGTCGCGGGTGGTCGCCCTGTCACTGTATTGTGCGGGCCGGGCAACAATGGCGGTGATGGCTATGTGATTGCAGAGGTGCTTCGCAAGCGCGGGCTGGAGGTATGCGTTGTCGCGCCCATCGCGCCCAAGACTGACGCGGCCAAGAATGCGCGCCGCGAATACAAGGGCATATCTTTGAGTTCAGGCAAGGACGCGAAAGGGCAAGTGCTGGTCGATTGCCTGTTTGGTTCCGGCCTGGCACGTCCATTGAGCGGGGAACACATCCTGCTCTTGCGCGATCTGGCGGCGCGACATCCGATCCGCATCGCAGTCGATCTGCCTTCAGGTGTCGAGAGCGACAGCGGTGCGCTGCTCAACGAGCGACTGCCGGACTATCGCCTCACCATTGCGCTCGGTGCCTGGAAGTTCGCGCACTACCGGCTGCCCGCGCGAACAAGGATGGGTGATCTGAAGCTGGTCCCGATCGGCGTTGATGCCATCGACGGGGCGGCGCAATTGATCGGCAAACCCCGGCTGCGCGCGCCGGCATTTGATGCGCATAAATACACGCGCGGGCTTTGTGCTGTCGTGGGTGGAGCGATGCCCGGGGCGAGCTTGCTGGCCAGTCAATCAGCGATGCGTGCAGGCGCGGGCTATGTAAAATTGCTGGCCCATCATGCGCCTGCGCATGTTCCTGCGGGCCTTGTGACTTCCGAACAACCGCTTGACGAGGCGATTGCCGACAAACGCATTGCCTCGATCCTGGTTGGCCCGGGATTGGGAAGGGAGCGCGAATCCGAAGATCGCCTGCACGGTGTGCTTGCCGCGGGGAAGCCGACCGTGCTCGATGCCGATGCGTTGATGCTGCTGAAGCCCGACATGCTTCAGGAAGGCACAGCCTATCTCGCGACGCCGCATGATGGCGAGCTGGAGGCACTGAGCAGGGCCTTTGCAGTTGTCGCGCCTGACCGGCAGCAGCGGGCGCTAGCGCTCGCCAAGGCCAGCGGCATGGTTGTGCTCGCCAAGGGGCCTGATACCATGATTGCTGCCCCTGACGGCAGGCTGGCGATAGCGCCGCCCGCGCCAAGCTGGCTTTCGGTGGCTGGGACAGGCGATGTGCTGGCGGGGATTGCGGCCAGCCGCATGGCGACGGGGCGCGATCCGTTCGAGGCGGCTTGCGAAGCGGTGTGGCTGCATGGCGAGGCAGCGCGACAATGCGGCGCAGCATTTACCGCGGATGACCTTGCGCTGGCGGTTTCCGGCGCTATCGCCGCTGCTGAATGAGTGAAACTTCAGAAATTGTCCGGATTGCCGCGCGCGGCGACGGCGTAACCGCCGATGGGCGGCATGTCGCTGGCGGCGTACCGGGTGATTTGTTGCGCACAGATGGTTCGCTTGAGCGCGGCCCGCACCATGTCGATCCGCCTTGCCAGCATTTTGGTGTTTGCGGCGGATGCCAGTTGCAGCATGCGGATGATGAGGCATTGCGGCAATTCGTGACCGAGCGTGTCACTTTCCAGGCCGAGAAGCACGAGATCGCGATTGGCGAATTGCTGCCGACGCACCTGTCGCCGCCCAACTCGCGCCGCCGCGCGACCTTGCATGCGCTGCGCACCGGGCAGGGTGCTGTGCTGGGCTTTCGTGAAGGAAACTCGCACAAGATCGTCGATCTCAAGGACTGCCATATCCTGCGGCCCGAGCTAGTCGACCTGCTTCCTGCCTTGCGCGGATTTGTCGCGCGGCATGGCGGCAAGCGTCCGGTCGATATCGAGCTGACGCTGGCGGACCAAGGCGTGGATTGCAGCCTGAAGCATCTGGAGCTTGAAGGGCTGGAAGCGACCGAAGCTGCGCTTGAATTCGCACAAACGAACGGCCTTGCGCGGCTTACGCTTGATCAGGGTTATGGCCCGGAAACGCAATGGGAACCTCAGCCAGTCACGATAACGCTTTCAGGTCGGCCTGTTGGCATGCCTCCTGGTAGCTTCCTGCAAGCGACGCAGGATGGCGAGGACACGCTGATCAGCGATGCCAAGGCGTGGATTGGCGATGCCGCGAGTGTGGCTGATCTTTTCGCAGGGCTGGGCACGTTCGCCTTTGCGCTGGCCAATCCGGCCAAGGTGCTGGCGGCAGAGGCATCTCGCGATGCGCATCTGGCGTGCAAGGCTGCCGCAACGGGCCTGCCCATGGCGGCGATGCATCGAGATCTGTTTCGCAATCCCTTGCAGCCTGACGAGCTCAACCGCTTCGAAGCCGTGCTGCTCGATCCCCCGCGTGCCGGGGCGAAGGAACAGGTGGCGCAGATTGCACAGAGCGGAATAAACCGCGTGGTCTATATCAGTTGCAATCCGGTGAGCTGGGCGCGCGATTGCACCAAGCTCAGCGAAGCGGGGTTCAAGCTGGAGAAACTACGCCCGGTGGGGCAATTTCGCTGGTCAACGCATGTCGAACTCGCGAGTTACTGGACCCGATAGGGCTCAGCCTTCGATCACTTTCATTTCGATGAATGCCAGCAACCCGCCATAGGTTTCGAGCATTTCGGCGTCGACATCATCGTCATCGATCAGCATGTCGAAACGGTCCTCAATCTCTGTGAAAAGCCCGGCAACAGCCATCGAATCGAGCTCGGGAAGGTGGCCGAACAGGCCGGTCTCGCCATCGAATTCATCGACGTCCGCTGGATCGAGGCCCAAGACATCGACCAGGATCGCCTTCAGCGTGCGATCAATCTCTGACCGGCTCGGGCCAAGTCCCGACTTCTGGCCGGTCGTTCCAGTTTCGCTCTCCGAGGCCATGAGTGGCTTTCCCCCGATACAAAAGGCCGCTCGCCTTAGCGAGGCGATGCGGATGGCGCAACCTAGCGAAGAAGCGGGATTATCTGATTGACCCTGAGGAGTTCTGGCGGTTTGGTGCGCAGCAATGGCTGACACGCTCAACCCCACACCATGGCCACTCGATCATCTTGCCGAGCGCGGTGCGGATGATGCCGCCGCGCTGATCCTCAAGGCAGAAACACTGACGCATGCCGATCTGCGCGAGCGGGTGGGGCGATTGGCCGCATGGCTCGCGCGCGAAGTGCCGGAAAAAGGCGCGCGGGTGGCCAGTTGGGCGGCGAAGGGCGAACTCACCTGTCTGATGCCGCTTGCGGCGGCCCGTGCCGGGCTGGTGCATGTGCCGGTCAATCCCTTGCTCAAGCATATGCAAGTGGCGCATATTCTGGCCGATAGCGGGGCGGCGATGCTGATCGGCACGCCTGCGCGGCTGAAGTCGCTTGAGGACAGCGATGTGCCTGCGCAATGCCGACTGGTTGAGGAGCAGGATGCGCTGGAACAAGCACGTGCATTGGGCGAGCGCATGCCTCCGTCCAATGCCGATCCGGACGAGCTGGCCGCTATTCTTTACACCAGCGGATCGACCGGGCGGCCCAAGGGCGTGATGCTGAGCCATGCGAATCTGTGGCTCGGCGCAGTCAGCGTGGCGCATTATCTCGGCATGGCCGCGGACGATGTGACGCTCGCGGTGTTGCCGCTCTCGTTTGATTACGGTCAGAATCAGCTTTTGAGCACGTGGTATGCGGGCGGGGCAGTCGCACCGCTCGACTACCTGTTTGCCAAAGATGTGATGAAGGCTTGTGCGAAGCATGGCGTGACCACGCTGGCGGCGGTCCCGCCGCTTTGGGTGCAGCTGACCGAGCTTGAATGGAGCGAGGATGCGATCGCACCGATGCGGCGCATGACCAATAGCGGCGGCGCGTTGACAACCGATCTGGTGCGCGACCTGCGCGGTATTTTCCCCGATGCGCAGCTGTTCCCGATGTACGGCCTGACCGAAGCATTCCGCTCGACCTATCTCGACCCTGCATTGGTCGACACGCACCCTACATCGATGGGAACGGCGATCCCCTTTGCGGAAATCCTGATTATCAATGACGTTGGCGAGCTGGCCGCGTCGGGCGAGGAAGGCGAGCTGGTCCACTGCGGGCCGCTGGTTGCGCAGGGATATTGGCAGGATGCCGAGCGCACAGCCGAACGGTTCAAGCCTGCGCCCGTTATGTCTGAATATGGCGGAACCGCTGTGTGGTCGGGCGACCGGGTCAGGCGCGATGTTGACGGTTTGCTCTATTTCGTCGGGCGGCGCGATGCGATGATCAAGAGCCAGGGCAACCGGATCAGCCCGCAGGAAGTGGAGGAAGCCGCGCTGGCGACTGGCCTTGTTGCCGAAGCAGTGGCTTTGGGAATTGCTGATGAGCGGCTAGGGCAGGCAGTGCATCTGGTGGTGCGGGCGGAACCGGATGCAGACGAACCAGAGGCCCAATTGCCCAAACTGCTCGCAAAGGAACTGCCCAATTTCATGCAACCGCAAGTGATCCATTGGCGCGAGGCAATGCCGCTCAATCCCAATGGCAAGATTGATCGCACAGCGCTGAAGCGGGAGCTGGCAGCATGAAGCCCATCGGCCCGATCCCGGCTGGCTATATCGCGCAAGATGGCGAACTGGCGATCGGCGGCAAGACAGCAAGCGAGCTGGTTGAGATGGCCGGGCGCACGCCGTGCTTTGTCTATTCCAAAGCACATCTGGATCAACGCGTTGCGGAATTACGCGCGGCCATGCCCGAACGATTAGGCATCAATTACGCAGTGAAGGCCAATCCGTTCGGGCCGGTGATCGGACACATGGCCGGGTTGGTCGATGGCTTCGACATTGCCTCTGCGGGCGAGCTGGCGATGCTCGAAACTGCCGGGATCGATCCCGCGCGGGTAAGCTTTGCCGGGCCGGGAAAGCGCGATGAAGAGCTGGAAGCGGCGATAGCAGCGGGCGTTACGCTCAATTGCGAAAGCGAGGGAGAAGCACGCCGCGCGCTGGCAATTGGTGAACGAACCGGCACCGCGCCCCGCATCGCGATCCGCGTGAACCCCGATTTCGAGCTCAAGGGATCGGGTATGAAGATGGGGGGAGGGGCCAAGCCGTTCGGGGTAGATGCCGAACGCGTGCCAGCCTTGGCGCGTGACGTGATTGCAGCAGGCGCAGAATGGCGCGGGTTGCACATCTTCACCGGCAGTCAGGCACTCAACGCTGATGCCATCATCGAAGCACAGGCCAATGTGCTCGATTGTGCGGATCGATTGGCCCGCGAAATCGGCGCTGCCTTGCCCAAGCTCAATATGGGCGGCGGGTTCGGAATACCCTATTTCGCAGGCGACGAACCGCTCGATATCTCGGCAGTGGGTGCTGTGCTCAAAGAACGGTTTGCGGACCTCCCCGCGAGCCTGACTGAAACCGATTTGTGCATCGAACTGGGTCGCTATCTGGTCGGTGAAGCCGGGGTCTATCTGACCCGGATCATCGACCGCAAGCAAAGCCACGGCGTTACCTACCTCATCACCGATGGCGGCTTGCATCACCAGCTTGCGGCCTCGGGCAATTTCGGCACTGTGGTGCGACGCAACTATCCGGTTGCGATTGCTTCACGCTTCGATGCCCAACCCGAAGAAGAGGCCAATGTCGTCGGGTGCCTGTGCACGCCGCTCGATCGCTTGGCCGATGCTGCGCATTTGCCGCGAGCGGATGTGGGTGATCTGGTCGCGGTGTTCTGTGCCGGCGCATACGGAGCCAGCGCATCGCCGGCGAATTTCCTCGGCCATGGCCCTGCGGCAGAATTGCTCGTTTGAAGCAACGCAATCCCCTTGGGGAATGCCTAACCGAATATTCACCACTTCTCCTTAGGCCTCGCAGCTTCAAGGAGCATCAAGCCATGTCTGAACACGTCAAGATCGATACCGACGGGGCGACCCCGGTGACTGATATCGACACCGCTATGGCGGAAATCCGGCAGCAGCTTGGCGCGCGTGATGACCGAATCGCGGAGCTGGAGAAGCGACTCGATGACCAGGAATATTCAGTCCGGCGGGTGCTCGATATGCTGATCGAGTGGCTGGAGGACGAACAGCCCGTCGAAACCGACAGCATTCGCGATGTCGGCTAAGGCCAAATCGACCAAGTCGCTCCTTCAAAAATACTTCCGCACTGTTGCGCAGAAGACTCAGTATTAGATTCGAGCCGCGCAGGATTCGCAGAAATCTGCGGTGCAGCAAAGCAACCCGCGATTCCAGTTGGTTATCATCTGCCCCGATTTGGCACTCGCATGAACGCGCTGTGGCAAATTAGCGTTTGCCAAGCGACTCTCGCCTCGCATAGTCTATTCCCGGAGAGGAAATTATTGGGAAACTGAAAGGTTTCGAAATATTCGATCTCGGTCGGGGGGCAAAAGGGCGCAGAAATATGGACAGTGGTCTCACCAGAGCAATTCCCTTGTCTGACGATGAGGAACTGTTCGCTGAAAGTTCCCGCAATACTGCAATTCCGCAGGAACTATTTGATCTTGAAGAGCTCGATGTGCTCTATGAAGATCGAAACGCGGCCTTGTGGACATTCATGAATCCCGAAGGGCGGCCAAGTTTTACTCCGCCGATGCTGCATGATTTCGAGCGCTGGCAGGATTTGATCTCCAACGGATTTGGCGAAGGCAAGGTTCCGCTGCGGTACCTGATCTTGGGCAGCCGTTGCCCTGATGTGTTCTGCTTTGGCGGCGACCTGGCATTGTTCGAGCAGCTGATCCGCAACCGCGATCGTGAAGGTTTGGTCAACTATGGCCACCGCTGCTGTGCGATCCTTGATCGCAATCTTCGCAGCCTTGATCTGCCGATGCTGACCATCGGATTGGTGCAAGGCGCGGCATTGGGCGGCGGTTTCGAAGCGCTGCTTTCCTTTGATTTTATTGTCGCTGAACGCACAGCCACTTTCGGCCTGCCAGAGATCATGTTCGGGCTGTTCCCCGGCATGGGTGCGCATGCTTTGCTCTATCGCAAGCTCGGAAGTGCCGCCGCGGAAAAGCTCATCCTTTCGAATGAGACCTACACGGCCGAGCAGATGTACGAAATGGGTCTGGTGCACGAGCTGGCAGAGCCAGGTGACGGCATCAACGCATGCAAGCAATTCATCAAGAAATCGGAACGTCGCCATGCCGGGCTGGTCGGTTCGCGCAACGCGATGAAATATGCGTGGCGGCTCAAGCTGGAAGAGCTCAACCGGATCACGGAGATGTGGGCTGATACCGCGCTTGAACTGCGCGAGCAGGATTTGAAGGTGATGAACCGCCTGGTTGCTGCGCAAGGCCGATTGGCAGAGCGCGTCGCGGCAGCTTAGTCGCCGGTTTCTTCTTCGGTACCGTGGCCCTTGGCCATGTAGTCTGCGCTTTGCATTTCCATAAGCCTGCTTGCGGTGCGTTCGAATTCGAATGTGCCATCGCCAGCTGAATAGAGATCGTCAGGATCGGCGGCAGCGGCTGCGAACAGTTTCACCCGATGCTCGTAAAGCGCGTCGATCAGCGTGACGAAGCGCGCCGCTTCATTGCGGTTCTCTGGCCCCATCTTTGGAATGCCGACGAGTATGACGGTGTGATAGGCCCGCGCTATCGCGAGATAGTCTGGCGCGCCGCGCGCTTCCCCGCACAGCTTCTTGAAGCTGAACACGCCCACACCCTTAAGGCTCTTGGGGACATGGAGCTTGCGCCCGCCGCCGACATCAAGCTCGCCCGATGGGACATGTTCGGCATCTTCCGGTTTGTAGTCTGTCAGGCGAAAGAACACTTCGCGCACTTGCGCTGTGGCTTCATCACCCAGCGGGGTAT
>JASBTD010000008.1 GCA_030148605.1 Erythrobacter sp.
CGTCAAGGACGGTGCCCGCGAGATTGCGGACAAGATGGATCGTTTCAACGAGATCAGCAACATCATGGCCGATCCGCCCGAAGACGTCGATTTCGACGCGCTGATGGAGGAAATGGGCACGTTGCAGGAGCAGATCGACGCAGTCGATGGCTGGACGCTCGACAACCAGCTGGAAATCGCGATGGAGGCGCTGCGTTGCCCACCGTCCGACTGGTCCGTGGAAAATCTGTCAGGTGGTGAAAAGCGCCGGATTGCGCTGACCCGGCTGCTGATCCAGAAGCCCGACATCCTGCTGCTCGACGAACCGACCAACCATCTTGACGCGGAAAGCGTCACCTGGCTGGAAAATCATCTGAAGGAATATGCCGGGTCGGTCCTGATGATCACCCACGACCGCTACTTCCTCGACAATGTCGTCGGCTGGATCCTCGAATTGGACCGTGGCAGCTACTATCCCTACGAAGGCAATTACTCGACCTATCTCGAGAAAAAGGCCAAGCGTCTGGAGCAGGAAAGCCGCGAAGAAAGCGGCCGCCAGAAGGCGCTCAGCCGCGAACTCGAATGGATCCGGCAATCGCCATCAGCGCGCCAGACCAAGTCGAAAGCGCGTATCCGCAAGTTCGAACAGCTGCAGGAAGCGCAAGGTGACCGCAAGCCGGGCAAGGCGCAGATCGTTATCCAGGTGCCGGAACGCCTGGGCGGCAAGGTGATCGAAGCGAAGAATATCTCCAAGGCCTATGGCGACAAGCTGCTGTTCGAAAACCTCAGCTTCATGCTGCCCCCGGGCGGGATCGTGGGCGTGATCGGGCCGAATGGCGCGGGTAAATCCACGCTGTTCCGCATGATCACAGGGCAGGAAACCCCTGACAGCGGCACGATCGAAATCGGCGACACCGTGCGCCTTGGCTATGTTGACCAGAGCCGCGATGACCTCAATCCCAAGAACAATGTGTGGGAGGAAATCTCCGACGGGCTCGATTACATGAAGGTCAACGGCCACGACATGTCGACCCGCGCCTATGTGGGCGCGTTCAACTTCAAGGGCGCAGACCAGCAGAAGAATGTCGGCAAGCTGTCAGGCGGTGAGCGAAACCGCGTGCATATGGCGAAGATGCTGAAGGAAGGCGGCAATGTGCTGCTGCTGGACGAACCGACCAACGATCTCGATGTCGAGACGCTGGGTGCGCTCGAAGACGCAATCGAGAACTTCGCCGGCTGCGCCGTGGTGATCTCGCACGACCGCTTCTTCCTTGACCGTCTGGCGACACACATCCTCGCCTTCGAAGGCAACAGCCATGTCGAATGGTTTGAAGGCAATTTCGAAGCCTATGAGGAAGACAAACGCCGCAGGCTGGGCGATGCTGCGGACCGCCCGACACGCTTGGCGTATAAGAAGCTGACTAGGTGAGGTTGTGCGGGTCGATGTCTATGATGATGGCGAGATAGAAACACTGCTTTTCGTGGCCGAATTCGACTCCGTTCCGTGCGCAGGCGAGACAATCTCAAAAGACGCAGGTGGGTACTTCAAGGCCGAGGTATGACATCGAGAAAAGAGCGGCGGCCGGTTTCAGCCCTGCCTATCAGTTAGAGTGGACGACTAGTCTTACGCTGATTTGGCTTCTTCATCCCTGCGAAGGCGGCACAAAAGTAAGCTTTGCCCCGCATCGAGTGCGGGGCGACGTAAAAGAAAGGCAGGTCCAAAACCACTGTCGTCGCCCCGTGCTTGACACGGGGCAAGGCTCCTTTTCTCCTGGCTTGCCCCAAAAGAAAGCCTTGGCCCCAGTCTAGTGCGGGCCGACGATGTGGTGAGGCAAAGCTAATTCTCGTCCTCATCGCCATACCATTCCACCCACAGATCCTTCCAATCAGGGTTGTCCCTCTCGATCAGATCGAACTTCCATTCGCGTCGCCATTTCTTGACCAGCTTTTCACGCGCGATGGCATCGGCGATATCCTCGTACCGTTCGGCATAGACCAGCATTGTCTTGCCGGTTTCCTGCACATGCTGCGATCCGGAACCTGATTTGTGTTCATGAATACGCCGAGGCAGATCGGCAGTCACGCCGGTGTACATTCCGCCGCGATAGCGATCTGCCATGATGTAGACCCAGCCGCCCTTGTGCATGATCGCATACGGGAGGAAGCCCTGACGCGTGTCAAGCACGCGCCGAGCTATCCCTTCGCGCCGCACGCGATTTGCATGTGAGTTATGAATGCTTACCTTTTTCAGGATGGCACATACATCCAGCCCACCAAGTTCGAGCCTCCCCCCCATTGCTCCATCCCGCGCGGCAATCATCGCTGACCATGGCGGGATCATTCGTCCGCTAACGCCAATCGGCGCGGAAGTTCGCGGGATCAGGCTGTCTGCAACTCATGCGCCACCAGCCGACGTGATTGACGCGCTTGAAGCCGAAATGGCGCAGCGTGGCTTCCTGGTATTCAAGAGCGAAGACCAAGCAGACCCTGAGGATTTCCTGGCTGCAAGCTGCTGGTGGGGCGGCAAGCAATTAAACAGCACGCACGGCGTGCACCCGGCAACGCCGGGCGGGAACCGGCACTTGTTCCGGCTCTCCAATGATCGTCGCCACGGCATCCCGGGCGTTGGCCCGCAATGGCATAATGACGGCAGTTTCCTTGCCGAAACCTTCTCTCACTCTGGCTATCACATCGTCAGGCCCGCAGAGCGTGGCGGCGGCGCGCATTTTGCGCATCAAGGCGCGGCGTTCGAAGCACTTCCGGTTGATAAGCAGGAATATTGGTCTCGGCTCTCTTCCGTGAATTCCAATTCCGGCGTCGTTCATCCGCTAGTGCACCAGCATCCGGTTTCCGGGCAGAGATGCGTGTGGCTGCACCTTGGCATGACTGGCGCAGTGATCGAGCGCCTGAGTGACGGATCCGGATTAAGGTCGCTCGATGCAGACCAGCTTCAAACGCTCTGCATCGAATACAACGAATTGCTCAATGCAGGCTTTGATAGCGGATACGCAATCAGGTTTGAATATGAAGAGCATGATTGTGTCTTCATTGACAATCTGGCGGTCGCTCATAGGGCGGCGCCGGAAGCCCATGCATCTTCGGACGAGCAGGGACTGCGGATCATGCATCGCAGCACGGTGCAAGGGGTGCACAATCTCGCCCCGGCAGATGGACTGCCTCAGTTTGTGGACATTCACGGGCCAAACCCGTTCGGAGATGAGGGTGTTTGGCAAGGCGGCGGCATCGGTTTCCGCTGGGATGAGACCGCGCCTATGCAGAATTGAGCACTGCTCCGCTGTCGGCACGGAAGCGGGATTTTCCTACTCGGCCATCACCCGATAGATTGGCTGCATGCGTATCGAGAACCCTTCTGATTCAGTGCGACTGCGGGCCGAGATGGCACATCGAAACACTTTCGTGCGGCGCGAGATTTTCTGCCCCATGGACTGTGTTCCATGTGTTCCATCCTGTTGGATTTCGTGCCGTGTGGCTTTGCGCCTCAACGGCAAAACACGGCCCGATTTGACTCACCCTGCTTCAACTCCCACATGGGTCGCAAGGCGCTCGACACGCGGGCGCGTGTACCAGTCGGCGCCACTTCGAAAACCGCGCGCCGCGAACACCAATCCCAAAAGGATAGACATGACCAGTCCCAACACCGGTGACACCGTAACCATCGACTACGTCCTCAAGCGGAGCGACGGCGAGGAAGTCGGCAACACTGCACAGGCCGGCCCGCAGCAAGTCCAGCTGGGCAATGGCCAGATCTTCCCGCAGATCGAAGAAGCCCTGACTTCGATGGAAGTGGGCGACCAGCAATCGGTCGAAATCCCGTGCGATCAGGCCTTTGGCCCGCGCCGCGACGAAATGGTGATGGATATTCCGCGCGGGAACCTGCCGCCAGAACCGGCTCCTGAACCGGGCATGGCGCTGCAAGCGCAATCCCCAGATGGCCAGCCGATGACGCTCTATATCGTCGAAGTCGGTGACGAGACGGTCAAGGTGGATGGCAACCACCCGCTGGCAGGTGAAGACATCACTTTCGACCTGACACTGCGCGAGATCACTCAAGCGGCATAGTCTATGTGGGCGGGTGGCGAAGGCTTGTCGCGGATGACCCGCAAGTCACACGTCGCCCGCCCGTCAGCTCGGTCGGGTTTCGTCCTTCTTCAGCCGCAAGCCGATGGTGTTCTTCCAGAAGTCCGGGTGATCGACCACGAACTCGCTGAGGAAAGCAAAGGGCAATGCCACCGCGACAACGATCCATAATACCGACCAGGTGATCGGCTCGCCGGTCGAAAGCCATACCGCGAGCAAATCCTCGCTCACGCCCATGACAATGCCGATAACCAGGAACTCCAGTGTTCGCCGCGTCCGCTCACTCACTCTCATCGATCAGACTCCCTCACAGCAAAGGAATGCACTCCACTTAAGGCGCGACCCAGCGTCCTTCCCAGTCATCGCCCACCCGCGCGAACTGCGCGCGGATATGGCCCGAATTGGCGAGATAGAACCAGTCGAGCTGCTCGAGCTCGATCAGCAGGATGGCGAAGTTTGCGCGGGCTGGCATGATCTGTTCGTCGCTCGGATTGATGCCATCAGCCCACACCGGCAAGCCCGAAGTTGGCGCATCGGAAGCTGCGCCCGGCCCCTCGCCCAGATAGCAACGCTTGGCGAAGTTGGTGCTCTCTTCCCATGCCGCGTCAGCCAGCGGCGTGTCAGTCTCGATCCGCCCCGTGCCGCGCAAGCGCAGTTGCACCTTCGCCTCACGGTCATAGCCCAGCAGGCCCACCGGCGCGCCTGAACCGATCACCGCGCATTTGGGCGAGCGCGCGTCGGTGTGCAGTCGCAAGGTCCATCGCTCTGCATCAAACGCGCGCAGCACCATGACGCGCGCGTCGGCATCGGCGGTGGCGATCACCGGTGTGTGAAGCGCGCAGTCGCGCTCGCTCGCGCCCAGGCTCAACCGCCGGGCGATGTCGCTTAGAATGCTATCGAAAGTCTCGAACATCGCTAGCGACATCTCCTGCCCGCGCCGCCAAGTCAATCCGGCAAGGGTATTCAGCAAAAGTGTGAGAAAAATGAACCTAAGGCTACACGCATGGTTCAGTTTGAAGTCAGCGGACGAATCGTATCAGATCGTATCAATCGGGGCCGCAGGTGGTGGAGCGGCAACAACAGGAGCCAAAGATGACCATCACCCAATTGCTTAAAGGGAGCGCATTGACCGCCATCGCTGCGGCGTTGTCGATGACTGCGCTTCCCGCTGAAGCTGAGGCACAGAACCGCGATCGTGGTGCGGAAAGCCGCCAGGACCGCAAGCAGGCACGCCAGAACCGGCAGGAACGCCCGCAAATGCGCGAAGTGCGCCAGCAAATCCGCGAGCGCCGTGAAGCACGCAGCGAGCCGCGCCGCGAAAACCAGCGTGCGGAACGCCGCGTTGAACGCCGATCAGAAGCGCGCCCCGAGCCTCGCATGGAGCGCCGCATGGAACGTCGCGCCGAAAACCGCAGTGACCGCCGCGCGGAAACCGCCAACCAGCGCAGCACGCGCGAATGGAACCGCAGTGACCGGCGCGAACAGCGTGTAGTCGAGCGGGAACGCAACACCAGCTATGCCGACCGCGATCGCAATCGCTCATACCGCGATGATCGCAGAGCCGATCGCCGCGAAGATCGCAGGGCTGACCGCCTCGAGCGCATTCGCGATGGTCAGCGCGATGCCTATCGTGACGGGCGGCGCGACGGGCGCCGGGCCGAACGCAGCCGTGACCGCTACGAAGACCGTAACATTCGCCGCAATGCCTGGCACAGCGGCTATCGCGACGGACGGCGTGACAACTATCGTGACCGTGATCGCGATCGGTATCGTGATCGCGACAGGTATCGCGATGGCAAACGCCACTATTATCGCGAGCGGCGCTATTACGATCGCGGCCATTATCGCGGCCACTATGATCGCTGGGATCGCAAGCGCTGGCGCAACCACCATCGCTACAACTGGCACAACTATCGCAGCAAGCACCGTAATATCTATCGGCTAGGCCGCTATTACGCGCCTTACCGCAGCCACTATTACAGCCGGATCAGCATCGGGTTCTACCTTGATCACCTGTTCTTTGGCGCGCGGTACTGGATCAATGATCCATGGCAATATCGCTTGCCAGAGGTCTACGGCCCCTATCGCTGGGTGCGCTATTATGACGATGTGCTGCTGGTCGATATCTACACCGGCGAAGTGGTTGACGTGATCTACGACTTCTTCTGGTAACAGCTGCCTCCCCTCTGGCTGCCGAAGGTGAGCAAGGTAGCCGGAACCAAGGCCCCCGCCTGCATGCGCCGGCGGGGGTTCTTGCTTTCAGGATCTGGCCGGTTCAGCCCTTGGCGTCGCCGAAGGGCAGCATGCGGAAAAGATTGCCGTCCTTGTCGATGACCATGTGCTTCAATGTCCCGAGCACATGCACGACAATCAGGATCAGCAGGAAACCACCCGCTTGGCCATGCTGTTCGAACGCAGCATTGGCCGCATCGGGGTTCACTTCCATCGGCAGAGGCGGAATGGAAATGAGGCCGAACCAGCTGATCGGTGCGCCATATTGCGACATTGCCGACCATGCACCGAACGGCATCACCAGCAAGAGGATGAAGAATAGCGTGTGCACAATCCGGGCGAGCCAGCGTTCCCATGTCGCCAAGTGGCTGGCGAGTGGCGCCTTCCCGCCGGTGAAATGAACGATCAGCAATGCAACTGCGAGGAACCATAGCGTCACTCCGATCGAGAAGTGGTTCGTCATGATTGCTTGCGCCGCTTCCTCTGTTTCAGCCCCCTCGGCTGTCTCGCGAATAAGCCAGTTCGCGATTACGCCTGCGGCGATCAGCCAATGCAGGACCATTGCCAGTCCGGAATACTTTGTACGCGTCCCTTCAGTCATTTCAACGCTCTCCCCAAGCTCTTGATCGGCAATCATTACCAGATCGCATTGCGCACTCCAAACCGTATAATTCACAGGTCAAACAGGGTTCTGCCAGCTTGCCTCGCCAGCATGCTTTGCTAACACCGCAGCATGGCCAAGGCTCAGATCATTCCTGACAAAGACGCGCTCGCACGCGTCGGCAAGCAAGTGCGCGAACGCATCGGCGCCGATCCGCGCGCCTACAAGATCGACACTGACAAGGCGGAGATCTGGGCCTTCGGCGATTTTCTGACCGCCGCGGAATGCGAGCGGCTGTGCCTGATGATCGACCTGACCGCCAAGCCATCGACCCTGCATGAAGAATCCTATGCCAGTGGCTTTCGCACGTCCTATTCAGGCGACCTCGATGCTTATGATCCCTTTGTCATGAGCATATCACGCCGGATTGATGACTTGCTGGGGATGAACCCTGTCTGCGGCGAAGCGATTCAGGGCCAGCGTTACCTGCCCGGACAGCAATTCAAGCCGCATAATGACTGGTTCTACACCACGGAAAAATACTGGGAGCTTGAGCGCAAGCGCGGCGGCCAGCGCTGCTGGACGGCCATGGCATTCCTGAACGAAGTCGAAGAAGGCGGCGAAACGCATTTCACCGAAGTCGGCATCAAGATCGAGCCCAAGCCCGGCGTGCTGCTGGTATGGAACAATGCGACGCCTGACGGCACGCCCAATGAAGGCACCATGCACGCCGGCACACCGGTGGTGAAAGGCAGCAAATACGTCATCACCAAATGGTACCGCACCCGGAAATGGACGTAGGAAACTGGTGATGTCCCGCGCAGGCGGGAATCTCTGGCAAACTAGCGCGAATTGGGAGGAAGGTCCCCGCCTTCGCGGGGACTCACGATCTTTCCAAGGCCTCAGCAATCAGCTTGCGCGAATTCTCGACACCATAAAGCGCGATAAAACTGCCCATGCGCGGACCTTGCTCTGATCCCAGCAGCGTCTCGTAAAGCGCCTTGAACCAGTCGCGCAGGCTTTCAAAGCCAAACTCTTCACGCTTACCAATCTCATATACTTCGGTCTGGATATCTTCGGCCGAGGTCGCCGGATCGAGCCCGGCAAGCACGCTATCCAGAGCTTGCAACGCCGCGGCTTCATTTGCCGCGGGAGCGCGCTTTTTCAGCGTCGGTGCCACGAAGTCGCGATTGTATGCGAGCGCGCCACTGACCAGGACATCAAGCTCGGGATGCCTCGCCGGATCGGCATCCTCGACATAATTGGCAAGATAGGACCACACCGCCTCGCGATCGGCCCCAGCGCCCAGAACACCGATGAGGTTCAACAGCAAACCATAGGTGACCGGCAGTTTGTCGCCGGCGCCCGGTGCTTCCTCTGCCTCAAACCCGCCATTGGCCCGGGCAAGATGCCACACAGGATTTCCCAGCTGCTTGTCGAGAGGTTGCTCGCTCAGCCGTTCGCGGAACTGCCAATAATCATCCACTGCGCGAGGTACGATGCCCGCGTGAAGCTGCTTTGCGCTCTTGGGATTGTTGAAAATGTAGAAACCCAGGCTCTCTTCCGAGCCGTAGGTCAACCATTCGTCGATTGTGAAACCGTTACCCTTGGACTTCGAAATCTTCTCGCCATTGGCGTCGAGATAAAGTTCGTAGATCATGGTAACAGGCGGCGGGCTGCCCAAGGCACGCACGATCTTGCTCGACTGCGTGACACTGTCGGTCAGATCCTTGCCGCTCATCTCGTAGTCGACGCCCAGCGCATACCAGCGCATCGCCCAATCGACCTTCCATTGCAGTTTTGACATGCCGCCAAGCGCACTCTGCTCGATCACGCTGCCATCTTCATCGGCGAAGCGGATCAGGCCCGCCTCCGCGTCGACGATCTCCACCGGCACCTGCAATACATGCCCGGTCGACGGGCTGATCGGCAGGATCGGCGAATAGGTCTGGCGGCGTTCCTCGCGCAGGGTCGGCAGCATGATATCGAGGATATCCTGGTTTTTGCGCATCACCTGCTTCAGCGCATCGTCAAAGTGCCCCGAATTGTACATGTCGCTCGATGCGATGAACTCGTAATCGAAACCGAAACGGTCAAGGAATGCACGCAGCATTGCGTTGTTGTGCGCCGCGAAACTTTCATGTCCCTTCTCGAACGGATCGGGAATGCGACTGAGCGGCATGTGAAGATGCGTAGCCAACATTTCCTGCTGCGGCAGATTGTCCGGAACCTTGCGCAATCCGTCCATATCGTCGCTGAACGCCACAAGGCGCGTCTTGCCGTCTTCGGGCTTCGCACCGATCAGCGCTTCGAATGCGCGGCGCACGAGCGTGGTACGCAACACTTCCTGAAACGTGCCGATATGCGGCAGGCCCGAAGGGCCATAGCCGGTCTCGAACAGGATCGGCGAGCCATCCGGCTTGGCACCATCGGGATAACGTTTGAGCAAACGCTGCGCCTCTTGAAAGGGCCAGGCCTTGTTCACGCGTGCAGCGGCGATCAGATCATTCATGCTCATGCGACAAGCCTCTTGCGCAAGGCGCGCCATGTTGCAAGCGCGAAGAACATTCCGGGGGGAATCCGCATAGCCAATGCGGTTCGCGCGCTTGCCATGCGTTCCGGCTTCGTTCTAACGAAGGCAAAGTGTCTGCCCCGCTCCCCCTTCCCGCCTTGCATGCCAGCCATTCCGGCACCTGGCTGAAAGCGCCAAATGGTGCGACGCAGGCGGTGTCCAAAGGCGATGCGATCATGGCGGCGGCTGACACGCCGCAATTGCTGCTGAATGCGCCGCTCGTCGCGAACCGGCTGGGCTATCCGGACCTGTCCGGGCTCGACCTGCTGGAGCTTTACGCCTTCGTCCATCCGGCTCGCTTCTGCGTGCCGACGCCGCGCGGGTTGGCAGAAGCCTTGAGGCTCGAAGAGCCGACAAGCGATCAGCATGTGCCAGAGTTTCTGCAACTGGCGGCTGGCGCGCTGATTGGCATCTGCGAAAGCGCGGACTGGCCCGAACGCGAAGGCGCGTGGAGCACATTGCAAAGCCTGGTGCGAATGCGCTGGCCATGGGCGCAAGTGCTGAGCCCGCATATCGCCAAGCCAGAGCGCGCCGAAAAATGGCTGTTCTCCAAACTGCCCGAATGGGAGGACGCGCCTGAGCGCCCTGCCCCGCGGCAAGTGCAATTGCCGCCCGATGCCGTGATTGAACGGCTCGACCGGCTGACCGGTGAAGGCTCTGAAAAGCGCGAGGGGCAGCAGGCCTATGCGCGCGACGCCGCGCAAGTCTTCGCCCCGCGTGACAAGCGCGACAATCCGCACCTCTTGCTGGCCCAAGCGGGCACCGGAATCGGCAAGACGCTGGGCTATCTTGCGCCTGCTTCGCTATGGGCCGAAGGCTCAGGCGGTACGGTGTGGGTTTCAACCTATACCAAGAACCTGCAACGCCAGCTTCGGCAGGAGAGCCGCCGCGCATGGCCGTCCGAACGCGCCGATGGCTCAAAGCCGGTGGTGGTGCGCAAGGGCCGCGAAAACTATCTCTGCCTGCTCAATCTTGAAGACGCATTGCAAGGCGGATTTGCGGGGCGCGCAGCGATCCTGGCGCAACTGGTCGCGCGCTGGGCCGCATACTCGCAGGATGGCGACATGATCGGCGGCGATTTGCCGGGCTGGCTCGGCACGCTGTTCCGCAAGCGCGGGATCGCGGCGCTGACTGATCAGCGCGGCGAATGCGTTTATGCCGGCTGCCCGCATTACCGGAAGTGCTTTATCGAACGTGCCGCGCGCAGTTCAGCCCAGGCCGATCTCGTCATCGCAAACCACGCGCTGGTCATGGTCAACGCCGCGCGCGGGAGAGACCATGCGCAGCGCCCCACCCGCATCGTGTTCGACGAAGGACACCATGTGTTCGACGCAGCCGATTCGACCTTCGCCGCGGCACTCACCGGTCAGGAAGCGATCGAGCTACGGCGCTGGATCATCGGGCCTGAACGCAAGAACCGCGGGCGCAGGCGGGGTTTGGCCGCACGCCTGGCAGATGTTGCAAGCTATGACGAAGCGGGTGGCGATGCCGTGGAAGCCGCAGTCAAGGCCGCAGAGGCGCTGCCAAGCGATGGCTGGTTGCAACGTTTGAACGAAGGCGCGCCGTCTGGCCCGGTGGAGGCGCTTCTCGCTCAAGTCCGCGCAACCACCTATGCGCGCGATGAATCGGGCGGGCAGGAAGCGGGCTATGGCATAGAAACAGAGGCTGCGTCGCTGCCGGGCGAGTTGATCGAAGCGGCAGGCGTAGCTGAAGAGGCGCTTGCCGCTATCCGGGCGCCGCTGATGAAGCTGGCCACCCGGCTGGAGGCTGTGCTCGAAGACGCGCCCGATTGGCTTGATGCTCAAGGTCGCGCACGGATCGATGGCGCGCGCTACTCGCTCAGCTGGCGGATCGATACGCTGGCAGCATGGGAAGCGCTGCTTGAGCGGCTGGGCGGCCCGGCGGACCCGGAATTTGTCGACTGGCTGGCGGTGGATCGCAGCGACGCGCGCGAATTCGATATCGGCATTCACCGGCACTGGCTCGATCCGATGAAGCCCTTTGCCAAGGTGGTGCTGGAGCCTTCGCATGGCGTGATGCTGACCAGCGCGACTCTGACCAGCCAGTCCGAAGACGGGCCAGACTGGCAAGGCGCGATTGAACGATCCGGGGCACCGCATCTGGAGCTTGAGCCGAAACTTACGTCGGCGCAGAGCCCCTTCGATTATGCCGCCCGCGCCGAAGTGCTGATCGTCACCGATATCAAGAAAGGCGATCTGCCTGCGCTGGCAGGAGCCTATGCACGCCTGATCGAAGCGTCAGACGGCGGCGTGCTTGGCCTGTTCACAGCGATCCGCCGGATGCGCGCGGTGCATGGGCGGATTGCAGACCGGCTCGCGCGAGCGGGCTTGCCGCTTTATGCGCAGCATGTCGATCCGATCGATACCGGCACGCTGGTCGATATCTTCCGCGATGATCCGCGTGCGTCGCTGCTCGGCACCGATGCCTTGCGAGACGGAGTGGACGTGCCGGGCCATTCGCTGCGCTGCGTGGTGATGGAGCAAGTGCCCTGGCCGCGCCCCGATATTTTGCACAAGGCGCGACGGCTGGCTGGCGGTGGCAGTGCCTATGATGACCGGATCATCCGCGCCCGGCTGGCACAGGCTTTCGGGCGGCTTATCCGCAGCAAGGATGACGCGGGCCATTTCATCGTTCTCTCGCCCGCTTTCCCCAGCCGCCTGCTCAATGCCTTCCCGCAAGGCACGCCTGTCATACGCTTGACGCTTGAGGAAGCTTTACAACGCGTTGCGAGTGGTGTTTCCAATACCGGCGCAGATCATCCCGCTGACCATGAGCCTTTCGGAGAGGAAGCTTCCTGACGTGAAAATTCTCGGTCTCTTCCGACACGCCAAATCCGATTGGGACGATATGGCCAAGCGCGATTTCGATCGCGGGCTGAATGATCGCGGGCGGCGCGGGGCGAAGCTGATGGGCGATCATATTCGCAAACATGGCATCAAATGGAATGTCATCGTGGCGAGCCCTGCGGTGCGTAACAAGCTGACCATGGATGAAGCAATGCCCGATGCGGACATCATCTATGACCAGCGGATCTATCTCGCGAGCTCGGAAACGATTCTGGAAACCGTGGCTGACCATGCCGGCGATGCGAAAACCGTGCTTGTCTCGGGCCATAACCCCGGCATGCAGGAAGTACTGCTGGACCTGGTGTCAGAGGAGCATGAGGACAAGCTGTTTTTCGAGGCCGCACGCAAATTCCCGACCGCTTCCTTTGCTGTGCTTGAGCTGGATATCGATGACTGGTCAGAGCTGAAACCGCGCTGCGGGAAGCTGGTGCATTTTGCCCGCCCGCGGGATCTTGATCCGGAACTGGGTCCGGAAGCCTAACCCAAAACCTGGCGCGGCCCGGCACCTTGTTGCGCCAGATGGTCATCACGATTGTAAAGCTCGCATTTCTTCAGGCTGAGGCAGCCGCACCCGATGCAGCCATCCAGCTTGTCTCGCGTGCGTTCGAGCTGCGCGATCTTTGCGTCCAGTTGCCCGCGGATCGATGTGCTTATCGCATTCCAATCCTGCGCTGTGGGCGTTCGGCCATGCGGCAGTTTGGCTAGCTCGGTCTCGATCTCTGATAGCGCCAATCCCAGCTGCTGCGCGATCAGGATAAAACTCAATCGCCGGATGTCGCTGCGCAGGAAGCGGCGCTGATTGCCCGCTGTGCGGATCGGTTCGACCAACCGCTTTTCCTCGTAAAAGCGGATCGCAGAGACAGACAGTCCCGTGCGGCGGGCCAAGTCGCCAATGGGCAGCAAATCGCTCGACTTCAGGCGCTGATGCACAGCCACTCTCCCTTCATACGCAGCATATGGAAATTCATTCTTGACCTCAAGTTAACTTGAGGTTGCACGATGGGCAAGTGTGGTGATTCGGGCCGGCCTGCAAGGCTGCCGCTTCACCGCGAGATCGAAGGAGAATTCAAATGCCCCACGGCAATATCGAACACGTCAATATCACCGTTTCCGATCCGGATCGCAGCGCTGATCTGTTTCAGCGCCTGCTCGGCTGGCACGAACGCTGGCGCGGCCCGTCACTGTTGGGCGGCCGCACGATCCATGTCGGGAATGAACACAGTTACCTGGCGATCTACACCAACGACGACGCCCAGGGCGGATACAGGAAAGGAGTACCGCTCAACCATGTCGGTCTGGAAGTAGACGACCTTGGCGAAGCAGAGCGCATTGTGACCCAAGCCGGGCTGAAACCATTCAACCACAGCGATTACGATCCCGGGCCTAAAAGCTTCTATTTCTTCGACTGGGACGGGATCGAATTCGAAGTGGTCAGCTATGCGGGAGAGGCGAAATGAACGAGCCGATCCTGCGCAACCCGATCCACGGCCCGCCGCCAGCCGATCAAAGCAGGCTGCGTTGTGCCGCTACACCCCCGGCCCAGGGCTGGTCGGTGCGATCCAGGCTGATCGCGCTGTTCCACGGGCGGCAGAGCGAGCGCGAATCATCCGGTGATCCTTCGGTCCACACCGCATAATCCTCTCGCGACAGAATCACCGGCATGCGGGTGTGGACTTCTGCCGCCGCACCCGCAGCATCGGTCATCACCATCGAATAACAATCACCCCATTCATCCGAGCTGCGCCAGACACCTGCACAAGCGAACAGCTCGCTGTCAGGCAGCGAGAGCCATGTGCGGGTTTTGCTGCCCTTGGGGCCCTCGGCTTCTGCCCATGCAGTAATAGGGATCAGGCAGCGCCGCTCTTCAAAACTGTGCCGCCAGAAAAAGCTGTCGAGCTTGTCCGTGCGGGTGTTGTTAACCGGTTTGGGCTTCAATGGCTGGCCTTGCTTACCCTTCATCACCAGAGGGAAGCCCCAGTTCATGCGTTTGATCTGTCCTTCGGCGACAACCATGCCCGGATAGCCCGGAAACACTTCGCCGCTGAAATTCGCGCCGTCAAGCGCATCAACGGCATCAAACCAGTTTGCGACTTCGTCTTGCGATCTGGTCATGCGGTAAAGATTGCACATCGCGGCTTAGGCCCCCGCATTGCCGACGACGAAGCATGCCAGCGCCATCAGAGCGCCAGCCCAGCGGTTTGAGCGGAACCGGTCAAGCGCATTCCCTCCATCTGCAGGATCAAGCGTCGCCACCTGCCACAGCAAATGCCCTGCGACGGGGACCAGCGTCAGCAAGGCAATCCAGTCTGGCCGGTAGAGCCAGAAACCGAGCGCCCACAGCGCCAGCGCGCCCAGATAGAACGCCGTAACTCCGCCCTTCACTGCCCCGCCCAGTCGCAGCGCCGAGGAACGAATGCCAACCAGCGCGTCATCCTCGCGGTCCTGCAGCGCATAGATCGTGTCATAACCGATGATCCACAGCACTGTACCGGTATAGAGCGCCGCGAGTGCATCCCAATTGTCCCCGCGCAGCGCGATCCATCCAACCGGCAAGCCCCAGCTGAACACCATGCCGAGCCACGCCTGCGGCCACCATGTGATGCGCTTCATGAAGGGATAGGCCGCAACCAGCACCAAACTTGCGAGCGCAACCAGCTGTGCCTCCAGCCGCAATTGCAGCAAGACCACGAGCCCGATCAGGCACAGCGTAACAAGCCAACCCCATGCTAGCTTCTTGCTTATGCGCCCGCTCGCAACCGGGCGCAGTGCAGTCCGTTCAACCTGCCGGTCCAGATTGGCATCGACGATATCGTTGTAGACACAACCTGCGCCGCGCATCGCGACGCTGCCCAGCAACAGCCACGCCGCGAGCACCCACTGAGGCCCTGCCCCGGCCAGCCACACGCCCCATGCGCATGGCCAGAACAGCAGCCACCAGCCAATCGGGCGATCAAACCGCGCCAATTGCGCGAGATCGCGCGGCAGCTGCGGCAGCCTGGCGATCAGGCCGCGATGCTCGCTGTCGGGGACGATCTGTTCGTTCATGCTTGCTCACTAGCGGCGCGCGCGCCTAGTGAAAAGCCATGCCCGCTCAACCCGCCTGGCCACCGCGAAGCGCTCCGCGCCTGTTTGTCGAAACCGAACTTGCGAGCGGCATGACTTTGGCGATCGACGGCCAGCAAGCGCACTATCTCGGCAAGGTCATGCGTGTGCGCGAAGGTGACGCGGTGATCCTGTGCGACAATGTGACGGGTGAATGGGCCGCGCGGGTCAGCGAGGTTGGCAAACGCAGCCTGTCGCTGGAAGTCGTGGAGAAATTGCGCGAGCGGGAGGAAGTGCCTGACTTCTGGCTGTGCCCTGCCTTGCTCAAGAAGGATCGCTTCGATCTCGTGCTGGAAAAGGCGACCGAGCTGGGCGTTGCAGAAATTCATCCCGTGATCATGCGGCGCTGCGTGGCGGACAAGTTGAACCTTGAGCGCGCCCGGACAATCACCAAGGAAGCGGCCGAGCAATGCGCGCGAACCGCTTTGCCTGAAATTGCCGCGCCGCAGAAACTGGACACATTGCTGCGCAATTGGCCGCAAGATCGCTTGCTCTATTTCGCCGACGAATTGGGCGGCGAGCCTGCGGCAAAGGTGTTTGCTACAAGTGATTCCCCGCGAAGGCGGGGATCTCTTTCGGGCGAAGACCAGGCAGATGGAGGCCCCCGCCTACGCGAGGGCTCGGGCCCCTCAGCAATGCTGATCGGCCCCGAAGGCGGCTTTGACGATGCAGAGCGCGAAATGCTGAAGTCGCACCCCAATGTGCGCCCCATCACTCTGGGCCCGCGGATCCTGCGCGGTGAAACCGCCGCCATCGCGGCCATGGCGCTTTGGATGGGCGTTGCAGGCGATTGGTCGAATTAGCGCTTTCCCAATGGCAATCAGTTTCCTAGAGCAACCGATATGAGCACGCGCGAGGCATCCGGGGCGGAAGAGCCCATTATCGAGTCGCGCGACCAGCTGGTCGCACCGATGCAGCTTGGCGAAAAGCCGAAGTCGGCCTGGCGCATCGGGACCGAGCATGAAAAGCTCGTCTACAAGCGCAGCGATTTCCACGCCCCGTCTTATGACGAGCCTTGCGGTATCCGTGATATGCTCATGAATTTGCGCGAGTTTGGCTGGGAACCGATCGAGGAAAACGGCAAGGTCATCGCCATGAAGGGCGATGACGGCACAGTCAGCCTGGAGCCTGCTGGACAGCTCGAACTGTCCGGTGCAGCGCTGGAAAACCTGCACCAGACTTGCGCTGAAACCGGCCGTCATCTGGAGCAGGTGAAAGCGATTGGCGAGAGATGCGGTGTCGGCTTTCTTGGCTTGGGCATGTGGCCTGACAAGACCCGTGAAGAGCTGCCGATCATGCCCAAGGGGCGCTATGAAATCATGATACGGCACATGCCGCGGGTCGGCAATCTCGGGCTGGACATGATGCTGCGCACCTGCACCATCCAGGTCAATCTCGACTATTCTTCCGAACCCGACATGGTGAAGAAGTTCCGCACCGGGCTCGCGCTGCAACCGCTGGCCACTGCGCTGTTCGCCAATTCGCCTTTCACCGAAGGCAAGCCCAACGGTTTCCTGTCCTACCGCTCGCATATCTGGTCAGACACCGATCCGCACCGCACCGGCATGCTGCCTTTCGTGTTCGAGGATGGCTTCGGCTACGAACGCTGGGTCGATTACATGCTCGACGTGCCGATGTATTTCGTCTTCCGCGACGGGAAATACATCGATGCGGCAGGCTTGAGCTTCCGCGACTTCCTGGACGGCAAGCTTTCCGTCCTGCCCGGCGAAAAGCCGACCGCAAGCGATTGGTGGGATCATCTGAGCACCGCATTCCCCGAAGTTCGCTTGAAAAGCTTCCTTGAAATGCGCGGGGCGGACGGCGGACCGTGGAGCCGCATCTGCGCCTTGCCCGCGTTCTGGGTAGGCATTTTGTATGATGACGCAGCGCTGGATGCTGCGTGGAATCTCGTCAGGCACTGGACGATGGAAGAGCGTGAAAAGCTGCGCAACGATGTGCCGCGGCTTGCGCTAGACGCGGAAATTCCCGGCGGCGGCCGCTTGCAGGATCTGGCGCGCGAAGTGCTGGCCATTTCGCGGCAAGGCCTCAATGCCCGCGCTCGGCTCAATTCGAGCGGCGACAATGAAACCGGCTTCCTTGAAACGCTCGATGAAATTGCCGAGAGCGGCAAGGTGCCGGCGCAACGCTTGCTCGACATGTATCATGGCGAGTGGGGGGGCGATGTCAGCCGCGTCTACAAATACAGTTTCTGATTGCGAGGATGGGAGAGAACAGATGATCCAGATCAACGGAACGATCACACTGGCACCGGGCACGATTGCCGACAATCCGGAGACCGTTGAAGCGATCAAGGCGATGGTCGCGGCCAGCCGCGCGGAAGACGGCTGCCTCACCTATACCTTCGCGCAAGACCTGTCTGATCCCGACACGCTGATCATTTACGAGCGCTGGCGCGACCAGGATGCGCTCGCTGCCCATGGCAAGAGCGCGCATATGGCCGAGTTCCAGAAGGTAATGGCTGCCAACCCGCCGCTGGGGCGCGACCTGCGGGTCTACCAGACCGATGAAGGCAACCCGCTTTAGGATCGGCCCCTAATTCGCGCGATCAACGAAAGGCGGAAATCCGCCCGCTATCATCAAGCACATAGAGCATGCCGTCAGCGACGATCGGCGGCAGGCTGACCGGATTGTCCAGATCGGCATACTGCTGCGCTGATCCCTCGCCTGTGCTCACCTTGTAAAGCTGCCCGCGCGAGCTTGCGACCCACAGCTGGTTCCCGGCCAACACCGGCCCGGTCCAGAAAATTTCGTCCTTGCGGTCTTCTTCGTCGCGATAGCGCTGCAGCTGCGTGACCCAGCGAACACGCCCGGTCGAACGAGCGATCGCCAGCAAGCGCGCATCGTCAGTCAGAGTGAATATCCATTCGCCAGCAATCGCCGGGGTGGAAATGCCCGCGAGGTTGAGCTCCCATACGCGCTGGCCGGTGAGCAATTCATAGGCCGCCATGCGCCCGCCCTGCCCCAGCGCATATACGCGACCGGAATCGATGATCGGGTCCGCATCAATGTCGCTCAACGCGCCCACTTCAGTCGAAATCGAAGTCCGCGCCAGCGCGTCTGCCCACAATGTGCGGCCATTTTCGTAACGGTAAGCGCTGAGTTCGCCAGAAGAATAGCCCGCGATAACAGAGCCCTGGCCTGCAGCAGGTGCCGCCACGCCGAACACGCCGGCCTGCGTGGCCGAGCCCGATTCCTGCCACACCAGCTCACCATCGCTCGCGTCGAGCGAAAAGATCTGGTTGTCCTGGGTCATCACGAAGACCTGCCCGAAAGCGATGGTTGGCGAACCGCGCAGCGGGCCTGCCGGTTGCACTTTCCAGATCTCGCTGCCGGTCTCAGCATCCAGCGCGACCACTTCGCCAACGCCATTGGTGGCATAGACACGGCCATTGTCATAGCTGGCCCCGCCGCCAAATGCCGCGCTTGTCAGGTCGCTCGCAACTTCCATCCGCTGGCGCCAAAGCGACGCGCCAGTCTTCGCATCAAAGGCGTGGATCACGCCCGAAGTGTCGACAGCAATCAGCTTGCCATCGCCAACCACAGGCGCAGCCGCCAGACGGCGCCGATTGGTCGATCCGGTGATATTGACGGTCCATACGCGGCCGGGATTTTCCGCCAGCGCCAGATGTCCGTAAGACTTGCTGGCAGAACCGCCCACCTGTGCCCAGTCGCTATTGGTTTGTGCGGGCGGAAGAACCACACTGACCCCGGCAAGGCCGGGATCGACCCGCGCCCCGGTTTCAATCCGCGACAGGACTGGAATCCGCTCACCGATCGTAGGTGTCGACTTCTTGTCGCCGCCCCCAAACAGGCCGCCGCTGCAGCCGGTTACTGCTGTGCCAAGCAAGGCAACAGCCAATAGTGAGCGACTGTAATTGCGTAGTTTCATATCAATTCGGTCCCGAACCTGTCTTGTCTGTCTATTGCGCGGCTGATGGAGCAGCGCCGGCCCCACGTTGTTCTTCAATGAAGGCGTCGACGTCGTCAATCGCATCAACCCCCAGCAGCCCCGCCATCTGGCGCGAGCGTGCCCGCAAGGTTTCCGGCACATTGTCTGCTCGGGCAATTTCGCCAAACAGCGTTCCTGCCTGTTCACGATTGCCCCGCTCCAGATGAGCCATGGCAACGAGCTCGCCCGCACTGCCGAACCAGGGGTTGCCCGGTACCGCCAGCGCACTGAGCCGCTCGATCACTTCAGCCGGATCGCGTGTGTCAAACCCCGCGGCCATTTCCCGGATCGTTGCCAGATCACGCAGAACCGGCGGCGTGCTCTCATCATTGGCAACCGAAGCGTAAAGCTCGATCGCATCAGCGGTGCGCCCCTGATCCATCGCAATGCCTGCCTGCAGCAGGAGCGCAGAGGCTTTCGCTGCACCTTCGCCCTCTGCGGCGAGCGCAGCGGCGGAACTGTTGGCGCTGTCGAGATTGCCTGCATCGGCCTGATCAAGCGCGGCGACAAGCTGTTCGCTGGTGGCTTCCAGCGCCGCTTCCTGCCGCGAATCCCAGAACAGATAGCCGCCGAACGCCGCCATCCCGGCAACAATAACGGCCAGCAGCGGGCGACCATATTTTACGCCAAAGTCGCGCAGCTGGTCTTCACGAACCGCATCGTCAATCTCGCGCAGAAGAACTTCGTCTTCTGCTGCCTTCTTCTCCTCGGCATTCTTTTCGCTGCCCGGTCTAAGCGCCACTATCTGCTACTTTCTTCAATTCCTGAGTTTCCGTGTCGGCGCGCTTTTAGGGGCGCACCGCGCTAACCGCAATGGCGCAAAGACAGTGTCCCCCAAAGGTTGAACCGCAGGTGAAGCGTGGCAAGCGAGACATGGCTCAAATCTCCTGTGCCAGCGCCGCCGAATAGGCTTTGCGATAGGCGGTGAGACAATGCGCCGTGACATACTGCGCTTGGGCCTTGATGCGGTTGGCCTTGCCCGCTTGCGAACGCCCAAGTGCATCGTCCGCCTGCGCGACCAATGCATCGGCCAGCGGGTCGCTGTCATTCGATCGCGCCAGGAAACGGGCATTTTCCGCCGCCAGCATGCTGGCCGATTCATCACCTTGCACCGCACACACCGCCAGCCCGGCTGCCATTGCTTTCGCAGTGCCTTGAGGAAAGGCCAGCCCGCATGGGGCCGCGACATACATATCGAAAAGCGCAAACCCCTCGGGCGTATCGGCAACCGCGCCCGGCAAGTGCACGCGGTGGCTGATCTCCAGCCGGTCCGCCTCATCACGCACCGTATCTCGTGCCGCAAATTCGCCTACAATCACCAGATGCCATTCTTGCGGCATCAGCGCGAACGCTTCGACCATGGCAGGCCATGTGTTTGCGAGCGCGTCAGCCCCGCGCGCGCCAAGCCACATTTCACCCTCGCGCTTCACAAGGCCGGGTATCTGGTCTGCGCGTGCCTTTCGCGCGAAATTAGCGGTGTCGAAACCGGGAGGAATGATCTGGATTCTCTGGCGCGCGATATGCCAATTCCGCGCGGCAGCTTCGCCGAGTGCCTGTGTGTCGACGATCACGCTTGATGCGCTGCGCAAGGCGATGCGGCGGAACGCGCTGCGCTTCAGCCCCAGCTCCTGTTCGGGGTCACAGCCAAGCCCTGCCTCATGATGGACAAGCGGCGGCAGGCCAAGGCTTTGGCCGAACACGCTATGTGCCATGGCGACATTGGTTGCGCCCCAACCATAAGTCAGCACCAGATCATATCGCGCCATGGCGCGCGCCAGCTTGATCAGCTTTCCGGGGCCCGGAGTGCCGGAAAACAGCGGAAACTCGGCGCTTCCGCCGGTTGCATCTGCAAATCTATGCCGCGCGTCCCACTCGAGTGCCGCGATCCGCTCGCGAATTGATAGTTCAGCATTCGCGCCTTCACCGCCGTCAAAGCAATGCAGGATGTTCATGGTGCGGCCCGCCTGAGCTGTCATTCAATCCCGGCCAGGAACGCATCAATCGCAGCAAAGGAAACCGGCTCATCCAGCGTGGGCGCATGGCCAACGCGCGGGACCGTGACCGCTGTCATATTGCTGTGACTCGCCTGCATTTTCGCGATAGTCGCCTCTGTCAGCAGGTCTGACAGCTCGCCGCGCAAAAGCAGCAGCGGCACGTTGGATAGCGCCTCGAAGGCCGGCCAAAGATCAGCCGGTGCAGCGCCGTCAGGCTGGTTAAACGGCTCTGCGATGGCCATGTCGTAATCGAATGTGATCCGGCCATTCTGGCCCAGCACCATTACGCGCTTGGCCATTTGCAGCCATTGCTCGATCCCGAGATCGGGGAAGCTGTCACCATGTTCCTGCATCAGTGCCTTGGCCGCGTGCATCCAGGTTGCAAAGCTGCGGCCATGCCCGACATAGCCAGAGATGCGTGCGATCCCTTCGGGGTTCAGCTCCGGCCCGATATCGTTGAGCACCACGCCCGCCAGCCGCGAAGCGTCTTTCATGGCCATCAGCATGGTCATCAACCCGCCCATCGATGTGCCGATCGAAATGAAGCGGGAAATGCCAAGTTCGCTCAGCAGCACTTCCAGATCGGCGACATAGGTCAGCGGCGAATAGGTGCTCGAATCCTTGGCATATTCGCTCAACCCGCGCCCGCGCGTTTCCGGCACGATGATGCGACGATCGCCGCAAAGATGCTCCGCCAAGGGCGCAAAATCGCGCGAATTGCGAGTCAGCCCATGCAGGCAAAAGACCGGCAAGCGGTCGGTCGATCCCGGATAGTCGCGGTAATGCAACTTCAGCCCGTCAGAGCTGGTCCAGTATTCATGAGTGAATGATGCAGTCATATTGAGCAGGGCCTTGAGCAATCTGCCACGGAAATCAAGTCGCGAACGTAACGCCATGCACTTGCAGGGCAGCGGATGAACGCCCACTAAGGGGCTATGCCCAGCGCTCCTGAACCGGCTCCTTACCGCCCCGAACCGGCCATCACCGCCATTTCCGACTGGTTGGGCGCGCCGGTTGATGCCGCCGATTTCCCCAATGTTCAGACGCGCTTTCGCAACCAGCGCTGGGCTGCAGCGGTAGGCCTTGATCATCTGACTGAAGAACAATGGGCGCAGCATTTCGGGCGATTTGCTCCGCTGCCCGACAACTTGCCGCAGCCGCTGGCGCTCAAATATCACGGGCACCAGTTCCGCGTTTACAATCCGGAGATTGGTGACGGGCGCGGATTCCTGTTCGCGCAGATGCGCGACGGAGCCGGGCGATTGCTTGATCTGGGCACAAAGGGTTCAGGCCAGACCCCATACAGCCGCGCAGGCGACGGGCGGCTCACCCTGAAAGGCGGAGTGCGCGAAATCCTCGCCACTGAAATGCTTGAAGCTCTGGGCGTCGATACATCCAAGACATTTTCCATCATCGAGACCGGGGAAGAACTGTGGCGCAATGACGAGCCCTCGCCCACCCGCTCTGCGGTGATGGTGCGGCTCAGCCATGGCCATATCCGCATTGGCACATTCCAGCGGCTGGTAGCCCTGGAAGAGCGCGAACAAATGGAAGCGCTGGTCGATTATTGCTTGCAGCATTTTCCCGGCCCTCCCCCACCAGAAGACGCGCCGGGCCGTGACGAGCCGTCGGTGCGCTTGCTGCACCAGATCGTCGAGCGGCTGGCCGATCTGGCGGCGAGCTGGATGGTCGCCGGATTCGTCCACGGTGTGCTCAATACGGACAATATGAATATCTCAGGCGAGAGTTTCGACTATGGCCCATGGCGCTGGCTGCCTGCCTGGGACCCGGGCTTTACCGCCGCCTATTTCGATCAACAGGGGCTCTATGCCTTTGGCCGCCAGCCCGAAGCGCTGCACTGGAATTGCGCGCAGCTGGCGGTCGCGCTGCGCCTTCTGGCGGATAGCGACCCGCTGATCGCCGCGCTCAATCGTTTCGGCCCGCTCTATATGGAAGCGGTGGCGCGCCGTTGGTGCTGGCGACTGGGGGTCAAGCAACGCGACGCAGAGGCGGACGCGGCGCTGGTTGCCGCATGCGAGAAAACCTTGCGCGAGACCAAGGCTCAGCCCGATGCCTTCTTCCATGCCCATCGCGGCGGTCGCAATGCAGAGGGCGAGCTCAGCGAAGCCCTGTCGCAATACAGCCCGGTTGAAAGCGATCATGATTACTGGCGCGAAAGCGAGCCGCAATCGATGCTGATCGACGAAGTCGAAACGCTGTGGTCAGCGATTGACGAGCGCGATGACTGGCAACCCCTCAATGACAAGATCGAAGCAATCCGCCGCATGGGCGACGCGCACGGCCCGGCCCCGCGCCCGGCAGGTCATGCTGATGAAAACAGCGACTAAACCGTCAAACCACTTTGCATTTCCGGCTTATCGGACTAACCGCGATAGCCGGAGGGAGAGCATAGGCTAAGCCGTGAGCGAACAGACTTACATCTCTTACGAACCCGCGACCGGAGCGGAATTGTGGCGTGCCGAAGCAAGCGACGTCGATGCCTGCGTCGCTGCCGCTCGCGGCGCATGGCCGGCATGGGCATCCCGCCCACTCGCCAACCGTATCGAGCTGCTGCGCCGCTATGCCAATGAAGTGCGCGCAGCAGGTGACGAGCTGGCAGAGCTGATCGCGCGCGAAACGGGCAAACCCCTATGGGAAGCGCGCACAGAAGTTGACGCGGTGGTGAACAAGGTCGAGATTTCGATCAACGCCTATGCCGAACGCACCGGCAAGAAGAAGCTCGACAGCGCGCTGCAAGGATCAGCCGCTGTGCGCCACAAGCCGCACGGCGTGATGGTAGTGCTGGGGCCGTATAATTTCCCTGCGCACCTGCCCAATGGCCACATCGTGCCTGCGCTGATCGCGGGCAATACCATCGTGTTCAAACCCAGCGAGAAGACGCCAGCCGTGGGCGAACTGCTGGTCAAATGCTTCCACAAGGCCGGCATTCCCGAAGAAGCGGTGCAGCTCGCCATTGGCGGGATCCATGAAGGCAAGGCGCTGGTCGGCCACAAGGATATCGACGGCGTCCTGTTCACAGGCTCAGTGCAAGCAGGGATCGCGATCAACCGCGCCCTTGCCACCAATCCCGGCAAGATCGTTGCCCTGGAAATGGGCGGCAACAATCCCATCGTCGTGATCGACACCCCGCTGATCGAAGATGCAGCGGTACTGATCGTACAATCGGCCTTCACCACTTCAGGCCAGCGCTGCACCGCTGCGCGCCGTCTGGTGGTGCTGGAACATCTTTACGAGCCGTTGATGGAAGCGTTGGTGAAGCTTGCCCGCAAGCTGATCGTTGACGAGCCCTTTGCAGAGCCTGCCCCTTTCATGGGGCCGGTGATTGACAATGACACGGCAGACGCGCTGATGGGCAGCTTCGTCCATTTGATCAGCGAAGGCGGCAAACCGCTGCTCAACATGCGGCGGATCAAGGACGATCTGCCCTTCCTCTCGCCCGGCATCATCGACACAACCGATATGGAAGACCGGCCCGATGTAGAACTGTTCGGTCCGCTGCTGCAGGTTATCCGGGTGAAGGATTTCGATGCGGCGATTGCCGAAGCGAACAATACCCGCTTTGGCCTGTCAGCATCGCTGATCGGCGGTACGCCGCAGGACTATGACCGTTTCTGGGCCAATGTCCGCGCCGGGATCATCAACTGGAACCGCCCGACCAACGGAGCATCCTCGTCTGCACCCTTTGGCGGAATTGGCCTGTCCGGCAATCACCGCCCGGCCGCCTATTATGCCGCTGACTATTGCGCCTATCCGGTTGCCAGCACAGAGATGAAGCAACCGCGCGCCAATATCGGCGTGGGCCTGAGGGACAGCTAAGCTCTACCCGCAAACACTGCAAAAGAAGAAGCGCCCCCGCATCACTTGACGCAGGAGCGCTCCGCACGGCCTGGTGGGAGCCGCGCCCGGGCCACTGGTGGAGCGGCCCAAGTCCGGAATTTCTAATGTGTTAGCGGCAGCGCGAATTGCTCCGGTCGATTTCGCGGCCCAGGATCGCGCCACCCACGGCGCCCAGCAATGTGCCCAGTGCCTTGTCACCGCGCCCGGCCACTTCGTTACCGATCAGGCCGCCCACGCCTGCCCCGATCAGGAGCCCGGTGGTGCCATTTTCCTTGCGGCAGTAATACCGCCCGTCGCGCCCGCGCCAGATGCGCGTGTCACGATAGATCGGCTCGCCATAGTAACGCCGGTCATCATCATAATAACCGCGATCGCCATAGTAGTGGTCAGCGTGATGATAATGGCCGCGCTTGTGCTTGCGGCGATGATGTTCGGCGGTAAGCTGGCCAAAATCGCTGGCCGGTGCGACGTGCGAATACTGCACTGAGACAGATTGCATGGGCTCCGCAGCCGATGCGGGAGCAGCGGCAGTCAATGCCATTCCGGCAGCTGCGGCGATGGCGGCATGTTTTGCAAATGCGACGCTCATTATTCGAACCTTCCTTCATCTCATCGGCAGCGGACCATACCCTGCGATTCGATGTGTTCATGTTTAAGCGCGCAAACCTGAACGGGCTGCAACAACGCGGTCAGGACATGAAACTTGCGGCGAAGCGAGCAGATTCGACCGACAAATCGTTTCTTGCAGCGCAGCAGGCGCGCGACTACGGGCCGAATGTGCGTACACCCCATCCTCAGCCGGAAAACCCGGACAGCAGCGATCCCTCCGGCCTTCCCGCAGCCATTGCCGCTTATACGATCTGGGGCTTCCTGCCGCTGTATCTGATCCTGGTGAAGACCGTGCCGCCGATAGAGTTCGTTGGCTGGCGCATCATCTGGACCCTGCCGATCTGCCTGGTGATTGTGCTGCTGCGCAAACAAATGCCTGACTTGAAGGCCGCGCTTGCCAACAGGCGCGCACTGCTTGTCCTCACGGCAAGCGCCGCACTGATCGCGATCAACTGGTTCGTCTATGTCTGGGCGATCCAGACCGGCGAAGTCTATGCCGCCAGCCTGGGATATTACATCAATCCGCTGGTCAATGTGCTGCTGGGCACTTTGCTATTGGGAGAGCGGCTGTCGCGCAGGCAATGGGTGGCTGTAGGGCTTGCGGGGATCGGTGTTGCGGTGCTGTTGGCTGGCGCGCTCACCACCTTGTGGATCAGCCTGACGCTGGCATTCAGTTTCGGCACCTATGGCTTGCTGCGCAAACAGGTGCCGGTTGGATCGCTGCCGGGCCTGACAATCGAAAGCGCGATCCTTATCCCGCTTTCGGCAGGAATAGCGTGGTGGTATGCGATGAGCCCTGCCGGTTCGTCATTCGGGAATGACGCTTTCCTCAGTTTCGCTATTGTAATGGGCGGCGTGGTGACTGCAATCCCGCTCCTGCTGTTCGCAGTGGCGGCGCGGCGCATGGATTATTCTACGCTGGGCTTCATCCAGTTCCTGGCACCGTCGATCGTCTTCATTTTGGGCCTGACAGTGTTCGAGCGCCCATTGCTGCCGGCACAGCTCGCCAGCTTTGCCTTTATCTGGACGGCGATTGCGATCTTCGTGTGGGATATGTGGGCGAAACGGCGCGCTCCCGCGGAGGCGGGAGCCTCAGTCAGCTAGCTCTGCGCTTGTGGATCGAGATCCCCGTTTCCGCGGGGAGTCATGCCAGCCGCCAACCGAGCGTCTGCCCTGCGTGGAACGGCACCACCACGCTGCCACCGGCCTTCAGTTCATCCGGCACAGTTATTTCTGCACGTTCAAGCGTTATGCTCTCTTCATTGACCGGCAAACCATAGAATGCCGGGCCATAGAGCGAGGCAAAACCTTCGAATGTGTCGAGCGCGCTTTCTTCGTCAAACACCTGCAGATAGCTCTCCAACGCATAGGGGGCATTGAAGATGCCCGCACAACCGCAAGCCGATTCCTTCGTATGGCGTTCGTGCGGCGCGCTATCGGTGCCAAGGAAGAACTTGGGACTGCCGCTTGTCGCTGCCTTGCGCAGCGCCAACCGATGCGCTTCGCGCTTGGCCACTGGCAAGCAGTAATTGTGCGGCTGGATCCCGCCAACCAGCATGGCATTGCGGTTGATATGCAGATGCTGCGGCGTGATCGTTGCGCCGACATTGGGGCCTGATCCCAGAACGAAATCGACCGCATCGCTGGTGGTAATATGCTCGAATACCACCTTCAGCTTGGGAAATTCGGTTGTGATGCGTCGCAAGTGGCGCTCGATGAATTCTGCCTCGCGGTCAAACACATCGATGTCATTGTCTGTCACTTCGCCATGGACGCACAGGACAATGCCCTCTGCCTCCATCCGCGCCAGCACAGGATCAAGCTTGCGAACATCGGTCACGCCATTGGCCGAATTGGTCGTCGCCCCCGCCGGATAGAGCTTGGCCGCCGTGAACACGCCATCTGCCGCGCCGCGCGCCAGATCATCCGCATCGGTATTGTCCGTGAGGTAACATGTCATAAGCGGGGTGAAGTCCACGCCTTGAGGCACAGCCGCCAGGATACGTTCGCGATAGGCCGCCGCGCGCGCGGCAGTGGTAACCGGCGGTGTCAGGTTCGGCATCACGATCGCGCGGGCGAATTGCCGCGCGGTGTAAGGCACGACATCGTGCATCATTTCACCATCGCGGAAATGGAGGTGCCAATCATCAGGGCGGCGGATCGTCAGCATGTCAGTCATCACTTGCAGCCTCTAATCGCGCGCACTGCATCTTTCCAGCCGCTATCTGACTTCCTAGATGGGATGTATGAATATCGGATTCCTTGTTTGCCCCGGAACCATGCCCGGTTCTCCCAATCGCCGCGAAGATGCCTTCGAGCATGACCTTCAGGTCGATGCCATCCGGCCGGAGATCGAGAAACTGGGCGGAACCCTGACTGAGATTGACTGGCACTCACCCATCGAATCCTTTGCCGGGATCGAGCTGGTGCTAGTGGGCACGCCGTGGGACTATTGGGATTACGAGCAGGAATTTCTCGCCAAGCTCGATGCGCTTGAGCAGTCCGGCATCACCGTGTGCAATCCGCCCGAACTGGTGCGGTGGAATTCACGCAAGACCTATCTGCGCGAGCTTGAAGCGCTGGGCGTGGCGACAATCCCCACGCTGTGGATCGAGAAAACCTCCGCAGCTGACATTGATGCCGCGATGCGCACATTCCATTGCGACACTGTCGTTGCCAAGCGCCAGGTTGGTGCCGGTGCAGACGGGCAAACGATCCACCGCATGGGCGAGATCGATCCACGGTGGCACATGCTGCACCCGGCGATGATCCAGCCTTACCTGCCGCAGATCGAGAGCGAAGGCGAATACAGCTTTCTTTTCATCGACGGGCAATTCAGCCACGCGCTGGTCAAACGGCCTGCCGATGGCGATTACCGCGTGCAATCGCTCTATGGAGGAACTGAACAGGCGATCGAGCCGGCACCGCATGATCTGGTGGTGGCGCAAGGCGTGATCTCGGCGATCCCGTTTGAAACCCCGCTCTATGCCCGGATCGACATGGTGCGCGGCGATGGCAACCGGCTGCTTCTTATGGAAGCGGAGTTGATCGAGCCCTATCTCTACCCTGAGCAAGGGCCCGAACTGGGCCCGCGCATGGCAAGGGCCATCGCCAGCAGGATTGCAAACGCATGACTGCCACACGCCTCCGTGACCGCGCGATTATCCGCCTTAGCGCGCAGGACGAAGCAGAGGATGTGCGCGGCTTCCTGCAGGGCCTCGTCACCAATGACGTAAACGGCAAACTGCCGGTCTACGCCGCGCTGCTGTCGGCACAGGGCAAGGCAATGTTCGACTTTATCGTGTGGTCGGATGCCGACGATATCCTGCTCGATTGCGAAGCAGCGGTGGCGGATGATCTGGCCAAGCGGCTGTCGCTCTATCGCCTGCGCCGCAAGATCGACATCGCGCGCGACCAAGGCCTTGCCGTGCATTGGAGCAAGGAACCGCGCGAAGGTGCTGCTGACGATCCGCGCTTGCCCGAACTCGGCCATCGCTGGCTTGCGCCCGCCCATGACGGCGACGCGCCTGCCGACGCAGCGTGGCGCGCGCATCGCCTATCGCTTGGCGTGCCGGAGGGTCAGGCTGAACTGGGCGATATATTGTGGCTGGAAACCAATGCGGTTGAGCTCAACGGCGTGAGCTTCAACAAGGGCTGCTATATCGGGCAGGAGAACACTGCGCGGATGAACTGGCGGCAGAAGGTCAACCGGCGGCTTGTGGTTGTGCCGCTCGACCAGTCTGACGAAAAACGCCGCAAGATTGCTTACGCCGAGCTAGCCCTCGCAATCGATCATCTGCGCGTCAGCGATATCGATCCCTCCAGCGCGCCCGAATGGATGCAAAGCGGGCTTACGCCTGCTGGCTAGCCGCGAGCGACCGCTCCAGCATCAATTGGGCGCGATCCCGCGCCGCCGTGACCGGCAAACCCAGCGAGCGCGCCAAAGTCGAGCCGATCAGCGCATCGCCCATCGCCATCAGCACTAGCGCCAGCGTGTCTTCATGCACCCGCATCGCCTCGCCGCTGTGCGATGCCTCATCCTGCGCGATTTCGTCGACCAGCTGATGGATCGTCTCGACAATCGGGCTTAGCGCATCTTCATTACCGGTCAGGATCATCCAGCTCGCCAGCGCGCCTGCGCCTTCCTTGTCAAACGCGTCAAACGCCAGGTCGACCACTTCGCGCGGGCTTCCCAGCCCCGCCCGGCTTGCTTCCACCGCTTGCTTGATTGTTTCGCACACAGTCTCTGCCAGATGCCGCGCCAGCTCTTTCTGCAGGCCTGAAGCTGACCCGAAATGATGCAGCAAATTCGCATGCGTGCGCCCGATCCGCGCGGAAACCGCCTTCAAAGTGACCGATTGTGGCCCTGTTTCAATAAGTAAGGCCCGCGCCGCCTCCAGGGCGGAACTTCTTGATTCCTCGGGTGTTAACCGTTTGCGACTTGTCATTATTTATTAAGCCTAATAGATTCTTAAGATCATGACCGATCAAACCACCGATCTAGAGCGCTCTGGTGTAACCGACAAGAGCAGCGATGCCCCCGCCACCGCCCCGGCAACAGCTTTTGCCAGCGCGACCCCGGCCGAACACGAGCTGATCGTGCGTGACCGGCGGTTTGACCGCACGGCGATGGTCCCGCGGCACTGGCATTCGGGCGATCCCGTGGCGACCGCATGGTACAATTCGGTTTCCGCCAGCCTGCCACGCGGCGAGGCGTTCTTCATCGATACCTTGCGCGATTTCCGCGAAGGCCTGCCGCCCAAGCTGGCGCGCGAGGTCAAGGCCTTCACGACACAGGAAATCAATCACACGCGCGAACATGTCGCCTTCAACCGGCTGGTGTCCGATCACGGCTATAATGTCGAAAGCATCGATCAGGGGATCCAGGCCATGCTGGAGCTGACCGAAGGCCGGCCCAAGGAATTCAACTTGGCGATCACTATCGCGCTGGAACATTTCGCTGCGATCATCAGCCGGCAGCTGCTGGCGAAGCCCGAATATCTCGAGGGTGCGGATCCCGTCGCGGCTGATATCTGGCGCTGGCATGCGACGGAGGAAATCGAGCACAAGGGGCTGGTTTACGACATCTGGCTGCACGCGACGCGCGATTGGAGCGGGTGGAAACGTTACAAGACGCGTGCGCTGGTTGCCGCGCTCATCACCAAGAAATATTTCGGCAACCGCATCCGCGACGCGATCGGCCTGCTTGAGCAAGACGGCTTCACGCACAAGCAGGCGAAGCGCAAGCTCTACGCCTTCCTGTGGTGGAAACCGGGCATGATGCGGCGGATGTTCTTCGAATGGGCGACGATCCTGACCCCGGGCTTCCACCCGTGGAAGCACGATGACCGCGCGCTGATCGGCAAGACGGAAAGCCCTTATTCCGATGCGGTGATGCCGGCGGAGTGATGGTTCGTGCTGGTAATCCGCTAGCGCCCTGAATTCAAACATTGGCTCATTTACAGGACTTCCTGTAGAATGCGCGATGATGGAAACCCGTACTGATCAGGGCGGTGAGAACCATACCGAGCACGCTTGCCATCATGGCCAGCACGGTTCGGACCACGGCGAAGCACCGCAGGATAGCCGATATGACCAGATTCCTGTCGGCTATGCCGGGGCAGTATATACCTGTCCCATGCATCCTCAGGTGCGCCAGAAACAACCGGGTTCATGCCCGATCTGCGGCATGGCACTGGAAATCGAATCAGCAGCACATTTCGAAGAAGGCCCGAACCCGGAACTGGTAGATTTTACACGCCGGTTCTGGATTGGCGCAATCCTGACCTTGCCGGTGCTGCTCATCGCGATGGGTCCCATGATCGGCTTGGGCATAATCCGCGAATCAATCGGACAAGGGCGGGCGCAATGGATCGAACTGGTGCTGGCAACACCAGTGGTGCTCTGGTGTGGCTGGCCGTTCCTTGAGCGAGGTTGGAAATCCTTTCTCTCATGGAATCTCAATATGTTCTCGCTGATCGCGATGGGGGTCATAGCCTCTTGGCTATTCAGCGTAGCCGCTGTGCTTGCGCCCGGAATCTTCCCGGCGGGCTTTCGCGACATGCATGGGCATGTTCCTGTCTATTTCGAAGCCGCCGCTGTGATCGTGGTGCTGGTACTGCTGGGTCAAGTGATGGAACTGCGTGCGCGAGAAGGGACCGGAAAAGCAATTCGTGCGTTGCTAGGCCTTGCCGCTAAGACCGCGCGGGTGATCCGCGAGGATGGCAATGAGGAAGAGGTTCAACTTGAAGATATTCAGGTTGGCGATCGGTTGCGCGTGCGGCCGGGTGAAAAGGTCCCGGTCGACGGAAACGTGATTGATGGCCGCTCATCGGTTGATGAAAGCATGATCACCGGCGAACCTGTCCCGATCGAGAAAACGAAGGGCGATCCAGTTACCGGTGCGACGATCAACGGAACTGGCAGCCTTGTCATCGAAGCGCAACGTGTCGGCGCAGACACCATGTTGAGCCAGATCGTCGAAATGGTTGCCAAGGCCCAGCGCTCGCGAGCTCCAATCCAGAAATATGCCGACAAGGTTGCCGGATGGTTCGTTCCTGCGGTAATCGGCGTTGCCATCCTGGCATTTGTGGCATGGGCGCTATTGGGGCCCGTTCCCGCGCTCTCCTACGCTCTCATCGCGGCTGTTTCCGTGCTGATCATCGCGTGCCCCTGTGCACTTGGGCTGGCAACACCCATGTCGATCATGACAGCGACGGGTCGCGGAGCGCAGTCAGGCGTACTCATCAAGAATGCCGAGGCACTGGAACGCTTCGAGGCAATCGATACGCTGATCGTCGACAAGACTGGAACTCTGACCGAAGGAAAACCGCGTCTTGTCACGGTCATGCCTGAAGAGGGTTGCAGCGAAGATGAGTTGCTGCGAGTGGCTGCGACGCTGGAGCGCGGCTCCGAGCACCCGCTAGCGGAAGCCATCGTGAGCGGTGCGCAAGATCGCGACTTGCAGCTTTCGGACACTGAAGAATTCGAGGCAGTAACCGGCAAAGGCGTGAAAGGCGTTGTCGATGGTCAGCAAGTCGCGCTCGGCAATGTGGCACTGATGCAGGACATGGGGCTTGAGCCGACGAGGCTGGCAGAGGTAGCTGACGCACGGCGGGACGAAGGTGAAACGGTCATGTTCGTGGCTATCGAGGGGGCGCTAGCCGGGATGGTCAGCGTGGCAGATCCGGTAAAGGAAACGACTCCTGATGCCCTGGCGGCGCTGCACAAGCTGGGCTTTCGCATCATCATGGCCACGGGCGACAATGAACGGACAGCCCGCGCGATAGCGAAACGTCTTGGTATTGATGACGTGCGTGCGGATGTGTTGCCGGACGACAAGGCGCGCATCATTCGCGAATTGCAGCAGCAAGGAAGCAAAGTTGCCATGGCGGGCGATGGCGTGAATGATGCGCCTGCGCTGGCTCAAGCCGATGTCGGTATTGCGATGGGAACAGGCGCGGATGTCGCGATCGAAAGCGCCGGGATCACGCTGGTCAGGGGCAATCTCGATGGCATCGTTCGTGCGCGCAAGCTGACTCTGGCAACGATGCGTAACATTCGTCAGAACCTATTCTTCGCACTGTTCTACAATGCGCTTGGCGTGCCGGTGGCTGCAGGAATTCTCTACCCTTTGACGGGCATCCTGATCAGTCCGATGTTCGCCGCTTTTGCCATGAGCGCGTCTTCGATCTCTGTTGTGACCAATTCATTGCGATTAAGGGCCGCGAATATCTGAGCGAAGGAATATCGACTTTCCTACTCACCCGTAAATGTGCCTTAGTTGCGGGCATGGTTTTCGCCCGCCACATTGTGAAATTTGCTTGCAATGGCCCCGCTGCACCAGAGAGCGATTACTGGCGCAGCACTGCGTTCCAGATGTTCCACCCGGTGGGAATTCATGCGCGAGCCCGCGTGAGGTGGCGGAAAGTCACAGCCGGAAAGCTACAGCCGGAAAGTCACACTTTGCATTCGCGTGGAGCGCCAATTCCCCTCGGCAATGTGCGGAAAGTCACACTTTCCAATCGCGCGGTTTGCGTTCCACCCGCATGCTGGGTGCCAGGACCGGGTCGCGCCCCGGATTCACTATTGACACGGATGTCAGTAACGGCTATTAACACCCGTGTCAGTAAGCATTTGCATGGAGTCACACAGTGAACGCCCCCACCAAGATCGATCTTGAAACCGCAGCCCCCGCAACGCGTGGCCGCAAAGACCCCACCCCCGCCGATCTCGAAATCACTGTGCGTGACGAGCGCTTCAACCGCAACACCACCCCCAATCGCTGGTGGGCGGGCGAGCCCTTCGGCACCGCATGGCACAATGCGCTCTCGGCCACATTCCCGCGCGGTGAAGCCTTCTTCATCGAAGCGGTGAAGGCGCATCGCGATGGTGCCCCGCCCAAGCTGGCGAATGAAATCCGCGCTTTCGTGAAGCAGGAGATCAACCACACCCGCGAACACATCGCCTTCAACCGGCTCGCGGAAGATCACGGCTATGACATCAAGGCGATCGACAAGCGCGTAGAGGAAATGCTCAACCTGACCAAGGGCCGCCCGGAGATCCTCAATCTCGCCGCGACCATGGCGCTGGAGCACTATACCGCGATGATGGCGAGCGAATTCCTCAAGAATCCCAAGCATTTCGACAAGGCTGATCCCGAAGTGCGCAATATGTGGCGCTGGCACGCGGCCGAGGAAATCGAGCACAAGGGCGTCGCTTATGACACCTGGAACCACGCCACCCGCGACTGGACTCCGTTCCGGCGCTGGAAAGTGCGCAGCCTGATGATGCTGATCGTGACAGGGCGCTTCTTCAAGAATCGCTGGGAAGACACGATGAACCTTCTGGCGCAGGATGGCATCACGGGGTGGAAGGCGCGCTGGGGCCTGTTCAAATATCTCGCCTTCACGCCGGGTGTGGTGCGCCGCATCTTCCCCGCGTGGCTCGCGTACTTCAAGCCGGGCTTCCATCCGTGGGACCATGATGACCGCGACCTGATCGGGCTCTACGAAGGCGACTTCACCGACGCGCTGCTACAGCCTGCGGAGTGACGAAACAAAGAAACCCCGGCTCCGCGATGGAACCGGGGTTTCCCTTTTGCCGCCTCCTGGGGAGAGAATCAGGCGGCGGTTGGCCAATCTTCCGATTGCTCGGACAGATTGAGCGAATATTCGGCGGTCGGCGCCTCTTCACCGCGCCCGCAGCTATGGCGGTTCACAACCCGCCCTGTGGGCTTGAAGCCGAGCTTGGTCAGCACACGGCCAGAGGCGGGATTGTCGAGGAAGTGACTCGCGACCATCTGGCGATACCCCAGCGTCGCGGCGATCTCGATCACACCGCGCCCGGCTTCCGTGGCATAGCCTTGCCCCCAATGCTGCCGCGCGATCCAATAGCCGAGCTCAACCTGACCGCCCGTCAGATCGATCCCGATACAGCCGACCAGCGCCGCGTCGCGGGCGCGAGTGATGAGGAAGCGCGGATATCTGGGATCTGCCGGTTGCTCCACGAAGCAGCGCGCATCGTCCTTGCGGTATGGCCAGGGCGCGCGAGCAAGATTGCGCACCACGCCTTCATCAGCGATCCCTGAATAGACTGCCTGCCAATCCTCGGGCCATGCCGGCCTCAGCAGCAACCGTTCGGTGCAATGGAACATCGGAATTCTCCCATTCGGCCCCGCTCCGGGCTCCTAGTCCGGACGCGTGACAATTGCGTGATAGCGAAAGCGAATTTCGCCGCGTTTTTCAGAGGGAGAAACAACAAGAGGGAGTGGGTCGGCCCCATCTCCCTCTACGAGTGCCGGTGGTTAAATCCGGCTGGGACCGTCCCGGTGGACGATCCCTTTATCGAACCGTCCGGTTATTCGGCTGCTTGCGCAATCATGTCGACTGACACGAATTTGCGGCCCAGCTTGCCTTTGTGGAATCGCACCACGCCGTTTTCGAGCGCGAACAGGGTGTGATCGCGGCCCATGCCGACATTGCTGCCCGGATAGAATTTGGTGCCGCGCTGGCGCACGATGATGTTGCCGCCGACGACTTCCTGGCCGCCGAACTTCTTCACGCCAAGGCGACGGCCGACTGAATCACGACCGTTACGCGATGAACCGCCTGCTTTTTTATGTGCCATGGGTCCTGATCCTTACTTCTTGGCTTCAGTCTTTTTAGCCGCGGCTTTCTTGGCCGGAGCCTTTTTGGCCGGTGCCTTTTTCGCTGCAGCTTCCTTTTTCGGAGCTGCGGCCTTCTTGGCCGGTGCTTTCTTTGGAGCCGCTTCCTTCTTGGGCGCGTCTTCCTTTTTGGCTTCAGCCTTCTTCGGTGCAGCCTTCGCCTTGCCTTCGCCAACGTCGGTGATGCGCAGCAAAGTCATCTGCTGGCGGTGACCGGCCTTGCGGCGATAGTTGTGGCGGCGACGCTTCTTGAAAACGACAACCTTCTCGCTCTTCGCCTGAGCGATGATTTCAGCAGATACCGAAACCTTGGAAGCGTCAGCAAGCTTGTCGCCTTCACCCGCGAGCAGGACATCGCCCAGCGTCACGGTGTCGCCAGCTTCGCCAGCGAGTTTTTCGACTGCAATTTTGTCTCCGGCGGCAACCCGGTATTGTTTGCCGCCCGTGCGCACTACTGCGAACATGGTGGTAATACTCTCAATCTAAAGCTGTGCCCAATCACCTGTAGAAAGGGCGCACCCGACTCCCCACCCGAAGGTGGCGCCGGAAAGAAGCGTGCCGTTAAGGGAAAGGGGCGAGTAAGTCAACGCCAGATCGCGTGATTTTGCGGCATTGCAGCAAGGTTGCGCGCAAAGCTGCGATACTGCACGCGGCAACAGGTGGCATGCCATCCGCGTCGTGCTATGTCGCACCCATGAATCGAACAAGGTCTCGTCCTGTGTCAAGCATTGCCGGATTCGCGGCGATTGCATGCGTCTTCACCTCTGCCTGCGCTGGCGGGTCTGACCGTTATCCTTCGCTCAATATCCGCGATTTCGAGCGTGTTCAGGGCCAGTTTGCCGTTGCAGCCCCTGCCCGGGAGGTCTTGTTGCCTTCGCCCGCGCCCGTAGAACAAGTCAGCCAGTTGCAGGATGCGATCGATCAGGCGCAGCAAAGGCATACCGAATTCGTGATGACAGCCGATTCGGTGCGTGGACTTATCGCAGCGGCAGGCGGAACCGGTCCGGACAACAACCGCTGGTCATTGGCTCAATCAGCCTATGCCGATCTCGATTCGCGGCACGGCGCAACCGCGATCCTGCTGAGTGATCTCGACCAGATGTACACCAGCGCGACACTGTCATTCACTGAGCGCGAGCAGATCGACCAGGCTCGCAATAGCGTGAGTGCGCTGGTGGCGGCGGAAGACACCATCCTTGACGAGTTGCATCTGCTCTTGAGCACGCCGCCTGTCGAGCTCGCGGACCGCGAATAGCTGATAAGACAAGCGCGGGGCCACCGAAGCGACCCCGCGCACCTGCCGATCCCCCTCCGGGAAGGTAGAGGACTAGATAGTTGCGGCTATCGTCACCACCGCAAGTCCCCATAAAAGTACGAGAACCGGCAAGACCAATACTTGTGTTGCTGCATCACGCGCTTTGAGCGGGCCTGTGTGAGTCATGATCCCGCGGCTGGCGAAATGATCAAGATCCAGCGCATGTGCCTTTTTCGTTTCGGGTTTGAGGCGCGTCCAAATGCCGGGGACAGCAAACCCCACGATGATAATCCCTGCGAAGATCACCATCGGGATAATCAGGCCCGGATTGCCAAACGCCATGGCAGTAACTGCGAGAAAGCCAAGGTAACAGGCAACCGTGCCGCCGTAGAGCGCTTTGGGCAGCTCGAATGTGCGATCGACAATTGTTGGCGCATGCGGCGCTTCAACAATACGCACCTTGTCGGCGATAAGTTCTGGAGCGATGAGCTTTGACATGACGATGTCTCCTTCCGTCGAGACATCATTTGCCGCAGGTGCGATTCGCTCGCCTTGATCTAAGTCAAAGGGATCGGATTATTTTGCCCAGCGCGCCAGATCGGCATAATCATCGTTGCGCGGCTCGATCCAGTGCCACTGTCCGTCTCGCTGCTCTCGTTTCCAGAACCAGGCGGCAGCTTTGAGATGGTCCATGCAAAAGTCCACCGCATCAATGGCGGCGCGCCGGTGCTTTGCCGCGGCGGACACGCACACGATCGGCTCGCCGGGCTGCATACGGCCAATGCGGTGCACCATCAGCAGGCCCATCAGATCAAAGCGCGCGAATGTCCGGTCCGCGAGCTGCTCCATGCCCGGAAGCGTTAGCGGCTCGTAATGCGACAGCTCGAGCGCTTCGACGCCAGTATCGCTGCGCACTTCACCAACGAAAGTGCACACCCCGCCCAGCCCCGGATTGGCATCGGTAAATTCCCCGATCAATGCGCCCGGGTTGAAGGGTTCGCTGAGCAGGCGAATGTCGCGCATGGTGCGCACTAGCCGCCGCTTACCGGCGGCAACAGAGCGACTTCCTCGCCATCCTGCGCTTGCAGCGCCATCTTGTCAGCCAGCACCTTGCCAGCACAAGCGATGTTGACGCGTGCCTGCTGCAGCTGGTCTGCAACGTCGGCACCAACCACCTCGAGAAGCCCTGCCCATTCGAGCGGAGCGTCGACTTCCATCGCCTCTCTACCGGCAAGGTCGCGCAAGGGCCCAAGGAACAGGATCGTCACCGCCATCCTAGCCTCCTGTCATCGACATATGGCGTGGCTGCGCAGGCTCCGCACCCCGCCGCGAGATATCGAAATGATGCTTCTCCGGCTTGATCCGCATCGCTTCATTGAGCGCGGCCTGCAGCTTCGCTTCGGGATCATCCGAACGCAAGGCAGCACGCAAGTCGACACGTTCGCCACCGCCAAGGCACGGGTAGAGCTGGCCCGTAGCTGTAACCCTCAGCCGGTTGCAGCCCGCGCAGAAATTGTTCGTCAGCGGCGTGATCAAACCCAGCCGCCCGCCGGTTTCTTCGATCCGGTCATACCGCGCAGGGCCGCCCGTATTGTCTCCAAGCGGGGTCAACGTCCAACGTTGCTCCAGCTGCTCGCGCACCGCCGACAAGGGCAGAAAATGGTCGACCCGGTCCTCGTCAACATCACCCAGCGGCATGACCTCGATCAGAGTGATGTCGAAGCCTTCGCTGTGTGCCCAGGCGATATGGTCAGGCAGCTCGCGCTCATTCACGCCTTTGAGCGCGACAGTGTTGATCTTGACCTTGAGACCCGCCTGCTTTGCCGCAGCGATCCCTTCCAGCACTTTGGGCAAGGCATCGCGGCGGGAAAGCTTGGCAAATTGCTCGCGATCGCGCGTGTCGAGCGAGATATTCACGCGTTTGACCCCTGCCCGTGCCAGTTCGTCAGCGTGCTCGGCCAATTGCGTTGCGTTGGTGGTAAGCGTCAGCTCTTCCAACCCTTCGCCCAGCTTGCGGCCCAAGGCACGGAACAGCTCCATGATATCCCGCCGAACCAGCGGCTCGCCGCCGGTCACCCGGATTTTCGTTACCCCGCGCGCGATAAAGCCGAGCGAGAGCTGGTAGAGTTCTTCCAAGCTCAGCACTTCCTTGCGTGGCAGGAAAGTCATCCGTTCCGGCATGCAATAGGTGCAGCGCAAATCGCAGCGGTCAGTCACCGACAGGCGCAGATATTTGATCTGGCGCTGGAATGTATCGACCAGCGGCTTGGCCCGTGCAGCAGGCAGGATAACGTCGCGCACCCTATTCATGCAGCGGAAGATACTGGCCCGTGATCCCTGGCGCAGCCCTCAAATATGCGAGCATTGCTGAAATTGCATCCTCGCTCTCGCCGCCGAGCACATTGACCCGTTTGGGAGCATATTTGCGCGCCAGATCGCGTGCCAGTGCGCGTCGCCAGTCATCGTGATCGCTGGCGGCTGCGGGAAGTATGATCGCAAGCGCGCCTGCCTCACCCTCCAGCAGCGACACTGCATTATCCAGATGATCGTGATAGAACACTGCCGAGGCATCGAGCGGCCCTTCAGGCAAACTCCCGATCCGCAGCTCCGCCTGCATCACCTTACTTGCGCTCGCGATGCAGAGTGATGCCGATTTTCTCATTGGCTTCGGCGATTGCGAGTTTCACAATCTTGACTGTCACCGCTTCAACCCGCGCATCCTGCACGAACAGCGTTTCGCAGATGTGATCGGCCACCGCTTCGATCAGCTTGAAATGCACGCCTTCGGGAAGCGCATCGGAAGCGGCGAACTTCAAATCCATGTAATTCTTGCTCGCATCAAGCGGCGTATCGGGCTCGTAACGATCCGCAACGGTCAGGCGCGCCTGAATCGTAATGCGCAAGGGTTGCGGCTTGCCGGTCTCTTCCGAATAGATGCCGGTCAGGACATCATGCTCGAAATCAGCCACTTCAAGGATCAGCGAATCACTCATGCGCGCCCTTTAGCGATTATTTGACCAGCGCGCGAAAATCGCGGTCGGCAGTAGCCGGCTGTCCTCACCCACCTCATGCACTGCCAGATCGCCATGCTCGATCGTGCCCGGCATGTCGGAGAACAGCTCGTCAACCAGGCCTGCAAGGGCCAGGCTGCTCATCCTCACAGCATAGACTGTGAGGAACAGGAACTTGCTATCGGCATCCAGCAGCTGGCGGCAATCGGCGAGCAGCGCGGGCAGGTTCTCTTCCAGTCGCCATGTCTCGTTCTTCGGCCCGCGCCCGAACTTGGGCGGATCAAGTATAATCCCGTCATAGCGATTGCCGCGCCGCACTTCGCGCGCGGCAAACTTGGCCGCATCATCGACTAGCCAGCGAATGGGCTTGTCTTCCATACCCGAGAGCGCGGCATTTTCGCGCGCCTGCGCCACAGACTTCTTCGAAGCATCAACATGCGTCACGCGGCCATGGCGGCTCAGCGCAAGCGACCCCACCCCGGTATAGCCGAACAGGTTCATCGTCTCGGCCTCTGTCATCCCGTCCAATTGCGCGCGCATCCAGTCCCACACCGGCGCCATGTCGGGGAAGAACTGCGAGTGCCGGAAGGGTGTCGGCAGCGCGGTGAAGTTCACTTCATTCCATGAAACGGGCCAGCCCTGCTCCGGCAAGTCAGTCGCCAGCTGCCAGCGCCCGCCGCCATCTTCATCGGAACCGGGAATGAATTCGCCTGCCGCGTCCCAATTGTCCTGCCGCGGGCTCCACATCGCCTGCGGTTCAGGGCGGATGAAAGCGTGCGGGCCAAATTGCTCCAACTTGCGGCCATGCCCGCTGTCGAGCAGGCGATAGCCGCCCTCCCAGCCCTCACCCACCATCAGCACAGGATCGCGGACGAGCTCCGCCATCAGCCAGCCGGGCTCGCGCGTTCGCTAACGAAGGCTTTCACTGCGTCATATTCACCGGGCAACTCGCTGAAGGCTTCTTCGCGGGCGAACAGATCGCCCACGCGAGCAGGCAGATTCGGCCGCAAGCCGGTCGCCCGCTCTACTGCATCAGGGAATTTCGCCGGATGTGCTGTGGCGAGCGTCACCATCGGGATCGACGCATTGAGATCAGTCGCGAGCGCCGCGTGCAGGCCCACCGCAGTGTGCGGATCTATCACTTCGCCAGAACGCTCATGCGCCCAGCGCAGCGCCTGCAATACATCCTGCTGATCGGCTCGCGCGCTGGTGAACAGCGCCGAAGCACCCTCGCGCTGGCTATTGGTCAGCTGCATCGCTTTCGAAACCTCGAAACCGCGCATCTGCTCCGCCAGCGCCGCGCCGTCGCGCCCGCCGCAATCGAACAGCAGGCGCTCGAAGTTAGAGGAGACCTGGATATCCATGCTGGGCGTGTCAGTTGGAGTGACGCCGCCTGCGGAATAGTCACCATCCGAGAGTGCGCGGTGGAGGATATCATTGACGTTGGTCGCAACCACCAGCTGCGCAATGGGCAATCCCATTTGCGCGGCGACATAGCCAGCGAACACATCGCCAAAGTTGCCGGTCGGCACGCTGTAGGCCACCTGGCGATGCGGCGCGCCCAGCTGCAGCGCGCTTGCGAAATAATAGACCACCTGCGCCATCAGCCGTGCCCAGTTGATCGAATTGACTGCGCCGATATTGAACCGTGAAGTCATCTCGGCATCGCCGAACATGCGCTTCACCATCGCTTGCGCGTCATCAAAGCTGCCGTCGATCGCGATATTGTGCACATTGGGCGCGCGCACCGTGGTCATCTGGCGGCGTTGCACATCGCTCACCCGCCCCTTCGGGTGAAGCATGAAGATGTCGACACCGTCACGCCCGGCCACTGCATCGATTGCAGCCGATCCGGTATCGCCGCTGGTCGCGCCGATGATGGTGAGGTTCGATTTGCGGCGGCTGAGGAAGGTCTCGAACAGCAATCCGAGCAGTTGCAGTGCCACATCCTTGAACGCCAGCGTCGGCCCGTGGAACAGCTCGAGCAACCATTGCTGGTGATCAAGCTGGATCAGCGGAGTGACTGCGTCATGCGCAAACCGGCTATAGGCCTGCTTGCACAGCGCGCGCAGCTCGTCTTCGCTCAAGCTCCCTTCCACAAAAGGCAGCATTACGCGCGTAGCCAGCTCTGCATAGGGCAGCCCGGCCATGTCGGCGATCTCTGTCTCGCTGAAACGCGGCCATTCGGTCGGCAGGTATAGCCCGCCATCGCTGGCAAGCCCTGCCAGCGTGACACCTTCAAAATCGAGCGCCGGGGCGCTGCCTCTGGTCGAGATATATTGCATTGCGGGAAGGCGGTTAGCCGTGGCCGGGCTCTAGGGCAAGAAAGAGACGCTTGAACTGCCTCAATCCTCTCCTTCCCGCCGCTCCGCCAGCTTCTTGCGGATTGCGAGAAAGTAAATCACCAGAGCGGTCAGCGCGAAGAAGAACCACTGCCCGGCATAGGCCATGTGGTTGTTGGGCAAATCGCGCGGATCGGGCGCCGCCAGAGGCTGCAGCCCCGCGACAGGTGGCATGGCGACCAGCCGGGGGCCGGGCGCGATGATTCCCTGAATTTCGCCGCCTGGCCAATCGCCTTCAACCGGATCTCGCGTGAAACCCAGGGCAATGTCCGCTTCGCTGCCATCCGCAAGCCGGCAGCTGGCGATTTGAGCGAGTCCCCTTTGCCCTTCAGAGGAATTCGCAGCGGTTGTCCTGCGCGAAAGAACCTCGACACATTCGACGAAAGCGAGGCGATAGAGGCGCTCAGCCGCCTGTTGCGCGTTCGTCGGCCAGTCAACGCGGCCTCCGTCGGCTGAAACGGCTTCATAATGCGCAATCAGCGCCGCTTTCTCATCCGCGCGGCCCAGTTGCCAGATGCCGAGTGCAATCATCGTCGCAACGGCAGCAAGCACAATGATGGTCGGAACAATCGGAAGCTGGCGCAGGTTCATGCGTCGCTGTCCTCATCATCACTCGAGGTCGAAACGGCTTCGCCCGCCCTGTTGCGATATTCCGCCGCGAGCAGTGCAGCCTTGGACACGCGCAACCCGCCCACGACAGCCGCGATAGTCAACGGGACCCAGAGAAGCGCGTGCACCCAGAATGGCGGACTGGCTGCAACATCCAGCCAGATCGCCAGCGTCACCATTACCGCGCCGATAATCAGCGTTAGAAAGCCTGCTGGCCCGTCACCCACGTTGAAGCGCGAATAGTCGAGCCCGCACACACGGCACCTGGATGCGAACTGTATCCCGCTGGCGAACAGGGTCTTTTCGCCGCATTGCGGGCACAAACCGAAAAGGGCAGCCTGGCGAATACCGGGCTGCCCCTTCGTTTCTTGAGGACTTGCGCCCTCAGGCATTAGTGGACCGGTGCGCCCCAGCCGCCCCAGATGTACACTGCGACGAAGAGGAACAGCCACACCACGTCAACGAAGTGCCAATACCATGCAGCGGCCTCAAAGCCGAAGTGCTGGCGCGGCGTGAAGTGGCCGATATAGGCGCGGCGCAGGCAGACGATCAGGAAGATCGTGCCGACCAGAACGTGGAAACCGTGGAAGCCGGTCGCCATGAAGAATGCCGAGCTATAGGTATTCTGCCCGAATACAAACGGCGCGATCGAGTATTCATAAGCCTGGATCGCGGTGAAGACCGCGCCCAGTGCGATCGTGGCCCACAGGCCCTGCTTCAGACCTTCGCGATCACCATGGATCAGCGCGTGGTGCGCCCAGGTCACTGTCGTGCCCGAGCACAGCAGGATCAGCGTGTTCAGAAGTGGCAGCTGAAATGCATTCAGAACTTCCATCCCCGCTGGAACAAGCGAGCCATCCGTCACGCCCTGCGTAAGGAAAAGGTTTTCTGTTGCCTGTTCGGCTGTGCCCGCAGCTGTGACGCTAAGCGCTTCCGGAAACAGGGCGAAGTCAAAGAATGCCCAGAACCAGCCGACGAAAAACATCACTTCGGATGCGATGAACAGGATCATGCCGTATCGCATGTGCAACTGAACGACCGGCGTGTGGTCGCCGCCTTCAGCTTCTTTCACGACATTGCTGAACCAGCTGAAGAAGGTCGCGATCAGCCCGGCAATGCCCAGACCCAGAATGATCTGCCAACCGCCCAACTCATGCATGAAGAAAACCATGCCGGTGGTGAATGTCAGCGCTGCAAATGCACCGATCAGCGGCCAGATATCCGGCTCAAGGATGTGATAATCGTGATTCTTGGTTCCAGCCATGGAATGTTCCCGTCTTTTGGCTCGTCTTCAGTATTGCCCCGTCCTTAGATCGGCTCTTCGGATGGGTCCAGTATGTTACGAACTCGGTTCGCTGTTTGCGTTAAGTGATTTGTGGAAGGTGTAGCTCAAGGTGATTTGCTCCACCCCCTTCATATTCTCGTCTTCCAGCGCCGCCGGATCGATGAAGTAAAGCACCGGCATGTGCACTTCCTCGCCCGGCTGCAGCGTCTGCTCGGTAAAACAGAAGCACTGGATCTTGTTGAAATAACGCCCGGCCTGTTCCGGCTCTACATTGAATGTCGCGGTGCCGGTGATGGGGACGCTGGAATTGTTCTTTGCAACATAGGTCGCCATGTCGCGTACGCCGATCTGCACTGTATCGGTTGTTTGCGCGGGGCGGAATGTCCAGGGAATATCGCGCGAAGTCGAAGCGTCAAAACGGATCGAAATTGTCTGCCCGCCTGCCAGCTGGGCCAGTTGCTCTGCCCGGCTCGCTTCGGCTTCGGTTGCGACTTGCGTGGTGCCGCCGAACCCGGTGACGCGGCAAAACAGGTCATAAAGCGGCACAGCCGCGTACCCGAGGCCCAGCATCGCCAGCGCGCCCATGAACGCATAGATGCCTGTGCGCAGGTTCTTTTGATCAAGTGTGGCTGTTGCAGCAGTCACAGCGTCAATCTCCCATCCGGACAATGGTTATCGCGTAAAACAGCACGACCATGAATAGCAGCAATCCGCCGAGCACGTAATTGCGGCTCTTCTGACGGCGGCGGATTTCGGCCTCTTCCTCAGGCGTCATCATGCGATCCACCCTTGGCCGCGCGTAACGGCATCAATCACCAACGCACCGAACAGCGCGAAGAGATAGAGGATGCTGTACGCAAACAGTGTTTTTTCCGGCTTCATCGTGTCACCTTCCACCGACGTGCGGAACGCGACGGGGACAGATAGCGCGAGGAAGGCGAGTGTAAGCGCCAGCGCGCTCACGCCGTAAATCGCGCCAGTGCCGCCGATCAGCCACGGCGCCACGGCGATCGGCACAAGCGCAATCGAATAGGCGAGAATCTGGCGGCGGGTGGCGCGTTCGCCTGCAACCACCGGCATCATCGGGATGCCGACCTTGGCGTAGTCAGACTTCACGAACAGCGCGAGCGCCCAGAAATGCGGCGGTGTCCAGAAGAAGATGATCGCGAACAGCAGCACCGGCATGGCGGTGATCTCGCCGGTCACCGCGACCCAGCCGATCATCGGCGGAAACGCGCCTGCACCGCCACCGATCACGATATTCTGCGGGGTGCGCGGCTTCAGCCACATCGTGTAAACAACCGCGTAAG
>JASBTD010000015.1 GCA_030148605.1 Erythrobacter sp.
ACGGCATTGCCAAGATGCGCCGTCAGGTCTGGCGTGACCTTTTCCGGCGCGATGAACAGGTCAGCGGTGCCATCGGCATGGGCGAGCACGAACGACAGCGCGACCGGGGTACGATCGACATCGCAACCACGGATGTTAAGCAGCCAGGCCACGGAATCGAGCGCGGTGATCACTACCGCATCCAGCCCCTTTTCCACCAGCCATTGCGCCACGTACGCACGCTTTTCATGCGCGCTCTGGCCGGTGTGAGCATCGTCATGCGGGATCGCGGAGGCCAGCGAAGGAGCGGGCTGGTCGTGCCACACCGCATCGACCGGATTGGACGCGACCGGAACAAGCGTGGCCCCGCGCGCTTCCAGTGCACGCGAAACACCTTGCGCCCAGCCACGCGAATGGAGCCATGCGTCATAGCCGATTCTGCCGCCGCGCGGGGCATGTTCGCCCAGCCACGCGGCAACGCTGGTCTGCGGAACCGACTGGTAGGACCACAGCGTGCCATCCACCTGATCGCGCACCTGCAGGGTATAGCGCCCGTCCACGAAGATCGCCGCCGTATCTGCCAGGACAACCGCGGTTCCGGCCGATCCGCCAAACCCGGTAAGCCATTCGAGCCGCTGGGCATAGGCACCGACATATTCGCTCATATGTTCGTCAGAGATCGGAACAATGAAGCCGTCGAGTTCGCGTCGCTTCAATTCCTTGCGTAGCGCATCCAGTCGCGCTTCGTGGGTTTGCATCAGCATTTTATCTATCCAGTGTTGAGCGCGGTTCGTGCTTGCGGCAACCGCGCCAGTCATTACATGTCACCCACATAGTCTTACCGCGCGCCGCTTTCCAGTCGCGCGGGTCGCAGGAAGGATGCCAACCCCAATGAGTTTCACACGCATCGCATCGAGTGCGATCGCGGCTTGCCTGGCGATTACGCCGCTTGTCGCCGCACACGCCGCCAATAATGAGGAAAATGACACTGTGACCAGCGAGGCGCCCAGCTCCCCTCCGATCGCTGAAAAGCGCGAGCATACCTTCACCCATCACGGGATCACGATTTCCGATCCTTACCACTGGCTGAAAGACCAGTCTTACCCTGTGGTCGATGATGAAGACATTCTCGACTATGTGAAGGCCGAAAACGCCTGGTTCGAAGCGCGCATGGCCCCTCAGAAAGAGCTGACTGACGCGCTGTTCGAAGAGATGAAAGCGCGGATCAAGGAAGACGACAGCACCGTTCCGCAAAAGGATGGGGACTGGATCTATTGGTCCGAGTTCGAGGAAGGCGCGCAATATCGCAAGCACTATCGCAAGCCTGCGGCTGGCGGTGATGCTGTCCTGATCCTTGACGAAAACGAGCTCGCTGACGGGCTCGAGTATTTCCGGCTTGGCGCGGCTTCTGTCAGCAAGAACGGGCGCTATCTCGCCTATTCGACTGACACATCAGGCGCTGAACGCTTCACTGCGCGGATCAAGGATCTGGAGACAGGCGAACTGCTGGCTGACGAGATCCCCAATACGCGCACCGGCCTGGTCTGGGTCGCGAATGACACAGCGCTGGTCTATGGCCCTTCAACCGAAGAATGGCGAACGCTGGAATCGAAGCTTCACGTCATCGGCACTCCGGTTGAAGAGGATGTGACACTCTACAAGGAAGAGGACCAGAGCTTCGGCGTGGGCGCAGGCCTGACCGCGCAGGATGACTGGCTGATCATTGCCACAGGAGACAATGAAACCAGCGAAGTGCGCCTTGTTCGCGCGGATAATCCCACCGGAGAGCAGATCCTTATCAAGCCGCGCCAGAAGGGTGTCGAATATTCGGTTGATGTGCGTGACGGCGAGATTTTCATCTGGACCAATGACGATCACATCAACTTCCGCTTGGCGAAGGCATCGCTCGACAACCCGGGCGAATGGGAAACCGTGATCGCGGGGTCAGACGAGTTCTATCTGACCGGGTTTGACCTGTTCAAGGATTTCTACGTTACGGAAGGGCGGCTCAATGGCCTCGATCAGGTCCAGATCCGCTCCTATTCCGACCCTGCATATGTGCGCGCGATCGATTTCCCCGAAGCGAGCTACAACACCGGCCTGTCGAACAATCCCGAATATGACGTGCAGAAACTGCGGCTGGCCTATGAAAGCATGGTCACGCCGGATTCGGTCTATGACTATCATCTGGCGTCGGGCGAATTGGAACTGCTGAAACAGCAGGAAATCCCCTCGGGTTATGACGCGTCGCTTTACACCACCGAGCGGGTGGAAATCACCGCACGCGACGGTACCAAGGTTCCGGTCAGCATTGTGATGCGCAAGGATCGTGAAGCAGGAGGCCCGCTGCACCTCTATGCCTATGGCGCTTATGGCTATGCTGTGCCGCCGGGGTTCTCGACCACGCGCCTCAGCCTGGTTGATCGCGGCTTTGCCTATGCCATCGCACATATCCGCGGCGGCGATGATCTGGGCCGGCGCTGGTATCTGCAAGGCAAGATGTTCGAACGCCGCAACACCTTCAACGATTTCGTTGATGCAGGGCGCGGGCTGATCGAGCTGGGCTACACCGCTGAAGGCAAAGTGACGGCGAGCGGCGGTTCGGCAGGCGGCGAGCTGATGGGCGCAGTCGTCAATCAGGATCCGGCCCAATATGGCGCTGTTGTGGCGCATGTGCCCTTTGTCGACGTGCTCAACACCATGCTCGATGAAAGCCTGCCGCTCACCCCCGGCGAATGGCAGGAATGGGGCAACCCGATCACTGACAAGGAAGCATTCGCTTACATGCTCAGCTACTCGCCCTACGATCAGGTGAAGGCGCAGGACTATCCGCCACTGCTGGTGACTGCCGGGCTCAACGATCCGCGCGTGACCTATTGGGAGCCTGCCAAATGGGTTGCCAAGCTGCGCGATGTGAAGACCGATGACAACGAACTGCTGATGAAGACCAATATGGGCGCAGGGCATGGCGGCAAATCGGGCCGCTGGAACTCGATCTATGAAGTGGCTGAGGAGTTCGCCTTTATCCTGTGGCAGATGGGGATGACGAAAGAGTAGCTTGCACAGCCCCGTTCGTGTCGAGCATAGTCGAGACATGAGCGGGGCGACATCTGGTTCTCGACTGCGCTCGAACCGAACGGAGACGTGAGTGACAGTCGCATATACTCGCACCTTCACGGCATTGCCCGAGCACATTGACGAGCTCGGGCATGTCAACAACACTGTCTGGGTCGGTTGGATTCAGGACATCGCCACCGCGCATTGGGATGAAGCGGCGCGACCGGAAGACAATGCGCAATACTTCTGGGTCGTGATCAGGCACGAGATCGATTACCGCGGCAATATCGCCGCTGGCGAAAGCGTGACGGGCGAAACCTGGATCGATGGCCCGGCGAAAGGCGCAAAATCGGATCGCCGGGTCGATTTCCGCAATGACGCGGGCAAGGTGATCGTCTCTGCGCGCACCACATGGGCCATGCTCGATCGCGCGACCCAGCGGCTTGTGCGCGTGCGCCCTGAAGTGATAGCTCCGTTCCAGCTATCAGGGGAATAGATCACATGACAACCAGCCCACTGTTCCAGCCATTGACGCTGCCCAATGGCAGCACGCTTCCCAACCGCATCTGCAAGGCAGCGATGGAAGAGAATATGGCGGTGCAGCCGGGGCAATATCCGGGCGAGAAGCTCAACGCGCTTTACCGCCAGTGGGCGGCAGGCGGCGCGGGGCTGCTGCTGTCGGGCAATGTCATGGTCGACCCAAGCGCGCTGACTGGTCCGGGCGGTGTGGTGCTGCAAAAAGGCACTGACCTGGCGCCGTTCAAACAATGGGCGGAGATTGGCCAGTCCTATGGCGGGCAATTCTGGCTCCAGATCAGCCATCCGGGGCGGCAGCTATACAAGAGCCTGGGCGAAACCGCCGTTTCGCCTTCGGGTGTGGAGCTCAACCTGGGCAAGTTCTCATCGATGTTCGCGCCGGTCCGGCGGTTGGAAGTGAACGAGATCGAAGCGATTATCACGCGCTTTGCCGACACTGCCGAAGCCGCTGAGGAAGCGGGATTTGACGGTGTGCAGATCCATGGCGCGCATGGCTATCTCGTCAGCCAGTTTCTCTCGCCGCTGACTAACAAGCGAGATGATGAGTGGGGCGGTGCGCTCGAAAACCGCGCGCGGTTCCTGCTGCGGATTGTCGAAGCCGTGCGCCAACGGGTGAAGCTGAGTTTTGGGGTGGGGCTGAAGCTCAACTCGGCTGATTTCCAGCGTGGGGGTTTCGCCTTTGAGGACGCGCAGCAAGTGGTCGAATGGCTGGGTGGCCACGGTCTCGATTTCGTCGAGCTCTCCGGCGGAAGCTATGAAAGCCCGGCGATGCAGGGCAATCCGCAAGAAGGCTCTACCGGCGATCGCGAAGCCTATTTCATCGGTTTTGCGCGCGATATTGCCAAGGTCGCCGACATGCCGATCATGGTGACGGGCGGGATCACTCGACTCGAAGTGGCAGAAGCTGCGCTTGCGCATGATGAGCAAGGATTCGGAGTCGAGTTGCTCGGTATCGCGCGTGCCATGGCAAGCGATCCGGCGCTGCCCAAGCACTGGCGCGAAGGCACCCATGCGGATGTCTCGCTGCCTGAGGCAGGCTTCAAGAACGCCACGCTCAACGGGCTTGCCACCATGGCGCTGACCAAGCAGCAGCTAGAGAAGATGGCCAAGGGCAAGCCACCGGGTAACGGCGGTTCTGCTGTGATTGCGCTTGCTGCGGATCAATGGCGCGCAGCCAGGCGGGCGAAGAATTATCGCGCCTGGCGGAGCGGTTAGCCACGCCGCTGTGCAAAACTATTACCGCTGAAATTCAGGTGCTTATGCCCTTGATCGATCCCAGCACCGCCCCTGTCTCAAAAGTGTAATTTTCCCGTCATAGGAGCGTTGCGAAACGGTCACGGGAATATCATGGAAATGAAACGTAATTTGCTTTTGACAGCCTCTGCTGGTGCAATCTTGTTCGCACAACCCGCATATGCGCAAGATAATTCGGAACTCGCGGCAGAACTCGCTGAAATGCGGGCGACGATGGCTGCGATGGCAGAACGCATCAATGCTCTCGAAGCTGAACTCGCCGAAGCCGATGCCAAGGCAGATGCCGCCACAGCTGAAGCCAGCGCCGCAGCCGCGCAGGCCACTGCCGCAAGCGAAAGCGCCGCGACAGCGATTGCTGCCGCTGAAAAGGCGGACAGCGGCGTGAAGGTTGCGTTCAAGGGCGCGCCTGAAATCAAGGCAGACGGCGGCTGGAGCTTCAAGCCGCGAGGGCGACTGCAATATGATGCAGGAATTACCTCAGCCCCTTCTTCAACCGGGCGCAGTGACGGCTTCGGAAGCGAAGCGCGCCGTGCGCGGCTGGGCGTGTCTGGCGATATGCCGGGCGGCTTTGGCTACAAGTTCGAAGTCGACTTTGCCGGCAATGACGTGGCCGTTACCGATGCGTTGATCTCCTATGAAGCAGGCGATGCCGAAATCACGGTTGGCCAGATGAACAATTTCCAGTCGCTGGAAGAGCTGACCAGCTCGCTCCACACCAGCTTTATCGAGCGCGCAGCCTTTACCGACGCGTTCGGTTTTGAACGCCGGGTCGGCGCCGCGGTGTCCTTTGGCAGCGGCGATGTGCTGGTGCAGACCGGCCTGTTCACGGACAATATGGAAGATCTCTCCAACAAGAACTGGAGCGCAGACGGGCGCGTGGTGTTCATGCCCAAGGCTGGCGATGCGCAGCTGCATTTTGGCGGCTCGGTGCATTACACCGATCTCGAAGCTGGCGAGAGCGTGCGCTACCGTCAGCGGCCGCTGGTCCACTTCACCTCCGAACGCTTCATCAACACCGGCAATATGGGCGGATCAAGCGAGTTCGGATTCGGGCTTGAAGGCGCGGTCATCTCCGGCCCGTTCCACGCAGCGGCTGAAGGTTTCTGGCAAAGCGTCAACCTGCCCAGCGGCATGGAAGACCCGACTTTCTTCGGTGGTTATGCAGAGATCGGATACTTCCTGACCAAAGGCGACACGCGCGGTTACAAGGGCGGCAAGTTCGATCGCACCAAGCCGGCTAATCCGGTTGGCGAAGGCGGGATAGGCTCGCTCCAGCTCAACGCGCGCTATGATCGGCTGGATCTGAGCGACGCTGGCATCATCGGCGGCACGCAGGATGGTTATTTCCTGTCGCTTGTGTGGAAGCCGACCGATTACACCATGCTGCTCGCGAATTACGGCAAACTGAGCTATGACAATGCTGTTCACCCGACCGGCACCGGCGACACGAATTACGATGTCGATGTGATCGGCGTTCGCGCTCAGATCGACTTCTGAACCAATTGGTGAGCCGGGGTGGACAAACCCGCCCCGCCTGACCGACAATTGTCACATTCCTGTCACGTAGGTCCCTTATGCGAAGCCATATTCCCAAGGGATCAAATCTAAGGACTTCTTCAATGCGTCACATCAAGACTATTGGCCTTCTTGCAATTTCAAGCCTTGCGCTCGCTGCTTGCGGCGAAGGCGCGGGCGGCGGCACGCGCGATTCGATCCGTGCGGTCGGCTCTTCGACAGTGTTCCCCTTTGCTAAACTGGTTGCGGAAAATTTCGCCCGCTCAAATCCTGAATTCAAATCACCCCTGATTGAATCCACTGGCACTGGTGGCGGCATCAACCTGTTCTGTTCCGGCGTTGGCGCGAACACGCCGGACATGGTCAATGCATCGCGGCGGATGAAGCTTGGCGAGTTCGAAACCTGTCAGGCCAATGGCGTAACCGACATTGTCGAACTGCAGGTCGGTCTTGATGGTATCGCATTCGCTTCGGCACAAGGTGGCATCATGATGAACCTGACGCCCAAGATTGTTTACGAAGCGCTGGCAGCCAGCCCCTATGGCGGCGAACAGACGTCTGAAACCTGGGCCGATGTCGATCCTTCGCTGCCTGATGAGCCGATCCTGGTTTACGGCCCGCCGTCAACTTCGGGCACGCGCGACGCGCTGAAGGAACTGATCCTCGAAGTCGGTTGCAAGTCGAACGAAGACATGAAGGCGCTCAAGGAAAGCGACGAAGACAAGTATGACCAGATCTGCACTGAAGTGCGTGCGGACGGCCGTTATGTCGATCAGGGCGAGCAGGACAATCTGATCGTCCAGAAGATCGAGAACAGCCCGCGTTCGGTTGGCGTGTTCGGCTATTCCTACCTCGAGGAAAACCTCGACAAGGTGCAGGGCCTGCCGATGAACGGTGTCGAGCCGACTTACGATAATATCTCGAGCTTCGCTTACCCCGGTGCACGCCCACTGTATGTTTACGTGAAAGCTGCGCACCGCAGCGCAATCCCCGGTCTTGACCAGTACCTGCAGGAATGGGTCAGCAGCTGGGGCCCGGGCGGCACCCTCGCTAATATCGGGCTGGTGCCGTCACCCGATGCCGAGCGCGAGAAAAACGCCACAGCAGCAACCGAATATGTCACCATTTCGGCTGACGACCTGAAATAATCCCTCTCCCATTCCTTACTTCAGCGAGAGACGTCGCTTCGCCCCACCGGCGGAGCGGCGTTTTTCTTTTGGCGGGATTGCGCTACGCTTGGGCCAGATGAGTTGGGGGTGGGAGCATGCGCAAGGCCGGAAAGATATTTGGGGCGCTGATTGCGACCCTTGCGATTGCTCTGCTTGCAGCGTGGGTGACTTCGCCCGATCCCAAGTTCAATCCTGCCAGTTTTGAAGATGCGCCGCTGGAGATGCGGCTTGCTTCGCTCGATGAAGCGGTCACCCTGGCGCAGGTGCAGCGCGATGACGATACGATCGCAACGCTTCTGGTAACCGCGCTGGAGGGAGAATCCGTTCGCGCAGTCGACCTTTCGCAAGCCACGGGTGAGACCAGCGCGGATCCATTCGCGGTGCTGGCCGCGGCCTCTGACCAGGAACTGCGTGCGCTCAGCGGTCTTGAGGGATTGGCGAGCGAATATGCCATGGCTGACCTGCTTCCCGCCGCACCTGGCGGTATGCGGCACATCGGCACTGGCACCAATTTCCCCGAACATGCCGAAGAAGCGCAAAGCGATGCAGTGTTCATGTTCCCCAAGTTCGGGCCAGCGACACCGGCGCGCACCAGTGTGCAGGGGCGCGACGATGTGCTGCTCGATTATGAGATCGAGCTGTGCATGCGCTTCGACCGTCCCGTTGCTTCGCTGGAAGATTTCGACGCTGCAGTGAAGGGCGTGTTCCTGTGCGGCGATTTCACTGACCGCTCGATGCTGATCCGCATGATCGATCCCGACAATCTCGATTCAGGCAGCGGATTCAGCGATGCGAAGAGTCGCGAGGACTTTTATCCCGCAGGCGCATTGCTGGTCGTGCCGCGCGACTGGCAAGCATTTGTCGCGGAAGAGCGCTTCATGACCTTCGTCAATGATCAACGCCGCCAGGATGCGCGCGGGCGCGAGATGACGCTCGATTTCCGCGGGTTGGCAGAGAAAGCATTCAGCGAAATGGGCGCGCGGCGTTTCCTCTATCAGGGCGAGTATTTCGAGCTCACGCCCGGGCCGCAGATTGATCCGGAGATGACGCTGATGTCCGGCACAGCCGAAGGCGTGATTTTCGCAGGGCCGACTCGCGGTGATATTGTCGAGGGCGGCGTAAAATGGCTGCTCACCGCAGGATGGGCGCGCGGCGAAGGCTTCATCCCCGGCGTGATCGAAACCTTTGTCGAGAATGAATTCGAGAGCGGGCACTTCCTGCAGCCGGGCGATGTGGTCGAATATCGTTCGTCGCGACTGGGGGATGTGCGGATCGAAGTCGTCGAATAGCGCGAGCGCGGTTCCTGGCCCTAGAGCGGATTCCCGTCCTGATCGCGGAAGATCTCGCGCCGACCGACATGGTTGGCTGGGCCGACCAGCCCTTCGCTTTCCATCCGCTCGATCCATTTGGCCGCAGTGTTGTAGCCAACGCCCATCTGACGCTGCAGCCATGAGCCCGATGCCTTCTGGTTTTCGATCACGATCTGGCAGGCTTGGCGATATTTACGCTCTTCCGGACTGTCTGACGCGGTCAGCTCGTCTTCGAAGCTCAGGCCGCCGCCATCCTCCGGCTCTTCCGTTACAGCGTCGACATATTCGGGCTTGCCCTGGCTGCGCCAGAAGTCTGCCACGCGTTCGACTTCATCATCGCCAACGAACGGCCCGTGCACGCGGATCAGCGCGCCGGTGTTGGGTTTGTAGAGCATGTCGCCCTTGCCCAGCAGTTGTTCGGCCCCTTGCTCGCCTAGGATGGTGCGGCTGTCGATCCGGCTCGTTACCTTGAAGCTGATCCGGGTCGGCAAGTTGGCCTTGATCACCCCGGTGATGACATCGACCGAGGGGCGCTGTGTCGCCATGATCAGGTGGATGCCCGCCGCGCGCGACTTCTGGCTCAGCCGCTGGATCAGCACTTCGATTTCCTTGCCAACCGTGACCATCAGATCCGCCAGTTCGTCGACGATCAGCACGATCTGCGGCAGCGGTTCGTAATCGAGCTGTTCTTCCTCGAACAATTCCTCGCCGGTTTCAGGATCGAAGCCGGTCTGAACGCGTCTGCCGAGTGGCTTGCCCTTGGCGGCTGCTGCGCGAACCTTTTCATTGAACGAGTTGATATTGCGCGAATTGACCGACGACATCATGCGATAGCGGCGCTCCATCTCTTCAACCGCCCATTTGAGCGCGCGGACCGATTTATGCGGTTCGGTGACAACCTGGCTGAGCAGATGCGGGATATCGTCATAGCTCTTGAGCTCAAGCACCTTGGGATCGATCAGGATCAGGCGGCATTCGGCTGGAGTGAAGCGATAGAGCAGGCTCAGCAGGATCGCGTTGAGGCCGACCGACTTGCCTGAGCCGGTGGTGCCCGCGACCAGCAAGTGCGGCATCGCGGCCAAATCAGCCACGATCGGTTCGCCTGCGATATCCTTGCCCAGAATGATCGGCAGGTTGCCTTTCGCTTCGGCAAAGGCTGCGCACGCGGCCAGTTCTTTGAAGCTGACCATTTGCCGCTCGGCATTGGGCAGCTCGATCCCCATCACAGTCTTGCCCGGTATCGGCGATACGCGCGCGCTTATCGCGCTCATGTTGCGCGCGATATCTTCGGCAAGGCCCACAACACGGCTGGCCTTGATGCCGGGCGCAGGTTCCAGCTCATACATGGTCACCACCGGGCCAGTGCGCACGGCGGTGATCTCGCCCTTAACATTGAAATCATCGAGCACGTTTTCCAGCAGACGTGCATTGCGCTCCAGCGCCATCTTGTCGAGCTTGACGCCTTTATCCTCTGGCGGGTCCGCCAGCAGGTCCAGGCTTGGCAGATCGAAGCTCGCGAACATGTCGCGCTGCTTGGCCTTGGGCATGACTGCTTTCTTGGGCGGTGCAGAGGGATCGGCAATGGTGGGCGAGCGCCGCGGGGCCGGTTCTGGCCGCGCGTCCGCCTCTGGCTTGCTGGCGCGGCGTGCCTTGCCGCGTTTGAGCGTTTGCGCCGAACTGTCATCAGTGATCTCGCGCGTACTGCGTTCAGGCAGGAGGTTGCGCACGAAATCGGGCAAGGTCAGCAAGCTGCGCCAGTCGATGGCGAAGACACGCGTGACCAAGGCGACCCCGCCGCCAAGGCTCGCGAGCGCAAGCCCCAGCGTGACCCAGCCTGACATGTCCTCGCCGAATCGGCCTGAGACAGCCTCAATCGCATTGGCTCCAAGCAATCCGGAGATACCGCCCATCTGTGCGGGCAAAGTTGTGTGCGGGCCTTCGAATGTGAGGGTGAGCACGCTGGAAAGCAGGACCATGGCGAACAGCAGCATGCCTAGCGGCAGCCACCAGCGCACATTGTCTTCCTCGTCCTCATGCTCGATGCCGTGCCACAGTTTGCGCGCGCTGATATAAAGCAGGGGTAGAAGCAGCACGGCTGCGATGCCGAAAATGCCAAGCACCTTGTCAGCGGCCCAGGCACCGCTTGCGCCCATCCAGTTGCGAATATCTGTGCCTGACGCCGCAGTCGATCCGCTGGGATCGGTCTGAGTATAACTGGCCATGGCCAGCCCCAGAAACAGCATGAGCAGGAACAGGCCACCGGCCCCCGCCATCTGCGCGGCGCGGCGCATCGAACGGCGAAACGCCGCGCGCCAGTCTGTCTGCCCTTTCTTGCGCATTGCCTGTGTGGCCATGATCGATCCCTCACGCGTGAGAACACACCATGAATCTTCATGGACTCCCGGTCAAGCGGCGTGAGGCAGAGAGAGTGCTTTAAGAGAGGCCGTCAATCGCGGCCCAGCGCGGCCATTGGAGGCGATCTGCGCTGCGTTGGTTCATTCCGCCCAGCGCAATCACTGGCATTCGGGCGCGCCGGGCGAGCATCTTGAACCTATTTGGCCCAAGAAATCCCGCTCCCGGATGCGAATTGGTTGCAAACGCGGGAGACAGCATCACCGCATCGGCCCCGGCACGGTTAGCTTCGCCAATCTCGCGCAGGTTGTGGGCCGTGGCGATCGCCAGCATGTCACAGCGTGTGGGATAAAGCGCGCGTGGTGCGCCGTAGATACCGTCTGCACCCCATTCGCGTGCAGTCATCGCGCTGTCGGCCAGAATCACGATATGATCGCTGGCTCTGCAAATGCGCTTCAAGGCCTGAAACCGCGTCCAGCGTGCGGGATCATCCAGATGATAGTGGCGATAGACAAAGCCCGATCCGCGCGGCAGTCGCGCCAGTGCCTCTTCCAGCACAGCTTCATTGCGCTCATCGGAGAGCAGCCAAAGCTCGGGAAGGGGCTGGAACTGCGCCATGGTCACGCTATAGCGCGCCGTGATGGCAAATGAAGCAGCAACACGGCTGAAAGAAGTCCACGCGAATATCGTCAAGGCGTGCAAAGCGTCACGTCGCGAAGCTTCCGAGGTCACGCTGATTGCAGTCAGCAAGACGCATCCGGCAGATCGGATTGTGCCGTTGCTGGAAGCGGGTCACCGCGTGTTCGGCGAGAACCGCGTGCAGGAAGCGCAAGAGAAGTGGCCTGCACTGCGCGAAGCCTATCGCGAAGTGGAGCTGCACCTGATCGGCCAGCTCCAGTCGAACAAGGCTGAAGATGCCGTGGCGCTGTTCGACTGCATCCATGCGCTTGACCGGCCGAGCCTTGTCAAAGCGCTGGCCAAGGCGATGGACAAGGCGGACAAGCGTGTGCCGTGCTTCATCCAGGTCAATGTGGGCGAGGAAGAGCAAAAGGGCGGCTGTGCGATTACCGATCTGCCCGCTCTGCTCGGCCAAGCACGCGCGGCGGACATTCCGATCGCAGGGTTAATGTGCATTCCACCGTTTGACATCGAACCTGCGCCGTTCTTTGCGCTACTGGCGAAGCTTGCACAGGACAACGGCCTATCAGGCCTGAGCATGGGCATGAGCGGCGATTATGAGTCCGCGGTGATGCTGGGCGCGTCGCATGTTCGTGTTGGCACCGCGCTGTTTGGAGCGCGAAACTAGCCGGACACGTGTAAAGGGCGCCCCAAGCGGAGCGCCCTTTCCAAGTTTCAACTGCGTGCGCCAGTTTAGAATTCGAACTGAACTTCCATGCCGACCTGGCGACCCTTGCTGAGCGGCGAGAGCGTGCCAGCAGCCGGATAGGGATCAAACGGACGGTTCACACCATTGCTCAGCGGACCACCGAACGGCAGCTGTGTGTCGCCTCCGGCCTGCACCTGATCGAGCAGGTTACGGCCATAGACCGACAGGCTAAATCCATCGATCGGGGTTTCCCAAGTGATGTTGGCATCTAGGTTGTCGGCTTGCTGGATCCAGCCGAAATTGTTGTCGGTATAAGCGAATTCATCGCGGAACTGGTAGTTCACGCGGCTGACGATTGCGCCTCTGTCGAGCAGCAACTCGTGGATCAGGCCGACGCCCCAGGTTACTTCGGGCACGCGCGGCAAGCGCAGGGCTGAGTCCGCATCGTCGATCACGCCATCGCTCGAGATGTCGAAACGCACCTCTTCATAGCTGTCATCGATGATACCAAGGTTTGCAGTGAAGATCAGCGAATCCGAAAGGCGGGCACGGCCTTCGGCTTCGAAGCCGAGAATTTCTGCGTCCGCCGTGTTGAGGATGAACTGGCTGACACCGGCAGTCGGTGAGCTCTGGTTCACTTCGCGCTGCATGTCATCGATCTGGGTCAGGTAAACCGCAGCGTTGAGCGTGAACGAACCATCTGCAGTCTGGAACTTGCCGCCGATCTCGTAATTGTCGACCTTTTCTTCATCGAAGCCAAAGTTGCCGCCGGTCGCCGGAACAACCACGGTCTCGAACACGGTCGCATTGGTGATGCGGAAGTTATAGCCGCCTGAACGATAACCGCGGGTCCAATGCGCGTAGATCTGGCTGTCAGCGAATTCGTACTGGAAACCAAGCTTTGGCGACCAGTTGGTCCAGCTGCGGCCGTCCTCGAAACCGTTGTTCTCGGTGGGGATAAATGGATTGGTTCCGCTGGTCGGGCAAGTGCCGTCGACCACCGAACATTCCGGACGAGGGCGGATATAGGTGACGCCTGCGTTCTTCTCCTCGCGGCTCCAGCGGATCCCGGCGATGACCGAGAAGGCATCAGTGAGATAATACTGACCGGCGGCAAATGCGCCGAGCACTTCATGATCTTGCGAACCGCCTCCAAAGAAAGTCAGCGAGCTCAGCGGAGGCAGATCGCGAACTTCGGTATAGGCGATTGACTGGTCGAAATAGAAACCACCAATTGTAAGGTCAAATTTGTCGGTAGAGATGGCGTAGCGGATTTCGTTCGAGATCTGATCCTGCTCGGTTTCCGTGTTTGAGTGGAAGCCGAATATTGGCAGGCTGTCGATGTCGCCCAGCGTAGTTGCCGAATAGTCACGATAGCCGAAGATATTGGTCAGCGTACCCGGGCCGATATCTAGCTCGGCGGTTAGCGAGCCGGTCCAGATCTCGTTGTCGTAATTGCCGCGCTCATCAATCGACAAGTCGAAAGTGTCGCGCTCGAACAACCCGCGGTTCTGGCCGGACGGGCCATCGCCATCGCTGGTAAAATAGTCGAGCTTGCCGGTCAGAGTTAGGTCACCAAAGCGCCCTTCCAATGCGCCGCGCAGGATCTTGGTCTCGGCCTTGCCATGATTGGAACCGTCAAACAGGTTGGTGAAGTAACCTTCGTCCTTATTGTAATACGCGCCCAGCTTGAACAGCAGAGTGTCTTCCACCAGCGGTCCGGAGATAACACCGCTGACGGTGTAGTTTGCGCCGCCGCGGCCACCATCTACAAACGGGCCATCCACTGCCGCGCGAAATTTGCCGGTCAAATAGTCGGTCGGGTTTCCGGTATTGATCAGCACTGCACCGCCGGTGGTATTGCGCCCGAACAAGATGCCTTGCGGGCCGCGCAGGATTTCCACGCTTTCAAGGTCGAACAGGTCGAAAACGACGCCGCCATTGAAACCCAGATAGACGCCGTCAACAAACACACCGACGGTTGGATCAATCGAAGGGATCGAACTGTTGATGCCAAGGCCGCGGATCGAGAAATTTGCGGTGCCGCGGCTGGTGCCGACCTGGTCGAGTGAAACGTTGGGTGCCGAATAGGTCAGACCCTGCACGTCGCGCACCTTCAGCGCTTCGAGACTGTCGGCGTTGAAAGCCGTCACAGCCAGTGGCACGTCCTGCACGTCTTCGGCGTTCTGTGTCTTGGTGCCGGTGACAACGATGACATTGGTCGCATCGGCAATACTGGTGCGGCTTGGCGCGGTGTCTTCTTCTGCGTCCTGCGCCAGGGCAGCGGCGGGCACCATGGCCATACCGGCACCGAGCAGGGCGATTGTCTTGAGCGAAGTGGAAACAGAATTCACGGGGGGCTCTCCTCTACGTTAGGTGCGCGCCGTCTAGCGGAGCGACATTAAAATGCAACTTACGATAAACGAACTGGTTTCAGGCTTCCTCGAGCTGCTTCTGGCGCGTGTCACTCGCGGCGTGGAGCAAGCGCTGTTCGATCTCTCCCAACCTCTCCTGCGCAGAGATTTTCGATCCGGTCAGATCGGTGACATAGAATGTATCCGCAGCACGCTCGCCATAGGCAGTGATATGGGCTGACTGGACCACAAGATTGCTTTCGAACAGCGCGCGGGCGAGCCGGTTAAGCAGAGCCGGACGATCGCGCGCATTGACTTCGATCACTGTGAAACGGTTGGAAGCATTGTTGTCGAAGGTAACACGCGGAGCCACTTCGAATGCTCCGGCGCGATTAAGCGGCAGCGGGCGAGCGGCCAGTTTGGGCACCAATTCGCCGCGATTGGCCAGTGCATCGCTGATCGATTTCTTGAGCCGTTCAAACTGCTGCTCTTCGCGGAAAGGCTTACCCACCGGGTCCTGCACCAGGAAATTATCGACCGCATAACCGGTGCGCGTGGTGTGAATGCGCGCATCGATGATGTTGGCCCCGGCGAGTGCGATCCCGCCTGCGATGCGGAAGAAAAGGCCCGGGTGGTCAGCGGCGATCACACTCACCAGCGTGGCGCCGCGCTCCTCGTCAAATTCGCAATGAATCGAAAGGTGCTCTTCGATCCGGCGTGCGACATCATATTGCACCAGATTGCGCGCGATCATGTCTTCATGCTCGGCGATCCAGTAGGAATCGTCGAACAGCTTGCCGATATCCTTCATCAGCTGCGCCTTGTCACCCAGCTGCTCCGCCACCGCCTGTTGCTTGGCTTCGACCCGCTGTTCGCGGCCATGCCTCATATGCCCCAGCCGCAAGCGTTCCTGTGCGGAATCATACAGCTCGCCCAATAGCTGGCCTTTCCAGCTGTTCCATGTGCCCGGACCAACAGCGCGAATATCAACCGCGGTCAGGATCAGCAGATTGCGCAACCGCTCAAGGCTTTGCACTTCTCCGACGAAATCCTCGATCGTCTTGGGGTCGGTCAGGTCGCGCTTGAATGCGGTTGCGCTCATCAGCAGATGCTGGCGCACCAGCCATGCAACAAGGTCAGTCTCGTTCTGGTCGAGCCCGAAGCGCGGGCACAATTCGAGCGCAACTTCCGCGCCCAGCACGGAGTGGTCGCCGCCGCGCCCCTTGGCAATGTCATGCAGCAGGACGGCAACGTAAATCGCGCGGCGCGAGTTGATCCGGTGGATCAGGCGGGTGGAACGCGGGTGGTCGGCCTCGAGCTCGCCTTTCTCGATCTTGCTCAGCAGTCCGATCGCACGGATGGTATGCTCGTCGACAGTATAGTGATGATACATGTCGAACTGCATCTGCGCATTGACCCGCCCGAAATCGGGCACGAAGCGGCCGAACACATCCGCCTCGTTCATCCAGCGCAAGACCATCTCCGGGTCGTTGCGCCCGGCAAGCAGTTCCAGAAACAGCGCATTGGCGCGCGGATCTTCGCGTACGTCCTGCTTGATCAGGCTGCTGTCGCGGTTGGCCTGACGCATTGTCTCTGGGTGGATCTCGAGATTGTTGGCCTCTGCCAGCTGGAATATCTCGATCAGCCGGACGGGATCCTTCTTGAACCAGTCATCGCCGGGCGCGGCAATCTTGCCGCCGAACACGCGATATCCCTTGAGCGTGCGCGCTTTCTGGCTCCACCCGGCAAAAAATCCGGTGCGGGCGCGCTTGGCAGCGAATTCATCGTCCAGATGCGCCAGGAAGACACCCGTCAGGCTGCCGACGCGTTTGGCCTGCAGGAAATAGAACTGCATGAAGCGCTCTACCGCGCTCTTGCCCGGGCGATCGGCGAAGTTCATCCGCGCGGCAACCTCGCGCTGCAGGTCGAAGGTCAGCCGGTCTTCCGCGCGCCCGGTGATGATATGCATGTGGCACCGCACCGCCAGCAGGAAGCCTTCGGCGCGGCGAAAGCTGCGATACTCGGTTCTGGTCAACAGGCCGACATCAACCAGCTCGCTCGCACTGCGCACGCGGTGGATATACTTGCCGATCCAGTAAAGCGTCTGGAGATCGCGCAGCCCCCCCTTGCCATCCTTGACATTGGGCTCGACAACATAGCGGCTGTCACCCATGCGCTTGTGCCGGGCATTGCGTTCTTCGAGCTTCTGGCTGAGGAACTGGCGCTCGCTGCCTTTGGCGACTTCGGCCCAGAAGCGCTGGCTGGCTTCTTCGTAAAGCGGCCGATCACCCCACAGGAAACGCCCTTCGAGCAGCGCTGTGCGGATGGTCAGGTCTTCGCGCGCCATGCGCACCATTTCGTCAACCGTGCGGCTCGACTGCCCGACTTTCAAGCCAAGGTCCCACAGGAAATAGAGCATGGCTTCAATCACTTGCTCGCACCACGGGGCGCGCCGGGTGGGTGTGATGAAGGCGATATCGACATCCGAATGCGGCGCCATCTCCGCCCGGCCGTATCCGCCGACCGCCAATATGCTCAGCCGTTCTGCGCTGCTGCGATTGGCGACCGGATAGACATGGGTGGTGACATGGTCATGCACCAGGCGAACCAGCTGGTCGATCAGGAAAGACTGCGCGGCTGCACAGTCATGCCCGGCGGAAGGTTTCTCTTCCAGCCTGCGGGCGACCTCTGCTCTCCCCTGTTCAAGCGCATCGCGCAGCAGGGCGATGACATCGGGCCGCGCAGCCTCTCGCTTGTCCTCGGCCAATGCGGCGATCGCTTCGGCAAGCTTGCGCCTGTCGATGATCGCGCGCTGGTTGGGGATGCGGTGGTCAGTCAAGCCGGAATCAGGATGCGATCAGATCGCTGGCAAACATGGTGCGCACCGTGCGCTTGTCGATCTTTTGCGTTCCGAGCCGGGGCAATGCCTTGTCTGAAATCCAGATATGTTCGGGCAGCGGCACCTTGAACGGTGCAATCCGGCTGAGCAGGTATTCGCGCAGCTCGTCAGCCGTAATGCTCTGGCCCGATTTGACATAGAACACCGCAGCAGGGACTTCGCCCATGCGGTCATCGGGAATGCCGAAGCAAGAGCATTCGGCGATCGCGTCATGCCCGTAGATCGCTTCCTCCACTTCGATGCAGGAAATATTCTCGCCGCCGCGAATGATGATGTCCTTCTTGCGGTCAACGATGAAAAGGTATCCGTCTTCATCGAGATAGCCCAAATCGCCGGTGCGGAAATACTGGTCATCGGTGAAAGCGGCCTTGGTCGCTTCGTCATTGTTCCAATAGCCGAGGAAGTTCGCGACCGAACGGATGCACACCTCGTCAACTTCGCCTTGTGCGCGCGGATTGCCGTCATTGTCGAGGATGGCAAGATCAACCAGAGGCACGCTGGCGCGCCCGGTAGAGCCGGGCTTGGCCATGTAATTCTCGTTGAAATTACCGCAGCCGACAGCGTTGGTTTCTGTCAGGCCATAGCCCAGCAAGGGGAAGCCGTCGGGGAAGGCCTTCTTGATCTTGGTGACATGATCGACCGGGCGCGGCGCGCCGCCAGCGGCAAAGCTCTTGCAGCTCGAGACGTCAAACTGGTCACGATCGGGGTGCGTGGCAATCTCGTAGCTCATCAGCGGAACGCCGACGAAATAGGTGACTTTCTCTGCCTCCATCAGGCGCAGCGCTTCGCGTGCATCCCATTTCGGCATCAACACCAGCTTGCGGGCAATGCCAAAGCTTTGCAGGAACAGCGGGACTTCGCCGGTGACATGGAACAGCGGCACTGCGATCAATGCGCACGGTTGCGTGCTGACATCTTCACCGCGCGATTCCATCAGCAGCTTGGCCATCGCGCTTTGCGAGATATAGCTGAATACGCCGCTCACCACGCCGCGATGATCGGAATAGGCCGCTTTCGAATTGCCGGTTGAACCCGAAGTATAGAGGATCGTCGCCAGATCATCCGGGCCAAGCTCGCCCAGCATGGCCATCGCTGTGTTGCCTTCCGCCCAGACGCTAGCCAAGCCTTCAGCCGGGGTGCTGTCATGCTCGAACAGGACAATTCGGGCCGAATGGTCAGTGCCTTCAAGTCGCTTGGCACGCCCTGCGTCAGCGAGAACGAGGTCGCATTCTGCCAGGCGGATGCCGTAGGCGAGCTCGTCACCGCTCCAGAATCCGTTCAGCAGGGTAACGCAGCCGCCCGCCATCACGATGCCCATATAGGCGATCATCCAGTTGGAGGAATTGCGCGCCGCGATCCCGACACGATCGCCTTTCTTCACGCCATGTTCTGTCGCGAGCCCGTGCGCAACGCAGCTTGCCGCGGCCCAGCATTCGCCGAATGTCAGCCGCACGTCTCCGTCCACCAGAAACGTCAGCTCTTTATTCTCGTTGCAGAAATGGGCGAAGTAATGAGCCAGGCTTGGCGGTGCATTCTTGAACGAAGGCATGGCAACGCCATTGCGTTCAAACGGCACGGTTTCAAAGGGCTGACCTTCTTTCGTCAGTTCGCCGATGATCTTGTCAAGCGCAGTGTCCAGCTCAGTGGGCATGCCTAATCCTCTCCTTATCTTTTACTTAGGCCGCGTCCGCCGCCTGTCCCTTGTGCTTAACGCGCAAACTGAACAGGGTTTCCCCCAAACCTCGGCTGTGCCAAAAGCCCGCCCGAACTTGCCTGCCGGACCGGCATGGCCACCTATATAGGGGATCGCTTCGTGCTGTCACTACTCGCCGCCTCAGGAATCGCAGCCAGCGGCGCTGCCGATCCGATTTTCTGGAAAGACCTGGGCCTGGTCGAAGGGATCGACCTGGGTTTCTTCACGCTGCGCTTCTACTCGCTCGCCTATCTGGGCGGCATCCTGTTTGCCTATTGGCACCTCACCAAGATGCTCAAAGCTCCAGGTGCGCCGATGGCTCAGCGTCACGCAGATGACCTGTTCTTCTACTGCACGCTGGGTGTGATCCTGGGCGGGCGGCTGGGCTACGCCGCATTCTATAACCCTTCCCTGTTCACCAGCTTCGAAGGCGAAGGCTTTGTCAGCTGGGAATTGCTGCGGATGTGGGACGGCGGGATGAGCTTCCACGGCGGGGTGCTGGGCGTGCTGGCGGCGATTGCCTGGGTCAGCCTGCGCGGCAAGCTCTCCTTCCTTCGCGTGGCAGACTATATCGCAGTCAATGTGCCGATGGGCATGTTTCTGGGACGGCTGGCCAACTTCAACAATGGCGAGCTGTGGGGCCGCGAAACCGATGTTTCCTGGGGCATGGTTTTCTGCGACTTGCCGAGTGTGGCTGGCGAATGTGCGACCACCTATACCGTGCGCCATCCTAGCCAGCTCTACCAGGCCGGGCTTGAAGGCTTGCTGCTGCTGGTGATCCTGCTGCTGATGTTCTGGAAAACCGGCGCGCGCTATCGACCGGGGCTGCTTGTGGGCGTATTTACCATCGGGATTGGTGCAGCGCGCTTCATTAACGAATTCTTCCGGGAACCTGATGCACATTTGGCGCACCGCGTCGTGGAAACTGGATTAAGTCAGGGGCAATGGCTCACAATACCGCTGATTCTGCTTGGATTGATTGTAACGCTCTTCGCGATAAGTCGCGACCCGGTGGGAACCGGCGGGAGCAAGCCGGCGCAGGCATGAATGACAATTCGCGCGCTGACGATTTGGGCGAGACATTCAAGCGGCTGATCCGCGAGAACGGCCCGATCAGCCTTGCCCAATATATGGGTGAAAGCAACGCGCGCTATTACACATCGCGCAATCCGCTGGGTGATGATGGTGACTTCATTACCGCGCCCGAGGTTAGCCAGGTGTTTGGCGAACTGATCGGCCTGTGGCTCGCGGATATCTGGGTGCGCGCGGGCACGCCGGAACCGGTTCATTATGTCGAGCTGGGGCCAGGCCGCGGAACGCTGGCATCAGACGCGCTGCGCGCCGCAGAGCGCTATGGCTTGAAGCCGCAGGTGCACTTCGTCGAAGGCTCCGAAGCCTTGAAGCAGATCCAGCGCGGCACGGTTCGCGGGGTAACGCATCATGCCGATGTCACTACCTTGCCGGATGACGGCCCGCTGCTGATCGTTGCCAATGAATTCTTCGATGCGCTGCCAGTGCGCCAGCTGCTGCGCGCGGCAGAGGGATGGTGTGAACGGATGGTCGGGCTTGAGAGCGATAAGCTGGCCTTTGTCTTTGGCGACAAGCCGATGGATGCGGCAGTGCCGCAAAGCTGGCGGCAAGCGAGCCAGGGCACTATCATCGAAACCAGCCCGGCATCTGCTGCAATCATGAGCGAACTGGCTGACCGGTTGGCGGCGCAGGGCGGCGCGGCGCTGGTGATCGACTATGGCCCGCGCGAAGGGCGCTCCGGCTCGACATTGCAAGCGATCAAGGGCCATCAGAAGGTCGATGTGTTTTCCCATCCGGGGAACATGGACCTTACCGCACATGTCGATTTCGAAACGCTCGCCAAGGTCGCGCAGCGGCAGGGTGCACAGGTCCTGGGCCTGCAGATGCAAGGCGACTGGCTGACCGCGCTGGGTATCGATATGCGGATGGAAGCCTTGAAGCGCCGCGCACCCGGCCAAGCTGAGACTTTCAAGCGTCAGCATGATCGGCTGGTGGCCGAAGACCAGATGGGATTGCTGTTCAAGGTGCTGGGCCTTTCCGGCAAGGATTGGCCGGAAGAAGCGCCGGGGTTCTAGAGCCCGACGCGATCTGCCAGCAGGCGCGCGGCTTCATCGGGCGTCAGCTTGTCTTTCTCACGATCGACCGCAAAATTGGCTTCGCGCATGGCGGTGACATCGATGCTGTCGATAAGTGGTTCAAGCGCCGCGATCAGGGCCGCGTCACTCGCGCTTTCAGGGCTGACCAGCAGCACTGCATCATAATTGGGGAAGGCCCCGCGCGGATCATCGAGCACGCGCAGCCGGTCTGCCGCAATCCGCCCGTCAGAGGTATACGCGCTGATCACATCGGTTTCGCCCGATTGCAGGGCGTTGTACATGAATGTTGGCGCAAAATTGCGCTGCTCGGCAAATTGCAAGCCGTATGCATCGCGCACTGCGATCCATTCCGGACGTTCGAAGAACTCAGGGTCGCCGCCGACGGTCAGTTGCGGTGCGACACGCGCCAGATCGGTCAGGTCTTCGATCCCCAGTTGCTCGGCACGATCCTCACGCATGGCAAAGGCATAGGCGTTTTCGAACCCCATCCGCCCCAGAACCAAGGTGCCGCTGGTCTGCCGCTCCCATTCCGCGATCTCTGCCAGCATCTGATCGCGCGGCGGATTGTCCTGACGCTTCATCTGGTTGGTCCAGATAGTGCCGGTGTAGTCAACCAGCAGGTCGATATCGCTGCTCGCGATTGCGCTATGAGCCACAGCGCTTCCCAACCCGTCACGATATTCGACCTGGAATCCATTTGCCTCAAGCCGCTGCCCGATCAGTCGTGCGAGCACATACTGTTCCGAAAAACCCTTGGCTCCGATCAGCACGCGGTCGCGCTCGCCGCCGCCGAATTGCGCGAAAAGCGCCGCTCCGATCCCGACGGCAACAATGGCGAGGCCAGCCAAAGAGAGCTTGGCCCGCCGCGTGGCGAGGCCTTTTTCGATCATGCCAAGCAGATTGTCTGCAATCAGCGCGAGCCCTGCTGACGCGACGCATCCGGCCAGCACCAATGCCCAGTTTTGCGTTTGTAGCCCCGCGAAGATCGGATCGCCGAGGCTGGGCTGCCCGATAGTGGTGGCAAGCGTGGCTGCGCCAATCGTCCACACCGAAGCTGTGCGGATACCCGCCATGATGAAAGGTGCGGACAGCGGCGCTTCGACTAGCCGCAGCTTCTGCCATTTGGTCATTCCCACGCCGTCTGCCGCTTCCAGCACACCAGGGTCGAGATTGGCTTGCGCGGTCACGGCGTTGCGCAGGATCGGCAGCAGTGCATAGAGCGCCAGCGCCAGCAGCGCAGGCAGGAAGCCGAGCGTTGGCAAGCCCTCGCCGAATATCACACGCAAGCTTAGCAGGATGGGGAAAAACAGCGCGAGCAGCGCCAGCGCAGGCACAGTCTGCACCAAGCTGGCAAGGCCGAGCGCCACGCGGGCGACAGGCGGTGATCGGCTCGCCCATACCGCGAGCGGGAGCGCGACCACTATGCCGAGCGCAATCGCAGAAGCCGAAAGCAACACATGAGCGGAAAGCTGCGGGCCAAGGCTTGTCAGTGCGGCCCAGAACCCGTTCATGACGCGCTGCCTTCGCGTTCCATCGAGGCAAGGCGCTCGGCTTGCTCGCGTGGCACCGCAACCAGGCCTTGCGCGATCTCGCCGCCTTTGCCAGCCAGTAGGGCTGCCGGGGTTTCATCGGCAACGATCTGCCCCGCGTCCATCACCAGTACGCGGTCTGCCAGCAGCAGCGCTTCCGCCATATCATGGGTTACCATGATCGTGGTCAGGCCCAGCCGGCTATGCAGCGCGCGCACGCGCTCGCCCAATGCATCGCGCGTGATCGGATCGAGCGCGCCAAAGGGCTCATCCATCAACAGCACTTGCGGGTCATTCGCCAGAGCCCGTGCGACACCGACCCGCTGGCGCTGCCCGCCTGACAACTCATCGGGCATGCGGCTCGCCATGCCGGGGTCCAGCTCTACCAGTTCGAGCAGTTCAGCCACACGCTCACCTTTCAGCCTGTCGCCGCTCAGCCGCGGACCAATCGCGATATTCTCTGCCAGCGTCATATGCGGGAACAATCCGATCGACTGGAAAACATAGCCGATTCCGCGTCGCAATTGCGCGGGCGGCAGCTGCGCCACATCCTCGCCGCCGAGAAACACGGCACCACTGCTCGGTGCTTCGAGTGCATTGACCATCTTGAGCAAAGTGGATTTGCCAGAGCCTGACGCGCCCACCAGCGCCACGAAACTGCCAGCCGCAATTTCCAGCGTAACCTGGTCAACCGCGACCACATCGCCGAAGTGACGGCTTGCCGCTGCAAATGCGATCAGGCCTGAGCGAGCTTTCGCGGCGGTTTGCACTAGTTCGGAAATTTGCTCAGGCCTCGTCTTCAGGCGCGATATAGGTGACGGGGCGCAGTTCCACTTCGTGCCCGTCGTCATTGGTGACGCGCAGATTCCCTTCGCGATCCTCGCTGCCGAATTCCCAGCAATCGCCGGACCGTTCTTCGTCAGCGGGGGTGAAGCATAGCCGCCCGTCTGCAAGCCTTTCCCATGTCCCTTGCGCCCAGGGATCGCCGTTCTTCATGTCGCGATATGAGCCGTCGGGATCAAGGAAAGTGGTGTAGATGGCGCCATCTTCGCCGGTCACCCGCCATGCTGTACCGGTGAGAGTCAGCGCTTCACTATCGACTGGTTCGGCTTCGCTTGGGGGAGCATTCTCGCTGGCGGTTTTCTCTGTCTCAGTCGTTTCGCTGCCTTTGCCTTCCTCACCCGCCGTGTCGCCTTCGATCGGGATCTCCGCGCTTATTTCATTTGTGGTGACTGGGCCTTCGCCGCAGCCAGCCAGCGCCAGCGCACAGGCGAGCATGAGAAATGGGCGCATCGGGAACTCCGGAAAGTTGGGCTTTGACTGCATCGCCGCGCATCCTAGGCGTGCATCGTCGCCGGGCCAAGTGCCTCTACACCATGCGCGGTTTGGTCATTTCACTTGTAACCGGTTTGCGCGAAGGCCGCGCGCTGTTATGGGCAGATGAGAGGAGATTATTGCACGATGCGCGCCACCCCCGATTTCGATTTCCAGCTTGGCGAAGCCGCGGAAATGATCCGCGAGAGTGTGAGCCGGTTTGCCGATGAGCAGATCGCCCCGCTGGCGGACAAAATCGACCGCGAGGATTACTTTCCGCGCGCAGAGCTGTGGCAGCAGATGGGCGAGCTGGGCCTGCACGGCCTGACCGTTAGCGAAGAAGATGGCGGCTTGGGGCTGGGCTATCTCGAGCATGTGATTGCAGTCGAGGAAGTCAGCCGCGCTTCTGCATCGCTGGGCCTGTCCTATGGCGCGCATTCCAACCTGTGCGTCAATCAGATCCGCCGCTGGGGCAATGACGAGCAGAAAGCGAAATATCTGCCCGGGCTGATTTCCGGCGAGCATGTCGGTTCGCTCGCGATGTCGGAAGCGGGCGCGGGTTCGGATGTGGTTTCGATGAAACTCAAAGCCGAGGCGGTGCAGGGCGGTTATGTGCTCAACGGCACCAAATTCTGGATCACCAACGCCACCTATGCCGATACGCTGGTGGTCTATGCCAAGACCGATGGGCAGGCCGGGTCGCGCGGCATCACCGCCTTCCTGATCGAGAAGGACGATGAAGGGTTCTCCATCGGCCAGAAGATCGAGAAGGTCGGCATGCGCGGCTCGCCCACGGCAGAGCTGGTGTTCGACGATTGCCATATTCCGGAAGACCGCGTGATGGGGCCCTTGAATGGCGGCGTCGGCGTGCTGATGAGCGGGCTCGATTACGAGCGCGTGGTGCTCGCCGGATTGCAGCTCGGCATCATGCAGGCCTGCCTGGACACGGTCATTCCCTATCTGCGCGAGCGCAAGCAGTTCGGAAAGCCGATTGGCTCATTCCAGCTGATGCAGGCCAAGGTCGCCGACATGTATGTCGCGCTGCAATCGGCCCGCGCCTACACCTATGCGGTGGCCAAGGCGTGTGATGCTGATCAGACGACGCGCTTTGATGCAGCTGGCGCGATCTTGCTCGCCAGCGAGAACGCATTCCGCGTCGCCGCCGAAAGCGTGCAGGCGCTGGGCGGCGCGGGCTATACGCTCGACTGGCCGGTCGAGAGGTATATGCGCGATGCCAAGCTGCTCGATATCGGCGCTGGCACCAACGAGATCAGGCGGATGCTGATCGGGCGCGAACTGATCGGAGCTGCAGGGTGATGCGGCCAGATTCATTGACTTTGTGCGATTTTGTGCTAACTACACATCATATCACCCACGGTGCTTCGGTGCTGTGGCGCACGGCGGCCTGCGAGGCCGCCGTTGCTTTTTGAGGGGGGTGGATGCGTACTCGAGTTTATATCGACGGGTACAATCTCCATTATTCGTGCCTTAAGCGAACGCCATATAAGTGGCTCAATCTACACCGTTTAGTGGTTGACCAACTTCCAAAGAACCAGATCGATCGGGTTCGATACTTCACAGCCCGCGTGAGCGCTCGACCTCATGATCCGACACAGCCGCAGCGGCAAGAAACGTATTTCCGCGCGTTGCGAACAATACCGCAAATCGATATTCATTTCGGTCACTTTCTGACTCACGAAGTGATCATGCCAGATGCCGCTGCTTGGAATGCGGGAAATTACCTCCCAAGACGGGTGGTCAAGACTGAAGAAAAAGGTTCTGACGTAAACCTTGGCACGCACTTGCTGATGGACGCATTTGATGGCCTCTTCGATGTTGCGGTCATTATCAGCAATGATAGCGACTTGGCAGAGCCAATACGTATGGTCAGACAACGCTTCGGGAAGACGGTCGGACTCCTTGGGCATCGATCGGTTCGTGTCAGCGGAAAACTAAAGCCGTTGGCAAGCTTTATCCGCTCGTTCCCAACTAGTGCATTGCAAAGAGCACAGTTCCCCAGTCAGATTAATGATGGCAACGGGGTTTTCTCGAAACCATTGCAGTGGTGACTAAATGACCGCACCAGTTCTCTCTTCGAAGCTTGACCGCGAAAGCCCTGAGGCAAAGGCGCGCTTTGCGCATAACAAAGGGCTGGCAGACGATTTGCGCGCTGCTGTCGCCAAGGCCGCGCTCGGCGGGCCGGAGAAGCATCGGGAGCGGCATGTATCGCGCGGCAAGCTACTCCCGCGTGAGCGCGTCGAGCGCTTGCTCGATCCGGGTTCGCCTTTCCTCGAGATCGGCCAGCTTGCGGCGAACGGCATGTATGAAGGCGATGTCTCGGGCGCGAGCATGATTTGCGGGATCGGGCGGGTCTCGGGCCGGCAGGTGATGATCGTCTGCAACGACCCCACGGTGAAGGGTGGCTCCTACTACCCGATGACGGTGAAGAAGCACCTGCGCGCACAGGAGATCGCGCAGGAAAATCGCCTGCCATGCATTTACCTGGTCGATAGCGGCGGCGCGAACTTGCCCTATCAGGCTGAGGTCTTCCCCGACCGCGAGCATTTCGGACGCATCTTCTTTAATCAGGCGAATATGTCTGCGCTCGGTATCCCGCAGATCGCCTGCGTGATGGGTAGCTGCACAGCAGGCGGCGCTTACGTGCCCGCCATGTCCGACGAGACCGTGATCGTGCGCGAGCAGGGCACGATCTTCCTTGCGGGACCACCGCTAGTGAAGGCCGCGACAGGCGAGGAGATTTCAGCCGAAGACCTCGGCGGCGGGGATCTTCATGCCAAGAAGTCCGGCGTGGTCGATCACTTGGCGGAGAATGACGAGCACGCGCTCACCATTGTGCGCGATATCGTCAGTCACTGCGCCCCCGCGCAGGCGGGGGCCTCGCTCGGACTGCACGAGATCCCCGCCTCCACGGGGATTCATTCAGGAATCAAAGACCCACGCCCGCCCAAATTCGATGCGGACGATCTCTACGCGCTGATCCCCGAAGACGTGCGTGCGCCCTATGATGTGCATGAAGTGATCGCGCGGATCGTCGATGGCAGCGAGTTCCACGAATTCAAGCAGCATTTCGGCTCTACACTGGTATGCGGCTTCGCGCATATCTGGGGCATGCCGGTCGCGATCCTGGCCAACAATGGCGTGCTGTTTTCCGAAAGCGCGCAGAAGGGCGCACACTTCATCGAGCTTGCCTGCCAGCGCCGCATCCCGCTGCTTTTCTTGCAGAATATCAGTGGCTTCATGGTTGGCGGGAAGTATGAGGCGGAAGGCATCGCCAAGCATGGCGCGAAGCTGGTGACGGCAGTCGCTACCGCCACAGTGCCCAAGGTAACGGTGGTAATCGGCGGTAGCTTCGGCGCAGGCAATTATGGGATGTGCGGGCGCGCATATAGCCCGAGGTTCCTTTTCACCTGGCCCAATGCGCGCATTTCCGTGATGGGCGGCGAACAGGCAGCATCGGTGCTCGCCACGGTCCACCGTGATGCTGACAGCTGGACCGAGGAAGAAGCCGAAGCCTTCAAGGCTCCGATCCGCCAAAAGTATGAGGACGAAGGCAATCCCTATTATGCCACCGCGCGGCTGTGGGATGATGGCGTGATCGATCCGGTGCAGACACGCGACGTGTTAGGGCTGGCCTTTGCCGCTTGCCTCGAAGCGCCAATCCCTGATCGTCCGCAGTTCGGCGTGTTCCGGATGTGAGCGAGAAGCGCGACCGGTGGTCGCGCATCGCGGGTTGACGCTTCCCGCTCGGCTGCAAATGCTCTTCTGAAAAGAGGAGCCGTTGCCATGGACCAGATCATACAGATCGCTGCCATTTGTGCGATCCTGCTGGGATTGGGTGGCGTGATCGGTTTGGCAGACCGCAAGAATTTCTCGCCAGCCTGGCTGCTCGTTTCCGCCTTGCTGGTGCTTGGCAATGACGCGATGCTGACACAGCTGTTTGGCAACGTGCCCAGCTTGCTGTCTTCATCCGAATGGAACTGGCAGGGCAAGGCCATGGCGCTGGCTTTATCGCTGGGGATTGCTTCGCTGGATGTCTTCGGTTGGCGCAGGGCCGGGCTGACCCTGAGGCACAAGGCGGGTTCGCTGCGCCCGGCGTTGATCGGCCTTGGCATCTACTGCCTGTTCTTTTTGGCGATCGCGCTGGCTTTCGATAGTGGACCTGCTTCGACAGAGACGATTGCCTTTCAACTGACCATGCCGGGGCTGGAGGAAGAGATTTTCTATCGCGGGCTGTTGTTGCTGGCCTTGAATGAAGCCTTCAGAGGGCGGGTGAAGTGGCTGGGCGTCGGCTGGGGGTGGGGCGCGATCCTGTCTTCACTGGTTTTCGGCCTGGCGCATGCCTTCTCTTACTCGGCTGATGCAGGTTTCGCGGTAGAGCCCATCTATCTGACGCTGACTGCGATTCCATCGCTTTTGGGGGTGTGGCTGCGTGAGCGCACCGGAAGCCTGCTGATGCCGATCATCGCGCATAATTTTGGCAACGCGATAACACTTCTGGTCTGAACGACAGGGCGCATCCAGTCGGGGAAGTGTGAACGATTTGTGACAGCCGCCGCGAATCCTTGTTCGCGCTCGTGCCGCATGCAAGGCCATCTCCGGAACAAGCGACTCGGATGGAGCAGACGTGCCGGAAGAAGGCGAAGCGGCTGGCGATAGTGTGCGCAATGCGCAGCTCGAGTCCTATGTGGGCGAAGCACTGCTCTGGCGCGAGCTGAAGGCGCATCCGGAAGGGTTGCGGTTTGCCCGCCGTCGCTCGACCGGGCGCTACAGGCACGATTTTTACTGCCTCGATGCAAGGTTGGCGATCGAGCTGGAAGACAATGTGCCAGACGAGATCCGCGATGAATGGCTTGCGCGAGCAGGCATCGCGACAATGCATGTGCCGCGCAAGCAGATCATCGAAGCATCGAAAGCGGCGGCAAACCAGATCATCAGCCGGGCGAAGGCACTGCTGCCGCAAAGCCACCCGGCGATAACTCCGCCTGCTGTCGCCAAGCCGCACGCCGGCAGCGCCTAGACATAAGTCGCTTCAAACCTCACTCATTCGCTTTCCCTTGCGTAAATGCCCGGTTTGAGGGCAGAGAAAAACGCAGGGGAGAGAACCAGCCTTGCGTCACAACGAAACCCGCAATGTCACGCTGCTTTCGCGGCTTGTGAACCGGATCATCCTGTTCCTCTACAAGTGGAAGGGGTGGAAGATCGAAGGGCAATTGCCCAGGGACTTGAAGAAATATGTCATCGCGGGTGCGCCGCACACGTCGAACTGGGACTTCGTTTTCTTCGCAGGCGCGACCAAGCATGAAGAAGTCCAGCCCAATTTCATGGGCAAGCATACACTGTTCCAGGGGGTCATGCGCAATTTCATGCTCGATATGGGCGGCATCCCGGTCGATCGCAGCGCGCCGGGCGGCATTGTCGAGCAGATGAAGGCCGAATTCGAGCGGCGCAAGGAACTGGCTCTGGTGATCGCGGTTGAAGGCACACGCTCCACCGATGGCAGCTGGAAATCCGGCTTTTACCGCATCGCGCAGGCAGCCGGCGTGCCATTCGTGCTCGCGCTTGCTGACAATGAGAACATGATCATCAGCTTTGGTGAGCCGATGTTTCCTTCCGGCAATTATGGCGAAGACTTGCTCAAGATCGCCAATTGGTATCGCTCCAAAATGCCCGATTACGAACGTTTCAAAGTGCTCGAAGCGCAAGCCAACGCCATTATTGGCGGCGACCGGGAGGCTTAGGCGCCGCGCATCATTCAACGACATGTCGCGTCTTGCGCGCGCGCTCTTGCAAAGAAATCACGCCTAATGGGTTTAAGCGGCGCGGATCACGCCCTAAATTGCCTCGCATCAGGAGGAATTGGCGATGATGTCCGCGGAGACACGGCAGGCTGAGCGACGACGGGCTGCAATGCTGGCAAAAGAGCTGTTCGATGAACATGGCGAGGAAGTCCACCTGGCCGATCTCGCTGCATCCGGTCGCATGCCGCGTCGGCGATTGGAAGAGTTGTTCGAGGACGATGACGACCTTTTCGAAGCGACGGTGGAACTGTGGTTCGAGCCGCATGTTGCGATCATGGAAGAGGTTGTCTCGAATGACATGCCGCCAAATCGCAAGATGTACGAGTTCTTCGTCCGGCGCTTTCGCGTCAATCGTGACCGCTTCCGTGCCGATCCGGCATCCTTTGCTGCCATGTGTGAGGCAGGCGCGGCCCGCTTTGAGCGGGTGCGCGGCTTTGTCGACCTTGCCGATCATCATTTGTGCGAAATCATTGCCGAAGCCCAGGCCGAAGGGTTCCTGGCTGGTCTGGAGATCGATCAGGCCATGTCCATCATCAACCAGATGGTCGGCAGCTACACCATGCCAGATGCGCTGACCTACATCGATGACAAGCTCAGCGAAGAGAAGCTGGCTCATATTGTCGATGCGATATTTGCCGGTTTGTCAGCAGAGGATGGCGGCGCGCGCGGGGTCAACACCCTGCGTATCGCGACCTGATCCTGCGTCATCGCCAGCGCGCCGACCTGGCGTTCTCGCGCAGTGCATATTTCAGGCTGGCACCGATCATCAGCGTGGCCATGCCGATCAGCGCCAGTGCCCAGAACCAGTGCGGCAGCATCAGATTGGCTTCGATTGCGCCCGTGTCTGACAGGATCAGCTGGCCATTGATCACTGCGCTTTCCATGAACAGATAATCCCATGACAGAAACATGCTGAGCGCCGCCAACATGCCGAGAAACTGTAAGGCAAAGCGGACAAGGCCGGGCTTGCCCTTCCACGCCAGCAAGCCAAGCGCAGCCGCGGTAGCGGGCAAGACGACCCATCCGGTCGTGGTGCGGACCCAGATCACTGTCGACGCGAGGATGATGATGGCAAGGCCCAGCAGCGCCGGCTGCCACAGCTTGCGCCGTGCGCTGGCCAGAATCAGGGCTGAACCGATCAGGCTTGGCCCCAGCGGGCCGCCGGCTGCGATTGCTGCGCGCTCGAGCGATGAAATGTCCGCTGGCGTGCGGCTTTCGGCAATGCCGGAGCCATTGGCATAGATCAGCAACCGCTCGAAATCATAACCCAGCGCCAGCGCGGTCAGCCCGTGGCCCATTTCATGGAACCACGTGCCCAGAATCATGAAAGGATAGATCAGGTAATTCCCAAAGGGCATTTGCGGGGCGAACACCACCAGCATGGCGGCGATGAACAGGCGGCCCGCCTGTTCTGCCTGCGATCCGGGGGCGACGCGTTGCATCACGCTGCTCGATCAGCTTTCTTCGGATGCGGTTTTGTGGTGCAGCAGATATTCCTGCGCGATGCTCCAGCCAGCGAGGAACAGACCTGCAAGCAGCGGGCCGAGCACTACGCCAGACAGGCCCATGGTCGCAATTCCGCCAAGCGTGGTGACGAGGATGATCCAGTCCGGAATGCCGGTGTCGCGGCCAACCAGGATCGGGCGCAGCACATTGTCTGCCATGCCGATCACGGCAAGCCCGGACACCACCACGAACACCCCTTCCCAAACCGATCCGGTCGCCAGCAGATAGATCGCCATCGGCACCCAGACGATGCCTGTGCCGACTGCAGGCAAAAGCGAGAAGATCGCCATCAGCAAGCCAAGCAACAGCGCAGCTTCGACATCGACTATCCAGAATGTGATCGCGCCCAGTCCGCCCTGGACCAGGCCAACCACTACCGACCCCTTGATGGTCGCGCGCACGATCGAAAGAAACCGCCCAGCCAGCCGCTGTGCGATCTCGGCTTCGAGCGGAAGGCCGCGCAGGATCGCCTGCCCGATCGCCTTGCCATCGCGCAGCAGGAAATAGGCGACGTAAAGCCCGAGGAAGAAGGACAGGACAAAACTGAACAGTCCACCGCCGATCGCTATTGCCTGTTGCGCGATCAGCCCGGCGCTTTCCGTGATCAGCTCTTGAGCGCGGGTCTGGACGTCTTCCAGGTCTGCGATGCCATATTCATCGAGCGGTTCGCGTATGAACTCTGGCAGCGCCTTGAAGATCTGTGTGAACCACGAGGCCACATCCAGATTTCCTTGCTGGAATGCGATCACGACATTGGCCGCCTGTTCAACGATCAGGCTGCCGATAAAGAAACCCGGCAACAGCACGACAAAGGTGATGAACAGCAAGGTCGCTATCGCTGCCTTATTGGGGCCATCACTTAGCCTTCTGAGAAACCATTGATAAAGCGGCTGAAACATGATCGCGGCCAGCGTTGCCCACAGCACGGGCGAGGCAAAGGGCCAGACAACGAAGACAACGCCCGCCGTCAGCAGGCCGAGCAGAAGCACGAACCCCAGATGCTCGTATCCGCCTGCATCCTGATTGTCGGTCATGCGTTTCTCCTAATGCCCACTAAAGCGCTGCATAGGCGATTGCTGCTGCGCCTGAAAGCGTGGGAAGCGCGGCAATGCGATAGAACCATAGCGGAATACGCTCCGCCCACCACCGCGCATAGGCATGGTGCCATTCTCGCGGGGCAAGCATGATGATCACGGACGATATCACAATGAACCAGCCGCCTATCCAGAACAGGTCCGGCGCTTTCGATTCCGATGCCCGCAAAACAAAGGCGATACCTGCGATTGCGCGCGGAATGTGCTCGCCAAACTGGATTGCAGCGTTGCTGCCCATTGTGGCCAGTGCAGCCTGCGCTCTTTCCGGCGCAAGAAGGCAAACGATACTGACGAATGCCAGCCAGCCCGCTGCGATCAGAATGCAGCCCTGGGCCAGCAGCTGGATCACACGTCAAGGTTCGCCACGTTGAGCGCATTGTCCTGGATGAACTCGCGGCGCGGCTCGACCACATCACCCATCAGGCGAGTGAAGATTTCGTCGGTCACGTCGGCATCCTCGACCTTGACCTGCAACAGCGCGCGATTTTCCGGATCAAGCGTGGTTTCCCACAGCTGTTCCGCATTCATTTCGCCCAAGCCCTTGTAGCGCGCGATCTTCAAGCCACGCCGGCCATTGGCCAGCACCGCATCAAGCAATTCGGTTGGCCGCATGATCGCATCATCGGCAGAGGCCGCCGGCAGATCGTCGATATCGACATCATCATCGGGTACAGTGTCAGGCTCGGCCGAGGTCTTCACCAGCCGCGCGGGGCGGGCATATGTTTCCGCATGGCTGCTGGCGAGGCTATGCAGTTTGCGCGCTTCGGTGCTTGTGAGGAAGCGGGCCTCGATCTCATGCACATCGGTAACACCGCGCCAGAGCCGCTCGAACCGCACGACACCGTCATCGCCAATCCCCGCAGACCATTTGGCCTCCGGATCCGCCATGCCCAACCGCTCGGCGGCGAATTGCAACGCTTGCAGACGGGTGGAATTGTCGAGCAGGGGATCAAGCGCACCGGAAAGCGCCATCTGCTCGATGATGGCTGTATCATATTTGCGTGGAACAAAGCCCAGCAGGTTGCGCAGGCGCAAGGCATGTTCGACCAGCCCGCGCAGATCTTCACCGCTGCGCGCGCCGCCCACCGTTTCCAGAACGCGGCCCTGCAAGCCTGCGTCAACCAGGTAGCGATCAAGCGCCGCCTGATCCTTCAGGTAAACCTCGCTCCGGCCCTTGTTCACCTTGAACAGCGGCGGCTGGGCGATGAACAGATGGCCTGCCTTGATGATTTCCGGCATCTGGCGCTGGAAGAATGTCAGCAGCAGTGTGCGGATATGCGCGCCGTCCACATCAGCGTCGGTCATGATCACGATCTTGTGATAACGCAGCTTCTCAAGGTCGAATTCGTCGCGGATGCCGGTGCCCATCGCCTGGATCAGCGTGCCGACTTCCTTCGAGCTGATGATCCGGTCAAACCGCGCGCGCTCGACGTTCAGGATCTTGCCCTTCAGCGGCAGGATCGCCTGCGTCTTGCGGTCGCGCCCTTGCTTGGCAGATCCGCCTGCGGAATCCCCCTCGACCAGGAACAGCTCCGCTTTCGATGCGTCACGTTCCTGGCAATCGGCCAGCTTGCCCGGCAGCGAAGCGACGCTCATCGCGCCCTTGCGGCTCATCTCGCGAGCGCGGCGTGCGGCTTCGCGGGCTGCGGCAGCATCGATGATCTTCTGCACGATCGCCTTGGCATCATTGGGGTTTTCTTCGAGCCACTCAGTCATCTTCTCGCCCATCAGGCTTTCCAATGGCTGGCGGACTTCAGACGAGACCAGCTTGTCTTTCGTCTGTGAAGAAAACTTGGGATCAGGCAGCTTCACGCTGACAATCGCTGTCAGGCCTTCGCGCATGTCCTCGCCTGACAGGCTGACCTTCTCTTTCTTCAGCAAGCCGGTGCTGGTGGCATAATTGTTGAGCGTGCGCGTCAGTGCGGTGCGGAAGGCGGAGATATGCGTCCCTCCGTCGCGCTGCGGGATGTTGTTGGTGAAGGCCAGAACGTTTTCGTAATAGCTGTCATTCCACTGCAGCGCGACGTCGATCCCGATGCCTTCCTTCTCAGCGGAAACCGCGATGGGTTCGGGCACGAGCGGCTGCTTGTTGCGATCGAGATACTTCACGAATGCCGCGATCCCGCCTTCGTAGAACAGGTCATGCTCAAGCGGTTCTTCATGCCGCTTGTCGCGCAGCAGGATGCGCACGCCCGAATTGAGGAAGGCCAACTCGCGATAGCGATGCTCCAGCTTGTCGAAATCGAACTCGGTCACGTTCTTGAAGGTATCGGCGGATGCCTTGAAAGTGACTCGCGTGCCTTTCTTCAGGCCATTGGCATCGCCGTTGGAATCAACCGCAGGCGCATCGCCTTTGACTTCTAGGCTGTTCACGGCATCGCCATGCTCGAAGCGCATCCAGTGCTCCTTGCCATCGCGCCAGATGGTGAGCTCAAGCCATTCGCTGAGTGCGTTCACAACCGAAACGCCCACGCCGTGCAGCCCGCCTGAGACCTTGTAGGCATTGTCATCAGACGTGTTTTCGAACTTACCCCCCGCGTGCAGCTGGGTCATGATCACTTCGGCCGCCGACACGCCTTCTTCCTTGTGCATGTCTACCGGAATGCCGCGGCCATTGTCTTCGACAGAGACCGAGCCATCGGGATTGAGTTCGATCAGCACCAGGTCGCAATGGCCCGCCAATGCTTCATCGATGGCGTTGTCCGACACTTCGAACACCATGTGATGCAGGCCCGAACCATCATCGGTGTCACCGATATACATTCCGGGGCGCTTGCGCACGGCATCAAGGCCTTTGAGGACCTTGATCGAATCGGCACCATATTCGCCCTTCTGGACGGCTTTTTCGGGCGGGTTTTCAGGCTGATCTGACATGCAGATTATATAGGCGCTGAAGGGTGAAAACCCAAGCTTGCCGGGGGCTTTCGCCACCCTTTTTCCACGGGCCTGCCCGCCTTGTCAGAAAGCCTCGCGAAAGGTGATTTCACCTTGCCATGCAGCCTTGTCGAAAAAAGGCATGAGCGCGGCGCGCGTTGCCTCGTCAAACTGGGTCTTGTGGCACTGTGTCGCTGCGTGCGAGCTGGCAATATCTTTGCCATCATAGCGATAGCGGACGTTTAGAAGCGAGGGATCGGTTCCTGCCCAAAGGCCAAAGGGCGTTTCATCCGGAATTCGGCCTTTGACCACGCCGGCATAGAAAAGTCGGGGGCGCTCCTCTTCGTTCATTTCCTGCAGAACTTCTGTGACAATCGCACTGGTCATCCGGTGATCGGGATGGCCATATCCCCCGTCAGGCCCCCAGCTCATCACCACTTGCGGGCGCAGCTCGCGGATTTCTTCGCGCAATTTCGCGCGCAGTTTGGCCGCTGTGCTGTCGATCTGCCCTGCAGCCTTTGCCAGCGTTCCGTCACCAAACCTCAGGAATATGGCATTCGCGCCAAGCGCCTGTGCGGCGCATTGGGCCTCTTGCTCGCGCATCAATGCCAGCGCTTCACCCTTGTCCATGCCGCTTACACCCGGGCCGGCATCCCCGCTTGTGGCATAGACGATGGTGACACGCGATCCCTTGCGCGCCAGATTGGCAAGGGCAGGGGCCATGACCAGCTCGTCATCGGGGTGTGCGACTACTGCAAGAATCGATGACGCTTCATTGCCGCCCTGGCCTTCTATTGGCGCATTGGAAGTCAGGAAAACGGCGCTCACGGCCATGCCGGCCAAGCCATAAATGCGCATCTCGTTCACTCCCCTATGGTCAATCGCTTCACGCCACCTTAGGCGGGTGCAAAAGCTGCACAAGTGGGGAAAGGGTAATCCGCATGCTGGGGGAACTTCAGGCCGAATTCGGCAATTTTTCACAGATTCTGCGCGAGTGGGCGCGGCGCAAGCCTCAGGAAATTGCGCTACGCGATGACACGCGCGAGCTGACATGGGCGCAGCTGGATGACCGGGTCGAGCGGCTGGCTGCGCGTCTGATCGAGACGGGTCTAGCACGCGGGCAATCGGTGGCGATCCTGGGCACAAGCTGCATCAACTATGCGCTGGTGTTCTTGGCTGCAGTGCGCGCGGGCGGAGTTGCGGCGCCGCTTACCACCAGTGCATCGAAGGATCAGCTGATCGGCATGGCGCGCGATAGCGGCGCGCGGCACCTGTTCATCGATGCTGCCAAAGCTGCGGAGCTCAGCGCGGATTTCGTGCCGGAAATCGATCATATCGCATTGGAAGATGTCGATACCTGGATGGCGCCTGATGGCACGCGCGCACCCGATATCGAGCCGGGGCCGAAAGACCCGTTCAACATCATCTATTCCAGCGGCACGACCGGCATTCCCAAGGGGATTGTCCATTCGCACCTGATGCGCTGGCGCCAGTTTGCCGCTACCGCTGCGAGTTATGTCGAAGCCGGCTTGCCCGTGCGCTCGCTGGCATCGACCCCGCTCTATTCGAACACCACCATGGTCGCATTCCTGCCGCCGCTGCTGGCGGGCGGGACAGTCAACATCATGGGCAAGTTCAACACCGTCGGCTGGCTCGAACGCGCGCAGGAGCACCAGATCACGACCACCATGCTGGTGCCGGTGCAATACCAGCGGCTGATGGCGGAGCCGCGCTTTGACGAGTTTGACCTCTCATCGCTGGCGCTCAAATATTGCACCAGCGCGCCCTTTTCTGCCGAACTCAAAACCGAAGTGCTGAAGCGGATGCCGGGCGGGTTGATCGAAATCTATTCGATGACAGAAGGCGGCGTTGTGTGCCTGCTCGCGTGCCATGAATTTCCTGACAAGCTGCACACCGTCGGTCGGCCCGCGCCGGGCAGCGAGCTGAAAGTGCTCGACGATGAAGACCGGGCGGTGCCGCCGGGCACGCCGGGCAATCTTATCGGGCGCAGCCAGACAATGATGAGCGGCTACAAGAACCAGCCCGATAAAACCCGCGAGGGTTACTGGACCGATCCCGAAACCGGTGATGTGTGGCAGCGGATGGGTGATATCGGGCGGGTCGATGAAGACGGATTCGTAGAGCTGGTGGGCCGCGCGAAAGACATGATCATATCCGGCGGGTTCAATATCTACCCGAGCGATCTCGAGGCGGAACTCGACAAGGATCCGCGCGTGGCGGAATCCGCGGTGATCGGCGTGCCGTCAGAGCGCTGGGGAGAGACGCCTTATGGCTTCGTACGGCTGATGGCAGGAGTGGCTGAAAGTGATGTCGAGGACATCCTTGGCACAGTCAATGCGCGCCTTGGCAAGACGCAACGGCTCGCCGCACTTGAAGCGATCGAGGAAATGCCGCGCAGCCATATCGGCAAATTGTTGAAGACCGAATTGCGCGAACGCATCGTTCAGCGCGGTGACCGCTTTTAGCGCGATTGTTTGTGAAAATAATGGAGAGGCACGGCCGTCATCCTTGGAGGGAGGGTTCGGGGTCAGGCCTGGCGGCCGTGCCTCTGCGATCTGAAGCCCGGGAAGACTTCAGACAATAGCAGTGTTGAATATCAGGCCACTCAGGCTGATCGCAGCGACCAGCGAGAACAGCTTCTCAACGATATTTTGCATGATCTTTCCTTTCTTATGTTCTTGGCCGTCATGGCGACGTTACCGGGTAATTCGGGCGGGCTTGGCGAAAGGTTACAACGCCGATTTGCCGACCCGCATTTTTCCGGTCGCGTCGCTTTTGACAGCGCGCTTTCGCGAGAGAGGCGCGGCCGCCGCATATTGGGGGGACAGGGCCGCCACGCCTCGCTCGCTGTGCTCGTCGCCTGAAAGCCGTGCGTGCTCTGCAGCACTTGGCACCGGCTTTGTGCGCCAATTGGGGGTGGCGCGCGGGCGACTGGCTACCAGGGGGCCGGTTTGGTTCGGGAGGGGGTCCGGCGGCCTGGTTTGCGGCAGCTAGAGGCGGGAGAGAGGTGTCCTCATCGCTGCTGCAACTGCGAAATAATGTTTCGCTTTGTTGAACACAAATGAGAAAACGCGGAGATATGTTGCATAATACGCAACAAAAGAAATACTCTCTGCCGGAAAAGAAAACCGGCCCCCGCTGCATCCGAGCGAAGGCCGGCCGGGAGGAAAGTAATCAGCTCTTTGGAAAGTGCTTATTCCGCGCCCATCGCCACATCGCTGCGCGCATCGTTGCGCTCTGCCTGAGCCAGAGCGGCTGCCTTTGCGGTTGCGACGCAGTCCCAATCGGTCTTCGGCACATTGCGACCCAGCGGGTCACGCACTTCGCACGCACTGCGAACCGCGCGCTCGATACGCTGCTCGAGCGCAGCACGGCCAGCTGCGCTGTCAAGATCGACACCTGCGGTTGAAACACGGACTTCAACCACTTGGGTGTCAGCAAGAGCGGGGGTTGCAGCCAATGCCAGCGCGGCAGCGGCAGATGCAAGAATGATACGCATGAGATAGTCTCCTTGGATGTTGAGGCCGCATGTGATTACACACGGGTTGCAAGGAGAAACTCATGTTGCACTGCAGCGTTCCCGATGCTGCAGTTGCGAATAATGCGACAGAAATTGCGTGCAGCGCAACATTGTCGGATCAGCAGATGGCGGCCCATGCCAAGCGGGCGGTGAATTGTGCCGTGGTCCAGCCTTGCCAGCTAGCCTGCACCTCCTTAACGGGCGCACATGGACCCTACGCAAACTTCCGATTCCATCCTTATCGTCGATTTTGGTAGCCAGGTGACGCAGCTGATCGCTCGGCGCGTGCGCGAAGCGGGTGTCTATTCCGAAATCGCGCCTTTCAGTGAAGCCGAAAAGGCGTTCCACCGGATGCAGCCCAAGGGTATCATCCTGTCCGGCTCGCCTGCCAGCGTGTGCGATGATGACAGCCCGCGTGCGCCGCAAATTCTTTTCGACAGCGGGTTGCCGATCCTCGGCATTTGTTACGGCCAGCAGGTGATGAGCAAGCAGCTCGGCGGCGAAGTGCGCCGCGGGCATGAGACGGGGGATGGCGGCGAATTTGGCCGCGCCTACCTCACGGTCACCAAGTCATGCGCGCTGTTCGATGGCTTGTGGAACGAAGGCGAACGCCACCAGGTGTGGATGAGCCATGGCGACAAGGTGACCGAGTTTGCACCCGGCTTTGAAATCGTCGCAATCAGCGACGGCGCGCCTTTCGCGGTTATCGCGGACGAAGCGCGGCAATATTACGGCACGCAGTTCCACCCCGAAGTGGTCCACACGCCCGATGGCGCCAAGCTGCTGGCGAATTTCGTGCACAAGGTGTGCGGGCTTGCGGGCGATTGGACCATGGCCGCCTATCGCGAAACCAAGGTCGCGGAAATCCGCGAGCAGGTGGGTGATGGACGTGTGATCTGCGGGCTTTCGGGCGGGGTCGACAGCTCGGTTGCCGCAATCCTGATCCACGAAGCGATAGGCGATCAGCTCACCTGTGTCTTCGTCGACCATGGCCTCCTGCGTTTGAACGAGCGCGAACAGGTCGAAAGCCTGTTCCGCGATCATTACAACATCCCGCTAGTGGTGGTGGATGCAGAGGAACGCTTCATGGCGGGGCTTGCCGGCGTCACTGACCCTGAAAAGAAGCGCAAGTTCATCGGCGCGGAATTCATCGCGGTGTTCGAGGAAGAAGCGAACAGACTGGGCGGGGCGGATTTCCTCGCGCAAGGCACGCTTTATCCGGACGTGATCGAGAGCGTATCCTTCACCGGCGGGCCGAGCGTTACGATCAAGAGCCACCACAATGTCGGCGGCTTACCCGAGCGGATGAACATGAAACTGGTCGAGCCGCTGCGCGAACTGTTCAAGGACGAAGTGCGCGCGCTGGGCCGCGAACTGGGCCTCAACGAGCAATTCGTCGGTCGTCACCCGTTCCCGGGGCCGGGCCTCGCGATCCGCATCCCCGGCGAAGTGTCAAAAGAGCGCTGCGATATCCTGCGCAAGGCGGACGCGATTTATCTCGAGGAAATCCGCAACGCGGGCCTCTATGATGCGATCTGGCAGGCATTTGCCGTGCTGCTGCCGGTCAAGACCGTCGGCGTGATGGGCGACGGGCGCACCTATGACTCGGTCTGCGGCCTGCGCGCGGTGACCAGCACCGATGGCATGACCGCCGATGTCTATCCTTTTGACGCCAGCTTCCTGACCCAATGCGCGACGCGCATCGTCAATGAAGTGCAAGGCATCAACCGCGTGGTCTATGACTATACATCAAAACCGCCGGGCACGATCGAATGGGAATAGGCTCGGCGACTGCTCGACCCTCCACTTGAACCTCGCACCATTCGTCGAAACCTGCTTTCGTTGTTCCTTCGCGCGCTTTAGCTTCAATCTCATCCGTTCGTTGAGAGGGGCTGATCGATGCGAATCCGCTGTTTGCTTGCCGTGGCGCTTTTTGCGCTGCCCGCTGCCACACTTGCGCAGGACGTTGAAGCAGGAGAGCCCGTTTGCCGTACCGGCGATATCGCCAAGAGCCTGGACTTCTGGGTCGGCGAATGGCGGGTCGTCTCGCGCGACGAAACAACCGAGTACGGCACAAACCGGATCGAGCGCGTGCTGGATGGCTGCGCGGTGTTCGAACACTGGCGGTCGCAACGCGGCGGCGAAGGCAAATCGCTCTTCTATTTCGATGCCCATGAGCAGGAATGGACTCAGGTCTGGGTTACGCCCGATACGACGCGCCCCGGTGGGCTGAAGGTCAAGCATCTGGTCGCCCGCTTCGGGGATGGCGGCGTACGCTTCCAGGGCAGCTATTCTTCGCATGAAGGACGCATGGTGCTTGATCGCACGACGCTGACGCCCGAAGCCGATGGCAAGGTACGGCAATTAATCGAAGTGAGTCTTGACGGAGGCGAGAGCTGGGAAATGACCTTCGATGCCACTTATGTACCGGTGGAGTGATCTCAGCCTAAGCCGCCGCTTTCACTTCTTCATCGATCCGTTCAATCCCATCGCGGATTGTGCGTGTGGCGTCTGCATCCAGCCGGTGCTCGAACAGCGTCAGATGCTGCAGCAGCGTCCTGCGAACAGCCCCATCCGGTTCGGCGAGTTCAGTGAAGTACTCGAGGCCGTAGCGCAGGATGATGGTAGCATTGGCCGCGAGCTCTGACAGGCGGTCTATCGGCCAGTCGAGCAATCCGCGCTCCACCATCGCTGCCAGATGCTGCGCGATCTGCGCCTCGGAGCGACGCAGCCATTCAGGAATCTTCATCGCCAGCACAGGGACAGGTTCGTGATGATGCGGGCTGTCGCGATAGAGAAAGCGATAGCGGCGTTGCTCGCGCACCAATGCCTCAAGCCAGCGGGCGTAAGACGCGGCAGGGTCAGACGGATCCGGCGGCACCGCCATGCGCTCTTCGATCTCGGCGCTGAATTCATCAGCGATGGCGGCAAGCAGCTCGCGCTTGGTCTTGAAGTGATACCACAGATTGCCTTCGGAAATCCCGCAAGCCTCCGCCAGCGCGGCGGTGGTCACCGCGCCATAGCCTTCGCGATTGAACAGCGCGCGCGCGGTCAGAACGATTCTGTCGCGCGTCTTCATCAGTAGCGCGACAGTTCGACCTGCATGCTCTTGTAGCCATGGACGAAGCATGCCGGCACGCGTACCGGCTCTTCCAGCACATTCACGCGCAAACGGCGCTTGGCCATTTCCTCAAGCAGGGTGACAAGCTGCAGCTCGGCGACACGTGCACCCACACAGCGGTGGATGCCATAGCCAAAGCTTAAGTGACGCCGCGCATTGTGGCGATCCACCTTGATCGCTTCGCCATCTTCGAAAATCTCCTCGTCGCGATTGGCCGAGAGGTACCACATCACCACCTTGTCGCCTGTCTTCATCATCGGACCGAACATGTCGGTGTCTTCCGCGACTGTGCGCCGCATGTGCGCCAGCGGGGTCTGCCAGCGGATGATTTCCTGCACAGCGTTGGGGATGAGATCGGGGTTCTGTTCCAGCTTGGCGCGCTCATCCGGATATTGGCTGAGCCCATAGGCATAGCCTGACATCGAGTTGCGCGTGGTGTCATTGCCGCCCACGATCAAGAGGATAAGATTGCCGATGGTCTCTTCCGGGCTCATGTCCTTCATGGCGTCAGACTGCAACATCACGCTGATCAGATCCTTGCCGGGATTAGCGAGGCGTTCTTGCCACAGGGCGGCAAAGGCAGCGCCCATTTCCTGCATCTTGGCAAGCCGCAGTTCGACGTTTCCGTCATCCTTGATCAGCTCCACATCGCCGCCATAGTTGGACCATTCGGTAAGCTTGTTGCGCTCTTCCCAGGGGAAATCGAACAGTTTGGCCAGCATGCCGGTGGTGAGCTCGATGGAGACTTTCTCCACCCAGTCGAACGGTTCGCCAATGGGCAGCGAATCCAGCACCTCAGCGGTGCGTTGTTGCACTTCGTCTTTCATTTCGGCGACTTCCGAAGGGCCGAAACTGGGCGCCACGGTGCGCCGCTGGCCGGTATGCTGCGGCGGATCCATGGCGATGAACATCGGTTCGCGCATGTTGTACTTTTCCAGCAGCGCGGGATCGCCGGAGATGGCAATGCCGCCCTTGTCCCACTGTGAAGAGAATATCTTGGGCAGTGCTTCGATATGCTGGATCGGCTTGTATTTGCTGACTGACCAATAGGGCCCGAATTCGCTATCCGGCACCCACTGGATCGGGGCATGCTCGCGCAACTGGCGGAATGGTTCTTGCCAGCGATCTTCAGCGTAGAGTTCTTTGCGCGAAACATCGATCGGATCGATGCTCGACGGTTTGACGGACAAATCGGCTGCTGTTGCCATTGCAAGAATCTCCCTCCCAGACCCGTAATTAGGGTAAATACCCTAAAATATGGAGGCGAGCAATAGCGGGCTTGCGCCATGCTTGTTCAGGCGAAGTCTTGCCGGGACCCGGGAGGGACCGCCGAGCGCCTCTCGGGGGTTAAGCGGGGAGGGCCCCGGCAAGACCACAAGCGGGCCAGTCTGTGGACTGGAGGTCAGACCTGGCCCATTCCTCCGTCAGCGGCATACTCGCAGCCGGTGACGAAGCTTGCTGCATCGGAAAGCAGGAACGCGATCACCTCGGCAACTTCGGCTGGCGTGCCTGTGCGGCCCAGCGGCACCATGGCCTTGAAGCCGTCAATGGCTTGCTGCACCGCTTCTGGCGGCAAGCCCAGCCGCGCCATGGCCTCGGTTGGAATGGCGCCGGGAGACACGCTGTTGACTCTGATGCCATCCGGCGCGAGCTCGGCAGCGAGGATGCGGGTGAGTGACCGCAAGGCGGCTTTCATCGGACCATAGACAGACATGCCTGTCATCCCGCGATGCCCGGCAGGCGAGCCCATGAAGATGATCGAGCCGCCGTGCCGCAGCCGCGGCAACGCCGCTTGCGCTGCAAAGTAGGCACCGCGCAGGTTGCAATGGACCTGCTCATCGAACAGGTCCTCGCTTGTTTCCGCGAAGGGCCTGATGGTTGCCGATCCGACTGACAGGACCACGCCGTCGATCGGCTGTGACGGGTCTCCCGCTTCCGAGATGAAGCGTCGCACTGCCTCCAGATCGGCCATTTCCACCGCAGCTCCGCTTGCCATCGGGCCAAGTTCTGAAAGCGCGCGCGAAAGCTTGGCGGCATCGCGGCCTGTGATCGCGACCCTTGCGCCGCGCTCGATCAACAGACTGGCTGCGGCAAAGCCCAGCCCACTGTTCCCGCCGAGAATGGCGAGTGTCTTTCCGGTAAATGGCATCGTGATCCTCGCTACATACTGCCGATGCGGCTGTGTCTGCGCAGGAAGATAGCGTTCGGATTTGCGTTGCTAAGGGCCAATAGTGGAACTCGCTGGTGCAGGAATGCACCGGCAATTGTTATGCGGCTGACAGGTCTCCCGCCACCAGCCTGCTGTGCTGCTCCACCGCTTCGCTGATAAAGCGCACGCAAAGCCGCACGCGCTCGGTCTCTTTCAGCTTGGGGTGCGTCAGCACCCAGCCCTGCCGATCCTGATAGGGCGGCTTGCCCAGCACGCGCTCAAGCCCCGGCTCATGGTCGCCGACAAAGCACGGCAGGATCGCCATGCCCAGACCGGCCTTGGCGGCTTCGACCTGAGCGAGTGGATCGGGGCAATCATGCCACACACTGCATTTCGGGAAGGGCGTATTGCCAACCCATTTGGGCATATCTTCCCCGTCCCCCCAACCGATCCAGCTGGCAGTCGGCGCCTCGCCATCGAACCGGTGCGCCGCGATATATTGAGGCGTGGCGTAGACCGCATCGGCAAATCGCGGCAAGCGCCGGCCGAACAGATAAGGGTCCGGCTTTTCCTGGAAGCGGATCGCGATATCGGCATCGCGCCGCGACAGGTCCGACAGCGCATAGGTAGACACGATCTCCAGCCTGATATCGGGGTAAAGCGCCGCAAACTCGGCCAGGTGCGGGATGATCAGCCGCTGCGCAAAGATCGGCGACATCGTTACTCTGACAGTGCCGGAAAGCCGCGTGTCCTGCCCGAAAACTTCGCGCTGAAGCCGCAGAATCTCCGTCTCTGCACGTTCTGCCGAAGGCAAGGCCGCGCGGCCGACATCAGTCAGCACGAAACCATCAGGGCCGCGATCGAACAGGCGCGCGCCCAGATCGCCTTCCAGCTCGGCCAGCCGCCGCGAAACGGTTGAATGGCTGATCCGCAGCAGATCCGCCGCAGCCCGAACCGATCGACCGCGATGCACGGCCAGAAAAATCCGCAATTGCCCCCAGTCCAGATCGCGCATGGCAAGCCCTTTGGTGCAAAGATGCACCAAGAGGTTTCAAAAGTGCACCTTCTGTCTCGAAAATAGATTGGCTAACTTCAATCTCCACAGCCCGCAATGAAAATCACGGATCGCAACATGAACCACCCTGCCAAATCCGGTGCCGTCAGTCCTGGAACCCGGGCCCGTGAATGGCCCGGTGCCGTTTTCAATCCGGCCGACTCGTCTCATTTCATGGTCGTAAAGCCGCATGCCGGCCGCGTTCGCGCGTGGTGGGGCAAGCATCTGCTATGCGATACGGTGAAGGCGGTGCTTGTGCAGGAGGTTGGCAGCACCTTCTACCTCCCGCGCTATTACATCTCGCTTCATGAAATCCAGCCGCCGCTGGAACCGCTCGCGCGGCGCACGATCTGCCCGCTCAAGGGCGAGGCGCAATATTTCGCGCTCGAAGGCGAGGAAATCGGCTGGGTCTACCAAACCTTTGATTTCGCAAGCGTTCTCGAACGCCGGATATCGTTCTGGGACGCGCAGCTGACCATCGAACTTTCCCCTCCCCGTTCCCCCAATTCATAGAGAAAGGCACACCATGAAACCGCTTGTAGTCAAAAGAACTGTAAATGCTCCGATCGAGAATGTCTGGCGCGTGTGGGACAGTTTCGGCGACATTCACCGCTTCCATCCCGGGCTGGAGAATTCCTATCTGATCGAAAAGAGCGAGCCGACCGGTAAGGGTGCGCGCCGCCGCTGCGACTTTACCGGCGGCAAGAACTATATTCTGGAAGAGCTGGTAGGCTATGATCCGCAGGGCAAGATGGTGGTCAAGATCTATGACGGCAACATCCCGCTCAAGGAAGCCTATGTGACCTTCACTTTCCGGCGTGTGAGCGCGCAAGCGACGGAGATCTCTGCCTCAGCGGAATTCACGCCCAAGTTCGGCCCGCTCGGCGCCTTGCTGCGCCCGCTTATGCGCATGCAGCTGGGCAAGGGGCTGGAAGACCTGCTGCGCGGCAACGCCGAATATATGGAAGCCGTACCGGCTTAGGTCGCGAGCCATCCGGACTGGCCGCTGACACCTGTCGCGGCCTTGCGGCGGGGGCGGCATTGGCTATGTGTCGATAGCGATGCAGCTCCCGCTTGGCTCCGATCCCCGCACTGAAATCCTGCGCCGCCTGCACGCGGGGATGATCGCCGCCTTCGGGCGCATTGTCCGCCCGCCGGACAAGCGCCGCAGCCCCGAATGGGTGCTGGCGCATGGCGTGATCGGCGCGCAGACCAAGACTGCGGCGAGCAATGCGTCGACCGATGGCTTGCTGGCTGAATATGGATCGTGGGAAGCGGTCGCGCAGGTGTCGCTCGAAGAACTCGAAGCACGCCTGCAAAGACAGACCTTCCCGAGCGTTGCGGCAAAGCGGCTCAAGGATTGCCTGCAAGCGATCATCGCTGAGCGCGGAGCGGTCGACCTGCGGCACTTAGGCAACTTGCCGCTGGAAGATGCCATGGCCTGGCTCGAACAGCTCCCCGGCGTCGCGCGCAAGAACTCTGCCGGGGTGATGAACGCCAGCACCTTCAAGCGCAAAGCCATGGTGATCGACGGGCATCATCGCCGGATCATGCAGCGCATGGGAATTGTTCCTGCCAAAGCCGACACAGCGAAAACCTACGACACGCTGATGCCGATCCTGCCCCACGAATGGTCAGCCGAAGACATGGACGAGCATCACCTGCTGCTGAAGAAGCTGGGGCAGACGCATTGCCGCCCACGGGCACCCGATTGCGCGAACTGCCTTGCCCGGCAGGATTGCGAAACCGGAAAGCGCAGCGCCTGACGCTACGGCGTGCGGGACTCGCGCCCGCCCCCACAAAATCGAGCCTTGCCACAGCGCTGGAATCGCGCAAACGCTGTCAACGAATTGAGACACAGCAGGGGAGAGCTTTCCATGAAAACCGCGATCACTGAAATGTTCGGCATCGAGCATCCGATTATCCAGGGCGGCATGCACTATGTCGGATTTGCCGAGATGGCAGCGGCGGTTTCCAATGCGGGCGGGCTGGGGATCATCACAGCGCTGACTCAAAAGACACCGGCAGACCTCGCTAACGAGATCGCGCGCTGCAAGGATATGACCGACAAGCCGATTGGCGTGAACGTGACTTTCCTGCCGACAGTCAATGCGCCCGATTACCCCGCGATCATCAAAGCGATCATCGAAGGCGGCGTGACTGTGGTGGAGACCGCAGGCAATAATCCAGTGCAGGTGCTGCCCTACCTGAAGGACGCCGGGATCAAGGTGATTCACAAATGCACCGCTGTGCGGCACGCCCTGAAGGCACAAAGCATCGGCTGCGATGCGGTGTCAGTCGACGGCTTTGAATGCGGCGGCCATCCGGGCGAAGATGATATTCCGAACTTCATCCTGCTGCCGCGCGCGGCAGACGAGCTGGAAATCCCCTTCGTTTCCTCAGGCGGGATGGCAGACGGGCGCTCGCTGGTCGCATCGCTCGCCATGGGCGCACAAGGCATGAACATGGGCACGCGCTTCATCGCCACCAAGGAAGCACCGGTGCATGAGAATGTGAAGAAAGCGATCGTTGCTGCAAGCGAACTCGACACGCGACTGGTCATGCGCCCGCTGCGCAATACAGAGCGCGTGATGACCAATGATGCGGTCGAGGAACTGCTCAAGATTGAAAAGGAAAAAGGTGACGACCTTAAGTTCGAAGACATCATCGAACAGGTCGCAGGTGTCTATCCGCGCATCATGATGGAAGGCGACATGGACGCTGGCGCATGGTCATGCGGTATGGTTGCAGGCCTCATCAACGATATCCCGACCTGCAAGGAATTGATCGACGGGATCATGCAGCAGGCAGAGGATATCCTGGCACGCATGAACGCGATGCAGGCGGGCTGAATTTCGGGCGGCTCCGGTCTTGAAATCCGGAGCCGTCGCTCAATTCCGGCTAAAGCCTAGTCCTCGCTATCGTCATCATCGACCCGAGTATAGGGCACGAAATCCTCGAAGAAGACAACCCCGCTGAAGAAGCCGCTGAACCGGTCAATCGTGGTGATCTGATCCAGCCTGCAAATCTGGCTTCCCCATAATTGCATGACGAGAACGTCATCATCATCGATCGACTCGGGATCTCGCGTGCGCTGGACGTAGATGGTGCGGCCGCGGCCAAACACATATGCGGTATCTTCAATCGTGCGCATGCGCTGGGTTGAAAAGTTGCGAATGCAGCTTTGCGGTTCGCCCGCTACGCGCCCTTCCAGCAGCTTGGCGAGTTCCTTCTCGCCTTCGCTAAGCTCGGTGTCTTGCGCGTTTTCATCGTCACTGGCCAGCGCGGGGGCAGCCAGCAGGCCAAGCGCAGCGCCGGCAACAAGTGCGGATCGGGTGAAACGAACCATGGCGAATCTCCTCAGAATGAAGAGATACAATAACATAGATTGCTGAACAGGCGATGAGTCTGACGCGACCCGGCGTTTCTATTGCGGGCTAGCGCCTTCGGAAATATCCGGAAGCTGCGCATGGTCAGCGCCATCTGCAGGCCCGCCTTTCAGCACAAAACGCCGGTCGCAATAGCCGCAATCGACATAACCATGCTCGTCAATCTCCAGATAGATGCGCGGGTGGCCCAGCGCAGCGGGGCGATAGTTCGGGCCGCCGCGGATGGCGCTCGCGCCGTCGCAGCTGACGCGCTTGGTCTCGACTGTGATCACTTCAGGCGGTGCAATGCTCATGACCAGACCCGATAGTTTGATCGCGCCGGATTCGCAACGGGTCAGGTGATCAGAAACAAGGGCTTTGCAGTGCGCCGCGATTGGCATTAGTGCGCTTGGCCATGACCACCCCTTCCGCCATTTCGATCCGCGACCTTGAAAAGACCTATGCCGGTGTCAAAGGGGAACCGGGCAAACGCGCCTTGAAAGGCGTGAGCTTCGACGTGCCGCAGGGCGAGATATTCGGGCTGCTCGGCCCCAATGGCGCGGGCAAGTCTACGCTGATCAACATCCTGGCCGGGATGGTGACCAAAAGCGGCGGCAGCGCGGAAATCTGGGGCTTCGACATTGACGAGCAGCGCCGCAATGCCAGCGCCTCGATCGGGATCGTGCCGCAGGAAATCGTGTTCGATCCCTTCTTCACGCCATTTGAAGTGCTGGAAAACCAGGGCGGCTTCTATGGCATCGGCAAGGCCGCGCGCCGCAGCGAGGAACTGCTTGAAGCGGTGCGGCTGTCAGACAAGCGCGATGCCTATGCCCGCACGCTGTCAGGCGGAATGAAGCGGCGGCTGATGGTGGCCAAGGCGATGGTGCATTCGCCGCCGATCCTGGTGCTGGACGAGCCAACCGCTGGCGTAGACGTGGAACTGCGCAAGCAGCTGTGGGATCTGGTGCGCGGGCTCAACGATGATGGCGTCACCATCGTTCTGACCACGCATTACTTGGAAGAAGCCGAAGAGCTGTGTGACCAGATCGCGATCATCAATCATGGCGAGCTGATTGCGAAGAAGCCGACGCGCGAGCTGATCGAGATGGCGCGCGAGAAGATCGTGCGCGTAACCGTTGATCGCGATTTGGCAGGGCCCGTGGTCGAGGAAGGCTTTCACAAGGCCGAACTGATCGAACCGCGCGTGCTGGAAATCACCTATGACCGGGATCAGGCCAGCGCAGGCCAGGTGCTCGCCAAGGTGCAGGAGCATGGCTACACCATCGAAGATGTGACGACGCGCGAGCCCGACCTTGAGGATGTGTTCGTCCAGCTGACGAGTGCGGGATAGCTGGCAGCCGCAGCGGCCATAGCTGCCAGGCTGAGCACGGCCGGTTTGTAACCACACGCACTATCGCAACGGACTAGTTGACGGATAGGCGAGGGGAGCTGCGAAATGGTTCGATATTTTCTGAAGACTGCTGCGGCGTGCGCAATCGCAGGAATGGCCGCATCATGTTCGGCGGCGGACAGCGGGCAGGATGAAGGCACGATCATTTCACAAAGCGCCGCTTGCTCGAGCAGCGGGCTGGCGTTGCAAGTGTTGGGTTCAGGCGGGCCAATCGCCGAATCCGGACGCGCGGGAACCTCTTACCTGTTGTGGATCGATGGCGAAGCGCGCCTGCTGATCGACATTGGTTCAGGGGCATTTCTGCGGTTCGCTGAGGCGGGCGCCGATTTCAATACGCTCGATGCCATCCTGCTCACCCATCTGCACGCGGATCACGCGGGCGATCTTGCGGGCGTGCTCAAATATGGCGGATTCACGCCGCGCACGCGCGCCTTGCCGGTGATCGGCCCTGATGCCGCACCCCGCTTTCCCGCAACCGACGAATTTCTTGACGCATTGCTTGGCAAGGATGGTGGTGCCTTCGCCTATCTCGGCGGATATATCGATGGCAGCGAAGACAAGGTCCTGCTTGAACCGCGCGCGATCACAACCGCTATGGGCAAGGGCGATCCGGTCGAAATCGAGCTGGCAGATGATCTTCGGATTCGCGCTATCCCCGTTCACCACGGCGTGGTCCCGGCCTTGGGATTCGAAATCAGCGTAGGCGACAGGAAACTTGTGATCACTGGCGACCAGAGTGCCAATAGCGCGGCTTTCGAGCAGGCGCTGGCTGGCAGCAAGCCTGACATCCTGTTTGCGCATCATGTCATCAATGGCGATCGCGGCCAGCCGCGCGGATTGCATCGCACCCCGGCGCAGATTGGCGAACTTGCCGCTGCTCTCCAGCCCGGGCGATTGGTGCTGACCCACAATATGAACCGAGCGCTTGAACGGATCGACGATAGCCGCGCCGCAATTGCGCAGAACTACGCCGGAGAGGTAACCGTCGCCGACGATCTTGATTGCTTCGGCTTATAAGCAGTTGCCCGCAATCCCGCTTCGCGCCATGACGGCGGCATGACTGAACAGAACCACGATGTCCTGATTATTGGTTCGGGTGCCGCCGGGCTCACTGCTGCGCTGGCGCTGGCGGAAACGAAGAAAGTGCTGGTGCTGGCCAAGGGCTCGCTCACCGGCGGCAGCACGGCGTGGGCGCAAGGCGGCATCGCGGCGGTGCTCGATGCGGGCGATACTTTCGAGAACCACATTCGCGACACCATGGTGGCGGGCGCTGGCCTCAACCGGCGTGAGACGGTGGAGTTCGTGATCGAGAATGCGCCGCAATCGATCGAGCGACTGATCGAACTGGGCGTGCCGTTCAACACCGAAGAGGGCGATTTGCACCTCACCCGCGAAGGCGGGCATAGCCATCGCCGCATCGTGCATGTCAATGATGCGACCGGCTGGGCGGTCCAGTCAGCCTTGCTCAAAGCCGCGGAAGCCAATCCGAACATCACCATGTTGCCGGGGCGCAGCTGTATCGACCTGATCACCGGCCGCCATGGCGAGAGGTTTTCAGGGGGTGGGCGCGTGTGGGGTGCCTATGCGCTCAATGAAGAGACCGGCGAAGTGGAGAAGCATGTTGCGCGCGCGACTGTGCTGGCGGCTGGCGGCGCGGGGCGCTGCTATCTCTTCAGCACTGCACCGCGCGGCGCGACCGGCGACGGGATTGCGATGGCGTGGCGCGCGGGTTGCCGCGTCTCCAACATGGAGATGATGCAGTTCCACCCGACCTGCCTCTACAATCTCGAGGTCAAGAACTTCCTCATCACAGAGGCGGTGCGGGGCGAAGGCGGGCATCTGCTCCACCCTGAAACCGGGCACCGGTTCATGGTCGATTACGATCCCGAGCGGATGGAGCTTGCGCCGCGCGATGTCGTGGCGCGGGCGATCGATGACCAGATCAAGCGCTATGGCTTGGACTATGTCCATCTCGATATCAGCCGCCAGCCGCCCGAATTCGTGAAGGAACATTTCCCTACGATCCATGACAAGCTGATGGGGCTCGGCATCGACATGACGAAGGAGCCGATCCCGGTTGTACCGGCGCAGCATTACACCTGCGGCGGCGTGCTGATCGGGCTGGACGCGCGCACCGATTTGCCGGGGCTGTGGGCAGCGGGCGAGTGCACGGAAAGCGGCTTGCACGGCGCCAATCGCCTCGCGTCCAATTCGCTGCTCGAATGCTTTGTGTTCGGCGAAGCGGCAGCGAAGGATATTCTCGAGAATTGGGGCACGCTCGATGCCCCGCCGCCAATCAAGGCGTGGGACGCGACCCGGGTGTCGGACTCTGACGAGCAAGTCGTGATCAAGCAGAACTGGACAGAGATCCGCCGCTTCATGTGGAACTATGTCGGGATTGTGCGCACTACCAAGCGGCTTGAACGCGCGGCCAACCGGATCAAGCTGCTTCAGGACGAAGTCGAGGATTATTACGGCAGCTTTGTGGTCACGACTGACCTCATCGAACTGCGCAACCTGCTGAAAGCTGCCGAGCTGATCGTGACATCTGCGCTGCGGCGCGAGGAAAGCCGCGGGCTGCATTATACGCTCGACTATCCCGAATTGCTGCCTGAAGCACGCGACACAGTGCTGGTGCCCTAACGAAAAAGAGTTAGACACACGGCTTCACGCGTCGCACATTCGCTCACACTCAGGGTCGTGAGGGAGAGCATGATGTCTGACCGGGAATATGATGCAATAATCGTCGGGGCCGGATTTGCCGGGCTTTACATGCTGCATAAGCTGCGCGGCCTTGGCTTTACCGCGCGTGTGATCGAAGCGGCGGATGATGTTGGCGGCACATGGTACTGGAACCGCTATCCCGGCGCCCGCTGCGACATCGAAAGCTTCGACTATTCCTATTCGTTTGACGAGGATCTGCAGCAGGAATGGGAATGGTCCGAACGCTATGCGCCGCAGCCGGAGATCCTGCGCTATCTCCAGCATGTCGCCGAGCGCTTTGACTTGCGCCGCGATATCCAGTTCGAAACGCGGGTCGAGCGTGCATCCTGGAATGATGACACCAAGCGCTGGACCATCACGACCGATGCGGGTGACAGCTTCTCCGCGCAATATTGCATCATGGGAACCGGCTGCCTGTCATCCTTCAACCGGCCGGACATTGCCGGGCTCGATGACTTCGCAGGCCGCGTCTATCTGACCGGGCACTGGCCACATGAAGGGGTCGATTTCACCGGACAGCGGGTGGCGGTGATCGGCACCGGTTCCAGCGCGGTCCAATCGACGCCGATCATTGCCGAGCAGGCTGACCAGCTCACTATCTTCCAGCGCACGCCCAACTATGTCGTGCCGGCGCATAATTACGAAGTGCCTGCTGAAGAAGCTCAGGCGATCAAGCAAAGCTATGCCGAATTGCGCGCAACGGCGCAGGAATCCTCGGTCGGTTCCGGCAGAACACTGCCGCGCACGCCGGTGCTGGCAACCAAGCTCGATGAGGACACGTTCCAGGCCGATATGGAGCGCCGCTGGGCCGTGGGCGGGCTGGTCGGTTTTGTCGGCGCCTATGCTGACCTGATCATGGATCCGGCGGCTGCACAGCGGGTTGAAGCCTTTTTTGCAGACAAGATCCGTGAGCGGGTGAAGGATCCGGAGACGGCCGAAAAGCTGATCCCGAGCGGGCACCACATCATGAGCAAACGCTTGTGTGTCGACACCGGCTATTACGAGAATTTCAATCGCGACAATGTGGAGCTGGTTGACCTCAAGGCGACGCCGATCGATCGGATCGAAGCGGGCGGTGTGCGCACCAGCGAGCACCTTTACGAGGCCGATGCGCTGGTGCTGGCGACGGGTTTTGACGCGATGACCGGCGCGCTCGACAAGATCGAGATTCGCGGCAAAGGCAACCAGACACTGGCGGAGAAATGGGAAAGCGGGCCAATAACCTTCCTTGGCCTGATGAGTGCAGGCTATCCCAACCTGTTCCTGGTCACCGGCCCCGGCAGTCCGTCTGTCCTGACAAACATGGTCAGCTCGATCGAGCAGCATGTCGACTACATCGCCGGCATCATGTCGATGATGCGCGAACGCGGCGCGCAGGAGTTCGAACCGCTCCCGGCAAGCGAACCTGCATGGATCACGCACAACAACACCGCTGCGGAAATGACGACCTATATGCAGGCCAACAGCTGGTACATGGGCGCGAATATCCCGGGCAAGCCGAGCATCTTCATGCCCTATATCGGCGGCTTCCCCGCTTACCGAAACATCTGTGACGAGATAGCTGACAAGGGCTATTGCGGCTTTGCGATCGATGGCGAAGGCCAGCCCTGCGACATCGATCTTGATGATCACATGATGCGGCTGATGCCCGAAGAACTGATCGAAGCAATGGAAGCGGCCTGAACCGAGCCCGCGCCTTCGCAGCGCCAGTCGCACTTCGTCGATAGCCATTGCCCGCTCGTCGGTTGTATGCGCCATTGCGCCGATAGCGCCAGTCGCTGGCCGATTGCGCATTGAGAAGCGCACAGGACTTGCCATCTTGGCTGACAGGAAGCGGTGGTCATCACCTCGTTGGTATGCCCCTGTATGGCCCCGCTTCCCGATCGACCATTCAAACCGCGGCACGAGTGTTGGGACTGTGCTCGCTGGCCATGGTCACTTTGGCCGGTCATCCCCCCGAAACGAAGGATGATCACATGAAGACTTTTGCAAACACCACCCGAATTCTCTCGTTTAGCAGTGCGGCCGCACTCGGCCTGCTGGCGCTTGCTCCGGCGCAGGCTGAAAGCAATCCGATTGTCGTTGAATCACAGGAAGCCATGGCCGAATGGCAAGCGGATGTGAACCGTTCGCTGAACAATCGCCTTTATGCGGCGACCTCCTCGTATCGGAGCCAGCCTGAAAGCGGCATTGTTCAAGTGCGTTTCACCGTAGATGCTGAAGGAAATGCGCAGAATATTGAGTTGATCAAAGGAACAGGTGATCGCTCGACTGACCGTGTTGCGGAACGTGCTGTCAGCCGTGTTTCGTATCTAGACGAAGCGCCGGTGCGCGATATCCAGTCACGCACTTTCCAGGCGAATATCATCTTCGCACGCAATCATGAAGAGCATGACGAACTGAAAGCCAAGCTGGCCAAGCTCGAAACCGCGCGGCTTGCGCTTGCGGATGAGGAAGAGGACGTGATCCTCTTGGGCGGCTGAAGCCCCCATCATATTGCGGGCTTGCTGCAAGCCCCGATTGCGATAATGTGACACAGGTGGCGGCTCGGCAACGGGCCGCCACCTTCATATTGCACTCACATATCGCGCCGCAACCAAAGGACAGGATCCATGCCACAAGTCACCGCCAACGGCCTCACCATCGAATATGACACCCACGGTGATCCGGCGCATCCGCCACTGCTGCTGGTGATGGGGCTGGGCGCGCAGATGACTTTGTGGCCGATCGAGTTCGTCAAGGCGCTGGCAGATCGCGGCTTCCACGTCATCCGCTATGACAATCGCGACATCGGGCTGAGCCAGAAATTCGAAGGCGAGAAAGTGCCCGGCATGGTCTGGCATATAATCCGCAAGCGTTTCGGCTTTCCGCCCAAAGTCCCCTACACTCTGTCCGATATGGCGGCAGATGGTATGGGCGTGCTTGATGCTTTGGGCATCGACAAGGCGCATGTGGTGGGCGCGTCAATGGGCGGCATGATCGCGCAGCTGATGGCTATCGAACATGGTCATCGCTTGCTGAGCCTGACATCGATTTTCTCCACCACTGGCAATGCCAAGCTTCCGCAAGCGGACAAGGAAGCAATCGAACCGCTCGCCAATCCGCCGGAATCGATGGATGAAGATGTGCTGGTGGCGCATGGCATCAAGATTGCGAATGCCATCGGCAGCCCGGGTTATCGCCCTGATCCCGAAACACAGCGCCAGCGTGTGCTGGAGACTGTGCGGCGCTCTGTCTATCCGGCCGGCCTGCACCGCCAGATGGCGGCGATCATCAATGATGGCGATCGCACATCGCGCTTGAAATCGGTCACTGCACCCACGCTTGTCCTGCACGGTGAAGCTGATCCGCTGGTCAAGGTCGAGGGCGGGCATGCCACCGCGGCAGCCATCCCCGGCGCGAAGATCAAGACCTATCCCGGCTGGGGGCATGACTTGCCGGTCGAGCTGGTCGACACGCTGGCGAGCGATATTGCCGAGCATGCAAAATCGGCGATGGCGCCGGCTTGATCCGCCCCTCTCCCGGCGACTGACAGCCGCGGTGCCGCGCGCAAAACCCGGTAACCTTTGAGTAGGTTATTTTGCTGATCTGCCCAATCTGCATGATTTCTGTGGCTTTTATCCATAAAATGGATAAATTGGCGCGGAAATGGATGTCGTTGCCGCCTATCGCATTTTCGTCCGGCTTGCCGAGCGTGGCAGCTTCAGCGCTGTCGCGCGCGAATTCGGGCACAGCCAGCCCACGGTCAGCCGGCGCCTGTCGGAGCTTGAAGAGCATCTGGGAACGCAGCTGATCGCGCGCACCACGCGCTCGCTTTCGCTGACCGATGAAGGGCAGGAATTTCTCGGCAAGGCGCGCGAAGCCTTGCGCGCGCTCGATGAAGCCGAGCAATCGGTGGGTGCGCGCGCGCAATCGCTTGAAGGCAATCTGCGGCTGTTCGCGCCGGTGTCGCTCGGACGCATGGTGCTGGTGCCGCAACTTGGCAAGTTCATGGCCGCGCATGACAATGTGAATGTCGATCTGATGCTGTCGGATCAGCCGGTCGACCTGGTCGAGAACGGGATCGATGTTGCGTTGTCTGTCGGCTTTCCCCGCCGCCGGAGTGATCGCGCCCGCAAGCTGGGCGATGTGCCGCTGGTGGTGTGCGGCGCGCCAGAGCTGATCCGGCGTGCAGGCACACCGCGCAGCGTCAATGCGCTGGCCAATTTGCCAGCCGTGGTCTTCGCCGGGCCGGACATGCGGCATGACAGCTGGCGGCTCGAACGCGGGGCGGAGATCCGCGAGATCATTCCCGATGCGCGGTTCCGCAGCGACAGCTCCGAAGCGATGCTGGCGGCGATGATTGACGGGATCGGCATCGGCCTCGCGCCGCTATGGCTGGTGAAGGAGGCGATCGATCACGGCCGCTTGTGGCGTTTGCTGCCGCAATGGACGGGCGGAGTTCTGCCAATCCATCTGGCCCATCCCGAGACGCGCACACCCAATGCCCGCGCCCGCGCATTCATCGATCATTTCGTGCGCGCGATGAAAGGCAGCAAGCTGTTTGTCTGAAACCTGGTGAGGGCCAACCGCGCAGGCAATCGAAGCGCTTCACCCGATTCAAAAATTGCGCAGCTCGATTCGATTGATTCACAAGCCCCCCGCACCCGTTTTGCCCGCAAAAATTTTTTCGCAGATTCATTTTTGGGGTTGCGTGGCGCAAGACCCTAGGATTTCCCACGCGTCGCTGCGTTGCAGCATGATAATACACCCCCCTTTTACAGGGTGATGGACAATTAAATCCGCATTTACCCTCTTGCGCCGGACTCGCCTCTGATTCAGTATCTAGTGGTTCCGAATGCGGGGGCACCTACAAGACCTAGTTATACGCTGCAGAGACACTATCTCTGAAGGCGGGGGGATTCGGGTCTTTCGGGTCGTGCAATCGACACAGGAACTGTGGGCAAAAAGGGGAAAACTAATTCCCTCAACAGGGCCCGAAATTGCTAGGTGGGGGACATCCCGCCGAATCGAACACATGCGGAACATCGCGAGGGAGCGAGAACCGCACGGGGAACTTTGAGACTCGAAAGAGCAGAGCGGGGCAAATGATGGATTTTCGGACTGGCGACGAGGCAGCAATGGGACTGGATCAGGACACGGACAACGCCGTGGATACAGAAACCAAGGGCAAGCAAAAGGCCTCTGTCACCCGCAAGGAAGACAAGGCCCAAAAGGCAATGGCAATGGAAAGCGAAGACAAAGGCTCAGAAGCGCTGGTTGCGGAGAAGGCAGGCGAGGCACTCGCGGGTGCCATGGCGGCCGTGGCAAGCAATGCGGCGCGCGATGGCGATAGCAAGAAGGTCAATGATCGCCGCTTCACGATCGAAACCGATCCTGCGCGCGATGACAATTTGACGGAGTTTGGCAAGGAAACCCTGACTGACCGTTACCTGCTGCCCGGTGAAAGCTATCAGGATCTGTTCGCGCGCGTGGCCGATGCCTATGCCGATGATCAGGATCATGCGCAGCGGCTCTATGATTACATCTCGAAACTGTGGTTCATGCCGGCAACCCCGGTGCTGTCGAACGGCGGCACCACGCGCGGCCTGCCGATCAGCTGCTATCTGAATTCAGTCAGCGACAGCCTGGACGGGATCGTCGGCACCTGGAACGAGAATGTCTGGCTGGCATCGAAGGGCGGCGGCATCGGCACCTATTGGGGCCATGTGCGCGGGATTGGCGAGCCGGTGGGCCTGAACGGCAAGACCAGCGGCATCATCCCCTTCGTGCGCGTGATGGATTCGCTCACGCTGGCGATTTCGCAAGGGTCGCTGCGGCGTGGTTCAGCCGCTTGCTATCTCGACGTGTCGCACCCGGAGATCGAGGAATTCCTGGAGATCCGCAAACCCTCGGGTGACTTCAACCGCAAGGCGTTGAACCTGCACCACGGCGTGCTGCTGACTGACGAATTCATGGAAGCGGTCCGCAATGGCGACGAGTTCGAATTGAAGAGCCCGCGCGATGGCAGCGTGCGGGGCAAGGTGGATGCGCGTTCGCTGTTCCAGAAGCTGGTCGAAACCCGGCTTGCTACGGGCGAGCCCTACATCGTCTTCTCTGACACTGTGAACCGCATGATGCCCAAGCATCACCGCGATCTGGGCCTAAAGGTTTCAACCTCGAACCTGTGCTCTGAAATCACTCTGCCAACCGGTGTCGACCATCTGGGCAATGACCGCACCGCGGTATGCTGCCTCAGCTCGCTCAACCTTGAGAAGTGGGACGAGTGGTCAACCGAGAAGAACTTCATCGAAGACGTGATGCGCTTCCTCGACAATGTGCTGCAGGACTATATCGACCGCGCACCTGACGAGATGGCGCGCGCCAAATATTCGGCTGAACGCGAACGTTCGGTGGGCCTTGGCGTGATGGGTTTCCACTCCTTCCTGCAATCGAAGCAGATCGGCTTTGAAAGCCCGATGGCGAAGGTGTGGAACCTGAAGATGTTCAAGCATATTCAGGCCAAGGCATCCGAAGCGTCGATGCTGCTGGCGCAGGAACGCGGCGCATGCCCCGATGCCGAAGAAATGGGCGTGATGGAGCGTTTCAGCTGCAAGATGGCGATCGCGCCGACCGCGTCGATTTCGATCATCTGCGGCGGCACCAGCGCGTGTATCGAGCCGATCCCGGCGAACATCTATACGCACAAGACACTCTCGGGCAGCTTCATCGTGAAGAACCCATATCTGGAGAAAGTCCTGCGCGAAAAGAGCAAGGATTCAACGCAGGTGTGGAACTCGATCCTCGAGCGGGGCGGTTCGGTCCAGCATCTGGACTTCCTCTCGCCCGAAGAGAAAGCGACCTTCAAGACCAGCTTCGAAATCGACCAGCGCTGGCTGCTCGAATTCGCGGCGGACCGCGCGCCCTATGTCGACCAGGCGCAGTCGCTGAACCTGTTTATCCCGGCTGATGTCGACAAATGGGATCTGATGATGCTGCACTTCCAGGCGTGGGAGAAAGGCATCAAGTCGCTTTACTACCTCCGCTCGAAGTCCGTGCAGCGCGCGGGCTTTGCCGGCGGGGTGGAAGCCGACAACACATCGGATGCGCAGAAGTTCGAACTGGCCGCTGCGGCTGCCGCCGCCGAGCAGACCGACTATGAGGAATGCCTGGCCTGTCAGTGAGGCGGTGTGAAGCGGATACGGGTGACCAAGGATTGATGCTCCGGAAATGACAAAATCAGAAGTCTTTTATATGGGACTGTTTCTTTGGTCACTTACCGCAACGATCTTCCCCCATCTCTTCTTCAGCAATTTCACGGTAAATCCGCCATCGATGAGATGGGTCACGATACCGATCCTGATCATATCAGTTTTCCTGATTTACGATTATCATTACTCCGAAGACCCCTTCATGCCGACAGCGCGTCATCGGCTTGAGAATGATTCTTGAGAACGGGTTCGATGCGAGCCGGAACTGCTCGTTGCATCAACCTTCGGTGTCTGATGAAGTTTTGTGAAGCCGGGGAAGCCACTTATGACACTCGCCATATTCCTGCCGCTGATACTCGCCGCTGTCGCGATCATTGACTTGATCGCCTTCAGCATGATGCGCCAGCAAGGCAAGATCAACGACCGCGTGTTCAACCTGCTCGCGCTCGCATCGGTTGCGTTGCCCTTCATCGCCTATCTCGTGCTGGCTGTGATCGTGCCCGATGTCGGCGCGATGGAGATGTTCTAGCCGCCCAGGCCAGCACGCGCAGCAGAGCCGCACACTGCCAACAAAAAACCCCGACCTCGCGCTATTCAGGGACAGGCGAGTGCCGGGGTTGCTGCCTGCGCCTTGCGGCGCGGCAGGCTTGATCAGTGTGTCGTCAGAGCGCGACCGAGGCCTTGTTGCCCAAGCCGAGCGGGATCTTGGCATCTTCCTTCAGGTAGATGCGGTTATCATCGATCCGGTCAACATCGCTGAGTGACAGCACGTGATGCTTGCCATCCATACTGTCTGACTTGGTCAGTTTGACGGTTTCATCCTTTACAGCGTCCACGGTGCCGACATGGCGACCTTCCGCGTCTGCGACTTCCATGTGTTCCTTGATGCGTAGCTTCTCAAACATAAAATACCCTTTCTTTTTAATTGCTTACATATAACCAACGGGCGAACAAGCGGATCGATCCACACCTTGTCGCGCCACGGCAACACCTCGTGGGGTGCCGGCCCGAATGCGCTGGCGGTGGGCCAGGCACGCAAGCTGGCTTGTGCAAAGCGGGGGCGGCGCATAGGAACATGCGCCATGGAGCTTTCAAATCCTGTCTGGATCGGCATCGTCGGAACGATCCTGGCGCTGGTGATCATCGGCAGCGCGCTGCGCACCATGCGCCGGAATGCGAAGGGCGGCGGCCTGATGAAGATCTATCTCATCGTGGCGGTGATGTTCATCGGCGTGATCTGGTTCATTATCCTGCGGCTGATGCCCGCAGCCTAGGAGGTTGTGACATGGCGAGATCAACTCGACTTCTCATCGCGTGCTCGATTGCATTGCTGGTTTCCGCCTGCGCCTCGCAGATCGACGCAGGCGTTTCCGCTGGCGAAGATGTGCCCGGCTTCTGGTGGGGATTGTGGCATGGCTTCATCTTCCCTTGGGCCTGGATCGGTTCGCTGTTCGATAGCGATATCGCGGTTTATGCCGTGCCCAATACTGGCGCGTGGTATGATTTCGGCTTCTTCGTCGGGATCACTGTGCTGGGCGGGGGCAGCTGGTTCAGTTCGAAGAAAAGATCGAATTGAACGGATAGGGCGAGGGGGGACAAAGTGATCGGAATTCTCGGGCTGCTTGTCGGCCTCGCCCTGCTGATCTGGCTGGCGCTGCGCGATGTGAACATCATCTTTGCTTCGGTGATCTGCGCGCTGATCGTGATCCTCACCAATGCGCTGCCGCTGGCAGACAGCCTGACCAGCGCCTATGCCTTCGGCGATCTGGGAGCCTTCACCTTCGCCGGGCGGTTCTTCCTGCTGTTCGCGGCGGGTGCCGTGTTTGGCAAGGTGATGGGGGAAAGCCACGCCGCCACTGCAATCGCCATGGCGATGGTACGCGCGCTGGGTGCACACCGCGCGTTGTGGATCACGGTGATGGCCTGCGCGCTGCTGACCTATGGCGGGGTGGTGGTGTTCGTGGTGATCTTCGCGATGTATCCGCTGGGCCTGAGGCTGATGAAGGAAGCCGATATTCCCAAGCGGCTGTTCTGCGGCGCTCTGGCTCTGGGCGCAGGCACATTTACGCTCACCGCGCTGCCCGGCACGCCATCGATCCACAATGTGATCCCGACACTGGCGCTAGGCACAGACCTGTTCGCCGCACCCCTGCTTGGCCTGTTCGGCGGCGCGATCATGTTTGCGCTGGGCATGGCCTATCTCGAGCGCGAGCGGGTGAAAGCTCAGGCAGCGGGCGAAGGTTTCGAGCAAGGCCCGCGCGACCATATCCCCGATCTTGACGCCATCGCGCGCGACTTGCCGCATTGGGGGCTTGCCGTAATCCCGCTGGTGCTGGTGATCGGCACGATCCTGACCCCGCGCTTGCTGGGGCTGGCGGGCTTTGAAAGCGACAACGGTCTGCTTGCCTTTGCCAATGCGCAGCCGATCCTGTGGCCCAGCTTTGCATTGCTGCTCGCCAGCCTGGTGGCGCTGGCACTGTTCCCTGCTGCACGCCGCGCGCCGCTCAGGCTGCTTGGCGATGGCACGCAGGATGCGATCATGCCGCTGATGGCGACCAGCGCGGTGATCGGCTTTGGCGGTGTAGTGGTGCAGACCGCGGGCTTCGCCACATTCACTCAGGCGATGGTGGGCGCCGACGTGCCGCCAATGCTGTCAATGTTTGGCGCGATCAGCACCGTTTCCGGCATCACCGGTTCAGCCTCTGGCGGCTTGCAGATCTTCATGGCGACGCTGGCGGATGATTATCTTGCGCTGGGTATTGCGCCAGAGGAGCTGCACCGGCTGGTCGCGATGGCCGCAGGCGGGTTCGATTCGCTGCCGCATTGCGGCGCGGTGATCGCCATGCTGACCATCACGCAGCTGACGCACAAGCAGGCTTACAAGGATGTGGGCGTGGTGACGGTTGTGGTGCCGGTGATTGCAACGCTGATCACGATCGCGCTGGCGATGGCGATCTAGCGCATCCGGCCTCAGGCGCGGCGGAGCTCTTCGTCATCGCCCATTGGCAGGGCTGCGGTATCGCCTGCTTCGATGATCTCGACCCGGTTCCGGCCCGCGCGCTTGGCAGTGTAGAGCGCCACGTCCGCGATTTCGATCAAATCGTCGAGATCAAGCGTGGTGTCTGCCGGGGCGAGCGCCACGCCGATACTGGTGGTGATCAACGGCTTGGTATCGTCGCGCACCGGCACCAGCATGTCGGCGATTGCAGCGCGCATCCGCTCTGCCAGCCGCATCGCTTCGCCCGGCACTCTCTCGCGCACCGCCGCGATGAATTCCTCGCCGCCATACCGCGCCAGAATGCCGTATTCTTGCGGGAATATCGATTGCAGCTGTGTCGCCGCCAAGGTGAGGCAGCGATCCCCGGCCTGGTGGCCGTGGCGATCGTTGAATGCCTTGAAGTGATCCAGATCGATCATCATCAGCGCCAGCTTGCCCGGCCACGCCTGTTCCGCCTTGCGGCCTTCAAGGCGTTCGATCACCACGCGTTCGAAATGCCGCCGGTTGGGCATGCCGGTGAGCGGGTCCTGCTCTGACAATTGGCGCAGCAGCTCGTTATTCTGCTCCAGCTCCGCACGGGTCAGATCATCGCGCATGTCGAGCAGGAACGCGCGCGCCCGCAGGTTCCAGTTGCGCCGGGCAATCACCCAGCACGGTATCCCCACCAGCGAAGAGAAGACGATGAACAGCCCCATCTCTTGCGGGGGCAGCGGGTTTGGCCACAGGCCGGCCAGCGCTGTGATCAACCCGTATGCCAGCGCATACCGCTTGAGATCGGCTGGGGCGAAAGGCAACGCCAGGCAGGACAAGGCAAGGATAAAGCTGGCTGCCATGGTATAGCGCGCCATCACCTCTTGCGTGCCATAGCTCGCCAGAAACATGCTCAGCACGCCTATGCTGATCAGGTTGAGCGCGACGACTATCTTCATCTGCGCAGTCTGCCCGCGGCGAAGAACCGCCAGGCCAAATATGCCCAGGGGCACATTGGTAAGCAGCCGCCATGCAAGCGCGGTATCGAACTGGCCAGGCACTGCCACATAGTCCCACGCCAGCGTGACCGCGCTGATCACCAGGCCTACAACCAGCTGGAATCGCAGCAGGATAAATTCGTCCTTGCGCATGTGGAGCGCCTGCGCATCCTTCAGATCTGCCGACCACGAATCGAAATCGGCGCGGCGGGCAAGGGCCGTGTCGATTTCCTCGCGCAGTGCAAATGCATGTGGTGACGGGTCGCGTGTCATCCCCAATTCTTAGCGCCAAGCCCGTTAATCATCTCCTAAAGCCCCGTTTTCTCAGGGTTTCTGCGGATGACGATGGTTAACGCCACCCTCCGAAAGCGTAAAAAGGGTTAACGCCGCTCTAAGAAAAGCGAATCGGAGTTGCATCTGCCTCTCCGCCAGCCCGATTCGCCCGAAATGATTCGCGCCTTGCATGCCATGCAAGCTGCAGATTGCACCTGTTGCAACCGGGTGCGATCACACTGCCATTCGACTCGAAAAAAGCACGTTCTATCCCCAGCAGATCGCGCGTGCTTGCTATCGAATCCGGCGCATGATTCCCTATATAGTCTGTTCGCACTGATTCACCGGAGGCCACCACATGTCGTTGCTCGAAGCTCGTAAGACCTACAAGCCCTTTGAATATCCGTGGGCCTACGAGTTCTGGAAACGCCAGCAGCAGATCCACTGGATGCCCGAGGAAGTGCCTCTGGGTGAGGATTGCCGTGACTGGGCGCAAAAGATCACCGAGCATGAGCGCAACCTGCTCACCCAAATCTTCCGCTTCTTCACTCAGGCGGATGTGGAAGTGCAGGATTGCTACCACGACAAATACGGCCGCGTGTTCAAGCCCACCGAAGTGAAGATGATGCTGACCGCGTTCTCCAATATGGAGACGGTGCATATCGCCGCCTATTCGCATCTGCTCGACACGATCGGCATGCCGGAATCGGAATACAGCGCCTTCCTCGAATATGAGGAAATGAAGGACAAGCACGATTATCTGCAGGTGTTCGGCGTCGACACGGACGAGGATATCGCCCGCACGCTGGCGGCCTTCGGCGGCTTCACCGAAGGAATGCAGCTGTTCGCCAGCTTCGCCATGCTGATGAACTTCCCGCGCTTCAACAAGATGAAAGGCATGGGCCAGATCGTCAGCTGGTCTGTGCGCGATGAAAGCCTGCACTGCGAAGGCATCGTGCGGCTGTTCCACGAATTCGTGCGCGAGCGCGATTGCTACACCAAGGCGGTGAAGGAAGACATCATCGACATCTGCCAGAAGTCGGTGCGGCTGGAAGACAATTTCATCGATCTGGCGTTCGAGATGGGTCCTGTCAGCGGGATGACCGCTAAAGAGATCAAGAAGTATATCCGCTATATCGCGGACTGGCGGCTGGGCCAGCTCGGCCTGCAGCCGATCTATATGGTCGATGATCACCCGCTGCCCTGGCTCGCTCCGCTGCTGAACGGCGTGGAGCATGCGAACTTCTTTGAAACCCGCGCGACCGAGTATTCCAAGGCCGCGACCAAGGGCAATTGGAACGACGTGTGGTCAAGCTTCGACAAGCGCCAGAAGGCGAAAGCCGCGAACGAGGAAGAAGCGGTCGATGACGGCCCCGATATGTTCGGCGATGCTTCGGGCGACGGAGTGCAAGCGGCGGAGTAGTGGTTCAGCCTTTTTGAATTTGGGAGCTTAGTGTGTGAAGTTCGATCCAGATACGGTTGACCGACTTTTTGGTTCTGAAGACGCGGAATCCGAATCTCCGGAGCGGCTCAAAGAGTACTTTGTCGCAAATAAGGCATACGACAATGTAAGAAGCAAAGCGCCGCTAAAGATCCTGGTTGGCCACAAGGGCGTCGGAAAATCCGCTCTACTACGCCGTGCACATCTTGAAGACCGGGAAAACAAGAAGTTATCGATATGGTTGCAACCTTCGGACTTTGTGGACGCGAGCGGGCATGAGAAAGGAGTTCCGTTCAACAAAAGGATAGCGAACTGGAAATCGGATTTTGAGCAAGTAGTCGCGAGAAAAGCGGTCGAGCAGATTTCTGACTTGGACGACGCGGAGGGAATTTCAGTCGGTAAAGACTTAGTCGGTTCAATAGTCGGCGTTTTTAAAAAAATAAAGCCCAAGATATCAGATTCAATACAATCTGCTATTCTGGAAAATTTTCTCAGAGAGGAAGAAATCCATGTCTATGTCGATGACATGGACAGAGGTTGGACCGCATCAAAGGAAGACATTGCGAATGTTTCGGCATTAGTGAATGCCATTCGAGACATTACGAACCAAGATCGTCGATTTAGGTGCAGAATCGGGTTGCGCACCGATGTCTATTTTTTGTTTCGGACATCAGACGAATCCACTGACAAAATCGAAACTAACATCGTTTGGCTAGCGTGGACCAACGATGACATACTCCGACTCATAGCCTTCCGAGTGGCTACATTCTTTTCGCCAAGCACGTCCTTTTCGCAGATATCCGCTCTAAAGTACCAGCAGAATATCACGGAGAAAGTTCTCAAACGCGTGATTGAGGAGAGCTTTCAAGGATCAGGGCATTGGTCAAACAGACCGATTCACAATGTTCTGCTTTCACTTTGCCGTGCCAGACCTAGAGACTTGGTTAAACTCTTACATGCTGCCGCTGCGAATGCGTTCACTGCGGACCATTCAATAATTAGGTCCTCTGACTTGCGAGATGCGTTCGAAACTTATTCTGAGGAGCGACTTCAGGACCTAGTGAACGAATTTAAAAGTGAATTGCCCGATATTTACCATCTATTGCTCAACTTCAAGCCTGCGTCAAAGTCGGGGAAGACAAGTAAGAAATTCCAGTATACTACCGATGAACTGATCGCCAAAATCAAGGATATAAGAGGGCGAACGAATCTAGTTTTTACAAGTAAGACGGTCTCAACGGATCGAGATATTCTAAGTTTTCTTTAAAAGATAGATTTTATTACAGCCCGTAAGAGGCTAGAGGACGGTAACATAGTCCGTAGATATTTTAATCAGAGTCGATTCTTGTCTAACTCAGCGGTTGATTTCGGTTTCGATTGGGAGGTCCACCCAGCATACAGATGGGCATTGCAGCCCAACGATGTGATCTCGGTATTAGACAGCCTGAGGGACTGAATTCGGATTACGGTGACAGTGCACTAAATTCCTCACGCAAAGGCGCAAAGGCACGAAGATCGATGACGCGCCAATTCCTAACTGATTTTCGTCACCCCGGACTTGATCCGGGGTCCAGCTTTTTTTCTCTGGATTGACCTTGGGTCAGCTTCGCTTCCCCGCCTGCGCGGGAATGACGAGCTGCCATCTAACACCCGCCCAGCAGCACTTTCGAATACCACACATGCGCGCCCAAATTTACCGGATCGTCAATCCTTGAGAGTTATCAGGCCCCATGGGCGATCTGCACAAGCTTGACACATCCAAGCCGCGAAGGCTGGGCGAGACCGAATGGTCTGACGGCGGGTTGCGTCTTTCTCCCGCACGCAAGGTAATCGACAGCGACTGGTTCCTGCCAGCAATTGTCACACTGCCGCTTGGCGTGTTTCTGATCGTCTACTTCTGGTGAATGCCGATGATCGGCCCGCTCTTGCTCGAATGGCTCATCTATTGCCTGGTCGCGATCAACTTCGTCGCGTTCGCGGCCTTCGGCATCGACAAATGGCTGGCGGAAACGGGTCGTAGCCGGATCAGCGAAGCGGTGCTGCTAACCTGGGCTTTCCTGGGCGGCACCCCCGGTGCCTATGCCGGGCGGCATCTGTTCCGGCACAAGACGCGCAAGCAACCCTTCAGCAACGAGCTGCACGCCATTGCAGCGCTGCAGGCCATCGTGCTGGTCGTCGGAACCGCGATGGGCTGGCGCAATTTCTTAGCCATGCTCGAAAATTTGACCGCTTGAAGCCCATTATCGCGCGCCATCATGCGCGGCTCTCGCGAAGCGTTACGAGCCACGGCATCAGCCCGAATGCGACCTGGCCCAGGAAGCCGTAAAGCTCAGGCGGGGTGGCAAGGCTCGCGAGCCATTCCCTGGGGTCACCTCCCAGCATCGCAGTCAGCATGATCTCCGCCAGCATCAGCAGCGCAAAGGCGATGCCGCCCATCGCCAGCGCCGCCCGCCCGCGCGGCACGGCGTATCGCGCCACCAACCAGCGCGCGGCGAGCCAGCTCGCCGTGAGCATCACGGGTATCTCGATCAGGATGAAATTGCCTTCGCCCAGCGCCGCTGCACCCCACAGCGTGCGCACTGTGCCCAGCACGAACCCCAGCGCGAAGATCAGCGCCCAATAGGCGGTTCCGGCTTTGACGATGCTCATCGATGGCGTTTTTAGCGCATGCCCATGCCCCTTTCCAATTTCCGACACGCCCGCGCGAATGCTACGTCGCGTGATATGCCCGATTTCGCTCAATTCGCGCTATATTCCAGAAGTTTAGGGGCAATATCGCCCGCAAGGCTTTTCGCCCCATGGACTGTGTTCCATGTGTTCCATCCTGTAGGATTTGAGGAGGGGAAATTGACCTCAATCAAAGCACCTCTCGCGACTCCCCGCCATAATGCCTGCATCACCACCCAATGAGAGAGGCAGATATGTCCCAGCACACCCCCAATGAACTGACCGCGATCTTCAAGCGTGACCGCGATCTGCTGACCAAACTGAAAGCAGGCGATGCGCATTACGCGCGGCTCGCGGACGAGTATCACGAGGTCAATCGCGAAGTGCACCGCATCGAAGCCGAAACCGAAGCGGCAAGCGACGAGCGTTTCGAAACCCTCAAGAAACAGCGGCTGGCGCTGCTCGATGAAATCACTGCGATTGTCACCAAGGCCAGAGGAGTAACAGCATGAAGAAGTTTGACGAACATGCCCCGCGCGTGACGCTGGCGATGGTGGCTGCATTGGCGGTTGCGGCTTGCAATCAGGCGCAGGAAGAGAAGAGCTATGAAGCCGCGGTTGAAGACAAGAGCGGCGGCGAGTTGATCGTGCGCGAAGTCGATCCGGACGAGGTTCCGGTCGATATCCCCGATGTCGAAATGACCAATGTGCCCGCCAGCGAGGATGCCGAAGAGCAATAACCGCGCCCGCCGGGCTTAGCGGCACCAGTCGCGCCGCTCCCACGGGCCGGGCCCTTCGGCCAGGCGGCGGCTGATCATGTGGTCAGCGAGGGTTTCGCGGCTGCCATCGGGAAAGGTGCGGCGCACGCTGCGCAGCTCTCGCCCATAGCGATCGCGCGGGGGCTCTGCCCCGCCGTCCCATTCGAACGGCCCGCGATTGAGCCAGGCGCGCAGCGCGGCCTGTGCGGCCAATGCCTTGGCGCTTTCCGCCTCGCACCGCCCCTCGATCTCCGGTGCGTCAAACCCGGTCAGCCGGATCCGCCGCGCGCTGCTGCCAAAGCCCAGCGTCACTGTGTCGCCATCGCTCACGCAGGCAAAGCTGCGCCCGCGCTCTCCGCAAATGCCGAACTCGTATTCAACGCTGTTCCATTCGGCCATGTTGGCCGCGATCGGGCGATAGATGAACCACCAGGCCAGCATCAGCACCATCAGCAGCACGGGTATGCGCCACACGATCCACCAGTTGAGCCAGCGTTGACGGCGCGATCCTGATTGGCGACGCTTGAGCATGGCGCAGGCTCTAGCATGGCAATTGCCGGGCTGGAACTGCGCGCCCGCATTGCTTGCCGCTGCTTGCGTGACACCTTATGCACCGCGCTTCCGGTCGCAGGAGAAACCCATGTCAAAATTGCCGTCGCTTCCCGACAATCCCGAAATGATCGACGTGATGTCGAAATATCCGCGAGGCTTTGCCGCGCTGTGCGATTACCATGACGCGATCCTGCGCGGACCGTCGGAATTGAGCGTGGCAGAGCGCGAGCTTATCGCGGCCTATGTGTCAGGCCTCAACCAATGCGATTTTTGCCATGGCGCGCATCGCGCCTATGCCGAAGTGCACGGGATCGATCCCGATGTGTTCGAGCAGCTCGTGGCCGATCCGGCTTCGGCAGGGATTGATGCGCGGCTTTTGCCGCTGCTTGAATATGCCCGCGTGCTGACACTGACCCCGGCCATGGTCGGCGATAGGCTGGCACAGGCCGTCTATGATGCCGGTTGGGGCGAAGAGGCGTTGTTCACGACAGTTGCCGTAACCGGCATTTTCAATTTGATGAACCGGCTGGTCGAAGGGACGGGGATCACAGCAGACCCGGTGATGCGCGCGGCGTCACGCGAACGCCTGGCCAACAGCGCAGACAACCCCGCGCCCTATGCCACATTTGCACAGATGGTCGAGGTTGCGCATCGCGAGCGTTACGCCCAAGGCTGAGTGGCACCGTGGGTTTTGGCGCGAGAAAAGAAAACGGGCCGACAGGATCGCTCCTGCCGGCCCGTCCCACTCGCATCTTCCTTAAGGAAGACATGCGACCCGAGTGAGCTAGGCAGTAATGGGCTCCAGCGAACCGGTGCCATTAGGGGTTTCGATTTCAAGGCAAGTGCCTTCATCGACGTATTTCCAGGCATTGCCCTGGTAATCTGTGGTGCTGGTGCCCGCACAGCTGGTGCCGGGGCCAGCGGCGCAATCATTCTGGCCAGCCAGCGCTACGCCGTAGCACTTCTCTTTCTCGCCATCGGGGTTCTCAGCGGCGGCAACTTCTTGCGGGTCGAGATTGTCGACTGACCCTGACTGGTTTGCAGAACCGCTGTCCGAAGCTGGCGAACAGGCTGCAGCAAGGCCTGCCGCGATGGCGAGGGCGATGCCGCCTTTGGTTTGTTTGGTGTTCATGTATTCACTCCCGAGAATGTCTTTGCACGACTCCCTGGTTACAGGAGACATGGGAGACTTCGGGGCAAGGAGCGGTTTGGTTACACGCTGCAGAATAAAATCATCACTCGGCTCTACTTGCACCGGCGCGGGATGCGTGCGAGCAGTCATGAGAGGTCGCGTTTGAGAAGGGGCATAGGCAATGGCCGTTGGGCTTGGGCGCCGCGCGCGCAGCATCGAGGAATTCGGGATCAACATGGGCGCGCTCGCGCAGATCGAGCCGGAGCATTTCCGCCCGCTTGATGCTGAGCCGGGCGATGTCTTCATCACATGCTGGGCCAAAAGCGGCACCACCATGATGCAACAGATGTTCCATTAGATCCGCATGATCGCCGCAACCGGCAAGGGCGACATGGACTTTGACGACATCAGCCGGATGACCCCGTGGGAAGACAGCGCACCGGTGATCGATCACGACATGAACCTGCCTCAAAGGGCGCAGCCGCGCGGGTTCAAGTCGCATCGCGAATATGAGCGGCTGCCATCCGGGTGCCGCTATGTCGTGACGCTGCGCGATCCGCATGAAACCTTCATTTCGATGCATCGCTTCTTTGAAGGATGGGTGATCGAGCGGGGCGCAGTGAGCCTGGATGACTTCATGCCATTCTGGATGAGCGGCGGGCCGGGCGGCTGCGACTATTACACGCATCTGCTCAGCTGGTATGCACGCCGTGATCAGCCTGACACCTTGCTGGCGACCTATCGCTGGGCGGTGAAGAACAAGCGCGCGATGATCGAACGGCTTGCCGCGCTGTGCGGAATCTCGCTGACAGAGGAGCAAGTGGGCTTGGTAGAAGACATGACCAGTCGCGAATTCATGTATGCGCACAAGGATCGTTTCGACGATGCGATGTTCGCTGCGGCCTTTGAAACCAAGCTCGGGATTCCGCACGATAGCGAGTCGACCAAGGTGCAGGCCGAAGGCAGTGACGCCAACCAGGTGCCCGCAGCAATCGCCGAACAGATCGATGCCCTGTGGGCGGAACGGATCACGCCTGTCACCGGGCACAGCGATTTTGCATCGCTAGCGGCCGCGCTCGACCGCTAGCGAAAAGCAAGATTCTCAGACGCCGATTTTCTTTTCAACGTATTCGGCGAAGTCCTTGGCATAGGCATCGCGCAGTTCGACCTGCGCCGCTTCAACCATGGTTTCGTCTTTGGGCGGGAAATGCTCAAGCGGGTTCTTGACCTGGCCCGTGCCTCGCCGGGTCACGCTGCCTCCATCAAACTCGCGATAAACCCAACCGGTAAACAGATTCGAGCCATACATCATCGCCTTGTGATAGAAGATATGCGTGGTCACGAGTTCGGCATAACAGGGAGTTTCACTTTCGCTCACACGTTCACTTCCCTTGAGCTTCTTGTTGAAAGCCTTCACCTGGGTCTTTAGCTCTGGATTGTCTTTTAGATCCTCGCTCCAGGGCGTTGGCGCCTGTAGAACCACCTGATATTTGTCAGGATCAAGGCCCAGCAGTTCAACATATCCGAGTTTGTCGAGCTCGGTTACTTGAACGTCCGGGCCAAGATATTCGCGCATCAAGTCCTTGACCGTTGTGACGCCCTTCTTGTGTCCGGCGTGATCAATTACCGCACCGATCGCGCCAAACCCTGAGAGCAAGCCCATCTTGATTCCGAGATAGTTCTCGGTGGGCCATACATGCAACTCGCAAGGTTTCTCAGTGACAGCGGTTTCGATTGCCGTCATCCCGGTTGCCGAAGCGGCTTCGCCAAACTCTTGTGGAACAGTGTTTTCGACAGATTCTTCCACGTCTTGCGCAACTGCTGCAGGCACAGCAAGGGCCATGGCACCGACCATCAGGCCGAGCCGAACTACATTCAACTTCATTTGAGGGTTTCCTTCCGTCCAATCCCTGATGCGCAGAATCTATTGAATTGCCGAGTCGGTCAATCGAAACCGTTGAAACCTAGACGGAAATCCGCATTTTCCCGAAGTGACGTGCTCAAGTGTGATGCGCCTGACACAGGGGTTGGCGCTTTGCAGGCGCGACGCAAGCCGCTAAGCGCGCTGGCGAGCCCATTGAGGATGCGAATGCGATGACGGACAGCAGCGACAAGACCACACTTGCCAAGGCCGAAGTGCTGATCGAAGCGCTGCCTTACTTCCAGCGCTATGCCGGGCGCACTTTCGTGGTGAAATATGGCGGGCACGCAATGGGCGATCCCGAGGCAGCGCGCGATTTCGCGGAAGACATCGTGCTGCTCAAAGCGGTCGGCATCAACCCGGTGGTGGTGCATGGCGGCGGGCCGCAGATCGGCGAGATGCTGAAGAAGCTGGGCGTGGAAAGCACTTTCGTCGATGGCTTACGCGTGACGGACAAGGCCACCGCCGAGGTCGCCGAAATGGTGTTGTCAGGCGCGATCAACAAACAGCTGGTCGGCTGGCTGGCCGGAGCGGGCGGCAAGGCAATCGGCATTTCAGGCAAGGATGGCGGGCTGGTGACAGCGCGCAAGGTGGAACGCACCACACGCGATCCTGACAGCAATATCGAGAAAGCGGTCGACCTGGGTTTCGTTGGCGAGCCTGAACATGTCGACACCACCATCATTGATACCGCGGTCGCTTCAGGCATGATCCCTGTGATCGCCCCGATCGGATCCGATGGCGAAGGACACACTTACAATATCAATGCGGATACCATGGCAGGCGCGATCGCGGCGACGCTGGGTGCGGCGCGGCTGTTCCTGCTGACCGATGTAGCGGGTGTGCTGGACAAGCAAGGCCAGTTGATGACTGACCTGACCCCTGCCGATATCGCCAAGCTGAAGGATGATGGCACGATTTCCGGCGGGATGATCCCCAAGCTTGAAACCTGTGTGAAGGCGGTTGAATCCGGCTGCGAAGCTGCGGTTGTGCTGGATGGCCGGGTGGCGCATGCCATGCTGCTGGAATTCTTCACAGCGCGAGGAGCGGGCACGCTGGTGCGCGCCTGATCAATCGGCTAGCGCTGCGAAAACCCAGCCAGCGAAAACAAAAGGGTTGGTCACAGGCGTGTTACTAAGGTAATACGCGTTCGGGACGCAAAGAACGGATACGATTACAATGCAAGCTCTCTACGCGCTTTACGAGATTATCTCACTGCTCACCAATGTGCTGGTGATGCTGATCATTATCCAGTTCGTGATCGGGCTGTTGTTCGCATTCAACGTAGTAAACCAGTCGAACGATTTCCTGATGGCTTTCTACAATTCGATCAATCGCTTGCTCGATCCCGTTTTAAGGCCGATCCGCAATATCATGCCGCAGACCGGCGCGCTCGATTTCTCGCCACTGGTGTTGATCATCGTGATGCAGATCGTGCTGATCGTCTTGCGCAGCATTATTGTGAGCGCCTGATCGGATGAGTGCCACGCGAATTGACGGCAAGGCTTTTGCCGCGCGCCTGCGCGAGCGGGTGGGCGAACTGGCCGCTGACTTCGCTGCAAAGGCCGGGCGCAAGGCTGGCTTGGCTGTGGTGCTGGTGGGCGAAGATCCGGCGAGCCAGGTCTATGTCGGCAGCAAGGGCAAGGCGACGCTCGCGGCCAACATGGAAAGCTTCGAGCACCGCTTGCCTGCCGATACCAGCGAAGCCGATCTGTTGGCTCTGGTCGAACAGCTCAACAATGATCCGGCGGTTGACGGCATTCTTGTCCAGCTGCCGCTGCCGGAACACCTCGATGAGCAAGCGATCATCTCCGCGATCAGCCCGGACAAGGATGTTGACGGCTTCCATGTGATCAATGCCGGGCGGCTGAGTGTGGGCCAAGGCGGCTTCGTGCCTTGCACGCCGCTGGGCTGCATGATGCTGTTGACGGACCGCTTGGGCGATCTCTCAGGGCTGGAAGCCGTGGTGATCGGGCGGTCGAACATCGTCGGCAAGCCGATGGCGCAGCTGCTGCTGGATGCCAATGCCACTGTTACCATCGCGCATAGCCGCACCAGGGACTTGCCTGCTGTGGTGCGCCGCGCGGATATCGTCGTTGCCGCAGTTGGCCGGCCGGAAATGGTCAAGGCCGAATGGCTCAAGCCCGGCGCGACTGTGATCGATGTTGGCATCAATCGCCTGCCGCCGGAGCCGGGCGCTGAAAAGGGCAGGCTGGTGGGCGATGTGGCCTATGATGAAGCAAGCGAAGTTGCCAGTGCGATCACGCCTGTGCCCGGCGGCGTGGGCCCGATGACCATCGCTGTCCTGCTGCGGAACACGCTGGTCGCTGCGCATCGCAACGAAGGGCTGGCGGTTCCCGAGAACCTTTGAGTCTTTTCGCCTTCGACAAGCGAAGGCCGAACGGCTAGGAAACGCCGTATGATCAGAACCCTGGTTTCAATCGTAGCGCTCAGCGCGTTAGCCGCCTGCTCCTCGAACCAGCGGCCTCGCCTGCCCGAACAAATGATCAATCGCATGCTGGCGGGTGCACCTGGTGAAGCGCAACCGAGCAGGATCGTCGCGCGCGAGATCGAATTTGCCCGCGCCGCGCGCGAGCAGGGCCAATGGACCGCGTTCCGTGCTTTTGCTGCACCGGGCGCGCTGCTTCATGGCCGCGATGGGCCGATCCTTGCAGACCCTTGGCTCGCCGCGCAAAGCGATCCGGAAACGCCGGTGCAATGGGCGCCGCGCGCGATCTGGATGAGCTGCAATGGCGCGGTCGCGGTCAGCACCGGCCGCTTTCGCGATCCGCAAGGGCTGGTCGGCAATTTCATCACTGTTTGGGAACGCCAGGATAATGGTGACTATCTGTGGAGCTATGATGTCGGGTCACCCGACGATCCGCAGCCGCCGCCGCGCGAAGATGACATTCAGGACGGTGATATCGTGGTGACCGCAATCGATGCAGTCGCAGGCAATTTCGCCGATTGCCCAAGGCGCGGCGACCCGCTGCCTGCGCCACCCGCTTTCTCGATTGCCGGGGATTTCAGCCAGGGCGGCGAAGTGTCGGACGATGGCACGCTGCGCTGGCGCTGGGAGCATCGCGGGCCGGGCGAGCGGCGCTTCATCGTCGATTATTTCTATCAGCGCAAATGGCAGACCGGGCTTGATCAGGAAATGCCGGCTGGCCCGCCACAAGCGAGCGCAGGCTAAGCCATGCTGGAGCTGTTCCTCTCTGCCTTCATCACGCTGTTCGTGGTGATCGACCCGCCCGGATGTGCACCGATTTACGCCGGGCTGACAAAGAACGCGCCGCCTCAGCAAGCGCGCAATATGGCGCTGCGGGCGACATTCATCGCAACCTTGATCCTGCTGTTCTTCGCGCTTTTTGGGCAGGAACTGCTCAGCGCGCTGCATATCCAGCTAGACAGTTTCCGTATTGCGGGCGGGTTGATGCTGTTCTTCATCGCCTTCGAGATGGTGTTCGAGAAACGCCAGCAGCGCCGTGAAGAGCGGGCGGAGAAAGTCGCCGCGACGCCAGAGATCGAGGATGTCTCGGTGTTCCCGATGGCCATGCCGATGCTGGCGGGGCCCGGCGCGATTGCCGCGATCATGCTGCTTCAGAACGAAGCGAGCGGCACGCAAGAGACGCTGGTGGTCCTCGGGGCATTGGGTGCGGTGCTGTTGATCACAGCGGTTGCATTGGTCGCTGCGGGCCCGCTGATCCGCTTGCTGGGTGACCGCGTGGAAGCGGTGATCACACGGCTGCTGGGCGTGCTACTCGCCGCGCTAGCAGCGCAATATGTGATCGACGGGCTGAAAGGCAGCTTCGGGATCTAGCGATCAGCTTCAGATCAGGTTGAACCCGATCGCAGCGGCAGTGCCGAAGCCGGTCATGAGAGTGCCGAATGCACCCGCGACCCGGCCAAGGGCGAAGAGCTTGCGCGCGCCAGTCACATTCTCGGCATGCGATCCGGCAAGCGAAGAAAATGCAAGCGCATGAGTGAGACGCGCGACCAGATACAATGTGCACAAGGCGGCAACATACCAGGTCTGGCCAGCAATAATCTCCAGCACGGCGAGGACTGCGATCACCAGGCCCGAACTTTCAGCCAGGTTGGCGTGACGGCGCACCTTGCGTTCGAAATCCTTCGTCCCGTCGAGGCCGATAACCGGGCCCTTTATGCGGTTCAGGCCCACCGCCATCATCAGCACGGTCTGCAAGAGCAGGATCGTTGCACCCAATGCGGCTGTGTAGAGGGGAAGGTTCATGCCATTTGCTCCTGCTGGATGATGCGGGTTTCCGGATAGCCAAGCAGCGCCAACGAAGCGTGCCCGGCATCAAGAATGCGGGTGGGATCAGACGCAATGCGCGCAGAGGCAAAGGCACCATGCATCAACTGCATCAAGGTCGCGCCAAGCTCGTCGGGTGATCCAGCGTACCTTCCTTGTGCCGATGCCTGCTCGGCAATTTCGACCAGATATGCTTCGACCTGGGAGAAGATGCGGTGCGCCTCCTCGCGAATATGTGGCATCTCGAAACTCAACTCGAGCGCCAGGCCAATCACCGGACACCCCAGAAGGTCGCCGGTTTCCGACTTCGTCTGAGCATGGACATGGTAGGCCTTGGCATAAATGGCCGCGAGCCGCCTTTCCGGCCCGGTGTTGGCAGCCATGCTGGCTTCGAACACATGTTCCATTGAAAGCACGCCCTGGTGCCGGATCACAGCCAACGCCAGATCCGCCTTGTCAGCGAAGTAACGATAGATCGTGGCTTTGTTGACTTGCGCTTCGGCAGCAATGTCATCAACCGAGACACCGTTGAAGCTTTTGCGCCAGAACAGGCTGGCGGCGCTGGCGATGATATGCGCGCGGGTGCGCTCGCCCTTGGTGGGGAAAGTCTGGATATTCATAAATAACCGTTTAGTTACTTTTGGGATGCGGGCAAAGCATTGTTCTGCGACGCTGTGTCGCAAGACTGCGATTTATTGCAGAGTCACCCGGTCATCATCGCCGTCGCGGCGGCCATAGAAATACATCAGCTGGATCAGCAATTCGCAGCGTGCCGGCAAGTCGGGCGCTTCCAGCAGCGCTTGCTTCGATGCGGGATCAAACGGCGCGATCTGTGACACGCCATTGATCAGGCTTTCATCATCGAGCCGCTCGACCGAATTCCAGTCGACACTATAGCCCTGGTTGTCAGCAAAGCGGCGTGCTTCGCGTTCGAAGCTTGCGCGTTCGACCGCGGACAGAACCGCGCTGTCATCCTCTTCGATCAGTTCGGCTTCGACCTGCCTGAATGCCGTCGTCACATCCAGTTCGCGGATGATCCGGAAGCGGGCCTCGCCTTCAAGCACAAGGTTGTAGCGCCCGTCATCCATCGCTTCGATATCGCCGATCCGCCCGACACAACCGATGTCGTAGAGCGGGGCGCCATCGACCGGCCGCTGCGGCTGGATCATTGCAATCCGGCGGCTGCGCACCAGCGCATCGCCCACCAGCGCACGGTAGCGCGGCTCGAAAATATGCAACGGCAATTGCAACCCCGGGAACAGGATTACCCCGGGCAAGGGGAAGATCGAAAGGCGCGTAGTCACGAAAGCCTTAGCCGAACAGGATGTGCGAAAGCTTGCGGCGGTTGGCGACAACCCATTCGTCTTCGAGCCCCACCGCTTCAAAGATTTGCAGCAGCTTGGCTTTCGCCGCGCCATCGTTCCATTCGATATCCTTCGCGATCATTGCCAGCAGGGTCTCTGCGGCTTCATCGCGCGCACCGGCGGCAAAAGCAGCCTCTGCAAACGCGAATTGCGCGTCCATATCGTCGGGATTGGCGGATGCCGCGTCGCGAAGGCCCGCCAACTCGCTGTCATCAACTTGATTGGCAGCCAGCTCCAGCGCGCTTTTCGCAGGCGCCATGGCAGGGTCAGACTGGATTGTCGGTTCCATGGCATCGAAGATCTGCTGCGCCTGCGCGGCTTCGCCGGCCGCCACCAGCGCGCGGATCAGGCCGGAATGCGCGGTGACATTGTCTGGCGCCATTTCGACCACCTGGGCAAAGATCGTGACCGCGCGCGCGGCATCGCCATCGCTCAAGACCTGTTCCGCCATGTCGACGAACTGGCTCACATCCTGGCCCGGCTGCTCGTCAGCCCCGCCCGCTTGCACCGGCACCTGGCTGAGGATCTGGTCGAGCATCTGCTTCAATTGCCCTTCCGTGCGCGCCTGGGTGAGGTCAGCTACCGGCTGGCCCTGAAACATGGCGTAAACCGTCGGGATAGATCGCACCTGAAACTGCGCCGCGATGAATTTCTCTTCATCGACATTCACTTTCACCAGCACCACGCCCTTGTCGGCATATTCCGCGGCCACTTTTTCCAGCACCGGTGTCAGCGCCTTGCACGGCCCGCACCATTCCGCCCAGAAATCGAGGATGACCAGCTTGGTCATCGATGGTTCGACAACATCCTTCTTGAAACGGTCGACCGCTTTCTGCTCGTCGAGGTTTAAGCCCATGCTTGCCAAGATATGTGCTCCTGATCCGGTATTGGCGAGGCGAACGCTGCCCCTGCTCTGCTGCCTTCATGTGGGGCGTAAGGCGCGAATGTGAAGGGGGACTGTGGCGGTTGGCGGCCTGCACCGCAAGGGCGTCATTTTCCGCTTGCGGGCAGGCGCGCTCGCTGCTAATCGCGCCGCCTCCCCAGCAGATGGATGGCTTTGAGCCGAATCTGCGGAGCGCCAGTGAGCGGGCGTAGCTCAGGGGTAGAGCACAACCTTGCCAAGGTTGGGGTCGAGAGTTCGAATCTCTTCGCCCGCTCCATTTTTCACCTATAAGTCAATCTTTTATAGAGGCGACGATCTTTGCGTTCTCGCTTGATTTGGCTGTGGTCAACACTCGGTCAACACGCTGGATGGGCGGTGTTGACCTGAATTCGCTGTGATTCTCATTGAGGAGGGGAAAGCCTTCCCCTGAGCCGGAGCCTGCTTCGCTGTCTCCGGCTACCCCTTCTGCGGGGACACCCCGCAACGCCCCGTGAAGCGGAGCGGGGCTGATGACGCGCTCTGTCCCGCAGGCTTGCCAGCCTGCTCCTGAGGGCGCGGCGTTTTCTGTTCATGGCCCCGCGCGCACGCTGATTGCGGCTTGAATTGCTCAGAGGATCGGCCTGCCGGACGACATGCCCCGCCGGAGCGGCCGATCCTGGCACGTGCGGCACACGCCTCCATTCAAGGTGCGCATAATCTGTCTTCGGCACATCGCTGGTCGCTGGGCCTGACTGGCTGCATGAGCAGGTTGCTGCGGACGGCGCGCGAGCGCGCCGGCGTTGTTGGTGCGGCCCGCGGAAGTGGCGGGGTGGGCGGCGCTCCCGTCTAGGCACGGTCCGGCCTGCCGCAACCCGTCGCTTCGCTTCCGGGTCTTCCATTGCATTGCAGCCCTTGTCCAACTGGCTGGACAGCCAGCCACTCGATCCATGCGGGTGCGGCTGTCCGGCCCGCACCTTTCTGGTCGCTGTCACCGCCCACCCCGCCCCTTCCGGGGGCCGGTGTGCGGATTTGGGCAGATCGGGAGGCGACGATGGCGCGTGGAAAGTCAAAGGTTCGGGCTGGTGGCGGGCGTGTAAAGGCGGCGCGCAGCGCCGCGCGCGGGAATAGCTCCCGCGCATCGCTCTATGATGAAGTCACCGCGACAATCATCGGGCAGCTTGAGGAAGGCGTGTTTCCGTGGGTGAGGCCGTGGAGCAAGGCGAAAGCCTCGCTCGGCCTGCCGCGCAATGCGGTGACCAAGCGCCCCTATTCGGGGATCAATATCCTTGTCCTGTGGGGCGCGGTCATCGAGGGCGGTTATCCCTCGCAGGACTGGCTCACCTTCCGGCAGGCGCTGGCCGTTGGCGGCTGCGTCCGCAAGGGCGAGCGTGGGCGCACCGTATTCTATGCCGACCGCTTTGTTCCGAAGGACGAGCGCGAGCAGGTCGAGAGCGGCGAGGAAGCGCGCGCCATTCCGTTCCTCAAGCGCTTTACCGTCTTTAATGCCGCGCAATGCGATGGCCTGCCCGAAGGGATGGTTTCCGAACCAGCGCCTTTGCCGGAGCGCGAGTTGCACCGCGCAGCAGAGGAACTGATTGCCTCCACGGGAGCGGATTTCAGGATCGGCGGAGACAAGGCGTTCTATGCGCCCCCCGGCGATTTCGTGATGGTGCCGCCGCAACCGGCCTTTCATCACCAGATCGACTATTATCGCACCGCGCTTCACGAGTTGGGCCATTGGACAGGCCACGGCTCGCGGCTCGACCGCGATCAGACCGGGCGGTTCGGTTCCGCGCCCTATGCGCGCGAGGAACTGGTGGCCGAACTGGCTTCGGCTTTCCTTTGTGCCGCGCTCGGCATCGAACCGACCGTGCGCCATGCTGACTATCTCGGCAGCTGGCTGGCGGATCTGCGCGCTGACAATCGCGCGATCTTCAAAGCAGCCGGTCAGGCGAGCAAGGCAGCGGAGTTTCTGTTGCACTGCCAAGCCGCTCCGCAGGAGCAAACGGCATGAGCAGCAAGCCCGATCCTGTCCCGAAAGGTAGCGCTTTCGAAGCCGAGGACACCGAGGCCGGTTCGCAGACGCTGGTGCCCGGTGTCGCGCCGGTCACTTTGGGTGCCCGTCTGACAGTGCTGGCCAATGCGCCGCTGCTGCCTCGCAGGAGTCAGCGGCCTGCCGATCACGGACTGTTCGACACGAATGCCCGCAACCAGATCGAAATGTTCTGACGGGAGGCGATGCGATGGACCTTCTCACCAAATCCCTGCGCGAGCGGCTGCTGGCCAATGGTCGGTGCGAGGCCGATCATGTGCCGGTCGTCAAATTCTTCAATCCCGTTGGCGCGGCGACCTGGCTGTTTTCGGAACTCGACGCGGACGGCGATACGCTGTTCGGCCTGTGCGATCTCGGTTTCGGATTCCCTGAATTGGGATCGGCCAGCCTGACCGAAATCGCATCGGTGCGCTTGCCGCTTGGATTGCGGATCGAGCGCGACCTCTCCTTCGCCGCCAGTCATCCGCTGTCGGTCTATGCCGAAGCCGCGCGGCTGTGCAGCCAGATCACCGAGCATCCCGACCACTTGCTGCGCGCCGCGCTGGCGGTGGCGCGCGAGCGAAGCCGTTCACCGCCGTGATGCCCCACGGCGGATGATGCCCGCATCGGAATTGTCCCTCCGATGCGGGACCAACCGGCCCCGCCTTCCGCCTCCCAAGCCCCCGACCGGAGGGCGGGGCCACCCAATCCAAGACAATGACTAGGAGTAAGCATTATGCAGATCGAACATATCCCGCTCGAACGTCTTTCGGTTTCAGCCCTTAATATGCGGCGGGGACGAAAGACGCCCGATGTCAGCGACATCTTGCCGTCCGTGAAGAAGCGTGGCGTCCTGACGCCGCTATTCGTGCGTCCCAATGGCCAGCCCAACCAGTTCGAGATTCTGGCGGGCAAACGGCGCTATTTCGCCAGCGTCGAAGCCGCCAAGGAATGCGGCGACGAACGCGCCCTGCCTTGCATCGTGACCGGCGAAGGCGACGATGCCGATGCGCTGGAAATCTCGATGATCGAGAATTTGATGCGCGAGGAACCTGACGAGGTTACGCAATGGGAGAGTTTCACCCGTCTGGTGAAGGAAGGCCGTGATGTCGAGGAAATTGCCGCGACCTTCGCGCTCACCGAGGCGCAGGTGAAGCGCATTCTCGCTCTCGGAAATCTCCTGCCGCGTATCCGCGAGGCTTACCGCGCCGCCGAAATTGACGCGGCGACCATGCGTCACCTGACGCTCGCCAGCAAGGCGCAGCAGAAGGCGTGGCTCGCCCTGTTCGACGATGCCGATGCCTATGCGCCGCGCGGCGGTCAGCTCAAGGCGTGGCTGTTCGGCGGCGTCTCGATTTCCACCGCCGTCGCGCTGTTCGAGCTGGAATCCTATCCCGGCCAGATCGTTGCCGATCTGTTCGGGGAGGATGGCTATTTCACGGATAGCGATGCCTTTTGGGAAGCGCAGATGGCCGAGGTCGAGAAGCGCAAGGCCGCCTATCTTGAAGCAGGCTGGGCCGATGCAGTGATCGTCCCGTCCATCGAGCCTTTCTCGATCTGGGAGTTCGACCATGCACCCAAGCGCAAAGGCGGGCGCGTCTATATCCAGCTTCGCGCCAATGGCGAGGCAATCTTCCACGAAGGCTATATCACGCGGCGCGAGGCGCAGGCGGCGGCGAAGCGCGCGCGCGGCGAGCAGGTGGACGCAAAGCCCCGTCGCCCCGAATTGACCTCGACACTGGCTAGTTATGTCGATCTTCACCGTCATGCGGTGGTGCGCGAAGCCCTTGCAGGCAATCCGGCGCTCGCCTCGCGTGTGACGGCGGCGCACATGGTCTGCGGATCGGCGCATTGGAGCCTCAAACCGGCGGATCATTTCCATCGCAATGAGGCAATCAATGACAGCGTTGCCGCCAGCCCCGCCGATGCCGCTTTTTCGGCGCGCCGAAAGCGGCTGCTGGAACTGCTGGACTTCGACGGCGAGCGGGAAAGTCTCTGTCAGGATCGTTACGGCTCCGATCTCGTGCCGCTGTTCCATTGCCTACTCGCCTTGAGCGATGCGGACGTGATGGAAGTCATGGCGCTGGTCATGGCGGAAACGCTCGCCATCGGCAGCGAGTTGATCGAAGTGCTAGGTTCGCATCTTGCCATCGACATGGCCGGTCACTGGCAGGCCGACGAGGCTTTCTTTGGCCTGCTGCGCGACAAGCAGGTTATGGTAGCTATCCTGACCGAAGTCGGCGGCAATGCCGTTGCCAGCGCAAACGCGACCGAGAAAGGCGCGACCCTCAAAGGGCTGATTGCCGATCACCTGACCGGCGCGAACGATCGGCCCAAGGTCGAGCATTGGGTGCCGCGCTGGATGGCATTCCCGCCCGCCGCTTATACCGAGCGCGGCGGTGTCGCGACGGTCGATGCCGCCGAGCGCGCGCAATGGCTGGCCGAAACCAAAGATGACAATCAGGTAGAAGCCGATTGCGAGGAAACCGCACCCGACGAAACGCCAGATAGCGTCGCTGTCGAGGAAAGCGAACCGCTGGCCGCCTGAACGGCGCTGTTCACCGCGCGGGAAGCGGGATCGTCCCGCTTCCCGCGTTGTGCCTGACAAATGAAGCGCCTATGATCGGCAGATCGGAAAGCGCCGTGGAGGAGGTGGCAGGTGCGTCCGGCGAATATCGCCACGAAGGGACGCTCGCATGATTGTCATTGCTGCCTTGCTCATTCTCATTGCCGCTTTGCTGGCGGCGCGACTTCTCACTTCGCTTGCCATCCATGCCATGCCGCTGTGGTGCGGGGGCGCGCTCGCATGGTCAGCCTATGCGGCGCACGCCGGATTGATGACTTCCGCCCTGGCCGGGCTGGGTGGTGCTTTCGCATCACTGGTCATCGTCCAGTTGCTCGCCCGCTCCAGTTCGGCACTGCTGCGCGCGCTCTGTATCGTGCTCTTTGCCATTCCCGCCGCGATTGCCGGATACTTTGCCGCACATGGTCTTGCCGTTGCGATGATTGACGAAGGTTTCGCAGCCAGAATGCTGGCCATTGCCTCGGCGCTGCTGGTCGGCGGCGCGGCGGCGATGCGCTGTCTTGCATGGGGTGGCGGCCAGATCGAGGATCGAACGATCCGCTCATCTTCGGCATAGATTTGCTCTCGGGTCTTGAACACTGAATCCTGCACCAGCGCCGATCAATGGCGGCCTTCGATTGACCCGATCTTTAAATGCGGCGGACCTGTCCTGCCGTCGAACCCGGCGAACCGGTTTATTCTGCCTGTGATTGCCGGGTCGAAACCGATCCGTCTGTCTGCAAGCATGGCGATCCAGTCGTCATCTCTCCTTTTCGGCCTGATGAGAATCCGAGGGGCCATTCGGGATATTGCCTCTTTCGCTGTTGCGCCTGCCCCACCGCTGCCTCGTTCATGGCCTGTCTGGCGTCCGCCGGGCTTCGCCCTTGCGTGGCCTCGGGGCGCAACGGCGCGGATCACGGCTATTTTCCGCCGGGCGCCGGCGCGCCCTTTGCATCGCGAAACAAAATAGCCGCGACCGCTGCCGTCCTCCGCTGCCGCTCCGGTCCCTGACGGGATGCGCCGGCCCCGCACAGCCGCCTTGGTCCAGCCATCGAGGCTGCGGTGGGCGCAGGCTCGAACATCAGCAAAGGACTTATCATCATGGCCAATATCGGAAACTTCACCAAGTCGACCAACGGGTTCAAGGGCGAAATCATCACCATGAGCGTGCAGCAGAAGAATGTGCGTATCGTCGCGGAAACCGAACAGGCGAGCGAGAACGCACCGTCTCACCGGGTCTTCGCCGGCCGCGCCGAAATCGGTGCCGCATGGAGCAAGACGAGCCAGGAAAACCGCGATTACCTCTCGGTCAAGCTGGACGATCCGAGCTTCGTCGCCCCGATCTACGCAAACCTGTTTGCCGATGACGATGGCGAGAATTTCAGCCTCGTCTGGACGCGCAGCCGCAAGACCAATGGCGAATGATCGCCGCGCAGCGGCCCCGCCCGGCAGCGCCGGGCGGGGCTTTTCCCTGCTCACTTCTGGCCTGGTGGTGTGCGAAGCAGTTCGGCCGCACCAATTTCCAGTTCGCAAGCGAGCCTCTCGATCACATCGAGCGTGGCGGCATATTGCGAGCGTTCGAGACTGCTCACATAGGTCCGATCAATCCCGGCGCGATGAGCGAGTTCCTCTTGCGACAAGCCTACAGCCTGACGGTGATGACGCAAATTGACAGCAAATATCTCGCGCAGGCTCATAAGCGCGAAAGAGCGGCATTGCAGAGTATTTAACCACGGAGTATACTCTGAATGGCGACACGCTCCGCCAAGTCACGAAAATTCCGCCAATTTCCCGCCGCCTCGACAGGCTCGCGATTATGCCCCATTAGGAATACCGATATTCCACTTCAGCGATAATCGGCGAGCAGCCTTATTTTATGGTCACCAATGCTCAGCCGTGTCATCTCAGGGACGAATCGAATATGGTTAATCCCGTATGAACTCCCCTGGCTTCCTGGACAGTGCGCCTCAGTCCGAACAGATCACGGCGTATGACAAAGACCACTTCGTCACCTATCTGCGTCTTCTCGATGCAGCGGCCGAAGGCGCGGACTGGCGCGAAATCGCGCAGATTGTCTTTGAAATCGATCCGGCAAGCGAGCCGGTGCGGGCGAAGACGATCCATGACACGCATCTGGCTCGGGCACGCTGGATGGCGCGCAAAGGATACACACAGATCGCTTCGCGCGAATAGAAAGTCAGTATTTCCCGATCTTCAGACAGACTAGGTAGTTAACCATCTTATCTATTTCCTTCCGTAGCGCAGCAAGCGGAAGAATTAGTGCCTTGTGGATTTATCTTTCGGATCAAACTCTTGAACCTGACCGGCGTGCTTGTTTCGAACGGAGGGCGCGATGGCAGGAGAGGCGACGTGGCGCTCATCCGATTACGGCGAGCGCTTCAAGCATCATGACCACGCGGATTTCGCGCAGGAATTCCTGCGGCGTAATCCTGATTATGTTCGCGACTATGACGATACGCAGCGGCGCGCTGGCGACGCGCCGCATCGCGCGCAGGAAGAGAAGGAGGGCCTGGCTCGGCGATGGGGCCTAAGCTTTCCCCTGCGAGCCCGCCAACTCGCCGAAGGATACGCCCGCGCATTGGTCACCCGACGTGTTCGGTTCGACGATCATCTACAATGGCCCTCTCGAAACAGCCGAGTTCCTGGCTGGACATGACTGGCGAGCCGTTCATTCACGCTTCTGCTCCGACGGCCTGCATCATGTTCTGGACACCGCCAACGCCCGATTTCGTGTCTGGCAATTGCACGGAACCGATGGGCAGTCCGCAAACTTCATGGTGCCGGATGATGCTCTGGCATCCAATCGCTCGGAAGCCCTGTTTCACTTCCTACAATTTCGAACGACCCAACTTGCAACAAGAGCCTGGCGATTTTTCGCACCGAGCACTTACCAGCGCAGGCGTCTCAGCCTCATGCTGGCGATGCTCGATGCCCGGAACGAGGGGGCAGGTTCGCACGACCTTGCGTTTCAACTCGTCTATCCCAATTCGCGCCGCCTGACCGGGGCTCAATGGAAGGCGTCCGGCGAAAGACGCCACACGCTGCGCCTCCTGCGCACGGCCCAGACCTTGCGCGACGGCGGCTACCGGACACTCCCCGGATTCGACCAGGCCGTCAGGTCGGGGTGACTGATGCACGCTACCTGGTTTCGTCACTCCCTCCGGCGCGCGGCAATGCGCCATGTCCCTCCGCAACCAGCGGTCCTTCGCCGCAACGTCCCAACTCTTGCGGAGACCTTCCATGGATGCCGTTCCCGAACCGATCCGACCGAAATATCTGCGCACGCCCGATGCCGCCGTGCATCTGGGTCTTTCGCCGCGCACGCTCGAAAAGCACCGCTGCTACGGAACCGGCCCGGTCTATCGCAAGCTCGGCGGGCGGATTGTCTACCGGCTCGAAGACCTCGATGCCTGGGCCGAACAGGGGCTGCGCCGTTCGACCAGCGATCCGGGCAAGGGCGTGGTTCACCCCGCCAAGCGGATCGACGGCTATACCGGCCCTGTCCGGCGTTGAGGCTTGCTGCAATGGCCGCTCGCCAGACTTTCACACACGCCGCGCAACAACTCGACCCGTTCGTCGGTGTCGGCGGCGACATTGCCGCGCGCGACGCGCAGGATCTGATGGCCTGGCCCTTCTTCAGCCTCGCCAAGTCGAAGCGAATCAAACCGATCGACTTTCGCATGGGCGAGGTTTCCATTCTCGTCGAAGCGACCGCCGAACATGGCATGGCGACGATCTGGGATGCCGATGTGCTGATCTGGGTGGCCAGCCAGATCGTCGAAGCGCGCGATGCCGGACGACCGACTTCGCGGCTGATCGCAGCGACCCCGCATGAAATTCTCGCTTTCACCCGGCGCGGCACCGGCAAGGCAGGTTATGATCGATTGAAGGCCGCGCTCGACCGGCTGCAATCGACGAGCGTTGCCACCTCCATTCGCCAGCTCGGCGCGCGGCGGCGCCATCGCTTCTCCTGGATCAACGAATGGCGCGAGCGCCTCGATGGCAACGGTCGCGCGCTCGGCATCGAGATGATCGTGCCCGACTGGTTCTATGAAGGCGTGCTCGACCGTGCGCTCGTGCTGACGATCGACCCGGCCTATTTCCAGCTCACCGGCGGATTGGAACGCTGGCTCTACCGCATCGTGCGCAAGCATGGCGGCAAACAGAAGGGCGGGTGGAGTTTCGACATCGCCCACCTGCACCTCAAGTCAGGTGCGCTCTCGCCGCTCAAACGCTTTGCTTTCGACATGCGCGAAATCGTCCAGCGCCAGCCTCTACCCGGCTACAGCCTCACACTCGAACACCAGCTCGGCCGCGAGCGCCTGAACTTCGTGGCGCTACCTGTCGATCCGTTTGATGCCGCCATGCGGCGAATGGGCATGGCCCCTGTGGACAAGTCGGTGTGATGTTCGGACTATCAGGAACCCGCGTATTCGGTCGATCGGGAATCGAAAGTTCGGACTATCGGGAACCGGAATCGCGCGCAACGCCGCAGAAACGCTCGACTTGCGAGCCCCTTAACATTGCTAACAAGGAATCCTACGGATTCCTGCTAACGGGCGAGCGCCTGTGCATCGCCGACGATGCCGTGCCGCCTGACATAGCCGATTGCCGGTGCGACGACGACCCGCCGCTGACCCATGTCACGCTCGTCTGGCAGCAAGGCGTTCGTGAAGATTGGCTCCGTTTTGGCAAGCCGGTTTCGGAGCGGATTGTCGATCGCACAACCCGCATCGAAAGCTATGTGCCCGGCCAGCTATTTGCCTTCGTGCGCTGGGCCTCGAACGATTATGGCACGGTCCTTTCGTCGCTCGACATTGTGCGGGCAGTCGGCAGGCACGAAGCCTACACAACGCTTCCGCAGATTGATCCGGGCGGAGACATCCTGCTCTCGGTGCGAGGCTGGCCGAAGGTGCGAAACGTCTTCGCGCTGATCGATGCTGTCGAAGAGGCGGCTATCGACCCTTGCGATGTCGCGCCCGACCACTGGCGGCACATGCACAACAGGCTCGCAGCCGGAATGCAGCCCCGCGCCTATGCGCCCGATCGTCACCGCGTCTGGATGCGCCGCCGAAAGCTAAGCTCATGAAGCGCCGCACGGTGATCCTGGCCGGCACGGTTGCCGCAGCGGCCTTGCTCAGTGCCGCACTACCGCTGTCGCGCGTGCTGGTCTGGAATGCGAGCGCCAGCGTGTCCACCGGCCTCTATCTCATTCGCGGCCGATCAAGCCTGCATGTCGCAGAGCGCGTAGTGATCGAGCCACCACCAAGGCTGCGCGCCTATCTCGCCACGCGCGGTTATCTCCCCACAGGTGTTCCGCTCCTGAAGGAAATCGCGGCGCTGCAGGGCGACACTGTTTGCCGCACCGGCCTGGTCATCACGATCAACGGGCAGATCGCCGGACTTGCACGAAGCGAGGATAGTCAGGGCCGCCCCCTGCCTGTCTGGCATGGCTGCCGCACCATCGACCGTCGCGAGATATTCGTGATGAACCTGCGCGCACCTGACAGTTTCGACGGGCGCTATTTCGGCGCGATCGCACACGATTCCGTCATCGGCCGGGCCAGCCCCGTCTGGACCGACGAAGCCGGTGACGGCGAGCACATCTGGTTCGCTCGTCCGACAATCACTTCACCAACCATCGACAAGCAAGGAGACAGTCCATGACCTGCATTGGCACATTTGCCGCAACGCGAGAGGGTTTCGAGGGGCGATTGCAAACGCTCACCATCGATGTGTCGCTCGCCATCGTCCCAGCCGAAGCAAGCGAAGCCGAGAACGCCCCGGACTACCGGATCATGGCGGGCGAAGGCGAGAGTGCCTACGAAGTCGGTGCGGGCTGGAAGCGGGTTGGCGACAAGGCCGGAGCCTATGTCGCCGTCCTGATCGACGATCCGGCATTCATCCAGCCCCTGCGCGCGAACCTCTTCCAGTCCGATCCGCGCACGCATGTGTTGATGTGGTCACGCGTGGTGCGACGCGAAACGAAGGACTAGGCTTGTGCGCGTCCAGATTCTCGCTTTGTCAGCCTGTGCGGTGCAAGCGCTTGTCTGCCCGGTGCAGGCTCACGCCCAATCATATGCGAATGAGCAGCCAGCCGACGGGATCGACATCGCGGCGCATGTGCGCGAAGCCTCGCAGCGTTTCGGCATCCCGGAACACTGGATATATGCCGTGATCCGCATCGAAAGTGCAGGCCGTATCCGTGCAGTGTCCTCGGCGGGTGCGATGGGATTGATGCAGTTGATGCCGGGAACCTGGGCGCGCCAGCGCGCCCGGTTCAGTCTCGGCAGCGATCCTTTCGATCCACGCGATAACATCCTGGCCGGCACATCCTACCTGCGCGAAATGTATGATCGCTATGGCGCACAAGGCTTCCTGGCTGCCTATAATGCCGGGCCTGGCCGCTATGAGGACTGGCTCGCCGGACGCCGGTTACTGCCGCTCGAAACCCGCCGCTATGTCGCGAAGATTGCACCGTGGCTGCAACAGGAGCGCATCTTTGCTGCATCGACCTTGCAGCCATCGGGCGCGCCCGCCCTCGCTGCCCAGCCAATGTCAGCTATATCGCCGATGACGATCGAAGCAGGCGAACGGGGCACGATCGAGAACCAGTTTGTGCGTTCTGATCAGCTCGCGCACGATCTCTTCGTGCCCGTCTCGACGGTCAGCGACCAGTGATCGTTATCATCGTTTCATCGCGCCCTGCTTCGTCCGATGGCGAAGCAGGGCGAAGGTCAGGTGGAAGGATGGGAAAGGGGAAGGAGGGATGGCGAGATAAAAGCACCGCCGTCGGTCGGGGTGCAGGTGGTTGGTTTTGCTCGACAATATACGCCGTCTTGTTATATGCCCTGCCGTCGCTTCGTCTGAATTGCCGAGTGTTTTCAACGGCAGATGCGCCGTCGCACGGTTCCAACGCCCATGGCTGATGATGATTTCGACATCAGGCCGGGCCGCTCGCGTGACAGCGGCGCGCACTCCTACCGCAAAGCCAACACGCTGGTTGGCCGGGTGCTCCAGGTCTCGCGCCGGGCGGGCCACACACCGCTTGGTCGACGCAAGTCCGGGCGCGGCACTGGTCATCTTGGACGCGGCAGGCGGGCCGCGCTTCAGCAGCGTCGAAGTACCTTCCAGCGGCGCGTTGTCATCAAGGCCCGTGTCGTCCGCCATAAGCCTGTCCTGAGCTCCGTCGAAGGAGGCGCGCGGTTTCGTTCGGCTCCGCTTGCCCGCCATATCACCTATCTCGAACGCGACGGTGTCACCCGCGATGGATCGGACGGCCAGATGTTCGATGCAGGCTCCGATCAGGCTGATGGCGATGCCTTTGCCTTGCGGTGTGAGGATGACCGGCACCATTTCCGTTTCATCGTCTCACCCGAAGACGCGAATGAGATGGCGGACCTGCGTGCCTTTACCCGCGAGATGATGGAGGACATGGCCAACGACTTGGACACAAGACTCGACTGGGTCGCGGTCGATCACTGGAACACCGACAATCCCCATATTCATGTGCTGGTCCGGGGCGTAGCAAGCGACGGCAAGGACTTGGTGATCGACCGGACCTATATCAGCGAAGGCCTGCGTGCCCGCGCCGAGGAGCGCGTTACGCTCGAACTCGGCCCGCGCAGTGAGCGCGATATCCAGAATGCCTTAGGCCGTGAAGTCGATGCCGAACGCTGGACCTCGCTTGATCGCAGCTTGCAGCGGCAGCGCGATGATCTGGGTGTTGTCGGTCTGCGGCCCGAAGCATCGGGACCGCGTAAGGATCGCAGTCTGCTGATCGGCCGGGCACAAGTGCTCGAACGGATGGGGCTGGCAGAGCGCGTCGGGCCTGCGAGTTGGACATTGGCGCCTGACCTTGAGCCCACGCTTCGCGCATTGGGAGATCGCGGCGATATCATCAAGACCATGCACCGGGCGATGGCCGGACAGGGACTGACTATCGACCCTGAGCGCTTTGCCTTGCAGGGTCGCACCGATGGTGAGGGGGTCATTGGCAGGCTCGTCGAGCGAGGGTTGCACGACGAACTGACAGGCGAGGCCTATGCGATCATCGACGCCGCGGATGGCCGCACCCACTATCTGCGTTTTCCCGACATTGAGCGGACCAGCGATGCCGCGCCGGGCGCGATCGTCGAGAGCAGCAGCTGGACCGATCGAAAGGGACGTCAGCAGGTAAGCCTGCTGGTTCGATCTGATCTATCCGTCGAAGCCCAGATCCATGCGCGTGGGGCAACATGGCTTGATCGCCAGCTAGTGTCGCCACGACCAGAGAGCTTGTCCGGCAGGTTCGGGTCAGAGGTGCGCGATGCATTGGAAAATCGGTCCGAGGTCTTGATCGAGGAAGGTCTCGCCAAACGGCAGGGACAACGCATCGTGTTCGCCCGCAATCTGCTCGATACTTTGCGGGATCGGGAACTGGCGGACACCAGCGAGGCGTTCGCATCGCGCCATGGCGGGGTGGTGCAACCGGCAAGTCAGGGGGATCACGTTGCAGGCATCTATCGGGAGCGTGTCACACTCGCTTCGGGCCGGTTTGCGATGATCGACAATGGCATGGGCTTCCAGCTCGTCCCCTGGCGTCAGGACCTTGAGCGGCATCTTGGGCAAGCCGTTTCTGGCAGAATCAACCAGCGCGGAGGTGTCGACTGGAGCTTTGCCCGGTCGCGCGGACCGGCAATCTGAGAGGCACAACTATGAGCCACATCTTGACAAACACACCACAAGATGCTTATAAACGCATCAGGAGATGCGATATGGCAAGTGCAGCTTTCGAGCATATTGAAGCCCCGCGTGGACTTCAGACCTTTGCGGGCGACGATGATCGCCGCCGCCTGACGGGTGCTGCGGTGAAGGCCGTGTTGCGGCTTGTGGATGCCTGGGGCGGCAGCAATGCCGAAGGGGCGGCGCTGCTCGGCGTTTCCGAAAGCACCTGGGACCGGATGAAGGCCGGAACTTGGGAAGGCACGCTTAGCCAGGACCAGCTGACCCGTGCTTCGGCGCTGATCGGCCTGTTCAAGGGGCTGCATCTGCTATTCGCCGACGACATGGCTGATCGTTGGCCGAAGCTTGCAAACAGGGCTCCGGTCTTCGACCGGCTGTCGCCCGTGCAGGCGATGATCACGGGCGGCATCCCGCGCATGTTAGAGGCCCGGCAATATATCGACGCGCTTCGTGGCGGGCTCTGACGCTCAGGCAGACCTGCCTTTGGTTCGTGAAGCTTTTGACCGGACCATCAGGCTCGTCTCCAGCGCGCGCTTGCGCGAGGCGGTGATGGCGCCGCTTGCCGACGGTGAGGATGATCTGGCGCTCCTCGCTGAAATCGAGGGTGCGACCAGCGGAAGGCTGATCGCCGAGGAGCGAGGCCTTGGCGGACTGACGGCCGACGAACTAGTGCACGGCGTACCGCATGCGCGCTTCATCAATGCCAGCTTCGCCTATGCCAAGCCGCGTGAACCCAACCGCTTCAATCCGGCTGAACGCGGCGCATGGTATGCCGCGCTTGCCGTTGAAACCTGTATTGCCGAGGTCGGTCATCACCTGACGAGGGCGCTGGCCGATGCGGGCGATTTCAACGCTGTCGTCGAATATGGCGAAATGATTGCCAGCATGTCAGGCGTCTTCATCGATCTGCGGGGGCAGCCCGATCATCCCAGCCTCGATCCCGATGCTGCCAAAGGCTATCCGGCAGGCAATGCTCTGGCGGCCCAGGCGCGCGGCGAAGGGCACAACGGGATCATCTACCCCTCGGTTCGTCACCCCGGCGGAATCTGCATCGCCGCGCTCTGGCCCAATGTTGTCCAGTCGGTGGTGCAAGGCGCGATGTATCGGCTGACATGGTCTGGCAAGCCCGAGTTTGCGTGGGAAGCTATCTAGCCGCGCATTGCTTTGGCTACGCCATAATGCGCTGGCAGCCTGCAAGACTTGAATTGCATCACTGAGCTTGCCCTCTTGCCTCCCGAAAGGAGGCAGCATGTCAGCGACCAAGATCTTGTGGGGGCAGATTCTGGCAGTCTTTGCCTTGACCCTTGCTGGCATCTGGGCGGGTACGCAATGGACCGCAGCAGCACTCGGCTATCAGCCTCAGCTTGGTGCAGCGTGGTTCTCCGCCTTCGGTCATCCGGTCTACCCACCTTATGCCATTTTCTGGTGGTGGTTCAGCTACGAGGCCTACGCCCCGCGCATCTTCGAGACCGGTGGAATGATTGCAGCCTCCGGCGGACTTGCCTCGGTGGTCGTGGCGATTGCCATGTCAGTCTGGCGCGCCCGCGAAATCAAAAACAGCGCGACCTATGGCTCGGCGCGCTGGGCGACGCGATCCGAGATCGCTAAGGCGGGGCTACTTGCGGGCAAAGGCGTAGTGATCGGCCAGCACGCCAATCTCTATCTGCGTCACAATGGCCCGGAACATGTGCTGTGCTTCGCACCGACCCGCAGCGGCAAGGGTGTGGGGCTGGTCATTCCTACCCTGCTGACCTGGCCGCACTCGGCGATCGTGCACGATATCAAGGGTGAGAACTGGGACCTCACTGCCGGATTCCGTTCCACTTTCAGCCGGGTCCTGCTGTTCGATCCGACCAACGAAGCCTCGGCAGCCTATAATCCGCTGATGGAAGTGCGACGCGGCATAAATGAGGTCCGTGATGTCCAGAATATCGCCGATGTCCTGGTTGACCCCGAAGGCTCGCTCGAACGGCGCAATCATTGGGAAAAGACCAGCCATGCGCTGCTGGTCGGGGCGATCCTGCATGTCCTCTATGCTGAGCAGGACAAGACACTGGCCGGCGTGGCTGCCTTCCTGTCAGACCCCAAACGCTCGATCGAAGCGACGCTCGCCGCCATGATGATGACACCGCATCTGGGTGGCAAGGGCGTCCATCCCGTCGTAGCCAGCGCGGCACGCGAGTTGCTCAACAAATCCGAGAATGAGCGTTCGGGCGTGCTGTCGACCGCCATGTCCTTTCTGGGGCTCTACCGTGATCCGGTAATCGCGAAGGTGACACAGCAATGCGACTGGCGCATAGCCGATCTGGTTGATCCCGCGCGCCCGGTCACGCTCTACCTGGTCGTCCCGCCATCCGACATCAGCCGGACCAAGCCGCTGATCCGCCTGATCCTCAATCAGTTGGGACGGCGTCTGACGGAGGACCTGTCCGAAGGCACCCAAAGGCAGCGGCTGCTCCTGATGCTTGATGAGTTCCCGGCGCTGGGGCGACTAGACTTCTTCGAGAGCGCTCTGGCCTTCATGGCCGGCTATGGCATCAAGTCCTTTTTGATCGCACAATCCCTCAACCAGATCGAGAAGGCCTACGGTCAGAACAACGCGATCCTCGACAACTGCCATGTCCGGGTCTGCTTTGCGACCAATGATGAGCGGACGGCCAAGCGTGTTTCGGAATCGCTTGGCACCGCCACCGAAATGCGGGCGATGAAGAACTATGCCGGGCACCGGCTGTCGCCTTGGCTCGGCCACCTGATGGTCTCGCGTTCGGAAACCGCCCGCGCCCTGCTGACCCAAGGCGAGATCATGCAATTGCCTGACACTGACGAGATCGTGATGCTGGCAGGTGCTCATCCTATCCGGGCGAAGAAGGCCCGATACTATGCTGATCCGCGGCTCAAGAAGCGGATCGAAGCGCCACCGGTACCGCAAAGTTCAAACGACAAGGCCAGTGCTGGCGACTGGGACGGCATGCTCGCCAAGCCACCTCCACGATTAGAAAAGTCCACCGTGGGGGCAGAGTGGGATGCTACCGCCACCGCAGTCGAAGGTGGCATTCGTCGTGAACCTGCACTGCCAGAGCACGAAGACATTGCTTTGGCACCTGTGCCCGCGCGCAATGAGTTTGAGTTCGACGACAGGCCAGATGACAGTCAGGCCAACAACAATCAGCGATTAGCTGAGCGGATGCGGGCCAACGCCCGGCGCGCTGCGCTCGATCCGAATGACGGGATCGAGCTGTGAGCAAAGGCAATCGGGTCAAACACACCTTCCGGTTGCCGCCTGACCTGTCACGTCAGCTTGCGGACTATGCGGCACGGAAAAGAGTGTCGCAGGCATCGATAGTCGAGGCAGCAATTGCATCATTTCTGTCACCGGATGGCTCTGAACGAATGGAGGCTGCGTTCAGTCGGCGTCTGGACCGGGTTTCGAGGCAACTCGAGAGGCTCGACTATCATGTCGAGGTTGGGAATGAGGCGGTCGCGCTGTTTGTCCGCTTTTGGCTTGGAGTGACTTCATCAATGCCAGATGAAGCATCTGCTGCGGCCAAGGTTGTCGGCGAGCAGCGCTTTGAACGCTTCGTCGATGCGCTAGCGCGGCGTGTTGAGCAGGGGCAAAGGCTCTCGAGCGTCGTCGAAGAAAGGGTCCGCTAAGCGCCCTCATTTTGGACATTCAGTCTATCTCGTTACGTCCCCAAAAGCGACCGTTGGCAGCCACTGCCTGTGAAGGCGATGGGCGCTTCGAAAGTGCGCTCGGCCTTGAAAGCTATGGGGTAACCCGCTCATAGACCGCACATCTCAGTTTCACGGTTGACATTTATGAAACTGAGATGTAGATACATGGCATGAATGTGGTCAAACTAGATGACTTCAGGTCACACACGACGCCCTTGGCTTCGATCATCAGGGTCGGCGATTTCAATCAGCAATTCGCCCAATACGTTTCTCACAACCTGCTTCCAGGCAGACGTGCTGTTGTCGATGCCTACAATGTTGCCAAGCAATCCGACCTGCTGAACGAGCTAAGGGCAAGCGGCTTCGAGCTCACGCTTGATACTAAGGCGGCTGAGTTGGCGTGCGCATTCAAATGGAGCGGGCAAGCGCGCAAGGCAGAGTGGCTTGAAAAGGAACCGCAAGGTGCCCTGAATGCAACCGATTTCGACGAGCGCGCTGCGGCGAGAATTGCCGAACTTGCGGTCGCGAACGGATTTCATGTTGTTCTTGCCCCTAGCCGATATGTGTCTGAAGGCTCCGCCATCAAAACGCTCGAGCAGGATCATGAGTTTATGATGCTGCTCCGCAGGGCGCTCGACTCTGCTGGCGGGAAGCCTATCGGAATTGCGTCCAATTTCATTGGTCGTCTTTCTCTCTTGGGGCAGGACGCAATATGCGACCGCCTGATCGAACTCCACCGATCCTCTCCTGCCGATACCATGTGGCTGCGCATGCATGGTTTGAAGCGTGATCCGGGCCCTTCGCGCATTCGCACTACTGCGCGGCGCCTTGAGCTTCTCAAGCGCACCGAGCTGCCATTGGTTTTGGATTATGCTGCCGGTCTCGAGCCGCTCACTTTAGCTGCACTGGGGGTTGCAGGTGGCCTTGCATTCGGCGCGCTTACGAATGAACAGTTTTCAGATGCGACTTGGATTAGTCCGTCTAAATCGCTCGACAATTCAGTGGCGAATGAAGGGCGGCAACAGTTCGCGCGCGTCCCTGGCCTTGGCCGCAATTTTAGCCACGCCGAGCTTCAGTTGATGTCCGAGGCCGCGAAAGGCAGACGTCTCCTATTTGATCCAGCCAATACT
>JASBTD010000020.1 GCA_030148605.1 Erythrobacter sp.
ACACCGAGCGCATGTTGGAATCGCCATTGCGGTAGCGGTATTGAATGGCTGCAACACCCACGTTCACGCTCAAAGCCATCAAACCCACCACGCCCATGGTGGCGTAAGAAGGTATTCAACCGCACGCTGCAAAGCGCGGCACGCTTCATTAACATGCATGCGCGCGCGGGCGTGCCGCTGGAGAATATCCAGGTTGCCGTCGTCGTGCATGGCAAGGCATCAGAAGACCTGCTGAGCGCAGACGAATATGCCAGACGCCGCGATGGCGCGGAAAACGCCAATATCGAGCTGATCGCCGCTCTAGTAGACAAGGGGATGCGGGTAATCCTGTGCGGGCAATCCGCCGCCGCCTATGGTATCAGCAATGACATGCTCGCGCCCGGCGTGGAGATGGCACTCTCTGCCATGACCGCGCATGCGCTGCTCCAGCAAGACGGCTATACGGTGAACCCGTTTTGAAATGACCGAACCCGTTCCTCTCCACACGCCCGATCGGCAGCCCGACGATCCAGATGCCGCGCTGCGGCCCAAGTCGCTTGCCGAATTCATCGGGCAAGAGGCAGCGCGGGAGAATCTCGGCATCTTCATCCAGAGCGCCAAGTCGCGCGGCGAAGCGATGGACCACACGCTGTTCTTCGGCCCGCCGGGGCTGGGCAAGACCACGCTGGCGCAGATCGTGGCGAAAGAGCTGGGTGTGGGCTTCCGCGCCACATCCGGTCCGGTGATCGCCAAGGCAGGCGATCTGGCCGCGCTGCTGACCAATCTAGAGCCGCATGACGTGCTGTTCATTGACGAGATCCACCGGCTTAATCCGGTGGTAGAGGAAGTGCTCTACCCCGCGATGGAGGACCGCGCGCTCGACATCATCATCGGCGAAGGACCGGCTGCGCGCAGCGTGCGGATCGATCTGCCGCCATTCACGCTGATCGGCGCGACGACGCGGCAGGGCTTGCTGACGACGCCGTTGCGCGACCGCTTCGGCATTCCGGTGCGCTTGAACTTCTACACCCATGACGAGCTCGACCGGGTGGTAACGCGCGGCGCGAAGCTGCTCGGGCTTGATATCGATGCGCAGGGCGCGCGCGAGATTGCGCGCCGCAGTCGCGGAACGCCGCGTGTGGCGGGACGCTTGCTGCGCCGGGTGCGCGACTTTGCCCATGTCGCGGGGCAAGGCACAGTGACCCGCGCGATTGCCGATGATGCGCTGACACGGCTGGAGATCGACCGGCTTGGGCTGGACGCAATGGACCGGCGTTATCTCTCCATGATCGCGACGACCTACAAAGGCGGGCCGGTGGGCGTGGAAACGCTGGCGGCAGGGCTGGCAGAGCCGCGCGACACCGTGGAAGATGTGATTGAACCCTATCTGATCCAGCTCGGCTTGCTCGCGCGCACCGCACGCGGGCGGGTGCTCAATGATGATGGCTGGACGCATCTGGAGATGACCCCGCCCGCCACCGGGGGTAGCGGGCAATCGGGGTTGTTCGATGAAGGATGAGTGGGCTTAGTTGCCAGCTTGACGAATGCTATTGCCGCCGCTGTAGCTTAGCTGTCGTGTCCTTGTTGATTCTTTCCAGTTGAGCCCATTCGGCGCGAGTTCCGCAAAGCCTTTTCGTGATCTTCGAACCGGTAACAGCGGTATTGCGGCATATGATTTCATCATCTTCACTTTTCCCCTCATCCGTCTTCTTTGCTTCGAGGTCGGTTTTTTCAACGACAACTTTCTCTTTGGTTGCATCTGGTTGTGCTTGGAACGCTAGAAGAAGAGAAAGTGTGGCGAGAAAGGGCATTAACATGGAAATTCTCCGGGAAAGTGGTCGTCGAGATTTTCGGTAGAATATTGACAGTGTCAATACAATGCAAGGCCCTTCTAGCTACTCTGGTCGACAACTTGCGCGTATGGATCAGGGTTAACCCTGTTTCGTTAAATCCTGGCTCTGCCTCGGTCCCGTTTCGGGACGCGCCCTGCGGGAATGGCGGGATCTGGCCACTTTCAGCGGCTCCAGCTCCTGCAAAGATGGTTAATCCGATTGAGGCGAATCGCGCGAATGTGGTCCAAGATGATCAAGCGATGAGCTCCTGGCTCATTGTCCCGGCGACTGCGGCTCTATTGGGGGTTGGGTTGCAGTCGCCGAGTACCCGATTGTAACTGGCGGACGTTTTGCGACCCGTGCAACCGACAGTTTCAAGATGCCTCAGGCGCCAGTCTCCTTGCCTGAGCCATCGAAATTCCAACCTGGTCAAGGGCGGCTCGCTAAATGCGGTGCCGCCCCTTCTTTTGCCCGGCTTTCCTACTCGCTGAAACCATATTACTCAGGTGTTGAAACGGGGAGCCCGGCTTCTTCCCAGGCCAGAATGCCGCCATCCAGATGGCGCGCGGTTTCGCCTGTATGCTCAGCCAGACGCTCTGCGGCGATCCCGCTGCGGCGACCTGACCGGCAATAGAGCACGACTTCGCGGCCATCGCTGAGATCGAGCGCTGCCGGGTCGAAATCATCGAGCATGATGTGCTCTGCGCCCGGGATCATCCCTTCCGCGACTTCTTCATCGCGGCGGACATCGATCAGGCGGATGTTGTCATCCTCAAGCAGCGCAGCGAGTTCGGCGGTGCTGAGCAGTGCAACCGATGCGGCCGGAGCTGCCTCTGCCGCTCCAGCCGCATCGTCAGATGCCGTGGCCGCGCCGCACGCACTCAGCGCCAGCGCGGCAGAGAGGGCAATCACTGTCCGCATCAGTCAGCGGCCAGCTTGCGCAGCACATACTGCAAGATGCCGCCGTTGCGGTAATATTCCATCTCGTTCGCAGTATCGATGCGGCACAGCGCCACGAAGCTGAAGCTTGTGCCATCCTTGCGGGTGACTTCGACTTCAAGGTCCTGACCTGCTGTGAGGCCGGAGAGGCCCTTGATCGAGAAAGTGTCATCCGCCGTCAGGCCCAGCGTCTCGCGCGTGTCGCCATTCTTGAACTGCAGCGGCAGCACGCCCATGCCGACAAGGTTCGAACGGTGGATACGCTCGAAGCTTTCGACAATCACCGCGCGCACACCCAAAAGGATGGTGCCTTTCGCTGCCCAGTCGCGGCTTGAACCGGTGCCGTATTCCTTGCCGCCGATCACTACCAGCGGCGTTCCGTCGGCCTTGTGCTTCATCGCGGCGTCATAGATCGCCATCTGCTCGCCATTGTAGGTGGTGTATCCACCTTCGACGCCCGGGACCATTTCGTTCTTGATGCGGATATTGGCAAAGGTGCCGCGCATCATCACTTCGTGGTTGCCGCGGCGCGAGCCGTAGGAGTTGAAGTCAGCCTTAGCGACCTGATTACTCATCAGATATTCGCCTGCGGGTGAATCTTCCTTGATCGAGCCCGCGGGGCTGATGTGGTCAGTGGTGACAGAATCGCCCAGGATCGCGAGCGGCTTCGCATCGGTGATGTCCGTCACCGGCGCAGGCGTCATCTCCATGCCTTCGAAGTACGGCGGGTTGGCAACATAGGTGCTGCCCGGGCGCCATTGATAAGTATCGGAAGCTTCGACCTGGATCGCCTGCCAGTGCTCGTCACCCTTGTAGACATCGGCGTAGCGCTTCTCGAACATTTCGCGATCGATGTTCTTGGTGCGGTGTTCGCGCACTTCTTCGTTGCTCGGCCACAGATCGGCAAGCATCACGTCATTACCATCCTGATCCTGCCCGATCGGCGTGGTGGTGATGTCTTCAGTGACAGTGCCTTTCAGCGCATAAGCGACGACCAGCGGCGGCGATGCGAGGAAGTTTGCGCGCACATCTGGCGATACGCGGCCTTCGAAATTGCGGTTGCCTGAGAGGACCGAGGCCGCGACGATGTCATTGCCGTTGATCGCTTTGCTGATCGGCGGGGCAAGCGGGCCCGAGTTGCCGATACAGGTGGTGCAGCCATAACCCACAAGGTCGAAACCGATCGCGTCAAGATCATCCTGCAGGCCTGACTTGACGAGATAGTCCGTCACCACCTGCGACCCGGGCGCGAGCGAGGTCTTCACCCATGGCTTGGGCTTGAGACCCTTTTCGACGGCCTTCTTGGCGACGAGGCCGGCAGCGATCAGAACATCGGGGTTGGATGTGTTGGTGCAGCTGGTGATCGCAGCGATCACAACGTCACCGTCGCCGATATCGTGGTCCTTGCCTTCCACCGGCACGCGGGCGGGCGAGGACTTGCCATAGACCTTCTGCAGATCGCCGTTGAACAGTTCGTCTACCTCAGGGAGGATTACCTTGTCCTGCGGGCGCTTGGGGCCTGCGAGCGACGGCACGACCGACGCCATGTCAAGCTCAAGCGTGTTCGAGAACACAGGCACATTGTCCGGCTCGAACCACATGCCTTGCTCTTTCGAGTAAGCTTCGACCAGCGCGATCTGCTCTTCGCTGCGACCGGTCAGGCGAAGGTAGTCGAGCGTCTTGTCGTCCACGCCGAAAAAGCCGCAGGTCGCGCCATATTCCGGTGCCATATTGGCGATGGTTGCACGGTCAGCGAGCGACAGGTTTGACACGCCCGGGCCATAGAATTCGACAAAGCGGCCCACCACGCCCACTTCGCGCAGCATCTGCACGCAGGTGAGCACGAGATCAGTCGCCGTCACGCCTTCGGCCATCGCGCCGGTCAGCTTAAAACCGACAACTTCAGGGATCAGCATGGAAACCGGCTGGCCCAGCATGGCCGCTTCGGCTTCGATGCCGCCAACGCCCCAGCCAAGCACGCCAAGACCATTGATCATGGTGGTGTGGCTGTCTGTGCCGACGCAGGTGTCAGGATAGGCGACGGTGGCGCCATTCGGATCTTCGCTTGACCAAACACCTCTGCCGATGTGTTCAAGGTTTACCTGGTGGCAAATGCCGGTGCCGGGAGGAACCGCGCTGAAGTTCTGGAAGCTCTTCGAGCCCCACTTCAGGAAGTCGTAACGCTCGGCATTGCGGGCATATTCCAGCTCAACGTTCTTTTCGAATGCCTTGGGGTGGCCAAACTCGTCGACCATCACCGAGTGGTCGATTACCAGGTTCACGGGAACCTGTGGATTGATCTTGGCAGTATCGCCGCCCAGCTTGGCGATCGCATCGCGCATTGCGGCAAGATCGACCACGCAAGGCACGCCAGTGAAATCCTGCAGCAGCACACGGGCAGGGCGATACTGGATTTCGCTGCCGGTGACCGGATTCTTCTGCCAGTCAGCAATCGCCTGAATATCATCAGTGCCGACAGTGAAGCCGCCGTCTTCGAAACGGAGCATATTTTCCAGCAGGACTTTCATCGAAATCGGCAGTTTCGACACATCGCCAATTGTTTCCGATGCCTTGGCGAAGGAGTAATAGGCGTATTCCTTGCCCCCGACGTTAAGCGTTGAGCGTGTTCCGAGCGTGTCCTTGCCGACCTGAGTCATGGGGTAAATCCGTCCTTTCATGGTGTCGCGCGCCGTCTTGATGCCATCAGAGGCGCTGCATATGCTGCGCCACCTGCGCTCTCGCGCGCGCGAGGTCAAGGGGGGTGAAGGCTAGATTGCGGTCTGTTCGGGCGGCAAGGGCTGTTTTTTGCGCCGCGCAACGATCAGACAGCCGATCACGATCAAAACCGCACCTGCAATCGTGCTGGCTGTCACAAGCTCGGCGAAGAAGATCCAGCCGAACAACGCCGCCCACAAGAAGCCGGAATACTCCATCGGCACCAGCACTTGCGCTTCGGCGCGAGCATAGGCCCAGGTGAGGACAAAGGCACCGGCAACCGTGAGTGCGGCCGATATCGCGATATCCCGCATGGCGGGAAGCTCGGGCACCACAAGAAACCACGGTGCAAACACCAGCAATACCAGGCAAGCCACCGCGCTGTGAAACGTGGTCGCTTCTGCCGGGCTCGAGACCAGCGCCTGCTTGCGGATGATGATGAAGTTGGTGGCGTAGAGGAGAGCGGAAAACAGGATCGCCGCAAGGCCTTTCAGCGTATCCGCATCATAGTCTGCGGCACCCAACCTTCCGCTTACAATCACAATCGTACCTGCGAAGCCTAGGATCGAAGCAAACACCGCTTCCTTGCGGATCACTTCACCCAGCCAGATTGCCGCGAGATAAAGCGCGATCAAAGGGGCGATGAATGAGATCGCGATGGCTTCAGCAATCGGCAGTTTGGTCAGCGCGTAAAAGAAGCTGAGCGCCATGAAGCCTGACACTGTGCCGCGCAGCAGGTGTAGCTTGAGAACCGGTTTCAGTGGCCAGCGCCCTCCGGTGCCCAGCCAGATCGGTGCGATGATTGCCGTGCCGATGGCAGAGCGGAACACCGAAGCGCTATAGGCCCCGGCTGCCAATGCCGCGGCCTTCATGAACGCGTCCATCAAGGAGAGAAAACCCACCCCCAGCAGCGCCGCCGCTATTGGCAGGAGGAGGTGGTTTCTCTCAGTCATTGAGACCCGATACGGTTGGCTGCGAAGCGCGTCATCACAATTCGGCAATTCAGCGGTGGGAAAGGCTGAGATTGCTAGGAATTTCGCGATATTCTAGAATGAAAGCGGGTTTGCGGCTGTTCGCTTGCCTGAGACGGATTGGATGGAAATGAGAGCTTCTTCAGGTAAATTGCTGGTTTCGCTGGCGGCGCTTGCAATGGTGATGCCCGCCGCGGCGCAGCAGGCTGCGCCTGAAGACTTGCTCAATCAGGCTGAACCCGGCGAGGCAAACGAGGGTGAAGCGAGCGAGTCAGCACCGCGCAATATGGAAGAAGCCTTTCCCCGGATGATTTCCGATCCGGTGGTGCAAGGCGAATATGGCGCGGAAGTTGTGCCTCTAACGCAAGAGTGGTCACCAGAGCAGGCATCAAGGCTGGCCATGGTGATCCGCGGTATAGGGGCTGAAGGTCTTGATCCGGCTGACTATCGGCTGGACGAACTGCTCGAAGAAATTGGCCATGGCGCGTCGGAACGGCTCAATGAAGTGGCGAGCGAAGCCTTTGTCTGGCTGGTCGAGGATTTGCGCGATGGCCGCACGCCTATGTCGGCGCGCAAACAGTGGTTCGTGATCGATCCGGATCGGGATCGCTATCGCAGCGGCGAGCTGATGAAGGCAGCTCTTGAAAGTGGTGATATCGCCGGAACGCTGGAGCGGCTCAATCCTGCTCACCCGGATTATGCTCGCCTGCGCGATGCGCTCGCGGCAACGCCTGAGGAAGAAGTAGAAAAACGCAAGCTTATCCGCGCGAATATGGATCGCTGGCGCTGGCTCGCTCGCGATCTGGGCAAGCAATATCTCATCACCAATGTGCCCGAATACCAGCTGCGCTTGACGGTAAATGACAAGATCATCAGCAGCTATCGCACGATCGTGGGCAAGCCCGGCCGCACCGCCACCCCGCAGCTCGCTGAAACCGTGGAAGGGGTGATCTTCAATCCGACCTGGACTGTGCCGCAGTCAATCGTGGTGGGCGAAGGGCTGGGCAACAAGGTGCTCAACAATCCGCAATGGGCCCGATCGCAAGGATACAAACGCACTGAGAGCAATGGATGGGTCAGTGTCGTCCAGCAGCCGGGGCCCACCAATTCGCTTGGGCGGATGAAACTGGAAATGCCCAATGAGCATGCGATCTTTCTGCATGACACGCCCTCGCGGCATCTGTTCGCCAATGATAACCGCGCGCTCAGTCATGGTTGCATTCGCGTAGAGCGGGCGCTGGAACTGGCAATCACCATGGCGATCCTGGGGCGCGGGGCATCGAAAGAGGAAGCGGTCGAAATCTCGACCTCCGGCAAATACACGCTGGTTCCGATCGAGCGGCAATTGCCCGTTTATATCACCTATTTCACCATGGCGACCAATGTCGACGGAGAGCTGGCGACCTTCAAGGATATCTACGACCGCGATGCGCCAGTGCTTGCCAGCTTCGATTTGCCGCGCAAGGCTGATCGTGCGCGATCAACCGATGAAGAAGTGATCGTGATTGAAGACGATCCACGCCTCAGCGCGTGATTTCCGATCAATAAGAGCCTGAAAGATATCGCTGGCCCTGATTGGCCAGCGGTCTTGAAGGTTTGAGCAGCTCGATCTGGTTGGAGGCGAGCCGCTCACCTTCATTGGCGAGGCCCAGGCTGTCAGCAAACAACAGCCTGCCGCCAGACAGGTTCATCAACGCCGTGCGAAACTGTTCCTCACCCATGGCAAAGCAGCCATTGGAACGCCCGAGCCTGCCCCAGCGCTCGATATGCGACGGTTCGGCATAATTCGCGCGGTGCATCACGATAGCGCGCCGGAATGCGGCTTCGTTTGTTTCGTCGAGCCCGCCAAGGCGCACCGATGTACCGTAGCGGCCAACATACCATTCCCATGTCACATAGGCACCGCGGCTGGTTGCGAGCGATCCTTCGACGTTGGAATAATTGTTGAGGAATCCGTCATGCTCGGGGTCAGAGCCCGTGCCATGGCTGACATGGTAGCTCTGCACTTCCTCGCGCTCGAGATTGACGAAATGGAACCGCCTCTCGGCTGAATGCAGGCCGAAATCGGCTATGCCGACAATATCGCGTTTCCAGATTGCATCGCCTGCACGGTCAAGCTCGAGCTTGGCGATTTCGAACAGCTTGCGATCGCGGGCCGATCCCTTTTGCGGCATGGCAAAGGCACGTGCGGGAACCGCGAGTGCAGCACTCGCCACCAATCCGGTCTTGATGAGATCGCGCCGTTTCATGTCATCCCAATGTATAGCGCAATTCCTATGTTCCCGTGAATAGGCTTCATTTCGCCTCGTGCACAGCCTTCGCTTGCATGCCCAGCTTGACGACTGAAGGCATGTGTTGCGCAATAGCTTGCTGAAAAGGCGCGAGAATTGCCAGCTTGGGGCTGTTTTCAGCGATCAGCTTGGCAATTGTCGGTCCGGCAAGGTCGAGGCGTGATTTCGCCAGCCAGGCCGCGATCTTCGGGTTTTGTGACCACGCCCCGCGATTCATCATGGTGACCATGAAGGCGTAAGGAAAGGTCTCTGGCGTATCGGTCAGCGGGCCGGGTGTAGCCAGCGCATTGCGCGTTGCGTCATCATCAAAATTGGCTTCGAGGAACGCTGCCACGGCAGCGCTGAAAGTCACCAGCGGGACATGCAGCGGACGCAGCGTGATCGTATCGCCGTCAAAGATCGGCCTTGCCCCTTCTTGGACGCGGAATGGCACAGCGGTGGCGGTGCAATCGATGAAAAGCGAGCCTTGCGGAATGTCTGCTGCACCATCGGCGAACACAAGTTTGCCCGGCTCGACCCGCTTCACACGGCCTTTGCGGATCACATTGGTAATGCGCCGCAGCAAGTCCACTTCGCCTTGCGAGATGGTGGCATAGTGAAACATGTCCGGATCGCTGTTCTCGTCGATCCGCAGATAGTATCCCTGCTCGCCCAGGCGCCGCATCCAGTCACGACCATCGCTGGCGGCAGAGGCCTCGCGCAGCAAGGCCAGTTGCATGTCCATCACTTGCTCGAGGAAATCCTCGCCCGGCTGGGTATAGGCCCGGTTCCACAGCCAGCTTTCGCGCGGGCGCACCCAGCTGATGCTGCGCGGATCAACGCCCGCTTCGATCAGCCACACGCCTGTATCCATCGCAGTCTTGCCTGCGCCAAGGATGACATAGTGCTCAGGCAAGGCATGTGCCCGCTTCCACAGCTGCGGCAGTTCGCCCGGCGGCACGACTTGGGCATCGCTTGCGATTTCGAAACTCGGGGTGTGAGTTGAGGGTACGGAAGTCTGGTAGAATGTCGCATCGACGACTTTGCGCCGCACGTTGACGGTCTTTTCCTCACCGCCCAGAATCGGCTTGAAACGCGCGATCCCATCGTCATCGCGCCCGGTGAACTCGCACAGCCGGTGATAGTCGACCCGCCCTGTCGGCAGCAGTCGCAGGTTCATCACTTTCTCGAAATAGGCGAGCACTTCGGTGCCGCTGGCAAGCGCATGAAGGCCCTTGTTCAGGCCATGCTCGTCAATGTGCTCGGTCTGGAACTCCAAGGAATTGACGCCATAGGTCGCGCTCGGCTGGTGCAGCGCAACGAAGCTATAGGCATCGTTCCAATGCCCGCCGGGCTTCGCGTGCCTGTCAACAAAGGTGATGTGGCAATCGGGGTCTTCGTCAATCAGCGTGTCGGCAAAGGCCAGGCCCACAGCGCCCGCGCCAACGATCAGATAATCGGTTTCGAAATCGGCCATCCATGGCGCTCCCGTATGATAATGCGCTGCGACCGCTGAACCTTGCCTAGCTCAAATCGCCGCGGCGTGCACCCGCCTATTCTCGTCCGCCATGGCCAGCATCGATCGAGCATGACGCGCGGCGACTTCGCGCTGGTCATCACCATATCCGCCGCCGAGCGCGCTAGCGATCGGCAACCCGCGCTTGCGCGCTTCACGGATCACGAAACGATCGCGTGTTTCAAGGCCCTCATCGCTCAGCGCAAGCCGGCCAAGCCGGTCGTCGCGATGCGGATCAACTCCGGCCTGATACAGCACCAGATCGGGTGCGAACCGCTCCAGGACATCGGGCAAATGGCGAGAAAGCGCTGCCATATAGCAATCGTCATCCAAGCCATCGGGCAGATGCACGTCCAGGCTCGAACGCGCCTTGCGGACGGGGAAGTTCTTCTCCGCATGCATGGAGAATGTGAAGACATCGTCGCGCCCTGCCAGCAAGCTCGCGGTGCCATCTCCTTGATGGACATCAAGATCGACGATCAGGATGCGATGCGCGCTGCCTTCTGCAATCAAGCGGTTGGATGCGACAGCCAGATCGTTGAACACGCAGTATCCCGCGCCCGTTTCGTGCAAGGCATGATGGCTGCCCGCTGCGGAATTGGCTGCATAACCATGCTGCTTGGCGAGCTGCGCCGCCAGCCACGTCCCGCCATTGGTATGCCGCACGCGGCTGGCGATGTGCGGCGTGACTGGAAAGCCAATTCGCCGCTCTTTCTCGCGCGGCACTGCGGCGCGGAACACTTCGTCGACGTAAGTGGGGCAATGCACCGCTTCCAGCCATTCACGCGGCATCGGCTCAGGTGCGTGTTCGGTGATCGGCGCGCCGCTTTCGCGTCCGAAATCACGCAGGCGCTCCATCACCAGGTAATATTTGTCGAATTTGAATGTCCCGCGTTCAGGGCGGGGTGCCATGTAATCGGCGTGATGCACGACGTGGAGCATCTCGTCAGATGATCCCCGTGTGCTCGAGCAGGATCTTCACGCCCAGCGCAATCAATATCACGCCACCTGCGATCTCTGCGGGGCGCCCGAAACGATCACCGGCGCGGCGACCCAGCCAAACGCCCACTGCTGAGAGTAGGAATGTCACCACAGCAATCATACCTGCTGCGGGCAGCGGGGGAAAATCAAGCGTTGGCAGAGTGATACCCGCCGCCAGCGCATCAATGCTGGTCGCAATCGCTGCGGTAAGCAGTGCCATGCCGGTCAGGGGCCGGCTCGCTTCGTCATGGTCGCCTGCCGTGATCATGCGCGCACCGATAAAGCCCAGCAAGCCAAACGCGATCCAGTGATCGATCGCCGATATATAGGCGAATGCGGCTTCACCAGCCGCCCAGCCGATCAGCGGCATAAGCCCCTGTGCCAGCCCGAAAGCCCCAGCGATCTTTAGGCTGTCAATCGCGCCGGGACGCAACCTTGCACCTTGTGTCAGCGCAACGGCGAAAGCATCCATCGCCAGGGCCAGGGCAAGAAACAGCACTTCGATCATGAGGCCTGCGGCCTATTCGGCTGCAACCTGATGGGGATCGAAGGCTTCGACTTCGCCAGCCTCGATAGCGGCGGCCTTTTCCTCGACCAGCTTCACGATGTGGTCGAGCATATCGTCGCTTTCGATATGGTGGTCCTTCACGCCTGAAAGATAGACCATATGCTTGCCTGAACCGCCACCGGTCAGGCCGATATCGGTCTCGCGCGCTTCGCCGGGGCCATTGACCACGCAGCCCAGCACGGAAAGGCTCATCGGGGTCTTGATATGCTCAAGCCGCTTTTCCAACGCTTCAACCGTGCGGATCACGTCAAAGCCCTGGCGCGAGCAGCTGGGGCAGGAAACCACCCGCACACCACGTGTTCTAAGGCCAAGGCTCTTCAGGATTTCATAGCCGACCCGCACTTCCTGCTCAGGTTCTGCTGAAAGCGAAACGCGGATCGTGTCGCCGATCCCGGCCCACAATAGCGAACCGATACCCAGCGAGCTTTTAACCGTGCCGCCGATCAATCCGCCCGCTTCAGTGATTCCCAAATGCAGCGGGCAATCGACCGCCTCAGCCAAGCCGTGATAGGCAGCGACTGCGAGGAACACGTCGCTGGCTTTTACCGCGACCTTGTATTCGTGGAAGTCATGGTCCTGCAGCAGCTTGATATGGTCTAGCGCGCTTTCGATCAGCGCTTCTGGGCAAGGCTCGCCGTATTTTTCCAGCAAGTCCTTCTCGAGCGATCCTGCGTTCACTCCGATACGGATCGCGCAGCCATTGGCCTTGGCCGCGCGCACGACTTCCGCGACGCGCTCGGACGAACCGATATTTCCCGGGTTGATGCGCAGGCACGCGGCACCCGCATCGGCTGCTTCCAATGCGCGTTTGTAGTGAAAATGGATGTCGGCCACGATCGGGACGCGCGCCGCCTTGGTGATCTTGCCAAAGGCCGCGCTCGCTTCAACGGTCGGTACGGAGACACGGATAATGTCCGCGCCAGCATCCTCGCAGCGGCGGATCTGGTCAATCGTTGCCACCGCATCTTCGGTGGGCGTGTTGGTCATGGTCTGTACGGTGATCGGCGCATCGCCGCCGACGGGTACATTGCCGACCATGATCTGGCGGCACTTGCGACGTTCGATGTCGCGCCAAGGTCTGACTGAAGACATGAGGAGCATATAGTCCGGCCAAGGTGGCGGGGCAATGACAGTTGGCCCGGGCCGAATATACGCAAAAAAGGGGCGCCGCAGCGGGCACCCCTCGTTTCATGATAGCTTACGGCTTACCAGGCGATCAGTCGTGGAACGACCAAGCGCCCGATTATTGCCGCAACCGCAACCGGCGCAACGTGCCAGATGCCCAGATGCATCACGCTATCGACCGGACAGGAAAGGCCGTAAAGCAATGTGCCCAACGCACCCGCGGCGATGCCGGTAAACCAGCCTGCTGCCTCATGCGATACCGGCGCGCCGCGGCGAAGCCACATTGTCAAAGCGCCGCCTGTTACCGTCGCCGCCATCAGCGACGCGGCGAAGCAATGCAACGCATAGGGATCATTGAACCCTGTCATTTCCCCGCCATGGGAAACCACGCTTATCAGGGCCGCAAGCGGCAACACGCCGATCATCGCTGACGACCATTTGGGTGCGTCATGCCGGTTGCCAACGCCGGGAGACGCCATAGCGATCACTGCACCCGCGCTTGCCATTCCAAGCAAAAGCAGCAAGCCATTGGTCACCCAGAAGAAGGGAGCAGCTTCACCCTGAAATGCGCCGACCCATAGGCCTTCGATCACCAGAATACCGGCCAGAGTGACCAATGCGGCCACAGCGACCAAAGCCATCCCATCGCGCCGCTGGAAGCTGCGAACCGGTGCCAGCTCTTCCGTCAGACCGGCGATCAGATTGTCGCGGTTCTTGTTCATTTCTATTCTGCCTTCTCAACAATCGCAGCAAGCTTCTTCAAGCCGCGATGGATATTCACTTTGACCAGGCTTTCGCTCTGGCCTGTCATTTCGGATGCTTCGCGGATCGAATGGCCGTCAATTTTCACAAGCTCGATCGCTTCAACTTGCGCTTCGGGCAAATGCACAAAGAGACGTTCCAGGCTCACCCGGGCTTCGACAACATCTTCATCGCTGTCGACGGATGCGTCATTGTCTTCGAGCATGTCGCTTTCGTGCTTGTAGACCTTGCGCAAGTGATCGACCCAGCGATAGCGCGCGATAGCGGCGAGCCATGGCAGGAACGGGCGTGTGGCGTCATATGTTGCCCGTTTGTGATGCACCGCCATCAGCACATCCTGCACCAGATCATCTTGCTGAGAAGCTGGCACGCGTTTGCGGAAGTAGCGCTCAAGCCACATGCTCACTTCTGACAGCAGCACGTTGTAGGCAGCTTTGTCGCCTTTTTGTGCTGCCGTCATCAGGCGGGCTAGTGTGGCTTCTTCAGCAATCATTGGCCGCGCGCCTTCACTACAAGAGCGTCGGCCGAGAATAATCCGCCGCCACGCACGATCAGGATCGAAGCCATAGCGACCCACAGCAGATGGACGCTCCACCATGCATCCGGATAGACGAAGATCTGAATGACCAACGTCATGCCCAACAGCGAGACCGCGGCGAAGCGGGTTGCGAGGCCCACGACCAGAAGGATCGGGAACAGGAATTCCGAGAAAGCCGCCATAGGCGCGGCGATATCGGGAGGAATCGGCACGCCCGAGTACTCGTTCTCGAACAGGAAATATGTCGTGTCGGTAAGGTCGAACCACGTGCCCTCTTCGATCTTGGTCTTGTAGGACCGCCAGAAGATGCCAGCCAGCGCAACTCGCGTTATCAGCAAGGCAAGCGCTTCGGCAAACTTGCCGGACACCATGCCGACCAGGCGATCATATACCGAAACCAGATTTCCCATTTCCAATCCCTCCTAAACAGGCTGGGCCAGTCGCTTTAGCGCTTGACTGGTTTCAGCGAGCCATTGCCCTTGGGCGTTTCAATATCCTCGCATGAACCCTTCGGCACAAGCTTCCAGGCATCACCCTGGTAGTCACGGGTCGATGTTCCGGCGCAGCTGGTGCCAGGACCGGCAGCACAATCGTTTTTGCCAGCCTTGGCAACGCCATAGCATTTTTCCATGGGCTGCTTTTGTGCTGCAGCAGGGGTTGCAGCGAGACCGGCAGCGATACCTGCAGTAAGTGCGAGGCCTGCGAAATTGACGACAGATTTGGTATTCATCGGGGGTTCTCCATATTCAATCTTATGAAAACTCGTTTTCCCGGCTTGTTTGCCGGAACTGATCGCTGGTTCGCCGCCACTTCGGAAACGGTTACAACCAGAAAAAATTTGTCTGCCAAGTAACCCGCGACGGCTGGCGCTCGAACTCTCCCGTGTCCCCCCGAGGACATATCCCTATTGAGATTGGAGAGTTTGATGAACACTGAAACCCGCAAGACCGCTTTTGCAGCTCTGGCTGGCGCTATGGCGCTGTCATCGGTCGCTGCATTCGGCGCTGAAGCTCCGGCTGGCAGCAGCGGCACGGCGATCAATGCCGATGATGTCGTAAATTGCTACGGCGTGCATTCGTGCAAGGGCCAGGCCGATTGCGCGACAAGCGAGAACGCCTGCAAGGGCCAGAACGAGTGCAAGGGCCACGGCTTCAAGGCCATGAAGGCGGGCGAATGCCTGACCGCTGGCGGCACCATCGGCGATCTCGGCTGATCTGACGAGTTAGGTGGCCCGGCGCTATCGCACGACTCCATAAGCCCCTGGAACGGGCGCCGGGTCACCGACAATATGCTAAAGACTGCAAGATGAGTTCGATTCCCCCTTTTGGCGGCTTCGGCCTGGGCCTGAGAAGGACGCATTACGCGGACTTCCTGGACAGCGATGTGCCGGTCGATTTCGTCGAAGTGATCAGCGAGAACTACATGGTCGACGGTGGTCGTCCGCTGCGGATTCTCGAGCAAGTCCGGGCCAAACATCCCGTCATCATCCACGGCGTATCGATGTCGATCGGTTCGGCTGGCGGGCTTGATGGCGAGTATCTCGCCAAGCTTAAGCGGCTGGAGCAGCGGATCGATCCCTTGTGGGTGTCTGACCATCTGTGCTGGACCCGCACCAGCGCGCACAACAGCCATGATTTGCTGCCTTTGCCGCTGACGCACGAGGCGTTGGAAGTGGTGTGCGACAATATCGACCGTGCCCAGAGTTCGCTTGGTCGGCCGATGCTGTTCGAAAACCCCTCAAGCTATCTGACTTTTCCCGAAGACGAGTTTGCCGAGTGGGAATTCCTCAGCGAAATGGTGCGGCGAACCGGTTGCTACCTGCTCCTTGATGTCAACAACATCTACGTCAGCGCGCAAAACCACGGGTTCAGCGCGGATGATTATCTGGCCGGGCTGCCTTTGGAGCGTGTGCGGCAAATCCATCTTGCCGGCCATACGCCGAAGAGCCCCGAGCGCGATATTGTTATCGACACGCATGACAGAGAGGTCTGCGATGATGTCTGGGCGCTCTATTCCAAGGCGATGACGATAATCGAACAGCCGGTGGCGACGATGATCGAGCGCGATGACAAGATCCCGCCTCTGCCGGAGTTGCTAGAAGAACTTGATCGCGCACGCAGCCTTGCCAAGCAGGCTGTTCCGGCATGAGTGCAGCACAGTCCCTTGCCGAGCGGCAAGCCGCCTTTATGGCGCAAGTGCTCTACGAAGAGGCTCCCTTGCCGCAGGGCTGGAACGCGCGGCATGCGGCTGGCATCGAAGTGTATCGCGGCAACTACCGCTCTTCGCTCGTCGAAGCGCTTAAGAGCACATACGAGAAGACCGAGCGTTGGGTTGGCGAAGCGGCCTTTCGCCGCGCTGCTGCGCACCATGTCATCACCAATCCGCCCGATAGCTGGACCCTAGACAAGGCAGGCGCGAGTTTCGACGCAACCTGCGCCGAGCTTTTCAGGAACGACCCCGAGGTGGCTGAACTCGCCTGGCTCGAATGGGCCATGTTCGAAGTCTTCACTGCGGCGGATTTTGCACCGCTTGATGCGGCACAGTTTGCGATGCAAACGAGCGAATTCGGCGAAGAACAATGGGCCAATTTGCGCCTTGAATTCATGCCCGCAGCATCGGCTCGTATGGTCAAGCATGACCTGCGGGCGATCTGGAATGCATTGGGTGAAGATGAGCTCGTTCGCGTAAATGCTTCGCTAGAAAGCGAGCAATCGGTGCTTGTCTGGCGCGAAGGCGAACGATCGACCTTCATGATGGGCAGCGCAGAGGAAGCGCGCGCTTTCCTGGCGGCGCAATCCGGCACACCCTATGGCGAGATATGCATGCTGCTCGCAGGCGAAAACCCGACTGAGGAGCAGGCCCATGATGCTGCGATGCGTGCCGGGGCTTTGCTAGGCCGTTGGCTCAATGAAGGGATGATCGTTTCGATCAAGGCTTGACCCGCCAATCCAATCCCCCAAGGGTGTTAGCAAGAGCGAGGGGGAGAATGCAGACATGTCCTTAGGCGAATTGCGCAGTGCGAAACCAAGCCTGCTGATGCGGTTTCTGACGTGGCTGGTTTCCAGGCAGCCCAGCGTGTTTCCCAAGACTACTGAGGCGGTGGCTCCTTTCCTTGAAGGGCGCAAGCTCCCGCCGGATGCCCCATTGCCAGACAAGATTGCCAAGCGCTATTCTGTCGAACGATGGCAAGCTGCGGGCCATGAATGCGTTACGATCCACCCCAAATCGGGCAAGGGCGCGCGACATATCCTATACTTCCACGGTGGCGGCTTTGTGCTGCCCATGTTCGAAGTGCATTGGCCGCTGGTTGCGGCAATGGTCGATCGAGCGGGCGTGAGCGTGACCGTGCCGCTTTACCCGGTTGCGCCGGAAAGCAGCAAGCAAGCGCAAGACGATGTGGCCGATGCCGCCTATGCGAAGCTGCTGGGGGAATGGGATGCGCCTGACCTGATCCTGTCAGGCGACAGCGCAGGCGGGCATATGGCGCTGGCTTTGGCCTTGCGCCTGATCCGTAGCGGCGGTTCGAAACCGGGCAGGTTGGTTCTGTTCGCACCTTGGCTGGATGTGACCATGGCCGATGAAGCGATGCGCGCGGTTGAGCCACATGACGTGATGCTTAAGGTTGATGCCTTGCGCGAATTGGGCCGGGTTTGGGCTGGCGATGAAGACCCGGCAAGCCCCGAATGCAGCCCGCTTTACACCGCGGATAGCGAGTTGGCCCAACTCCCGCCAACGCAGATTTACGTCGGGAGGCACGATCTGTTCGTGATCGACAGCCGCAGCTTCACGGAGCGCGCGAGGGCTGCAGGCGCGGATGTGTCGCTGTTCGAATATGAAGGCGCACCGCATGTGTTCATGGCGATTTTGCCAACGCGGGAATCGAAGGATTGCCTTTCGCTTGTCGCCGATTTTGTGAAGAGCTGACGCGTCAGGCGGAAAAACTTTCGCCGGTCATTTCTTCGCTTAGTGCCCACAAGCGATCCGCTGCTGCCGGATCAATCGCATAGCTGCGCACGCCGCCATCGGACGATTGATCGTCATTCTCGGCGACGTGGCAATCCTCGCAATATAGCCCGCCCTTTCCTTCGAGCTCAGGAGCGGTCGCGGCCCAGCACGTGGTCGCCGCGCCTTGCGGGATCGTCTTCCAGGCAAATTCCTCGTCATTGGTGGTTACCCGCGCCATCAGCGCTGCAATATCCTCTTCCGTCAGGTGCCGCCCGAGATTGGTCTGGATCCCTCCTGGGTGCACGGCATAGGCATGAATGCCCTTGTCGCCGAAGCGCTTTTCCAGTCCAACGCTGAACAGCACATTGGCGGTCTTCGCCTGACCGTAACTGGCCCATTTGTCGTATTCGCGATTGTCGAAATTGGGGTCTTCCAGATTCACCGGCGCAAAGTGATGGCCGCGGCTCGACAGGTTCACGATGCGCTTGTCCTGACCTTTCTCGACCAGCGGCATCAGCTGTTTGGTCAGCGCGAAATGGCCCAGGTGGTTTGTGCCGAACTGCATTTCGAACCCGTCTGTTGTCTCCGCATAGGGGCATGCCATCACCCCTGCATTGTTGATCAGGATATCGATCTTGTCGAAGCGCTCGTTCGCTTCCTTCCCGCAAGCGCGAATGCTGTCGAGCGAGCCAAGGTCCCCCACGATCGTCTCGACATTTGCGCCAGCAACTTCGCTTTCGATCGCGGCCTTGGCTTCATCGAGCTTGGCCTGATCACGCCCTGCGATCACTACGTGTGCACCTTTGGCCGCCATCGCGCGCGCGGTTTCCTGACCCAGGCCGGAATTGCCGCCAGTCACAAACACCGTTTTGCCGGAGAGATCCTTGCCCTCAAGCACGTCATCCGCTGTCGATTGCGCGCTAAAATTGCTCATTGTCCTTCTCTCCTGTTCAGGCGAAGTTCGAACAGGAACTCCGGATCATAATGGTCACCCACCTTGAAAGTGATGTCTGCGATCTTCTCGAACCCGTAGCGCTCGTAAAACCGCTGCGCGCCATGGTTTTCGGCATAGACCGATAGCTGGATCGCATCGTGGCCTGCATCATGTGCATATGCAATGGCCCAATCCATCAATGCCGCGCCAATTCCCTGACCGGTTCTTTCAGGTGCAGTATAGAGCTGACCCAAGGCGATCGGGTTGCGCGCGTCCGAGTGCTCGAGATACCAGCTGGGCACGCGCATCTTGCAGTATCCGATCAGTTCCCCGTCGGCTTCCGCCAGGCGATGGATGCATTCATCGCCTGCCACTTCTTCAGCGACCGAGTTTTCTGAATAAACCTCTTCCAGGAAGGCTGCGAGATCCTCGGGTGAATAGAGGTGCGCAAAGGTCGCGCAAAAGCTTTCGCTCCCCAGCCTTGCGAGGCCGGGTACGTCTTCGAGTGTGGCAGGGCGCAAGATCATCTCCCACGGCCTAGCGCGGTCTTGCGGCGCTGTTAAGCTCTGGCGCTGTTGGTAGCGTGTGATAGAAAAGGCGCATGACACATCTCAAAATACTTTTCGCTGCCTGCGCATTGGTCTTCGCTCCTTCTGCCTTCGCGCAGGACTGGTCGATTGCTATCCATGGCGGCGCAGGCACTCTTTCGCGCGACGATATGACAGCCGAGAAAGAAGCCGCGTATCGCGCGGCCTTGCAGGAAGCGCTAGATGCAGGTGCGGCCATTCTGGCGGAGGGAGGCAGCGCGATGGATGCCATCCAGGCTGCGATCGTGCTGATGGAAGACAATCCGCTATTCAATGCCGGGCGCGGTGCAGTTTACACATGGGAAGGCGAGAACGAACTTGATGCCTCGATCATGGACGGGCGCGATCGCGGCGCGGGCGCAGTGACCGGGGTGACCACCATCAAGAACCCTATCCTGCTGGCGGACAAGGTTCGCACGGATAGCCCGCATGTGTTCCTGATGGGGCAAGGTGCGGAACAGTTCGCCGAAGAGCAAGGTATCGAGAAAGTCGATCCAAGCTGGTTTGCAACCGAGCATCGCCGCGAAGCGCTGGAGCGGATGAAAGCGCGCGAATTGAGCGCGCTTGATGTCGACCTGAAGTTCGGAACTGTGGGTGCGGTTGCGCTTGACAGCCAGGGCAATCTGGCGGCCGGCACTTCGACCGGCGGAATGACTGGCAAGCGCTGGGGGCGGATTGGTGACGCGCCGGTGATCGGGGCAGGGACCTATGCCGATAATCGCAGCTGCGCGGTCTCGGCCACCGGCTGGGGCGAGTATTTCATCCGGGTTGGTGTGGCGCAGGAGATTTGCACAAGGCTGCGCATCGCTGCCGAGCGGGAAGAGCAAGAACTGCTCTCTACGCTTCGCCGGTTCATTGGCCGCCAGAAAGTTGATGCCAGTGCGGTGCGTGCGGAGCGCGCCCAGACGACAGCCGATGATGTGATGGCCGAAGTCAAAGAGCTTGGCGGTGACGGCGGGATCATCCTCGTCACCCCTGACGGCGATGCGCTCTACAGCTTCAATACCTCGGGCATGTATCGCGGCCGTACGACCAGCAGTGGCATCAATGAAGTCGCGATCTTTGGCGAATCAGAGTGATTTTCTGCACTTCAAAGTCGCACCAATCTGCTCTTTCAAGTCATTGAAATCTAGCAATTCAATATCGGGGGGTGTTCAAGCCGGAGCAATTAAGACAGGTAAATCAAGAGCTTACGGGATTGATTTGACTTGTCCGGCTGAAACCCACAGTCTCCCACCTGCGTTAGGGGCAATAAATTCTTGAAAACGGGCCGCAATCGGCTCCGGCGCGTCGAAGCAAGGGTCGCTTTGACGGGAGAATATCCAAATGAAACTGATGCTCACCACATTCGCCACCGGCGTGGCCTTGGCGCTGTCTGCACCACTCGCAGCTCAAGACGATGATCCATGGCCGTTCGAAGCTGGCGAATATGTAGAAGTTACTGGCATCAAACTGGCTGACGGGGCAGGGCTAAAATATGCGCAGTGGCTTGCCGGCGAATGGCGTGCCAACAGTGATTTTGCTGTCGAGCAGGGCTGGCTCAACAGCTACGAAATCCTCGTCAACACGCATCCGCGCGAAGGCGAACCCAACCTGTATCTGCTCCGGCGCTTCCCCACCTTCATTGACAATGAAGAAGGCGAACGCCGCCGCAAGATCATGTCAGAACGCTATCAGCGCAGCGAAGAGGCACTGCAGCAGGAATCTGCCGACCGCGCCGAATACCGCACTGTCACGAGCGATATGCTGCTGCGCAAGCTCGAATGGGACGATTGATCCCGCGCATCGCGTCATGACGCACGAATGGAAGGGGCCGGTTCGCCGGCCCCTTTTCTATAGCGATGCAAACTCGGCAAGTACTGCGCCAACCTGCGCCAGAACCGTTTCTGACTCAGGGTCAACGGCTTCATGGGTTTCGCTGGCACGATAATAGGCTGCGAAGGTCAACGCCGGTTGGCCGGGCGGTCTGGCGAAACCGATATCTACATAGACGCTGCCCATTCCCGGCCAGATCGATGTCCCGGTCTTGTCGCCAGAGTGCCAATCTTGCGGCAGCCCGGCGCGCACGCGGCGCAGGCCGGTGCGAGTGCTGCTCATCCATTCTGCCAGAAGTGTGCTGTTCGCTTCACTCAAGACATCGCTGAACAATATCTTTTCGACAGTACGCGCCATCGCGGTGGGGCTGGTCGTATCGCGCATTTCGCCGGTTGGAACATTGTTGAGTGCAGGCTCCATCCGGTCGAGCCTGCTCGTCTCGTCGCCCAATGACCGCCAGAAATTGGTCAATGCTTGTGGGCCGCCCAACTCGCGTAGCAGGATGTTGGCGGCGGCATTGTCGCTGGTGATCTGGGCTGCCTCGGCAAGCTCGATCAGCGTTGCTCCTTGGTCTAGCCGGCTGGTGGTTAAGGGCGAGACGAACATCAGATCCTCTTCGCTCCAGCGGACATGTTTGTGCGCGTCAATCGCGCCGGATTGGCCGCGGGAAAGCAACATTGCGGCGAGCGAAAATTTGAATGAGGAGCAATGCGGGAACAATGCATCCCCGCGATAACTCAATTCCCTGCCAGTGCCGCTTTCGTGAAACGCCACGCCCAATGTGCCGCCCGCAGCCGCTTCGATGATGCGTAGCCGAGCTTGCAGGCGACCGGCCGGGCTTGTCTCGATCGGCACGCAAGCTGCCACGCCAAGCGATGCCATGCCTGCAATCGCCCAGCGGCGAGACAGGCGCAGCTGCCCGGTCACGAATATTTGTCTTGCTTGCGTTTGCCGAAGCGCAAATCGGCTTCGAGCCTGGCTCTCAATTGCGCGTAGAAAGCTTCGAGGAATGCGCGCTCATCGCCGGCTCCCGGCTCCCATCTGATCTTGCGGCAGATCGCAGCGTGCACGGCTGAGATCGCGCTGTCATTGTCATCGCGCAGCACGCGTTCAAGCGTCTGCAATTCGCTGGCCCCGTAGATCGAAAGCTCCGTTTCGCCGAACTGGTAGCGCGCACCGGTAAGCTCGCTGGTCCCGCTCGCGGCCCCTTGCGTGGAGAGCGTGTCAGCGAGCTTGGTGCGCGGCGCTTCGACCACCCAAGTGCCCGCGATCACATCGCCCGCGCGCAATGCGTCGCGGTTGAAGAAGGGAAAGGCCATGAAGATCACGAACCACAGCATCCCGGCGATCCCGGCGCTGCCCATGGCGCCGCTGGGCGCGACTTGCAGAAACACCAGCGGCAGGAACAATTCGATATCGCGCAGAAGATTGCGCGCGATCACCGCTTCGGCACTCAATCGCCCGCCATCGCGCGATGCCACGCGGATGCCGAGCAGTCGCTTGCCCGGCGTAGCTCCCCGCGCGCTCAACTCGAACGCCATGAAATAGCCATAGCGGGCGAAGAACAGCAGCATGATGATGAGGATCGCGACCAGCTCTGCCGCACCTCCAGCCGATTCTTCGAGTCCCGA
>JASBTD010000023.1 GCA_030148605.1 Erythrobacter sp.
GGTAATGGGCGAGAAGCTATTGGGCTTCCCGTTCGACATCCACACAGGCGGGATCGACCACCGCGAGATTCACCACCCCAATGAAATCGCGCAAAATCAGGCGTTCTGCTGCACCGATGGGCTGCATGTCGCGGAAAACAGTGGCGCGAAGATATGGATGCACAACAATTTCCTGGTCGAACGATCAGGCAAGATGTCGAAAAGCGCGGGCGAATTCCTGCGGCTGCAGTTGCTGATTGACAAGGGCTATCACCCGCTCGCTTACCGGATGATGTGCTTGCAGGCGCATTACCGCAGCGAGCTGGAATTCAGCTGGGAGGGGCTACAGGCGGCGCTGACGCGGTTGAAGCGGATGGTGATGGCGGCCGAGCGCCTGAATGAAAGCCGTGGTGCGGATTGGAGTCCGACTACGCTTGATTGGCTATTATCGGATCACTCGACCGCCTTTGACGGCTCAATGAGCGAAGATTTGAACACTCCGAGGGCACTTACTGCCTTCGAGGATCTCTTGTTTGATAAGAAGATCAAAGCTGAAGAGAAGTTTGAAACTTTGCGCCAGATGGACAGTGTGCTGGGTCTAAGCCTGTTCACCCTGACCCGCGCCGACCTGCGCATCCGGCCCAAGGACGCGCAGATAGCCGAAGCCGAAATCGAAGACGCGCTGGCCCGCCGCAAGGCTGCGCGTGCGGAGAAGGACTTCGCCACTTCTGATGCTATCCGCGACGAGCTCGCGGCGAAAGGCGTGGAAGTGATGGATGGCGATCCGTTGGGTTGGGAGTGGAAACCGCAATGACCCACCTTTTCGTCATTGCGAGCCGCAGGCGAAGCAATCCAGTTCAAACGTCGATTTCTGGATTGCCGCCTCGCCCTTCGGGCTCCTCGCAATGACGACTAAGGACAACAGATGACCACACTCGCACTATCTGGCCTGATCCGCCCCTTGCTCGAACCGCGCCTGCCCGAAGAGCTCGATGTGCGCTGGTTCATGACCAAGGAAGAAGCGCTCAAAGCCGTGCCCGAGGCCGAGATCGGCTGGTTCGATATGTATGAGCAGGACGCAATGGCGGAAACCTTGCGCGCGGCGACCAGTCTCAAATGGCTCAATTCGATCTACGCGGGGCTCGATTTCCTGCCGATGGACGTGCTGATCGAGCGCGGGATCACTGTCACCAATGGCGCAGGGATCAACGCGCTGACGATTGCGGAATATGTCGTGATGGGCATGCTCAATATCGCCAAGGGATACCGCGATGTGGTGCGCGCGCAAGAGCGGCGCGAATGGCTGCAGGACAGCCCCGGCAAGCGCGAGCTGGCAGGCTCCAAGGCGCTGCTGCTGGGCTATGGCGCGATCGGCAAGCTGATCAAACCGCGGCTTGAAGCGTTTGATGTAGAGGTGACAGTCGTGCGCCGCTCAGGCGGGGAGGGCGTGCTCACGCCTGACCAATGGCACGGCAAGCTTGGCGAGTTCGACTGGGTGATCCTGGCAGTGCCAGCCACGCCCGAGACAGACGGGATGATCGGCGCGAGCGAGCTGGCCGCGATGAAGTCTGACGCGGTGGTGGTCAATATCGCGCGCGGTGCAGTGATCGATCAACCTGCGCTGGTCGAGGCGCTGTCCGCGAAGCAAATCGGCGGCGCATTTCTTGACGTCAAGACGCCAGAACCGCTGCCCGCCGATCATCCGCTGTGGGCGCTCGACAATGCGCATATCACCATGCACTTGTCTGGCCGCGCGCAGGACAAGATGTTTCAGCGCAGCGCGGATCGCTTCCTCGACAATCTCGACAAATATCTGAAAGGCGAGCCAATCGGGCCGATCTTTGATCCGAAGCTGGGTTATTGATCCTCCAGCAACAGCAGCACGCATGTCACCACCATTCGCGGGCAGGGAAGTTGGTTGTGCGTCACTTCGCTCACCGTTGCATCGGCGACCAGCTGGCCGGGAATGGCGAATTCGTGATCGGGCAGGGCTGCGATAAGGCGCTCTCCCGCCGCAACCGCGTCTGGTCCTTCGAAATCGAGCAATACTTCGTGCCGTGACCCAGTGAAGGTCACGCTCGCCCAGGGTTTCTGATTGTGGCTGAGCAGGCTTGCCTGTGTTTCGCCCAGCGTGATCAGCGCTTCCAGCAATCGATCGCCCACGGTCCTGCGCGGTCGATACGGCAGGCCTTTCACTTCGAAAGGTGCGTGGGCAGTTGATATGTCAATGAATTCAGCGCGCATGGGTGAAGTATCCTTTGGTTTCGATCGTGTGGTCCGTGAAGGCGGCAGGGATGCGGTGCGGCTTGTAGTCCGCCATCCAGCGGCGCACGCGCGCTTCGGTATCGGCACGCGGGATACGGCCCATGCGCAGGTCCAGCACAAAGCGCGGATCATGCGCGGCGAGCCGCCCGAATTTGGTCGCGGCCATGTCATGCGCGCGCAGGAATTTTTCGATGGTTCTGATCAACATGGAAGTCCCCTCATCATCTGCGATTGATTGGCGAATCAGTCTCGTTGTTCCTGATTCGTTCCATGTGAAATCCTACTTGTCTAGGAACAATCCTATGATATAGGAATTTTCATACAAGTTGAGGAATTTGTGATGACGGCAAACACAAATGAGCGCGAAAGATTGCTCGAGCTGGCTCAGGCGGGCGGGGTAAGCCTTGCCTCGTTATCCGATATGATCGGGCGCAATCCCAGCTACTTGCAACAGTTTATCCGCAAGGGCAGCCCGCGCAAATTGGAGGAGCAGGACCGCCGGACCTTGGCGAGCTTCTTCGGCGTGGATGAGAGTGAATTGGGTGGCCCGGATACGCGAATCGCGGAAAAATCCTACGCAAGATCCTCTAGAGCGCCGGTGCGGGCCGATTGGGTGGATGTCCCGCGATTGGATATCGGTGCCTCAGCAGGGCCGGGCGCGCTTCCCGATGCCGAAGTGCCGTTCGATGCCTTCCGTTTTTCGAAGCGCTGGCTGACCGAGCAAGGGTTGGAGGGCGCGCAGCTTTCCGCGATCACGGTCGAAGGCGATTCCATGGAGCCGCTGCTCCGCGATGGGGACGAGATACTGGTCGACCGCGCCCCGCGCCCCTTCCGCGATGGCGTGCATGTTGTGCGGCTGGGTGACACGCTGATGGTGAAACGCGTCGCTTCGCAAGGGGCAGGGCGGCTTGCGCTCCTGTCGCAGAACCTGGCCTACCCGCCGGTTGAAGTCAGCGCGGATGAGGTCGAGATTATCGGCCGGGTTGTGTGGAAGGGTGGGCGGATATGATTGGCCCAAGCTGGGCCAGAATCGACAGCGTCCAAGTGGGAATACATGCCTATGCCTAGCCGCACAGGTGATCCATAAACGCAAAATGACAATCAGAGAGAACGGCAAGTTATTGTTGCGCCGGTTGGGTCAGAGCCTTCGTGAGCAGGACTGGTTCACAGTTGCGGTGGAATTCTTCGTCGTGGTCTTCGGCGTGTTCCTTGGCCTCCAGGTTGCAAACTGGAACGATGAGCGGCTGGAGCGTCAAGACGAGCGAGCGATACTCGAGCGCCTGCACGATGAAACGGGCAATCTTCTGGATGCAGTTCGTGCAGAGGGTGAGGGGTTGCAGGAACAAGTCGACATGCTGTTGAGCGCACAGCCGGTGCTGTATTCGGCTGAGCCGGAGCGCCCGTTAACGCAAGGCGAGTGTTACGCTCTCGTATCATCCCACGTCTATCGCAAACCCGTGGACGAATTGCCGATCCTGGAGGAAATGCTGTCAACCGGTCGCTTTGACCGACTGAAAGACGTCGAACTGAAGCGCCAGTTGCGTGGCTATATCCTGTTTCGTGATCGTGAGCGCGGCAACCATGAGGAACGGACAAACGAGTTGTTCCGGCTGCACAGCCGCTATCCCGAACTTATCACGATTGGTCTCGTTGCGAATGGCGAAGAGGAACGGGTGTCGGGCCGCTTTGCCCTGCTATCTGCCGATGGATACGAATGGAGTCGGCGTTGCGATGCCGCTGCAATGCGGACGAACCAGTCGTTCCTGAACGAATTGTTCGACAATACAGCCCGCAACAGCATTGTCCTCGAATCCAGTCGGCGTCGAGAGGCGATGCTGGTGGACCTGCATGAACATTTGGGCGAGTTGCTGGAACGCTGATCCAACCAGCATGCTGACCGCATTGTGTGCAAGGGCTGGCGGATCTAGGTCCAGCCAAGTTCGCGCAAGGCAAAGCCGTCATTCCAGATTTTCACCATATTGCTGATCTTGTCGCCGGTGAACTCGATGACATAGCAATAGTCCGAAGCGGTCGATTTCCCCGTGGCCGGAACTGGGCCGCCATCGCCCGTGTGGGTCGCCTTGAACGTCGCCGCGGCACACACCGATCCGCGTTCCTCATCCACTCCAAAAGACAGCATCTCGTAGCGCGCATCGGGCAGCGGAGCACCCATGCTGTGCATCCAGTTGGTATAGCCTTCCAGTGTGGTGACTTCAGCCAGCGCGTCTGCTTGTGCGCGGAAAGTGGCGTCGGGGGTGCACCATTGCTTGCACACGTCCCAGCCTTTTCCGGTTTCACACGCGTCAAAGAATTCCAAAGCTGCTTTCTTGATTGCCATCAGCAATTCCTTCCGAAAGCGACCCAGAGGTGCTTGCATTAACACGCGTTGGCAGCCACATCCAGCGAATGAACGACACGCCCAAACCTACACCCCCATTGCGCGCGGCGATCCTGCCCGTCACGCCGCTGCAGCAGAACTGCTCGCTGATCTGGTGCACCAAGACCATGCGCGGCGCGCTGGTCGATCCGGGCGGCGATTTGGACAAGCTCAAGGCGGCTGTCGCCAAAGCAGGCGTAACGCTGGAAAAGCTGCTCGTCACGCACGGCCATCTCGACCATTGCGGACAGACGGGCATGCTGGCTGACGAGCTGGGTCTGCCGATCGAAGGCCCGCATGAGGATGACCGCTTCTGGATCGCACAGCTTGACGATGATGGCGCGCGTTGGGGAATGGAGGCCAAGACCTTCGAGCCGACCCGATGGCTAAAGCACGGCGACACCGTGACCGTGGGCGAATTGACGCTCGATGTGATCCATTGCCCCGGTCACACGCCCGGTCACGTGGTGTTCTTCCACAAACCAAGCCGCTTTGCGATTGTCGGCGATGTGCTGTTCCAGGGCTCGATCGGGCGGACCGACTTCCCCAAGGGCAATCATCAGGATTTGATCGACAGCATCACCCAGCGCCTCTGGCCGCTCGGCGAAGATGTGATGTTCATCCCCGGCCACGGGCCGACCAGCACTTTCGGCCAGGAACGCAAGACTAACGCCTTCGTAAGCGATTATGCGCTAAGCTGAGCATCCAAACGGAGCTTACCATGCGAAGACCAACGCTTTATGTGGCCTGTGCCGCGCTGCTGTTCCTGCTGATCGCCTCTGCCTATGGCATCGCGGTGTTCAAGGGCAGGTACGAGCTTCACATATTCGTCGAGGCGCTTCTGCAGCTGCTGCATACGACGAGTTGCTTCGTGATCGCTTTTGTCCTGATCACCAACTTGTGGCCCAACTGGCTGGAGCCAAAAGATAGTGCTTCAAACAAAGACGACAAAAGCTGACCCGGCCGCTTAGCGCTACATCACCCCCATCAGGATCAGCACGGCCACCGTTGCCAGGCCCAGCTGTGTCAGCATCGTCACCATCACGCCGACCATGCGGGGTTTGGTAGGGCCTTCGCCATCCATTCCAATACCGTGCGCAACGCGGGCCAGCATGTAGATGCCTGCGACATAGGCGAGCCACGGATCACCGCGACCAGCAAGCTCGATTGCCGCGATCAGCAGCAGGACAAACGGCGTATTCTCCACGAAATTGAGCTGAGCGCGCATGCGGCGGGTCAGTGGTCCGCCCCCGTCATCACCGTGGATCACCTTGAGCTTTCCACGCATCTGGCCAACACGGATCGACAGCCAGATATTGATGATTGCTGCTGCTGCCACGGCAGACAGCGTAACCGGTAGAATGATTGCCATGATTTCCCCCCCTCAAGCTTCTTATGGCGCCATTGCTTAGCGGGTCTGCGATGGGTTGCAACATCTCAAATTTGCGCTATAGCGCGCGCCTTCCCCGCAAAGGCTGGGTCCGATTCTGGCGCGCATGACTTGTGTGCCACTGGTTCATGTCCTAGAGCGGCTCACGATTTGACCGATTTGATTTAAGGAACAGGTGCCGAGATGGCTGTCCCTAAGAGAAAAGTATCGCCGCACCGTCGCGGTAACCGCCGTGCGCATGATTCGTTGAAGGTTGAGGCTTTCCACGAATGCAACAATTGTGGTGAACTCAAGCGTCCGCACAATCTGTGCCCGCACTGCGGCTACTACAATGGTCGCGAGGTCGTCGCGGTCGGCCTTTAAGCACCGCTAGGTTGGAGAGACGGGAATGAGCCTGCCGCGTATCGCGATTGATGCGATGGGCGGTGATGAAGGCGTGCGCGTGATGGTAGAAGGCGCAGCGCTGGCTCGCCGCCGTCACGACCAGTTTCAGTTCCTGCTGGTGGGTGACGAAACGCGGATCAAGGCCGCGCTGGAAGATCACCCCAATATGCGCGGGGCCTCTGAAATCCTGCATTGCGATGACGTGGTGGGCGGTGATGAACTGCCCAGCCGCGCCTTGCGTCGTGCCAAGACCACATCGATGGGGCTTGCCATCAATGCGGTGAAGCAAGGCGATGCCGGCGCAGCTGTGAGTGCTGGCAACACAGGCGCTCTGATGGCGATGAGCAAGCTTGCGCTGCGCACGATGCCCGGCATCGATCGGCCTGCACTTGCGGCGCTGATGCCGACGCTGGAAGAGCACGATGTGATCATGCTCGATCTGGGCGCGAATACAGACGCCGATGCACGCAATCTGGTGCAGTTTGCCGTGATGGGCGCAGCCTATTCGCGCATCGTCAACGGGTTTGACAGCCCGCGTGTGCGCTTGCTCAATATCGGTACGGAAGAGATCAAAGGCACCGAAGCGCTGCGTGATGCCGCTGCCGTGCTACAGGATGCGGCGGACACGCTGGCGATGCGGTTTGACGGTTTTGTCGAAAGCGACAAGATCAACCGCGGCGAAGTAGACGTAGTTGTGACAGACGGTTTCTCTGGCAATATCGCTTTGAAAGCGATCGAAGGCACCGCGCGCTTCGTGACCGACTTGCTGCGTGCCGCCTTTACCAGTTCGCTTCGTTCGAAAATCGGCTTTCTTGTCTCGCGCCCGGCGACCGAACTACTCAAGCATCACCTTGACCCGAACAATCACAATGGCGCGGTGTTCCTGGGCCTCAACGGCGTGGTCGTGAAAAGCCACGGCAGCGCGACGGCCAAGGGTGTCGCCAATGCGGTGGCTGTCACGGCTCGCCTGCTTGAGAATGATCTTACCGCGCGCATCGCTCGCGATCTGGCCGAACTGGGTGAAGAACGCTTGCGCACGCAGCCTGCCAATGGCGGGGAAGCGAAGTGAAGCGCGCAGTGATCCGGGGCAGCGGCTCGGCGCTTCCGGCGCAGGTCGTGACCAATGCCGATCTGGCAGAGCGTGTCGACACAACGGATGAGTGGATCGTCGAACGCACCGGCATTCGCCAGCGCTATATTGCGGGCGAGGGCGAAACCACTTCCACTCTTGCGACAGCTGCTGCCCGTTCGGCTCTGGCTGACGCGGGGATCGATGCGAGCCAGATTGAACTGATCGTGCTTGCTACGGCCACACCCGACAACACTTTCCCGGCAACCGCAACCAAGGTCCAGAACGCGCTGGGCTGCAATGGCGGGATTGCTTTCGATGTTGCGGCGGTGTGCTCCGGCTTTCTCTATGCGCTGGCCACCGCCGACTCGATGCTGCGTACAGGCCTTGCGAGTCGCGCGCTGGTGATCGGGGCAGAGACTTTCAGTCGCATATTAGATTGGGAAGATCGAACCACTTGTGTGCTGTTTGGCGACGGTGCGGGTGCGGTCGTGCTCGAAGCTGTCGAAGAGAAAGCAGCAGCGGGCGCTGGCATCATCACATCGCGCCTGCACGCCGATGGTGCGCAGCATGATCTGCTCTATGTCGATGGCGGGCCTTCGAGCACGCAGACTGTCGGCCATTTGCGCATGAAGGGGCGCGAAGTGTTCCGCCATGCAGTGGTCAACCTGGCAGAAGTTCTGGGCGAAGTCCTTGAAGATGCTGGTGTTTCTTCCGATGATATCGACTGGGTCGTGCCACATCAGGCCAACAAGCGCATCCTTGACGCGACCGCCAAGAAGCTCGGCATTCCTGACGAGAAGGTCATCGTAACGGTTGATCAGCACGCCAATACTTCAGCCGCTTCGGTACCGCTGGCCTTTGACGTTGCGCGCAAGGACGGGCGGATCAAACCCGGCGATCTGGTGATGTTCGAAGCCATGGGGGGCGGGTTTACCTGGGGGGCATGCTTGGCGCGAATGTGAACAAATCGGCGATTGCCGTTCACGCGATTTGCCAAAATTCCCTGAAAAACATACACTCGCACAAGGGCATATGGTCGGACGGCTAATTGGATAGCCATAAAGGGAGAAAGCGCATGATGCGTTCGGTGGGCACGCTAACTCGCGCGGATCTGGCAGAGACGATCAATCGCAAGATGGGACTTTCCCGTGCGGAGTCGCTGGATCTGGTTGAAGCGGTTCTTGAGAAGATGTCGAAAGCGCTCGAAGCGGGCGAGAATGTCAAGATTTCCGGCTTCGGCACTTTTGTTCTGCGCGACAAGCGAGAGCGCGTGGGCCGCAATCCGAAAACCGGCGTTGAAGTGCCGATCACCCCGCGCCGGGTCCTGACATTCCGCGCAAGCCAGCTTCTCAAAGAGAAAATTGCGAAGGCTGACTAAGCGATGAGCGCGTTTGCAGATGGCAAGGAGGAAGGGGCGCTCCGAACCATCGGTGAAGTGAGCGAAGCGCTGGGCATCAAGCAGCATGTTCTGCGCTATTGGGAGCAGCAGTTTCCCATGCTCAAACCGCTCAAGCGCAGCGGAGGCAGGCGTTACTATCGCCCGGCGGATGTGGAACTGGTCGAAACGATTGACCGGTTGGTCAACCGCGAGGGCTATACGCTCAAAGGCGCGAAATCTGCGATCCGTGAAGGGAAAGCCGCAAGGCCGCCATTGGCGGAACAGGCAGGCGTAGCGATTGCGATTGCGCAATCGACAAGTGGCTCGGACATATTGCCGCAGCTCAAATCGATCCGCGCGAGGCTGGCGGCGGCTCTCCAAGCCTGAACTTAGGACCGTTTCGTCAGATTGAACGCACTATAACAGGGCAAGTTGCCCGCAATCGCTCGTGTGCGCGTGCATATCAGCCGGTCTTTGGGATTGGTGGCGACCGTCATCGTCACTATTATGCCCTTGCCTGTGCCGCGAGCGCTGCCTGACACTGCCTGCTCGGCAGTCATCAGCATTTGCCGCAGGTGATCGATCCGCCCGGCAAACCCCTGTTCATCGACGACCACCATGATTTGTGCTTCGCCGCGCGCGTCGAAACAGGCGAAGGCGGTGCCCAATTCGTTGAGGTGCACTTCAACCTTTGCGCAGGTTTCGGTGCGCATCTGGCCTTGTTGCGTCGGTGCGGCCGGTTGGGCTGCGCGAATCTGCGTTTGTTGGGCATGGCCGGCCGGCGCAATTGCCATCGCGCCACCAACACAGGCGGCCAGGGCCGCAGCTCTCAAGAATTTGGACATCCATTCCTCCCTCGGACTGGCGTCTGTTACTCCGCGGCCATCAACTCCGCTTCGCCCAGGTCCACGCTGACCAGGCGAGAGACGCCTTTCTCTGCCATTGTTACACCGAACAGGCGGTGCATACGGCTCATTGTGACGGCATTATGCGTCACGATCAAATACCGCGTGGCGGTGTCGCGCACCATCGAATCGAGCAGGTCGCAAAAGCGCTCGATATTGGCATCGTCGAGCGGCGCGTCGACTTCGTCGAGCACGCAGATCGGCGCCGGATTGGTCAGGAACAGCGCGAAGATAAGCGCCGTGGCGGTTAGCGCCTGCTCACCGCCCGACAGCAGGCTCAGGCTTTGCAAGCGTTTGCCCGGTGGTTGCGCGTAGATCTCGAGCCCCGCTTCCAGCGGATCGTCGCTGTCGACCAGTGCCAGATGCGCTTGCCCGCCTTCGAACAGTCGTGTGAACAGCTTGCGGAAGTGCCCGTCGACTTCTTCGAACGCAGCCTTCAGCCGCTCGCGCCCTTCACGGTTGAGATTGCCGATCGAGCCGCGCAGGCGATTGACCGCTTCGGCAAGTTCGGCCTGTTCAGTGGCACTTGCACCGTGCTCTTCCTCGATCCGCTTGAGCTCTTCAGCCGCAACCAGATTCACCGGGCCAATCCGCTCTCGGCTGGCAGCGAGGCGATCCATCTCATCGGCTTCCGCGCCCGCATCCTTGATCTGCTCAGGCTCGAACTCGAACCGTTCCGCCAGCATCGGGGGCGGGCACTGGAAGCGTTCGCCAGAAATACGTGCCATTTCCCCGCGGCGCGCTTCTTCGTTTTCGGCCCGCGCAGCTAGCCCGGCGCGCGCTTCGCGCTGGGTGGCGAGGGTTTCATTGGCTTCGGAGAATGCGCGATCAGCCGCATCGAGCCGGGCCTGCGCTTCCTCGACGACGCCTTCAGCCGCCGCAAGCTCTTTGCCCAGCTTTTCACGCATGACATCGCCTTGCTCGATTTCCTGCATCAGGCCGGCAGGCTTGGCCGCGACGACATTGCGCTCTTCCTCGATTTCCTCAAGGCGGCGTGCGACTTCGGCCATGCGGCGTTCAGCCTCGCCAGAGCGCGCTTCCCAATTGGCCTTGTCACTCGATTGAGCGGCCAGCCGCTCGCGCGCAACCGCCAATCCCTGATCATGCGAGGCCAGCTCGGCTGCAGTCGCCTGAACCGCACTGCGCGCCGCTTCATTGCGGGCCTGCGCGGCCTCCAGCGATGCGCGACCGGCATCGGGTGACGGCAAGTCTGCCCGTTTGGCCTCTGCCGCTTCGAGTTCCTTGGTGGCGGTAGCCAGTTCACCGGCGAGTTCAGCCTTTGCCGCGCTCAGCTCTTCGCTGCGCACTGAATGGCGTTCACGCGCAGCCTCAGCCTGATCGAGCGCGCGCAAGGCTTGCCGCTCTTCATTGGCGGCCTCTGCCAGTGCACGTTCGCGCGCCACCAGATCGGTTTGCAGCGCAGAGAGCTCCTCGCGGATCACGCGTTCGTCTTGTTCAGCTTTCTCCGCCGCATTGCGCAAATCCGGAAGGGTCTTCTCCAGCTCTTCGAGACGGTTTGCCGCTTCGAGGCGCGCTGCCTCTGCCGCACCTTCGCCGCGGGCAATAAAGCCATCCCAGCGGCGCAGGTGTCCGCCGCGCGTCACCAGCCATTGGCCCGGCGCGAGCGCTCGTCCGTCGTCGCTTTCAGCAAAGTGGACCAACGCCAGACGCGCCTTCAGCTCAGCGGGGCAGTTCTTGATATGCGTGAGCAGGCTGTCTGAAACGGGGGCAGGCGCATCGCCCCCTGTCCAGTAGCGCCCGTCGCTGTTGCCATCCGGCTTGCCCAATGGAGACTTTCCATCGCGGCCCAGCACGGCAGCAAGCGCGCGTTCGTATCCCGCCGCCACGGCAACCTTTTCGAGCGCGGCTGGCAGCCCGGCGCGGTTCTTTGCCTGCCGCTCGCGCGCCTCACGGTCGCGGATGAGGGCGTTGTATTCGCGCTCGACACCGGCAAGTTCCGCCTTTGCTGAAGATGCGGCGGCGCTGGCACTGTCACGTTGTTCCTGCAACACGGCCTTGCGCGCTTGCCCCGCTTCAAGATCAGCGCGGAGCCTGGTGTGCGCGCCGGCTGCGCTTTGAGCAGCTTTCTGCGCCGCTTCTACCGCTGCAATGGGGTTGCCGCTGCCGGTCAATTCTTCCAGCTGACGCTCAATCCGCGCTTGATCTTCTTCAAGCCGCGCCAGGCGAGACTTAGCCTGCGCAATTTCCGCTTCGGCTACGCGCCATTCGGCTTCGACCCCGGCATGGTCTGCGGTTGCCTTTGCCAAGGCGAGTTCAGCCGTCCGCGAGGCACGTTCGGCATCTTCGGCCTTGCGCGCGAGTTCGGGCCTGCGTGCTTCGTCTTCCTCAAGCGCGGCCTTGCTCGCGGCGATCTCGCGTTCCAGGCGCGCAAGTGCTTCGGTTGCATCGCTGGTGACGCGGCCGGCATCGCCGCGATCCTCTTCAAGCCGGGTCTTCTGGCGATCAAGATCGGCCAGCCGCTGCTCAGCCGCTTCAAGCTGGCTGGTGAGCGCTGCCATCCGGTGCCCATGCGCGCTGGCATCATCACGCCGGTCAGCCAGCTCATCGCGGGCCTCCGCAACGGCTTGGGCTGCGATGGCTTGCGCCTTTTGCGCTTCGCTGGCGGCCTGTTTGGCGTGCTCAACGCTCTGGTCGGCTTTTTGCGCTGCTTCGCGGGCTTCCTCTGCCATCCGCGCGGCATCGCGCCAGCGTGCGTACAGCAACCGCGCTTCAGCCACTTTGATCTCGGCTGAAAGCTTGGTGTAGCGCTCAGCCTGTTTCGCCTGACGCCGCAATGACGCCATCTGCGAATCCAGGCCTGCCATCAGATCCTCGAGCCGTTCGAGGTTCTTTTCAGTCGAGCGCAGCTTGCTTTCGGCATCCTTGCGGCGCACGTGAAGCCCCGCAATCCCGGCAGCTTCTTCCAGCATCGCCCGGCGTTCAGTCGGCTTGGCCGCGATAACCTGCGCGATCTTGCCCTGGCTGACGAGGGCGGGGCTGTGCGCACCGGTCGCCGCATCGGCAAAGGTCAGCGCAACATCCTTGGCCCGCACATCGCGCCCGTTTACGCGGTAGGCGCTGCCTGCGCCGCGTTCTATCCGGCGGGTAACCTCCAGCTCTTCATTGTCATCATCGCGCCCTTGCAGCACGACTTCGGCAAAATCGCGCGGAGGGCGTGCTTCAGTGCCCGCGAAGATGACATCTTCCATCCCGCCCGAACGCATCGATTTGGGCGAATTCTCGCCCATGACCCAGCGGATCGCTTCGAGCAGGTTGGATTTGCCGCAGCCATTTGGGCCGACGACACCGGTAAGGCCAGGCTCCACACGCAATTCAGCCGGCTCGACAAAGCTCTTGAAACCACTGAGCTTGAGCCGGTGAATCTCCATGCGTCGCGCTGCCCCTCCCTAGTCTATACTCAGCGAGCGCCCGCGCGCTGCAGGATCGGTTCAAGCTGCTCCCATTGGCTCGCTTCGAGCTTCTGGCCATTGAGGATGAAGGTCGGCGTGCCGGTCAGGCCAAGCTCCTGCACCTGCTGTTGCGAACGCTCGGCGATCGCTTGAACTGCTTCACCATCCGCCAGACAAGTGCGTGCCTGATCGCTGCTCAGGCCGCGGGCGGCGAAGAAGTCGATCAAACCGGCTGCCTCTGCAATGGCAACAAAGCGCGTCTCAGGCGGCATGCCGGATGCGGCTTCCAGCGCCGCACCGTTCTGGTTCACGGTTGCGAAAATATCGTTGAGCGAAGCCCACGCCTGCTCTGACAATGGCTCCATGTTCTGCGGCTGGCCGCAGCGCACCAGCGTGGCAATGGTCAGGTCAAGCGGATCGCGCACAAGGTTGCGCAGTTCCAGGCTCACCACGCCGGTCGAGACATAATCATTCTTCAGCGGCGGAAGGCCGTTGGCCGAGAAATAGGCGCAGCCGCCACAGGTGTGGCTGGCATATTCTATCAGCTTGAGCGGAGCGTCCGGATTTCCGATAATGTACCCATCTGCTTCCGAAACTGTAACCACATCGGTCCATGCCTGGCCATCAGGCGCGGCGATGGCAGCGATCGGTTCGCCTGCCAACGTGTCTTCGCTGTCTTCCGCCCCGCTGCAGGCAGCAAGCGCCAGCGCAAGGCCGGAAGCGAGAGTCGTGGTGAAAATTCGGCGCGAAAATGTCATGTCGTGTGAGTCCTTTGGCTCGAACAAAAGAGGCTATACGAAGCAGCGTGGGGGGTGAAGCGCAGCGCTTAGCTATCCACAAGTGTCTCGATCAAGAAGCATCAGCGGTTTCTGCGGCGATATGCGCGTCCAGCGCTTGCTTCAGGGCTGGCCAGCTGTGCACATGATCGAGCAATTGGCCGTTGATAGTGAAGCTTGGTGTGCCCTGAATGCCGAGTTCCGTCGCGTAGCTGCGCGTCGCTTGCACCAGTTCGGTTTCCTTGGCGGTGTCAGCAAGGCAGCGGTCCAGATCGGTGATGCGATAGCCGCGGCCTTCCATCAGCTGATAGAAATCAAGGTCCGCAGCAATCGCGCGCCGTGCCGCAGCACGATCAGCATTGGACCAGCGCTGCATCTGTGCCTGTGATGCCTGCCGTGCGACCGCGAGCCATTTGTCCTGGCTCAGCATGATCGCCGAGTGATTGAGCGCAAATTTGCTTGAGTCGCCGCAATGGGTCAGCATTGCCGCAGTCAAATCAATCGGGTCGCGCAGCAGGTGGCGGATTTCAACCGACACATCGCCGCCATGAACATAGGCAATCTTCAGCGTGGGATCGCCCGTGCGCGCGAATTCGGCGCAATGCCCGCAGGTATAGCTGACATATTCCGTCACCTTGGTTTGCGCGTCGGGATTGCCGATCAGATGGCCCGCCACTGTCTCTTCGACAGTAATGGTCCAGTCTGGCGCGGCGCCGGTCGCAAACACCAATGCGCCTGCGAGCAAAGCGGCTTTTAGCGAAGTCACGTCTGTTTATCCTCCTTGTCACCCATGCTGCGCGCCAACGATTCCAGCACAGCGCGAAGTTCCGGGTCACCGATATCGCGCAAACTGTCTCCCAGTTCCATCGGGATCGGCTTGAGCGACGGCGGCGCTTTGACCGGCTCATCAGCACGCGGCGGCTTAACCTCACCTTGCCGAAGCTTCACCCGCGATACGGCTTTGTATCCGAAGAAACGGTTTACCCGCTCCATGATTTCAGGGATCACTTGCTGGATCAGCGGGGCATGTGCTGGCACGACGACGAGTTGCAGGATCCCTTCGGACTTTTCGCCGGGGGGAAAGCGGAGCGCTTCAGGCGCGCACACCCTGGCGTGAGTGGGGCCAACAATCTCCGGCCAGCGGGTTACGATTGAACTTTGGACAAAGCCGAACCGGCGGAACGCCGTGCGCCCGATTTGCGGCATCAATTCGCCTATCGGTTTGGGCGCGCCGCCGCGTTGCCGCTCATAAGGCCTGGCGGTTTTTCGCGGCTTGGCGGGTGATTTGGGTGGTTTGTCGCTTCCCATTGCGCTCTCGCCAATGCCATAGCGTGCGCGTGACTGCCAGCGCCAAGACCATCTCCGATCATTTGCTCCACTGGTATCAACGCCATGCGCGCGCCTTGCCGTGGCGCAATCCGCCGGGCACGCCGCGCCCCACCGATCCGGCATGGCCTTACCGGGTGTGGCTATCCGAAGTGATGCTGCAGCAAACGACAGTCGCCGCAGTGAAGCCCTATTTCGCCAAGTTCATCGAGACATGGCCAACCGTCGAAGCGCTTGCCGCTGCTAACGAAGCCGATGTTATGAGCGCATGGGCCGGGCTGGGATATTATTCGCGCGCGCGCAATCTGGTGAAATGCGCGAGAGAGGTGGCGGCGAGAGGCGGCTTTCCTGAAACCGAAGCCGAACTGCGCGAATTGCCGGGGCTGGGGCCCTATACTGCCGCGGCGATTGCCGCGATCGCCTTTGACGAGCGGGCGGTGGTGGTCGATGCCAATGTCGAGCGAGTGGTCGCGCGGCTGTTCAACATCGACACGCCTCTGCCCGCTGCACGCAAGGTGATCCGCGAGCGGGCTGAGGAAATCACCCCACAGGAGCAGGCTGGCGATTTCGCGCAAGCTATGATGGACCTTGGATCATCGATCTGCACGTCGCGCGATCCCAAATGCCTGCTGTGCCCCTTGTCCGGCGACTGCGAAGCGCTGGATAACGGAGAGCCTGACAAGCTGCCGGTGAAAGCGCCGAAGAAAGCAAAGCCCGAACGCAAGGGGCGGGCTTTCTGGATCGAGCGCGAGGAGCATGTGTGGCTGGTCACCCGGCCCGGCACAGGCATGCTCGGCGGGATGCGCGCGTTGCCCGATGATGGTTGGAGTGCGCAAGCCGATGGCTCGGGCGGCGCGGCGCAATCCGGCAAGACAGAGAGTCTGGGCGCGGTGCGGCACGTATTCACGCATGCCTCGCTCACGCTTGAAGTCATGCGACTTGATGGCGATCCATCAGGCGAAGGCGAATGGTGGCCAATCGCGCAGATCGAGCACGCCGGTTTGCCTACGCTGTTTGCAAAGGCTGCCCGGCTGGTGCTGGCGCAACGCTAGAAAATACCGCCGCCGAGCGACAAACGGACCGCCGCAATCAGCAGCACGACAAGGCAGAAATTGCGCCCGCCATTGCTGGACGAAATTTGCCCTACCACGATGCCAATCGCGATCAGCGGCAAAGCGATCCAGTTGGCCCAGCCAAGCAATGGGATTTGTGCCGGGATCACGATCGCCAGCGAGATGATTCCGATGAGGATAGAAATGAGATTGAGCATGTGTCTTATATGAGTATTACACCTCAAATTGGCAAGCCCATAATTGACCCGTCGGCTTTGATCGACCAAACAGCGGGCCGCTAAGTTTCAGACAAGGACCCATTCATGGCATTTCGCAGCTTCGAGACTCAACAGATTTCCCGCCGCGGATTGTTTCGCGGCAGCGCCTATCTGGCTGCGGGAAGCGCGATGGCCAGCCTGCCTTTCGGTCGCGATCTGCTGCGCGCGCATGATGTCAGCGGCGCATGGCCCAATGTTGCCGAGCGCATTGAACACTATGTCGGCACCGGCAAAGTTGCGAATATGGTGGCGAGCTTTGGCTGGGGTAAGGACGCCCCGCATTCGGTCGCGCGGGGCAATCTGGGCTTCTCCAGTTCCACGCCAGCGGGGCTCGATTCGCTCTATCGCATCTATTCGATGACCAAGCCGATCACCGGCATGGCAACGATGATGCTGATTGAAGATGGCAAGTTGGGGCTCGATCAGCCGCTGGCAGAAATCCTGCCTGCTTTTGCGGAAATGCAAGTGCTGACGGCAGCTGACGCACCGCTGGACAGCACGGTGCCGGCCGAGCGCCCGATCACGATCCGCCACTTGCTGACGCATACCGCCGGGCTTGGCTATGACATCGTCAACAAGGGGCCACTGCTTGAGGCGTATCAGCAGCTTGGCCTTACCGGCGGCCAGGTAAGCCGCATGCCGATCCCCGGCATTTTCAACGCCCGGCCAGCTCAAGGCCTCGACGTATGGACTGACCGCTTGGCCACCCTGCCGCTCATTGCGCAGCCCGGCACCCTGTGGAGCTATTCAGTAAGCCTCGATGTGCTGGGGCGGGTTATCGAAGTTGCTTCGGGGCAGAGCTATGACGAATTCCTGAAGCAGAACCTGTTCGATCCATGCGGCATGCAAAGCACATTCTTCCAGGTCCCTTCGAGCGAGCTGGATCGCTACACTGACAATTACGGGATCATGGGCGGCGTGCCGTTGCCGATCGATCCCGCCCGCGCATCGATCTATCTTGACCAGCCGCCGGTGCTCTGGGGCGGATCAGGGCTGGTTTCCAGCCCGCATGACTATGACCGTTTCCTCAAGATGCTGCTTGGTTATGGCAAGATCGATGGCAAGCGCGTGATGGGCGAGCTGGCGGTGCGTGTCGGCACGTCGAACATCCTGCCCAAGGGTGCGAAGACTGACGGTACATGGGTTGCTGGGCAAGGTTTTGGCGCTGGCGGCCGAGTGGTCCAGGGCACCTATGGCTGGGGCGGGGCGGCTGGCACGCTGGCGTCGGTTGATTTCAATGCCGGGCTGCGGGCGGGCCTGTTCGTGCAATATATGCCGCCGGAAAGCCTGCCCATCCGCAATGATTTCCTGACAGCTCTGGCCAAGGATATGGGCAAGGAAGAAAGGGCTTTCTCCATTGGTGGATAGACCTGTGATCGCGTTCTCCGGCTCGCCGATCGACCGCGCGGATAATTTGCGCGCGGATCCCGATGCGCTGGCCGGGATGATGAACTGGAAAGCGCGGCTGCTTGCGCTGGATGGCCTGATGCCCGCGCTTGACGACAATGGCAGGCTGGCCTGGGGCACTCTGGCAGATATTGCCGAGGATGCAGAGCTGGTGTTCCTTGGCCTTGACCGGAGCAATGGCGGCGAAAAGCCGTGTTTTGCAGCTGTCCCGCCGCGTGGCGATGCCAGCCCGCGCATGGCGAATCCGCAATTGTGGGCGCTTATGGCCACGCTCGATCCGGGTGATCTTGCGCTTTATGGTGGTGCGCGCAGCCTGATTGACTGGCACGCAAGGCACCGCTTTTGCGCGCAATGCGGCGCGGGCACAGTGATTGCCAAGGGCGGGTGGCAGCGTTCATGCGAAAGCTGCGGCGCGCAGCATTTCCCGCGGACCGATCCGGTCACGATCATGCTGGCTGAATACGAAGGCCGCTTGATGCTGGGGCGCGGCAAGGGCTGGCCGGAACGCAGCTTCTCAGCGCTGGCGGGCTTCGTCGAGCCCGGCGAGACAATCGAAGAAGCGGTGCAGCGCGAAGTGTTTGAGGAATCGGGCGTGCGGGTACGCGATGTCAGCTATGTCGCCAGCCAGCCCTGGCCGTTTCCCAGTCAGTTGATGATCGGCTTCCACAGCTATGCCGATGATGATGCGCTGGTGATCGACGAGACCGAAATGGCGGAGATCATCTGGTTTACCCGCGAAGAAGTGGCGGCTTCGCTGAATGGTGACGGGCCGTTTCGCGCGCCGCCCCCGCATGCAATCGCCCGCAATTTGATGAAATGGTGGCTTGAACAATGACTGACACAGCACCGCGACAAATCACGATCGACATCTATTCGGATGTCATGTGCCCGTGGTGCCTGATCGGATATGGGCAGCTGACCAAAGCGCTGAACGAGCTTGATGGCGAGATCGAAGCACAGTTGCGCTGGCGCCCGTTCGAACTCAATCCTGACATGCCGCAGCAAGGCGAAGAGCAGGAAGCGCATCTGCAGCGCAAGTATCGCCGCAGCGCAGAGGAAGGTGCGGCAATCCGCGGCCAGATGAAGTCGATCGCGGACAGCGCGGGGGTTTCGCTTGGCTACGAAGGGGAGGGCGAAGCTCCCCCCGCGATGATGTGGAACACGCGCGCGGCGCACAAACTCCTGACATGGGCGCTGGAGGAAGCCGGGCCCAAGGTGCAGACCGATCTCAAGCTCGCGCTGTTCAAGGCGCACTTCAACGAGCGCCGGAACGTTTCGGACGAGAACATACTGCTTGATATCGCTGCAAGCCTCGGCCTGCACCGCGAAGCCGCAAAGGCCGCGCTGGCTGACGAAGATCTGGAAGCGCGCGTGATCGCCGAAGAGCGGCAGGCGTGGGATCTCAATATCTCGGGCGTTCCGGCAATGATCGTGAACGGCAAGTTCCTGATCCCCGGTGCGCAGGCCCCCGAAACCTATGTCAATGCGCTGCGCCGGGTAGCCGAAAAGACTCCTGCGTGAATGGATTTGCGCCTCGCACAGCCGTGATCACCGGCGGAGCGAGCGGGATCGGCTTTGCGATTGCAAAGGACCTCGCGGCGCGCGGAGTTCAGGTAATGCTGGCGGATTTGCCGGGCGCCGGGCTTGAAGAGGCCAGCCGCCTGCTCGATGGTGCTATCCCGCAGCCATGCGATGTCAGCGACCTGACGCAAGTCGAAGCGCTTGCTGAAGCGGCCTTTGAGCAGTTCGGCGAAGTCCATCTGGTGCTCAACAACGCCGGGCAGGGCGGTGTGCATGGCAAGATGTGGGAAGTGGATCCGGCGCAAGCTCGCGCGCATTTTGACGTCAACTTCTGGGGCGTGTGGCATGGGTGCAAGGCGTTCGCGCCGCGCCTGATTGAACAGGATGCGCCGTCAGCGATCTACAACACCGGCAGCGAGAACAGCTGGTTTTGTGCTGTGCGCCAGAGCGCTGCCTATATTGCTGCCAAGCACGCGGTGCTGGGCCTGACGGAAAGCTTGCGAGAAGATCTGCCGCCCCATGTGCATGCCGGGCTGATCATACCGGGCTGGGTGTTCACACCACTGGGGCCGGAGCAATTCATGAAGCTGGGTATGCCGGTGGAAGACTACGCACGGATCGTAGTGCCGCAATTGCTCGCGCGGCGGCGGTTTGTGGTCAGCCATGGCTACAACATGGTGCGGATCAACGAGCGGATGGACGAACTCGCCGCAAGCTACGCCGAATATGCGCTGCCGCCCGAAGAAGACGCGAAATACGATGTGCAGCTGGTGATGGAACAGCTGAAGAAGGCGCGTTGAACCCTAAATCAGCCCCAGCTTCTGCAGCTTCGCAGCCATCTTGCCCGGCAAAGCGTCTCCAATATCCTCGCCGTCTTTCAAATCGCGCGGGGGTTCACCCTTGAGATAACGCCAGCCCTGATGCGCGCGCTTGGGTTGCGGGTAAACCCGGATCAGGCGCGGTTCCAGTTCGATGAGCCAGCGCCCGCTATCGGTTTGCGAGAAGCCGGTAATCGGCGAACGCGCGACAAGATTGTGCTGATGGATCCAGTAAAGCGAGCCGCCAATACATTCTTCCCATTTGGTGGGGCGATATTTGGTCGTGAGATGCGGGCTTCGCCGCCCAGCATACCAGCTTTCGATATCAGCGTAGCTTTGCGCCCCGAATGCAATCTTGGTCAAATTGAGCGGCATGGCTATGATCTGGCACACGGGTCAGCATATTCAAGTCCGCTGCGGCGGTTATGCGAGGGGAATTTCAAATGCGTCGAGTAAATTCGCGTCTGTTCGTGCTGGCAGCGCTTGCCAGCGTTGCTGCGGCTTGTGCGCCGGCAAATGATGCCGGTGAGAGTTCCACGTTGCCGGTTGGCGAGCCTGATCCTGAACTCGGCATGGCAACCACGATCACGCCTGAAATGACTGCCCGCGCGGCCGGACTGGTTATTGAAGGCAAGACCTATGCGCTGGGCGTTGTCACCGGGCCTGACAGCGTGCCCTATCCGGGCCGCAGCTTTGCTATCGAGACTTTCGCTATCGGCGAAGCGCAAGGCACCAACCGGGTTACCGGCCATGATGACCGGCTGGTTACGCATGTCGGCATCGGCAGCCAGATTGACGGGCTTGGCCATATCGGGCGCGACGGCGTGCATTATGGCGGCGCGAAAGCGGAAGATTTCCTCACCCCGAACGGCCTGACGCGGTTTGGCACAGACAAGATCCCGCCGATCGCGACGCGCGGCATCTTGCTGGACATGGCCAAGCATTTCGGGGTGGAGCGGCTGGCTCCGATGCAGGGCTTTGGCAGTGAGGACATCAAGGCCGCGGCGGAAGCGCAAGGCGTGACGATTGCCGCGGGCGATGTCGTGCTGATGCACACCGGCTGGCTGTCCATGGCTGACGAGGATGCTGCGGCCTTCATAGGGCAGCAACCGGGCATCAATCTTGACGGTGCGAAATATCTCGCCAGCCTGGGCGTGGTTGCAGTGGGCGCGGATAGCGCGGCGCTGGAGACCATGGCATTCGAGGATGGCGCGATTTTTCCCGTCCATCAGCATTTGCTGGTCGATGCGGGGGTATATTTGCTTGAGACGATGAACACCGGGCCGCTCGCGGCAGATGGCGTGCATGAATTCTTCTTTGTGCTGGGCCAGCCGCGCTTTGCAGGCTCGGTGCAGGCGGTGATCAATCCGGTGGCGATAAAGTAGAAACCCAGCCACCCGCTAGAAAAATCTGCCGCTAGGCAAGCCCCGCAAGCACCGCCAGGCCAAGGAAAGCGAAGAAGCCCATCGAATCCGTGATCATGGTCACGAACACGGACGATGCGACCGCCGGGTCCTGATTCAACCGTTCGAACATCACCGGCACGAGCACGCCCGCCATGCCGGAGACGATGATGTTTATCACCATTGCGACGGCAATCACTGCGCCCAGTTGCGGCGTGAACAGCAGCGCTGTGGCTATGCCGATCAGCACCGCGATGGTTACTCCATTGAGCAGCGCGACACGCAATTCGCGCGCTACGATCTTCCACGTGTTGGCGCGGGTCAGCTGATTGGTGGCGATCGCGCGCACGGCCACCGCCATGGTTTGCGTGCCGGCATTGCCGCCGATGCTGGCGACGATCGGCATGAGCACCGCGAGCGCGACAAGCTTCTCGATCGCCGCACCGAAGAAGGCGATGATGGCAGAGGCAACCACCGCAGTGCCAAGATTGGCAACCAGCCAGCGCACGCGGCTGGAGTATGCCTCGCGGATTGGCTCGTTGATGTCGCCTTCGCCGGCGCCCGACATCAGCAGGGCGTCCTCGCCCGCTTCTTCGGCGATGATGTGGACGATGTCGTCGACCGTCATCTGTC
>JASBTD010000024.1 GCA_030148605.1 Erythrobacter sp.
TCTTGGGGACATGGAGCTTGCGCCCGCCGCCGACATCAAGCTCGCCCGATGGGACATGTTCGGCATCTTCCGGTTTGTAGTCTGTCAGGCGAAAGAACACTTCGCGCACTTGCGCTGTGGCTTCATCACCCAGCGGGGTATGCCAGCTGGCGATCCCTGCCAGTCGGTCCAGCCGGTAGTCGACCGGCCCGTTGAGCGGCAGCACATCAAGCCGTTCATTGATCAGGTCGATGAAGGGCAGAAAGTGCTCGCGGTTGAGCCCGTCCTTGTAGAGATCATGCGGGGGGCGGTTGCTGGTGGTGACGATGGTAACCGCTTCGTCCATGATCAGTGCACGGAACAGCCGGCTCATGATCATGGCATCGGCGGAGTTGTTGACCACCATCTCGTCAAACGCCAGGCAGCGAACCCCTTCGGCAAGCTGCCTGGCAACGGGCGGGATCGGGTCGCCGCTCTTGCTCTTGCGGGCTTCGCGCAGCAGCGCGTGCACTTCCTGCATGAAAGCGTGAAAATGCACGCGGCGCTTGCGATCGATGCCCAGAGTCTCGATGAACAGGTCCATCAGCATGGATTTGCCGCGCCCGACACCGCCCCACATGTAGACGCCTTCGACAGCCTCCGGCTTGCGCGTCAATGCGCGCCACAGCACGGAGCCGCGCTTGGGAACAGCTTCCAGATCAGCCTGAAGGCGCGCGAGCCGTTCCGCAGCAGCGCGTTGATCGGGATCGGCCTTCAGCTCCCCGGCGGCGATCAGAGCATCGTAGCGAGCGAGTATGCCGCTCATGGCGTTAGCCGCGCGGCACGAACTTGCGGATGATCCCGCTATAGGCGCAGATGCGATCCTCATCCTGCACCACTTCGCCGCGCACGAACACGAGTTTGCCGGTCTCGCGCATGATCTCTGTCACAGCGTCAAGCGGCCGCTTCGGATCACCGCCGCCGATGAACTGAGTCGACAGCTCCAGCGTCACGGAAGGCCCGGCATTGCCGCTGCCCACCACATGCATGGTGGTGAAAAGCGAGATGTCGATCAGCGCAAGCGAAACCGCTCCATGGATGATGCCTTGCAGGTTCTCATGCTTGCGCTCAGGGAACATCCGCAAGCGGCACTTGTCGCCTTCACGCCGGGTGATGAGCTTGCCCATCACCGCACCGTTGAACAGCGTATCGTCCTTCAGGTTCCAGTGATGCCAGCCCGGATTCTCCGGATCGGGCTTATGGTCGAATATGTCGTCTTTGAGCGCCATGGATGGGCTGTTGCGATCAGATCGCGCGCTCTGCCATCATCTTCTTGGTTTCCGCGATTGCCTTGGCCGGGCTCAGGCCCTTGGGGCACACATTGGCGCAATTCATGATGGTGTGGCAGCGATAGAGGCGGAAGGGATCTTCCAGCTGGTCCAAACGCTCGCCTGTCATTTCGTCGCGGCTATCGGCCAACCAGCGATAGGCTTGCAGCAGGATCGCGGGGCCTAGGAACTTGTCCGAATTCCACCAGTAGCTGGGGCATGAAGTCGAACAGCAGGCGCACAGGATACACTCGTAAAGCCCATCCAGCTTTTCGCGTTGTTCGGGCGACTGCAGGCGTTCCTTGCCGCTCGGCGTCGGGCTAACGGTTTGCAGCCACGGGCGGATGCTGGCGTATTGCGCGTAGAAGTGCGTGAAATCGGGCACCAGATCCTTGATTACTTCCATATGCGGCAGCGGCGTGATCCGGATCTCGCCCGGCAGGTCTTCGATGGCAGTGGTGCAGGCAAGGCCATTCTTGCCGTTCATGTTCATAGCGCATGATCCGCAAATCCCCTCGCGGCAGCTGCGGCGGAAAGTCAGCGTCGGATCAGTCTCGTTCTTGATCTTGAACAGAGCGTCCAGAACCATCGGGCCGCAATTGTCGAGATCGATTTCGAACTTGTCATAGCGCGGGTTTTCGCCGCTATCGGGATCATAGCGATAGATCTTGAAACTCTTCACCCGCTTGGCGCCATCCGCTCCCTCGACCTTGCTCGGGACAAGCTTGTGCGTCTTGCCCTTGCCGGTGATCTTCGAATTCTTGGGGAGAGTGAATGTCGCCATGAAACGTGAATCCTGTTTGCTGCTGGCCTCTCTCTAGCGCGTCTCGCGCCAAGGGCAAGGGATGTGCTGTTGAGACTTTTGATGAGGCTGTTGAGCCAGATCGAATTCCCGCTGCGTCTCGGGCAAATCCTACAGGATGGAACACATGGAACACAGTCCATGGGCGAAAAAGTCTCCAGCGCATGCGCGGATGGTGAAAGCGGGTTTGCAGGGAACTTCAGAGCCATGCGGCCCGTTTACACGCCATGAGCGATGTAGGACAGCAATGGCCGCACACGGCGGCGATCTTCGGCGCGTCAGGCGGTATCGGTGCGGCGCTGGTGCGCGCGCTGGGCGAGCGCGGCGTGGAGCGGATATATGCGGGATCGCGCAGCGGAATTGCCTTGGACGGGCCCGGAGTGACGCCTTTCCGCTTCGATCTGACCGATGAAGCGAGCATCGCGGCGGCCGCTGAGGAGATGCGCGACAACCCGCCAGAACTGGTCATCGTGACGACTGGCGTGCTGACGCTGAGCGATGGTACAGGGCCGGAGAAAAGCCTCAAGCAGATCGATGGCGCGGCGATGAGCGAGGTCTTCGCGCTTAACACCATCGGCCCCGCACTGATCGCCAAGCACATGCTGCCGTTATTCCCGCGCGATCGGCGGGCCGTGTTCGCAGCGCTCTCAGCTCGGGTTGGCTCGATATCTGACAATGGGCTGGGCGGGTGGCACAGCTATCGTGCGAGCAAGGCGGCGCTTAACATGCTGCTGAAGAACTTCGCGATCGAGCTTGGCCGTACGCACGATCAGGCGACTATCATCGGCCTGCATCCGGGCACAGTCGATACCGCGCTGTCAGAACCGTTCCAGTCCGGCCTGCCGGAAGGGCAACTGACGGAACCTGAAGAAGCAGCGGCGAATTTGCTTGGCGTGATTGACGGCTTGACGCAGCGGCAATCTGGCAAGGTTCTCGATTGGAAGGGCGAGGAAATTGCGGCCTGACGCAGCTATTGCTGCGCAATCGCGGCCTGTTCGCGCTTGAGTGTAACGAGGGCCATAAGACCCATGGCCAGATAACCGATCGCGGCACCAATCACGAGCGCCCAGGCTATGCCTTGTTCAGCAAAACTTCCAACCAGCAACAAAATACCGATCGCAGCAGCCACTACTGTCACGAAATGGGCCAACAGCGAAAGGCGGGCGCGCCCGGTTGAGTGTAGCACAGGTTCGAATGCTACTGCGGCCAGTTCGATGCTGGATACGATTACCAGCGGTATCAGGATAGTGTAACCGCTGCGGAAGTCCTCGCCCCCCAGCAAGGCCAGCAAATGGCCGCCCACAGCTGAAACCGCGATCACCACAATGGCTCCGCCAAATCCTGCAAGCCGGGTGGTTTGCCAGGCGAGCTTCTTGAATTCCTCGATTGCCGAGGCAACACGCGCACGGGCTATCTCGGCATAGGCTGCACGGCTCAACAGGCTGGAAAGCTTGGCCAGGCCTTGCGCCAGTTGGTGTGCCAGCCGGTAAACACCGGCTGCACTTGTGCCGACGAAATAGCCCACAGCCAGCAGCGGACCATGGCGGAACAGGGAATCAAGCGTTGCGCTGAGATAGGTGATGCCAAAGAACCGCACCAGGTCCGGATTCTCCAGCCGCGCATGAAATGCCTTGCCCAGATGCTGCAGGCGGATAGCCTGCGGGCTGAGCTTGCGCGCGACAATCCAGTACACAATGGCTTCGATCAGGTCGATCACGGCCCAGGCAATCAGGAACAGCATCAGGCTGGGCCCTGTTATCGCGATCACTGCAGCCGCAATCAGTCTCCCGGCTGGAACAATCGCTTCGACATATACTGCGATGTCAAAGCGATTGAGCGCGCGCACGATCCCCGTTGGGGTAGAAACCAGCGCCCACAGGGCAGCGACATTGAACCAGAATGCAATGTCGACCAGTTCCGGGTTGAGATCGAGTTCGGCTGCAAACTGATAGAATACGACATAGGCGATAGCGCAGCCGACAATGGCACCAACCACATCGAGTATCAGCCCCATCATGCTCAAACGACCGAAGCCGTCCCAATCCTCGTCATGGATCTGTTTGACGCCGAAGCGCACGATGGTCTGCCATGTCTGGAAGCCGGCTATCGCGATCAGGGCCTGAGAGGTGCCGAAAATAAGCGAAAAGTGCCCGAAATCCTTAAGCCCAAGCGTGCGAGTGAGAATCGCGAGATAGATCAGCGAGCACACTGCACCAAACCCCTTGCCGCCGATAAGCCAGGCGACATTGGTCAGCATCCGCGACAAGAGCGAACGCGGTTCAGGGACGATTTGTGCACTATCCTGCATCTGGTTTGCGCTTTGGACGAGCGCGATGCGCTCTGCAAGCGCGCCTTTGCGACTTGCCACAGACTAACGAAGCGTTGCGGCGAAGCGTTTGTCCGCCTAAGGCGCGGCCATGATCGAACACGCAATTATCTTGAGTGCGGGGCAAGGTTCGCGGCTGCTGCCGCTGACCGCTGAACGGCCCAAATGCCTCATCGAGTTTTCGGGCAGGAGCCTGATCGAATGGCAGATCGAAATGCTAGCGCGTGGCGGCGTTAAGCGGATCGACGTCGTGACGGGCTTCATGACTGACCGGCTTGAGCAAGAACTCGGCAAGATCAATGACCCGCGTGTAGAAATCACCTGTCATTTCAACCCCTTCTTCAAGGTTGCTGACAATCTCGGCTCTTGCTGGATTGTGCGCGAACAGATGGATGGCGATTTCCTGATCCTCAACGGTGACACGCTGGTTTCGGAAGAGATCGTGCAAAAGGTTCAGGAAGGCTCGGACTGGCCGATTGCTGTCACTGTCGATGTGAAGCCGGCCTATGACAGCGATGACATGAAGGTCAGCCGGGGCGAGAACGGCCGATTGGCGCGCATCGGTAAGACACTGACCGCGGAAGAGAGCAATTCGGAATCGATCGGTTTCCTGGCCTTTCGCGGCGAAGGGGCGGATCTGTTCCGCGAAACTGTTCGCCAGGTCATGCGCACGCCCGATGGCGTGAATCACTGGTATCTCAAAGTGATCGACATGATTGCGGATAGCGGCAAGGTCGGCACCAAGTCGATCGAAGGCTTGGACTGGGCCGAAGTCGACTTTCTCAACGATATCGAGATTGCGACCGCGTTGACTGATCGCTGGGCAAGCAACGGTTGACTGCCGCAGGTCAGACCTTGCTCGCGAGGTAATCCAGGGCGCGATGAACGCCATGGCGCCCAAGCTGGCGACCGGAGAGATGCTTGAAATAGCGATCAAGCTGCGCATTGGCATCGCTTGTAAAATGCCCGCGTGCAGCATCGTGATATCGCGCAGCGAGATCGGCCTTGCCATAGGTCAGCGCCAGCAAGATCAGCTTGGCTGCAGTGGCCTTGTCGGCCGCTAGCTTCTCCATCAGTTCATCGTCACGCCTCATGAACAATGTGTCGCAAAAGGCCAGTCTGCCAGCTCTCAATCCGCGGCTGACTCCGGGATTTACCACGCCTGCGCTGTTTTGGTGGCGATAGCGCTTGATGCGCCACAGATCGATGAGTTCAAATCCCATCTCGTCCATGAAGGCAACCACGCCGGAGAACTTGGTCAATCCGGTATAGCGTTCGATGAAGGATAGCTCGATCTCGGCTGCAAGGACCGACCGTGTCAGACATTCTCGGGCTCCCTCCAACACATCCATTTCGCCGCCCTGGACATCGATCTTGATCATCTCAGGCTGGAAGCCGTGCCTTTGCGCAAGGTCATCCAGCCGCCGCAGCTTGACCGGCAGACGTTCGACGATCTCGGTATGTTGCGGCTTGTCCCAGAACCGTGCAAGCAACGCGCGCGCCGGAGGCAACAGCGATGTCATGCTGATGCGCTTGGTGACCAGAAGCTCGCCGTCTCGTTCCGATGAGCCCAGCGCGCATGGCAAGGTCAATGTTTGCCCGTCATCGCTTTCTTCATCAAGCGGCTCGAAACCGATCAGGCGGATGTGTTCTGCGAGCGGCCTCCAGCGGCCATGCAATCCGCCGGCAGCGCCAACATCGACCAGGGTTATCCGGTCGTTGTCGAAAAGGATGTCAGCAATTCTGTCAATTTGCATCTGTTTGGATACCTTCAGCCGCGAACAGCGGCTTCAGTTCTGCACTCAATGCTGCCATCTGTTCTGCATCGAGTGGCACCGCTTCTCCGAGATCGGGCAGTTTGGGCCAGCCTGCGTCAACGAATTGCGAGCCGGCAAATTCACGCGAACCTTCATATCGCGGGATGACATGGAAATGGACCTGCGGGTCAACCATCATCAGCATCAGATAATTGATCTTGGCATAGTCGGTGAATTGCTTGAGCGCTGTCTCGATCGCCTGTGTCGCTTCGGCAAGCTCGGCATGCGCGCCTGCCGGCAGAGCAGAGAATTCGGTCACGTCTGACTTGGCTACAAGCACTAAACTTCCAAGTGTCGGCTGCGCCGGGCGCAGCAATATCAGCCAGTGCTCAAGCTCGCGCAGCAAGGTGCCCGGATATCCGAATTTCTCAGCGGTTGCATGCATGCCTAACCCTCTGCCAGCCAGCTGGTGAGCTGTGAACCCTTCTTCGCCCGAGCAATCTCTGCCTGAACGAGCTGTATCATATGCACCACCAGCGAGATGACTGTCCACCATGCGACCGCGATGATGCCGATATCGGGCCTGCCGAATAGCGTTGCGACAAACAGCAGCACCATATTGGGATTGCGCCGTGCGGTGATCAGTCGGAACTGGCTGTCGATGCGGCGCCAGACATGAATATGCATCAAGCCATTGCGGCGCATGAACAGACCTTCGATCAGGCGCTGCACGACATATCCGCCCTGAATTGCGATCTGGACCAGCCAGAATGTGGTGTTGTCGAGCTCAAGCCCCCAATAGACCAGCCCGGTCGCCCAGAACCACCACCAGAAGGGCGGGTGAACCAGGTCAATCCCATGGTCGAAGATGTTGCCCCACCAGCTTGATGTGATCGTGCATCGCGCCAGCTTGCCGTCAACGGTGTCGAGCACCATGAACACCAGCCCCATCGCCATGCCCGCCCAATATTCGCCATAGGCAAAGGCGAAGGTTGCCGCGACGCACAGCACCGCGCCGATGGCGGTAACCATATTGGGTGTCATGCCGATCTTGGCGGCAAGGCGGGTGAGAACCAGCGCCCATTCGGGCCACAGGTACTTGGTCAGGATATCCGTCACACCTTTGTACGCGCCGAAGTAGCTCGCGCGCTCGATCGTGCGGACAGTGGCCGGCTCAAGCTTCTCCAGGAACGGCGTTTCTCTCTTGCGCAGCTGCTTGTTCTCGATTGTCGGGCCGTCTTCATAGGCTACCACATCAAGACCCGCTGCATCGCCCAGCGAAGTTTCATCCAGCATGGCTGCGCGAATACGCTCTGCTTGCTGCGGATTGCTTGCATGCGCCAGCGCGGGGACGCCGTCGCGCGTCAGCACATAGCCAGGATGCGCTGCCACATGCCGGATCCACGCCGGGTCCGCAGTATAGGCAGCATTGACGAGCACCGTCGCGCCCGCGGCGCTCCCATCCATGCCAGAAGCATTGCCGATCCGGCGGGTACGTTCTTCCATGGTAAGCCCCCACAGCCTGGTGGGATTGCTTCCGACACTTTCGATTGCGGGCATTTGCGGCGCTTTATCCATGCGTCGCGCTTAAGCAGCGTGAGGCAAGGGGGCAATGCCCAAACGCGCAAAACTGACAGCTGCGGCTATGTTTCAGCGAAACTGTTGGCTAGTGATGTGGTCATGTCGCGCGATAAACCCACCCCGACATTGCTGGTACTGGCAGGCACGCGACCGGGCGGGGATCCCTTGGCGCAGAACGAAGGCGTGTCGCACAAGGCGCTGATCGATCTGGGCGGGCAGCCGATCCTTGCGCACGTGATTGCTGCACTCGAAGAATCCGGTGCAGGCAGGATCGCGGTTTCAAGCAGTGATCAGGCCGTGCGCGAACTGACGCAGGATTGCGGAGCAAGCACGCTGGAAGCGCAAGCCGGACCAAGCGCAAGCGTGGCCCACGCGCTGGACGCGCTTGGCACGCCGATGCTGGTGACAACATCGGATCATGCGCTGCTGCAAGCTCAATGGGTGAAAGACCTGATCGCGGATACGCCGCCCAATGCCGATCTTGGCGTGATGCTGGCGCGGCGCAGCGATATCGAAGCGCGTTTGCCCGGCACGAGGCGGACCTATCTGAAATTTGCTGACGGCGAATGGTCCGGCTGCAATCTGTTCTACCTTCGCACGCCTGCCTCACGAGCTGCGATTGAATTGTGGCAGGCGATCGAAGCAGACCGCAAGCGCCCATGGCGGATCGCATGGAAGCTGGGGCTGGGAACACTGCTTGCCTATGCGATAGGCCGCCTTACGCTGGCAGATGCAATCGCGAAACTCGGGGCGCGGATTGGCATCAGGGCGGTTCTGGTGCCAGCACGCGACGGACTGGCCGCGGTCGATGTCGACAAATCCGCCGATCTAGAGCTTGTTCGCAAGCTCTCGCAGCCTGATCGAGTGCATTGATCTCCAAGCACGAATTGGCATTCACAGATGAAAAACTTTCGCTAAGCTGCCCTTCTATACGTCGGTGAGGGGAGATACCGGTGGCACTGAAGCAGTGGTATGATGCGCACATAATGCCGCGCCTTGTCACCTTTGCCTGCGGGCAAGGGCAAGTGATGAAGCGGCGTTCGCAGCTTGTGCCTTTGGCAACCGGCGATGTGTTCGAGCTCGGCTGTGGTGGCGGCTTGAACCAGGAATTCTACCAGACAGACGCGATCACCAGCTTTTCAGGGATCGATCCTCACGCAGGCCTGCTGGACGCAGCGCGCGACAGAGCGCGGGCGCGGGGTTGGGACGGACATATTCGCGAAGGCATGGGCGAGAATATTCCCTTTCGCGATGCCACTTTTGACACAGTGGTGTGCACATTCACGCTGTGCTCGGTCGATGACCCGGCACAGGTGATGTCGGAAATGCGCCGGATTCTCAGGCCGGGCGGCAGATTGCTGTTCCTCGAGCATGGTCGTGCGCCGGATGCCGATGTTGCGCGCTGGCAAGACCGGATCGAGCCGGTGTGGAAACGGATGGCGGGCAATTGCCATTTGACGCGTCCGATTGGCGCGGCGCTGCGCGGGGCCGGGTTCGAAGTCGAACCATTGGGGCAAGGTTATCTGCCCAAAGCACCTAAATTTGCTGCCTGGAACGAATGGGGCATCGCCCGCAAGGCTGGGCTTTAGCGCTTGCCAGTTTGATGTGAATTGAGCGGCGCAGCCGAAGCTACGCCGCTCTTTTAGTTCTAACCCTGCTCACCAAAGGTGCGTTGCCACCAGCCGCGCTTGGGGCCTTCGCCGCCTTCAGAACCATCAGCATCGTCATTTGACGGCACCGGTTCGGCGCTATCCTTGCTGGCGGTCTCCGCAGTGTCTTCCTTGGCCTTGGTCTTGCGCGGTGCGCGCTTCTTCTTCGGCTTTTCCTCGGCCTCAGGGGCCGCTTCTTCCGCCGGAGTCTCAGCCTCGGATTCAGCCTTCTTCTTGCGCGGCGCGCGCTTCCTCTTCGGCTTCTCCTCGGCCTCGGGCGCAGCTTCCGCCGCGGCAACCTCAGCTTCAGCCTCGGCTTTCTTCTTGCGCGGAGCGCGCTTGCGCTTGGGCTTTTCGTCCTTCGCTTCTGGCTCAGGCGCGTCTTCCGGTGTGCCAACCACCGTCACATCTTCTGACACCTGCTCGGCGACTTCCTCAAGCTTCTCGGCGTCGTCTTCGCTTACAATCGCCTCGTCGCTCTTGCTTTTGCCGCGTCGACCGCGCCCACCGCGCCGACGGCGCTTCTTGGGCTTGTCTTCGCCATCATTGTCCGAATCAGTTTCGGGCTTGTCTTCGCCGTCATCTGATTCTTCACCTTCGGCCTGATCATCCTGGCGCTTCTTGTTGCGGCCACGACCGCCGCGCCGACGCCGGCGAGGCTTTTTCTTCGGGCCGTCATCGTCTTCGTCACCGAAATCTTCTTCCGGCAGATCTTCGTCATCATCATCGTCATCTACGATGGGTTCGAATTTGGGCGCTTCAGCCGGGCGAGGGCCCGCGCTGGCGACACTCATCTTGGCGCCTTCGTCTTCGCCTTCAGGCAGGACTTCCACGCGAACGCCATAACGCTGTTCGATTTCAACCAGATCGTCACGCTTGGAATTGAGCAAATAGATCGCCGCTTCCGTGCTTGCCGCCAGGCGGATGATGGTGCCTTTGCCCTTGGCTGCTTCGTCTTCGATCAGGCGAAGTGCGGACAGGCCAGCGCTAGACGCTGTGCGCACCAGCCCGGTGCCGTCGCAATGCGGGCAATCGCGCGTCGTCGCCTCAAGCACACCGGTGCGCAGGCGCTGGCGGCTCATTTCCATCAGGCCAAAGCCGGAAATGCGGCCCACCTGGATGCGCGCGCGATCATTCTTCAGCGCATCCTTCATCGCGCGTTCGACTTTGCGGACATTGGAATTGTATTCCATGTCGATGAAGTCGATCACGACGAGGCCCGCCATGTCGCGCAGGCGCAGCTGGCGCGCGATTTCCTTGGCCGCTTCCACATTGGTCGCGACCGCGGTCTGCTCGATCCCGTGTTCCTTGGTGGAACGGCCCGAGTTGATATCGATTGATACCAGCGCTTCAGTGGGGTTGATCACCAAATAGCCGCCTGATTTCAGCTGGACGACCGGATCATACATCGCGCGCAACTGATCTTCCGCGCCATATCGCTGGAACAGCGGGACTGGGTCTGAATAGGCTTTCACCCGCCGCGCATGGCTGGGCATCAGCAGTTTCATGAACTCCTTGGCCGATTTGTAGCCGTCCTCTCCTTCGACAACGACCTCTTCGATTTCCTTGTTATAGATGTCGCGGATGGCGCGTTTGATCAAGTCGCTGTCCGAATGGATCAGCGCAGGCGCGGTCGATGACAAAGTCTTTTCGCGAATCTCGTCCCACAGCCGCGCGAGATAATCGAAATCGCGCTTGATTTCCGGCTTGGTGCGGCTGAGCCCCGCGGTGCGCACGATCAGACCCATGGTCTTGGGCAATTTCAGGTCTGATACGACTTGCTTCAAGCGCTTGCGATCGCTTGCCGAGCTGATCTTGCGGCTGATCCCGCCGCCGTGACTGCTGTTGGGCATCAACACGGTATAACGGCCTGCAAGGCTGAGGTAGGTGGTCAGGGCCGCGCCCTTGTTCCCGCGCTCTTCCTTGACGACCTGGACCAGCAGCACCTGACGGCGCTGGATAACGTCCTGAATCTTGTAGCGACGGCGCAATGCCTGGCGGCGGGCGCGCACTTCGTCGACTTCCTTGGCGCGGCTCTTGCCTTTGCCCTGACGGCGGCGACCACGAGCGCCGCGCCCGCGACGTGATTTCTTGTTGTCGCTATCGTCGTCACTTTCGTCATCGTCATCGGAGTCTTCCTCCGAATCATCGTCGTCGTCATCGTCGTCTTCACCGTCGACGTGACCTTCTTCGATGGTCGCGACCTTGTCTTTCTCGGAGGTGTCGATTTCCTCGACGCCGTCTTCGGCCAGGTCTTCCGCGAGCGCTTCAGCCGATTCCTCGTCTTCGGCGTCATATTCGTCGCCGGGCATTTCGCCGCGCTCTTCCTCTTCGGCGCGCAGGCGAGCCTCTTCCTCAGCCGCTTCGGCTTCTTCAGCCAGCAGGCGTTCGCGATCCTCTTTGGGGATCTGGTAATAGTCAGGATGGATTTCGCTGAAGGCGAGGAAACCGTGCCGGTTGCCGCCAAAGTCAACAAACGCTGCCTGCAGCGATGGTTCAACCCTGGTTACCTTGGCTAGGTAGATATTGCCTTTGATCTGCTTGTGTTCAGCAGATTCGAAATCAAATTCTTCGATCCGGTTGCCTTTGAGCACCGCCACCCGAGTCTCCTCGTGGTGGCGCGCGTCGATGAGCATGCGCGTTGCCATTATATAATCTCCAGGCGCGGCCCGGACTCGCTGTGAAGCGGTGCCGCCGTCGCTCATAACTAGAAGTGATTGCTAAAGTGCCGCCGGCATTGCTGCCCCTAGCGGCGAGATGGGTTCTGCCCGGGCCAAGCTGGCCTGCGAGCGGAAAAATCGTGTTTGTGTCTGCGAGTGCGAGATTGCAGAGTGTCGCTGCGGCCCGGCCAGCCATATCCTTCGCACGCGGATACCGCGGCGACTGGAATTGCGGGGAGGGCGATCTCTTCACTGCATCAACCTGTTGTGAAGTCTGGAAAAACTGTTTCGCCAGACAGCGACCTTTCAAACCGTTGATGTTGCCATTGGGCAAATCGGGCCAATTGGTATCGCTTGCCTCACTGCTAGCACCGTGGGTTACGTGCCGCAACCATATTGCGTTAGCCGGTGGCAACACCCTAACACCATTGCGCAATGACTTTGCGAGCGCATCTCTTGCTGATTGTCCTGCTGCCAGTGGCTTTGCTGGCGGGATTGAGCCTTGCAGGGGGCAATCTGCCGATCCCGCAATGGGGCCGCGACTATGTGCTGCGGCTGTTGATGCCCGAGCTTTCAGAGGCGGTGGAACTGCCAGCGATCTACGGGCCTGAAGATCCGACATTGCCGCTGGTGGTGATCGATGCCGGGCACGGCGGGCGCGATCCCGGTGCGGTTGGTGCCGGGATTCGCGAGAAGGACATTACGCTGAGCCTGGCATTACGGCTGAGGGATGAGCTTGTGCGGCAGGGCGGCGTGCGCGTTGCGCTGACCCGCGAAGACGATCGTTTGCTGGCCTTGTCAGAACGGCCCGATATCGCGCGGCGAATGGAAGCCGATCTGTTCCTGTCGATCCATGCCGATTCCGCAGGAGAGAAAACGGTTGTCAGCGGTGCGAGCATCTACACGCTGTCCAATCGGGCATCGAGCGCGGCCGCGGCGCGCTTTGCCCGCAAGGAAAACGATGCTGACCGGTTGAACGGCCTGTCGATCGAAGGCCAGAGCGATGAAGTGAGCGCAATCCTGGTCGAGCTATCGCAGCGCCGGTCTCAAGGTGATTCGATCGCGTTTGCTTCGCTTGTGGAGCGCGAAGGTGACGGGAATCTGGAATTCCACGAAGACACGCTGCGTTCTGCCGACCTTGTCGTGTTGCGCACGCCCGACTTGCCGTCGGTTCTGTTTGAAGCGGGTTTCGTGACCAATGAAGAGGACGCGGCACGGCTCTCCTCGCCGGAATGGCAGGCCGGATTTGCCGATGTCATGGCGCGGGCGATCCGCATTTACTTCATCCGCCGGCAAGGCACGTAGCGGTTGCCACAGGTTCATGCAAAAGCGCCTAGCTTTGAGGCAATCGCCCATGCTAGTGCGCTGCCCAAGTGACCGATCAGACAATGACTGAAACCCCGCAACTCAGCCTGGACTACATCCGCCAGCGGCTGCGCAATGACAGCGCTGCGGCTTGGGCGTGGTTTGTCGAAGGCTGGCGCGGGCACCGGCTGTTTCGCTGGGCGGCTGCGGCGCTGGCTGCGCTGCTGGTCGTGCTGGTCGGCATTTGGGTGTTCCTGGCGCGTGATCTGCCCGATGCGGAAGGGCTGATTGTCTATGAGACTCCGCTGCCCACGGTGGTGCGCGGGATTGATGGCGACATCGTCCATTCCTACGCCCGTGAACGGCGCGTGCAGCTGCAATATCCCGATTTTCCGCAAAAGCTGATCGAGGCTTATCTGGCGGCGGAAGACAAGACCTTCTTCAGCCATGGCGGGGTCGATCTCACCGGCACTGCCAATGCAGTGATCGATTATGTCAGCAAATTCGGTTCGGGCGAGCGCGCGGTGGGCGGCTCCACCATTACTCAGCAGGTTGCCAAGAACCTGCTCTTGGGTGACGAATATTCGGTCACGCGCAAGCTCAAGGAAATGATCCTCGCGCGCCGCATCGAAGGCGTCCTGAGCAAGCAGGAAATCCTCGAGCTATATCTCAACGAAATTCCGCTCGGGCGGCGCAGCTTTGGCGTGCAGGCGGCAGCACAAGCCTATTTCGACAAGGATGTGGCTGACCTTGAGCTGCATGAAATGGCGTTTCTGGCGATCCTGCCCAAGGCGCCAGAGCGTTACGGGCGTTCACGCTATGCCGATCTGGCGATGGAGCGGCGCAATTTCGTGCTGCGGCAGATGGAAGACAACGGCTTCATCAGCGAAGAAGAAATGCGCGCGGCGCAGGCCCGGCCTTTGGGGCTGGTAACGCAGCGTAGCGAGCGCTCCGTCGATGCGGGATACTTCCTTGAGGAAGTCCGCCGCCAGTTGCTGGCTGAATTCGGCGAGACTGCGGAAGATGGCCCCAACAGCGTCTATGCGGGCGGGTTGTGGGTGCGCACCTCGCTCGATCCAGCCTTGCAGGTGGCAGCGCGCGATTCTCTGCGTGACGGCCTGCGCCGCTATCACGGCAACCGCGGCTGGGCTGGGCCCATCGCGACAATCGATGTGAGCAATGGCGATTGGGCCAGCCAGCTGCAAAGCTCGTTCCTTGGCATCAATTATGAGGACTGGCGCATCGGCGTTGTAACACGGCGGTCTGAGTCCGGTGCTACGGTAGGATTTGCCAATGGCAGCGAAGCGCCGCTGCTCAACCCGCCATCAGGCATGCGCGAGGGGGCAGTGGTGGCAGTCGAGCCGAGTGGCTCGGGCTACAGGCTTGGTGTTATTCCGGAGGTTTCCGGCGGCTTCCTGGCGCAGTCAGTGCAAACAGGGCGCGTGCTGGCGATGCAAGGCGGGTTTGATTTCCGCCTGAGCGACTTCAATCGCGCCACACAGGCGCAGCGCCAGCCGGGCTCGACCATCAAGCCCTTCGTCTATGCGACCGGGCTCGACAACGGGATGACACCGGCCAGCGAAGTGCCTGACCAGACGTTCTGCTATTATCAAGGCGCGAACCTGGGCGAGAAATGCTTCCGCAACTTCGGCGGTGAAGAAGGCGGCGTGCACACCATGCGCTGGGGCCTTGAGCAATCCCGCAATTTGATGACTGTGCATATCGCGATGGATGCCGGCATGCCTCAAGTGACGGACACTTTCCGCCGCATGGGCATCGGGTCCTACGATCCTTATCCCGCCTTCGCCTTGGGTGCGGGCGACACCACGGTTATGAAAATGGTCAACGCCTATTCAGCGCTGGCGAACCACGGGCGGATGAACGAGCCGACAGTGATCGACTATGTGCAGGACCGCCATGGCAAGGTGATCTGGCGTGCCGACAAGCGGCGCTGCGAAGGCTGCAACATGCCGCAATGGGACGGGCAGCCGATGCCGCGCTTCGGGCTTAAGGGAGAGCAGGTGCTTGACCAGCGCACGGCATTCCAGGTGATTCACATGCTGGAAGGCGTGGTGCAGCGCGGCACAGCAACGCGGCTGCGCGATCTGGATTTGCCGCTGTTCGGCAAGACCGGCACGACCAACGGCCCGACCAACGCCTGGTTTGTTGGCGGAACGCCCGATATCGTTGCGGGCGTCTATGTCGGGCATGACCAGCCGCGCAATCTGGGCGGTTGGGTACAGGGTGGAAACACTGCAGCGCCGATTTTCAAGCAATTCGTGCAGGAAACGCGCGATCGCTGGAGTGACCATCCTGCTGTCGCACCGCCCGGCATTCGCATGGTCCGGATTGACCGGCGCAGCGGCAAGCGGGTGTTTGACCAATGGCCAAGCGACGATCCGCTGGCAGCGGTGATATGGGAGGCGTTCAAGCCTGACACCGAACCACCGCGCGAAACCCGGCAAGACCAGATTGCAGCATTGCGTGACGAACTGCTCGAGCTGATCCGGCGCGGGAATGGCGAACAATTGGCCACCAGCGATGGCCAGCCTAGCGACTTCGTGGAAGAGCAAGGCGGAATTTACTAGCGGGATCAAAAGCCGCGCTTATGCGCTGTGAGAGTGAGACTGTTTACCCGTTTGTATGACCAAAGGTGAGTATGATGCGAAAGATTGCCCTTGTTGCCGCGCTTGCGCTGGGATTGAGCGCGCCTGCCGCCGCTGACTTGCCGGTTGGCGCGAAAGCACCTGTCTTCACCACACAAGCCGCGCTTGCAGGCAAGGAGTTTGGCTTCAACCTGCGTGCCGCGCTCGCCAAAGGGCCGGTCGTGCTCTATTTCTACCCCAAGGCTTTCACCAAGGGCTGCACGCTCGAAGCCAATGCTTTCGCCGAAGCAATGGATGAGTTTGAAGCCATGGGCGCCAGCGTTGTCGGCATGTCGAATGATGACATCGATACGCTGAAGCGCTTCTCTGTCGAGGAATGCCGCAACGCGTTCCCGGTGGGCGTCGCAAGCCGCCAGCTGATCGAAGCCTATGATGTTGCTCTGGTGCGTGAAGGGCAGGACACCGGCATAACCAGCCGCACCAGCTATGTTATCGGGCAGGACGGCACGATTGTGATGGTTCATTCGGACATGGATTATCGCGACCACGTGGCAAAAACGCTTGCTGCGGTTCGCAAGCTATCCAGCTGACACGGGATTGCGGGCAGCTGCTCGCTTTACAATCGCATAGGGTGCGCTAAGCGCTAGCGCTCATTTTTGCGAAGGATTTTCTATGCGTGCCGAAGGGCAGGCCTTTATTGACCGGATTGAAGCTGCGCTGGAACTGGTGCGGCAATCGCTCGATTGGGAGCGTGCGCTGCGCCGTCTCGACGAGCTGGATGCGCGCGTGCAGGACCCCACTCTGTGGGATGATCCCAAGCAGGCGCAAGCGATCACCCGCGAGCAGAAGCAGCTTGAGACTGCGATCAATACGGTGCGGGAAATCTCTGCCGAGATGGCGGATGCGATCGAATTCGTCGAAATGGGCGAAGCCGAAGGCGAAGACGACGTTATCCGCGAAGGCATGCAAAGCCTTGAGCGGTTGGCGGACCGCGCCGATGCAGACAAGGTGCAGGCGCTGCTTTCAGGCGAAGCCGATGGCAATGACACCTATCTTGAAATCCATGCCGGTGCAGGCGGCACGGAAAGCCAGGACTGGGCCGAGATGCTGCAGCGGATGTACACCCGCTGGGCCGAACGTCGCGGCTTCAAGGTCGAAGTGGTCGATTACCATGCAGGCGAACAAGCCGGGATCAAGTCAGCCACGCTGCTGCTGAAGGGTGAAAACGCCTATGGCTACGCCAAGACCGAGAGCGGCGTGCACCGCCTCGTCCGCATCAGCCCCTATGACAGCAGCGGGCGCCGCCACACTTCGTTCAGCTCGGTCTGGGTTTACCCGGTGATCGATGACGACATCGAAATCGAGATCAACGAGGGCGATTTGAAGATCGACACCTACCGCGCATCGGGGGCAGGCGGGCAGCACGTCAATACCACCGATTCCGCGGTGCGCATCACTCACGTGCCCACCGGCATCGTGGTCGCCAGCCAGAATGACCGCAGCCAGCACAAGAACCGCGCCACCGCGATGAACATGCTGAAGGCGCGGCTGTTCGAGCGCGAGATGGCGGAACGCGAAGCGGCTGCCAGCGGCGAGTATCAGGAAAAGAGCGATATTGGCTGGGGCCATCAGATCCGTTCCTACGTCTTGCAGCCGTACCAGATGGTCAAGGACTTGCGCACCGGTGTGACCTCCACCGCGCCGGACGATGTGCTTGATGGCGATCTTGACCAGTATATCTCTGCTGCATTGGCGCAGCGGGTAACCGGCGAAGCGGTAGAGGTTGAGGACGTCGAATGAGGCGCGCCCATTCGCTTGCAGCATTATGCGCACTGGCGCTGGCCGCAGCATGTGAAGACATGGCCCCTGACAGCGATCGCCCGGAAAGCTCAGCCGAATTTCCGCAAGCTGACCGGCCGGTCTCAGACCTTGAGAGCTATGAGGTCGCGACGGAAGACGTGCGCGACAGCCGCGGCGAAGCGCAAAAGGTGATGGATCTCGCTGACCTTGCCGAAGGGATGACCGTTGCGGATATCGGCGCGGGTGAAGGCTACTACACCGTTCGCCTCGCTGCGCGCGTGGGCGAAGATGGCCGTGTGCTGGCGCAGGATATTGATCGCGATGCGCTTGATCGCCTGGGTCGCCGTGTGGAGCGTGAGCGTTTCGACAATGTCTCGATCAAGCTCGGGCGTGAAGATGATCCGCAGCTTCCCGTCGACAGCTTTGACCGCATCTTCCTGGTCCACATGTATCATGAGGTTAGCGAGCCCTATGCTTTCCTGTGGCGGCTGTGGCCCGCGCTGGCCGATGGCGGTCAAGTCATCGTGGTCGACAAGGATCGCCCGACAGACCAGCACGGCATTCCGCCGCTGTTGCTCTCATGCGAATTCAAGGCTGTGGGCTTCAGGCTCGTGGAGTTTCTCGAAAAGCCTGACATTCGCGGATATTTCGCGCGATTTGAGCGCGCCGAAACCCGGCCAGAGCCGGATCAGATCACGCCGTGCGCTCTGACCACGCGTTGACGTGACACTCGCACGGGCGATGCATGTTGTGCGATAAGCATGCAATTCACGGTCAATTGATCCTCTGCTCTTTTCCTTGCCAGTGTGGACTGCTAGGCGCGGGCTCGATCAATTTACCAGCAAGTGAGGAGTATTGCCGGGGATGACCGATTTCCCATCCAGTTTTGACCGTGACGATCTGTTGAAGTGTTCGCGGGGCGAGCTGTTCGGCCCGGGCAACGCGCAGCTACCTGCGCCGCCGATGCTGATGATGGACCGGATCACGGATATTTCCGGCGATGGCGGCGAGCATGGCAAGGGCCATGTGGTCGCTGAATTCGATATCACACCTGACCTGTGGTTCTTCGAATGCCACTTTCCCGGCAATCCGATCATGCCCGGCTGCCTTGGCCTTGATGGCCTGTGGCAGTTGACCGGCTTCAACCTGGGTTGGCGCGGCTGGAAAGGGCGCGGCTATGCGCTGGGCGTGGGCGAGGTCAAACTTACCGGTATGGTGCGGCCTGACCGCAAGATGCTGACCTATTACGTCGATTTCACCAAGGCGGTGCAAACCCGGCGTTTGACCATGGGGGTCGCTGATGGTCGCGTCGAAGCCGATGGTGAAGTGATCTACCAAGTCAAAGACATGAAAGTCGCTCTGTCAGAGGCCTGATCGGCCCGAAGCGAAAAGGGGTTACATGCGTCGCGTTGTTATAACTGGGTTGGGGATCGTCTCCTCGATTGGCAATAATGCATCAGAGGTGCTGGCTTCGCTCAAAGCGGGCAAATCCGGCATCACATTCAATGAAGACATGGCCGAACACGGGTTCCGCTCGCAGATCGCGGGTGCGGTTGACCTGGATGTTGCGGAACATGTCGACAAGCGCACACTGCGCTTCATGGGGCCGGGTGCGGCCTATGCCTATATCGCCATGGGGCAGGCGATCGCTGATGCCGGACTTGAAGAGAAAGACGTCATCAATCCGATGACCGGCGTGATCGCCGGATCGGGTGGCCCGTCTACCTCGGCCATGCTCACAGCGCATCAGACCGTACTCAGTTCCGGCGCGACCAAGCGCATCGGGCCATTTGCAGTGCCCAAATGCATGTCATCCACCGTCAGCGCCAACCTCGCGACGGCCTATCAGATCAAGGGCATGAACTTCTCGATCACATCGGCCTGTTCCACCTCGCTGCATTGTATCGGCATGGCCGCTCAGCAGATCGCGCTGGGCCAGCAGGATGTGATGTTCGGCGGCGGCGGCGAAGAGCTCGACTGGACGCTCTCCTGCCTGTTTGACGCAATGGGCGCGATGTCGAGCAAGTATAATGACACGCCGGAGCGTGCCTCGCGCGCATTCGATGCGGATCGCGACGGTTTCGTGATCGGCGGCGGCGGCGCGATGGTGGTTCTGGAAAGTCTTGAGCATGCGCAAGCGCGCGGCGCGAAGATCTATGCAGAGGTCACTGGCTTTGGTGCGACATCTGACGGCGTCGACATGGTCGCGCCATCAGGCGAAGGCGGCGAACGCGCAATGCGCGGCGCGCTGCGCACGCTCAGCGAGGATCGCAAGGTCAGCTATATCAACGCGCATGGCACATCGACGCCGGTGGGCGATGTCGGCGAAATCGAAGCGGTGCGCCGCGTGTTCGGTGAAGGCTCGACTCCGCCGGTCAGCTCTACCAAGTCGATGACCGGCCACAGCCAGGGTGCCACCGGCGCGCAGGAAGCGGTCTATTGCCTGCTCGCGCTGGAGAATGACTTCATCATTCCCTCAATCAATGTCGAAACACTCGATCCCGCGCTCAAGCCGGAAGAGATCGCGACCGAGCTCGTGGAGAATGCGGGGCTCGATACAGTGATGACCAACTCATTCGGCTTTGGCGGCACGAATGGCTCGATGCTGCTGTCGAAGTTTCACGGGTGAACCAACCGGCGGGGTTTGATCGCCTGTAGGTTAGGAGACTGAATATGGGCGTCCTTACGGGAAAACGCGGCCTTGTGATGGGTGTGGCCAATGATCGGTCGATCGCGTGGGGCATTGCCAAGGCTTGCGCGGATGCCGGGGCGGAGCTGGCATTCACCTATCAGGGCGAAGCATTTGGCCAGCGGCTTGCCCCTTTGGCGCAAAGCGTCGGCTCTGATTTCATGGTCGATGTCGATGTCACCGATGATGCTTCGCTGGACGCAGCGTTTGCCGCTCTTCAGCAACGCTGGGATAGCTTGGACTTCGTGATCCATGCGATTGCTTATTCAGACAAGGCCGAGCTGACGGGGCGTTTCATCAACACCTCGCGCGCGAATTTCAAGAACTGCATGGACATCTCTGCTTACAGCCTGATCGAAGTGGCGCGCCGTGCGCATCCGATGATGGTGGAGAATGGCGGCACGCTTATCACGCTGAGCTATCTCGGCTCGATGCGGGTTACGCCGAACTACAATGTGATGGGTGTGGCGAAGGCGGCCTTGGAAGCGTCAGTGCGCTATCTTGCCAATGATCTTGGACCTGAGGGCATCCGCGTCAACGCGATTAGTCCTGGCCCCATGAAGACACTGGCCGCCAGCGCCATCGGCGGCGTCCGCAGAACCTACCGGCACACTGAAAGCAACGCGCCGCTGCGCAGCAATGCTTCGCTCGAAGCTGTAGGCGGCACAGCTGTTTATCTATGCAGTGACGCCGGAGCATGCACCACGGGCGAAGTCATCCATGTGGATGGCGGATTCCACGTGCTGGGCATGCCGCAGCTCGGAAATTTGTAGGCTTCGCTCTCGCTTGCTGGCGGCTTAGCGCCACAGCTGCATTTCGCGGATCAGCGCCGGCAATTCCTTGTTTTCATCAGGCCGCGACATCGTGCGCTCGACCAGTTTCCACTTTCGCCGCACTCTGCCGCGTTGCCACAGGTCAGTAATCCAAACATCGCCTTCGATGTTTTGCGGTCCGATCCGCGCTTCGATTGACATGCGTGCAGCGAACACAGCCATCCGCTTGTGCTGGCGGACATAGATATCCTTGAAGCGATAGGCGGAGCACTGGAAACGCGTTGTGGCCGCTTCCAGCCAGCTTGGTCGATCAAGCATGGCAGAAGTCTGCGCGCCCAGCAGGAACACGAAATCACCGCTCATCAGCGATTTCATGCCGTTGCGTTCACGGTTCATCCAGCTGCGCATCCATTGATGCTCAAGCGCTTCGATCCTGGCGGTAAATTCATCCATGCGAACTGCCTTAGCCAGCTAACACGCCAGCGCAAGCCGGAAACACTCCAGCGGCGGTTATAGCCCGATCAGCACCTGATCTGGCGGCCTGTGGCCATCCATCCAGAAGCGAATATTGGCGATCACTTTCTCGCCAGAGGCCTCGCGCCCTTCTGCCGTTGCGCTGCCGATATGCGGCAGAGTCATGACGTTGGGAATGCGCAGCAGTCGCTTGTCGACATTCGGCTCGTCCGGATAGACATCCAGCCCGGCACCGGCGAGGTGGCCGCTCTTGAGCGCTGCGATCAGCGCTTCCTGATCGATCAGCTCGCCGCGCGCGGTGTTGATGATTGAAGAGCCCGGTTTCATCAGCGCGATCCGCCGTGCATCGATCATCCCGCGAGTTTCGTCTGTCAGCGGACAATGCAAGGTCAGGATATCGGCTTCTGCGATCAGATCGTCCAGCTGAGGCACGAAGCGCGCGCCCAGCATGCGTTCAACCGCTTCGGGCAAGCGCTTGCGATTGGTATAGGCGATCTCCAGCCCGAAGGCGCGGGCACGGTGAGCCACGGCCTGGCCGATGCGGCCCATGCCGACGATCCCCAGCACCTTGCCGCCAAGCTTGCGCCCCAGAAGGCCGGACGGCGCCCATCCGGTCCATTTGCCACTGCGCACCAGGCCTACACCTTCGCGAATGCGGCGGGGAACGCCGATGATGCCCGCCATGGCAATATCGGCGGTGTCGTCAGTGAATACGCTGGGTGTATTGGTGACGATGATCTTGCGTTTGGCCGCGGCCTCTATGTCGATATGTTCGATTCCCGCGCCAAAGCTGGCAATCAGCTTCAACCGGTCGCCAGCCGCCGCTATCATGTCAGCATCGATCCGATCGGTCACTGTGGGAACCAGCACGTCGCAATCCTGCATCGCAGCGATCAGCTGTTCGCGGGTGAAGGGCGTGTCATCCGTATTCAGTTCGGCTTCGAACAGCTCGCTGATCCGTTGCTCGACACTGGGCATCAGATGGCGCGTTACGATAACACGCGGGGTGTGATCGATCGGCTTTGTCAGCTTGTCGGCATCGATGGGCATGGCTTGTGCGCTAGGACGGGATGGGGCCTATGGTCAAGCGTGTTGCGAGAGCGCTTGAAGCAAACCCGTATGCCGCTGTATGGCGGGGCCATGCGTTCTGCCATCCTGTCGATCTTGCTGATCCCCTTGCTGCTACTTCCCGAACCTGTCGACGCGCAATCGCGCGACGTGCCTTATTGGGCTTCCATGCGCGCTGAAGAGGTCAACATGCGGGTAGGGCCAAGTCAGGATTATCCGATCGAATGGGTCTATAAACGGCAAGGGCTGCCAGTGAAAGTGATCCGGGTGCAGGAAGGCTGGCGCCTGATTAGCGATCCCGATGGTGACCAGGGCTGGATCGTCGCACGACTGCTGTCGCCCGAACGCGGCGCACTGGTGGTGGGCGGAGGGTTGGCCGCCATCCGCGCAGCTCCGAGCGAAGACGCGCCGCTTAAATGGAACGCGCAGGCTGGCGTTGTCGGCGCGCTGGGCAAGTGTGAAGCGGGCTGGTGCGAGATTGATGTGCAGGGCCGCAAGGGCTGGATTCGCGAAGACCGCCTGTGGGGTGCTGGCGAGCCTTAGGGATTTGGGCGGATTACTCGGTAATCGGCGTGACGCGATAGCTCTCGCTGCCATCGGTGCGTGTCGTGATGAAGCTGCCGTCTTCCTCTACGGGCCCGTTGATCCAGCATCGTTCCTGCTGCTCTTCGCCGTCCCCCTCGGGGTCGAAACAGATTTCATCGGCATTGCTGCGCCAAGCGCCGCCGCCAACGCGTTCCTCGCCATTCAGGTCAACATAGGTCCCGTCTTCGTTAAGGAGCGTGCTGCCATAGACTGTCGTTTCGTCACCGACATTGTAGAGGCCCGGCACCATCGCGGCACCACTGGCCGGGGCGGCGAGGTCGCTGTCACTCGACTGCTTTTCCTGATTGTCAGTGGCGCTGCAGCCAGCCAACCCAAGGATCGCGATCGGTATCAGGAAACGCATCAGAAACTCCATTAGTTTAAACAAACGAGGGGATGCACCAGGCACCCCCTCGATCGAATTTTGTGGTAAGATTACTCGCCGGCTTCGACGGGGCGGACTGTGACGGTTTCACCGTCATCCGAAGTGGAAGTCCATGAACCGTCTTCAGCCACTTCGCCGGTTGTCCAGCAATTGGTGGGTTGTTCAGGATCGTCGCCTTCAGGGTCAAAGCAAACCTTGCCGTCGACTTCACTGACAGTTCCGGAGCCCGATTCTTCACCCAAGGTGGCGGTGAATGTACCGTCTTCTGTAGTGGTCAACATGCCCACGCTGCCGTCAGCATAGGTTACTTCATAAGTGCCCGGGCCGCCGGGCGCTTCGGCAGTCTCTTCGACAACCTCTTCCGGCGCTTCTTCAGTCGGGGCTGGTTCGGCACATGCGGCAATCGCCAGCACGCTCGCAGCGGCAATAAGTTTCTTCATAGCGTATCACTCCCTCAATACGCGACCCCAAGGCCGCGAGGGATAACACACAATGTGAAAGGCGAGAAACGCCGATTTACGCGGCGAGTTCCACCGCGATTGCGGTTGCTTCGCCGCCGCCGATGCACAGCGAGGCCACACCGCGTGTTTTGCCGTGCTTTTTGAGTGCGTTGAGCAATGTGACGATGATCCGTGTGCCTGACGCGCCGATCGGGTGACCCAGCGCAGTCGCGCCGCCGTTCACATTGATCTTCTCATGCGGGATGCCGATGTCGCGCATTGCGAACATGGCGACGCAGGCGAAGGCCTCGTTCACTTCCCAAAGATCGACATCATCAGTCGACCAGCCGGCGTGCTCGAGCACCTTGTTGATCGCGCCAACCGGAGCCACGGTGAAATCCTTCGGCTCCTGCGCATGAGCGGCCATCGCCACGATCCGGGCCACTGGCTGGTGCCCGTTTTCCTTGGCCACGCTTTCGCGGGTCAGCACGACAGCGGCTGCACCGTCAGAGATCGAGCTCGAAGTTGCCGCAGTAATCGTGCCATCCTTGGCGAATGCCGGGCGCAGAGTCGGGATCTTGTCCGGCATGCCGCGGCCGGGCTGTTCGTCCGTGTCGACGGTGACATCGCCTTTGCGGGTAGCGAAAGTGACCGGCACGACTTCATCGGCGAAGGCACCGCTGGAAATGGCTTCATTGGCGCGGCGCAGCGATTCGATCGAATATCCGTCCATCTCTTCGCGGGTGAGCTGGTATTCGTTGGCTGTATCCTGCGCGAATGTGCCCATCGCGCGGCCTGCGTCATAGGCATCTTCCAAACCGTCAAGGAACATGTGGTCATAGGCGGTGTCATGGCCGATACGCGCGCCCGAGCGGTGCTTTTGCAGCAGATACGGGGCATTGGTCATGCTTTCCATGCCGCCCGCGATGACATAGTCGATTGTGCCGCTGGCGAGCGCTTCTGCACCCATGATCACGGTCTGCATGCCGCTGCCGCAAACCTTGTTGACTGTGGTCGCCTGCACGGACTTGGGCAGGCCAGCTTTCAAAGTAGCCTGACGGGCGGGGGCCTGACCCAGGCCGGCCGGAAGCACACAGCCCATATAGGAACGGTCGAACTTCTCTGGCGCAACGCCTGAACGCTCGACCGCAGCCTTTACTGCAGTTGCGCCAAGATCGGTTGCGGATACATCAGCAAGAGCGCCCTGCATGCCGCCCATTGGCGTGCGTGCATAGCTAAGGATGACAACGGGATCGGCGGCGGAAAACTGAGTCATGTCGGTTCCTCACAAGGGGAGTGGGAGAGTCGCTGTGCGATGTAATGCTGCGATGCGGTAAAGGCAAACCCGTGGAGCGCTAGCATACGTATTAGCTTGTCATGCGCGGCCGCTTCAGCGAGAAAGATGGCAATTCGAAACGCACCGGTCCTCAAGTGACCGCCAGAATAGTCGGGAGAGAACAATGGCAGACGATCTTCGCCAGGAACAGGAACGCATCCTCAAGCTGCAGCGCTCTGCATTCACGCAGTCGCGCCCGGAGCCGATGAGCATGCGCAAGGATCGGATCAAGCGCGCGATGGCGCTGATCAAGGAAAATGGCGAGGATCTGGCCAAGACGATGAGCGCGGACTTCGGCAACCGCAGCATGATGCAATCGATGATTACCGATATCGCCGCGACTGTCGGTGCCGGAAAGCACGCGCTGAAGAATATGGATAAATGGTCGCGTTCGGAGAAACGCCCGGTCCAGTTTCCTCTGGGCCTGCTCGGTGCCAAGGCTGAAGTTCGCTACGAGCCCAAGGGCGTGATCGGCATTCTCAGCCCGTGGAACTTCCCCGTCAATCTGGCTTTCGCGCCTTTGATGCAGGTGTTCGCAGCGGGCACTCGCGCGATGATCAAGCCAAGCGAATTTACCGAGCGCACTTCGCTGCTGATGAAGGAATTGGTGAAGGAGTATTTCACTGAAGACGAGCTGGCGGTGATTACCGGCGGGCCGGAAGTTGCCGCGGCGTTCTCGTCGCTACCGTTTGACCATCTGGTGTTCACCGGCTCCACCCCTACCGGTCGACGCGTGATGGAAGCCGCCTCTGCCAATCTCGTCCCGGTCACCTTGGAACTTGGCGGCAAGTCTCCGGTATTCATGGGCCGCAGTGCAGACTTCGCGAAAGCAGGCGAGCGGATCGCGTTGGGTAAGATGATGAACGCCGGTCAGATATGCCTCTCGCCCGATTACATGTATGTGCCGCAGGACAAGGAAGAAGAAGCCATCGCGGGCGTCACGCAAGGTGTGCACAATATGTACCCGACGCTGCTGGAGAACGATGACTATGCCTCCATCGTCAGCGACCGCCATTTCGAACGGCTGCAAGGCCTGGTGGCCGATGCGCGCGACAAGGGCGCGGAAGTGATCGAAGTCAATCCGGGCGGCGAGGATTTCGGCAATGCCAACCAGCGCAAGATGCCGCTTAACATCCTGCGCAACGTCACTGACGAAATGGCGGTGATGCAGGAGGAAATCTTTGGTCCGCTGCTGCCGGTGAAGACCTACAGTCAGATCGAGGAAGCGGTGGACTATGTGAACGAGCATGACCGCCCGCTGGGCCTCTATTACTTCGGGCAGGACAAGGCCGAACAGGAGCGGGTGCTGACCAAGACCATTTCAGGCGGGGTCACCACCAATGACGTGATCTTCCACGTATCAATGGATGATCTGCCATTCGGCGGGGTGGGGCCGTCAGGCATGGGCAGCTACCACGCGATCGAAGGCTTTCGCGAATTCAGCCACGCCCGCGCGGTGTATCACCAGCCCAAGATCGACATCGCCAAGCTGGGCGGGTTCAAGCCGCCTTATGGAAAGGCAACCGAAAAAGCGATCGGGACAATGATGAAGTGATGTTGCTGCGGTCGCTCGCTGCAGCACTCTTTCTTAGCATCGCCACGCCTGTTTTTGCAGGCGGGGAGCTGCAGTGGCGCGCGGTTGACGAAGCGACCGGCCAGATCCGCGACGTGGAAGGGCTGGAGCAGCTCGCGCGCGACTTTCCCGATAGCGGAACTGTGCGTTTGCGCATGTTGCAGCCGCTGCTTGAAGCGGGAGAGACGGAGAAGCTGCTTGAAACTTTGCGCTGGTTGAAAGCGCGCGGTTATGTTTTCGGCGAGGTCTCGCAAACGCAGGTTCCCAAGTTGGTCGGCGAGGAGCACGCTGAGGCGGCAAAGGCGCTGTTGATTCCGTCAGCCGATGTGATCGCCACCAGCGAAGTGATTGCGACCATTCCCGCCGAGGCTGGGCTGGTAGAGAGTGTAGTGCGTCACCCATCCAGTAAAATGCTGATTGCATCCTCAGTCTCAGGCCAATCCCTTCATGTGCTTTTGCCAAGCGACGTTTGGGCGAATGTTCCAATGCCGCAGGTCAGCGACCTTTCCGGTATCGTGTGGGATCCGCACACTGGAATGAACTGGATTGCATCTTCAAATATTGATGGATCGGAAGACGATGAGCACGTCATGGAGGGATTGTTGGGTGTGTTAGATGGCGTTCAGCCGACGGCGTTCGCACAAGCGCCTGACGGTTCGAAGATTTCCGATCTGGCCGTCGCGCTGGACGGGACGATCTTTGCGAGCGATCCGATCAATGGTGGGATTTATGCAAAGCTTGCTGGTGCTGATGCCAGTCTTGAAGATTTTATCCCGCCCGGCACTTTCCGGTCCCCACAGGGGCTGGTGACAAGCGCAGACAATACCAAGCTCTACGTAAGCGATTATCGCTATGGCATTGCCATCGTCGATCTTGAAACGCGCGCGGTGTCGCGGCTTGCCAGCGACATTCCCGTTATCCTTGACGGGATCGACGGGCTGTGGCGCTTCGGCAGTGAACTTATCGCCATGCAGAATGGCACGTCGCCGATGCGGATATCCGCGTTCGAGCTCTCCGAAGACGGCATGCGTGTGGTTGGCCATCGCGTGCTTGAGCAGGCGAATCCCGACTGGACCGAACCCTTGTCTGGCAGCATTGACGGCGACGCATTGATCTATGTCGGAAACGGACAGTGGGATCGGTACTTTCAGGGCGAACTGAAACAAGGCATGGAGCCATCGCCGACGCAAATCCGTCGCCTCCCGCTCGGCCCGCGAACCGAGTAATCCCCGCCGGTTTACCTATGCGCAATGCAAGTGCTATGAATTACACGATTCCCGCCCTTGCACCTTGGCATTGAGAGGCTTAGAGGCGGGCCCGACTTTGCAGCGACGGGATTCATTGTGGTCGATCTTTCACAGTATCTGCCGATACTGATCTTCATCTTTATCGCGCTCGGGCTCTCCGTGGCGTTCGTGTTCCTGCCCATGGGTGTTTCACGCCTGACAGGGGCGCATAACCCGGACGCGGAAAAGCTCAGCGAATATGAATGCGGCTTTCCCGCCTTTGATGATGCGCGCAGCCAGTTTGACGTGCGTTTTTACCTCGTTGCGATCAGCTTCATCATTTTCGACCTTGAGGCAGCATTCCTGTTCCCATGGGCGGTAAGCCTGGGGGAAACCGGCTGGGTCGGCTGGATCGGCATGATGGTGTTCCTGGGAATTCTCGCGATCGGCCTCGCTTACGAGTGGAAGAAGGGAGCTCTGGACTGGGAATGAGCGATACTTCCGACAATACGACTATCATCACGCCGCCAACCGCGCCAATTAACGCGGCAGAAGCGGCTGCCATGATGCCGACCGCCAAGGGCGGCGAAGTGCGTACGCCAGATGCGGACTACTTCCAGGCGCTCCAGTCCGAGGTCAATGACAAGGGCTTCCTGCTTACATCGACCGAAGACGTGTTCCAATGGGCGCGCACCGGCAGCCTGTGGTGGATGACTTTCGGCCTCGCATGCTGCGCGGTGGAGATGATCCACGCCAATATGCCGCGCTATGACATGGAGCGCTTTGGTGCGGCTCCGCGCGCATCCCCGCGCCAGTCAGACCTGATGATCGTGGCCGGCACGCTGTGCAACAAGATGGCCCCGGCGTTGCGCAAGGTTTATGACCAGATGTCTGATCCCAAATATGTGATCAGCATGGGCAGCTGCGCCAATGGTGGCGGTTATTACCACTATTCCTACAGCGTGGTTCGTGGCTGTGACCGGATTGTTCCGGTCGATATTTATGTGCCGGGCTGCCCGCCGACCGCCGAAGCGCTGCTTTACGGTGTGATGCAGCTGCAGCGGAAGATCCGCCGTGCCGGGACGATCGAGCGATGAGCAACGCGTTCCACAATCACACCGTTCATCCTGAGCTTGTCGAAGGATATGCTGGTCTCACGCACTTCGACAGGCTCAGTGCGAACGAGGGTGGGGTATGACTATCGTCCACTCTGCACCGAAATTCGCCAGCAATGAAGGCGTGCGCGATGCGCTGACCGCGGCATTGGGCGATATTGTCGTGTCTTCGAAGGAAGAGCATGGCGAGATCGTGATCACGGTAAAGCGTGACGAGATCGAGAACGCGCTCAAGCTGCTGCGTGACGATCACGAATATCAGCAGCTGATGGAAATCGCAGGAGTCGATTACCCTGATCGCGCCGAGCGATTCGAAGTCGTCTACATGCTGCTGTCGCTGACCAAGAACCACCGGATCATGGTGAAAGTGAACACCGACGAAGCAAAGCCGGTTCCGACGGTCACCACGCTTTGGCCCAATGCGGGCTGGCTCGAGCGCGAAGTGTTCGACCTTTATGGCGTGACCTACGCGGGCAATCCTGACCTGCGCCGGATTCTCACCGATTACGGCTTCGAAGGGCATCCCTTCCGCAAGGACTTCCCGCTAACCGGCTATACCGAGCTGCGCTATTCCGAAGAGGAAAAGCGCGTGGTTTACGAACCGGTCGAGCTTGCGCAGGACCTGCGCCAGTTCGATTTCCTCTCGCCCTGGGAAGGGTCGGATTACGTTCTTCCCGGCGATGAAAAGGCGCAAGAGGAGGGCAAGAAATGAGCAATATGCAGCTCGAACAGTCCCCCACCACCGGTGATGAAGTCATCACCAATTACACGATCAATTTCGGGCCTCAGCACCCGGCGGCGCACGGCGTGCTGCGCATGGTGATGGAGCTGGACGGTGAAGTGATTGAGCGGATCGACCCGCATGTCGGCCTGCTCCACCGCGGCACTGAAAAACTGATCGAGAACAAGACGTACCTTCAGGCGCTGCCCTATTTCGACCGGCTCGATTACGTTTCGCCGCTGTGTCAGGAGCACTCCTATGTGCTCGCAATCGAGAAGCTCCTGAATCTCGAAGTGCCGGAGCGGGCGCAATATCTGCGCGTTCTGTTCGCCGAGCTGACCCGGATCAGCAACCACATGCTCAATATGGGCGCGCATATCCTGGATGTGGGCGCGTTCACCCCGAACCTGTGGATCATGGACCTGCGCGAAGATTGCATGAACTTCTTCGAGCGGGCTTCGGGCGCGCGCATGCACAGCGCCTGGTTCCGCCCCGGCGGCGTGCATCAGGACGTGCCGGAAAAGCTGCTGGTCGATATCGGCGAATGGCTCGACGGGCGGTTCTTCCCGCTGTTCGAAGACGCGATGAGCCTGATCATGGACAACCGCATCTTCAAGCAGCGCAATGTCGATATCGCTGTAGTCAGCCGCGAGGATGCGATCGCATGGGGCTTTAGCGGCCCGATGATCCGCGCGGCAGGCATTCCGTGGGACCTCAGGAAATCGCAGCCCTACGATGTCTATGACCGGATGGAATTCGACATTCCGGTCGGTACCAATTCGGATTGCTATGACCGCTTCATGGTGCGCGTGAAGGAAATTTACGAGAGCGCGAAGATCATTAAGCAGTGCCTGCGCGATATGCCCGAAGGGCCGGTCGCGAGCGGGGATGGCAAGGTTTCACCGCCCAAGCGCGGCGAGATGAAGCAGTCGATGGAAGCGCTGATCCACCACTTCAAGCTCTATACCGAAGGCTTTCATGTGCCTGCGGGTGAAGTTTACGTGGCGACGGAAAGCCCCAAGGGTGAGTTTGGCGTCTATCTGGTCAGCGACGGCACCAACAAGCCCTATCGCTGCAAGATCCGCCCGACCGCGTTTTCGCACCTGCAGGCGATGGATATGATGAGCAAGGGCCACATGTTGCCTGACGCGACCGCCATTCTCGGCGCAATCGACGTCGTTTTCGGGGAGTGTGACCGGTGAGCAAGAAGCTACCTAACCGTTTTTATATTGTGCCGTTCGTGATCATGGCTGCTGCCTTTCTGATTGGGCAAGGTAAGGAAGGCGCAGGAGTGCCCGTCGTAGTATTGCTCTCAACAATTTGGGTCATTTACGCAGTGAAGTATCGGGACGGGGAAATCTCGAATGGCTGACCGTACTCCCGCACCCGATACGCCCGAATTGCGCGCCTTTGTGAATTCCTGCGAAAGCAGAAACCCAGCTTCGGACGCCGCGACTGGGCTCCTGCTTTCGCAGGAGCGCACACACTCTGGAGAATTGAGCCATGGCTGACAGAACGCCAGCTCCAGACACACCTGAATTGCGCGCGCGCTGGGGCTCGTTCGAATGGACGAGCGAGAACCGCAAGAAGGCCGATTGGCACATCGCCAAATACCCTGAGGGACGTCAGCGTTCGGCGGTGATGCCGCTGCTCGATCTCGCCCAGCGTCAGGTGGGTGAGGAGACCGATACGCAGGGCTGGCTGCCGCTGCCAGTGATCGAATATGTCGCTAGCTATCTCAACATGCCGGTGATCCGCGTGCTGGAGGTCGCAACCTTCTATTTTATGTACAATTTGAAGCCGGTCGGAAAATATCACGTACAGGTGTGCGGCACGACGCCGTGCATGCTGCGCGGTTCGGACGGTCTGTTCGAGGCGTGCAAGAAGCGCGGCATGAAAAAGGGCGAAGTGTCCGAAGATGGCCTCTGGACGCTGACCGAAGTCGAATGCATGGGCAATTGCGCCACCGCGCCGATGGTCCAGATCAATGACGACAATTACGAAGATCTGACACCCGAGCGGCTCGACGCGGTGCTTGATGCGCTGGCCAAGGGTGAACAGCCCAAGACTGGTACGCAGGAACCGGGCCGGCACACGTCAGAGCCTGCGAATGCGCTGAGCAATCTCAAGCAGATGGTCACTGAAAACCACGATTACCGGGGGGATTGGTGATGTTTATCAGTCCCTTCGCCATTCCCGCGAAGGCGGGAATCCAGCTTCAGGCTGTAGTGGCTCCGCTCTGGATCCCCGCTTTCGCGGGGATGACGAGTGAAGGAGGCCAGTCATGAACGGCGGCACTCTCGCATTGATGATCACGGGTCTCGTCGGCTTTGGCGCAGGCGCATATCTCGCTGCGACGGGATCGCGCGAAGTGGGCATCGTGCTGATGGGTGGTGGCCTGATCTTCCAGGTGCTGACGCTGCGCCGGCTGCGCGCGATAAAGAAGGATGGCAGCGATGCTGGCTGATAAGGATCGCATCTTTACCAATGTCTACGGGTTCCAACCGTGGAATCTTCCCGCTGCGCAGGCACGCGGTGATTGGGACAATACGAAGAAACTGCTCGAGCGTGGGCAGGAAGCGATCATTGAGGAAATCTAGGACTCAGGGCTTCGCGGGCGGGGCGGGGCAGGCTTTCCGACGGGTCTGAAGTGGTCCTTCATGCCCAAGGAATCGAAAGACGGACGCCCGAGCTTCCTGGTCATCAATGCCGACGAATCCGAGCCGGGTTCGTGCAAGGACCGCGAGATCATCCGCCACGATCCGCACAAGCTGATCGAGGGAGCGCTGTGTGCCGGTTTCGCGATGCGCGCGCGGGCGGCATATATCTATATTCGCTGCGAATATATCCGCGAGGCTGAAACGCTGCAGGCAGCGATCGACGAAGCTTACGATGCGGGCCTGATCGGCAAGAACGCCAGCGGTTCAGGCTATGACTTCGATGTGTTCATGCATCGCGGTGCAGGTGCCTATATCTGCGGCGAAGAAACCGCGATGATCGAAAGCCTCGAAGGCAAGAAAGGTCAACCGCGCCTGAAGCCGCCATTCCCGGCAGGTGCGGGCCTCTATGGCTGCCCGACCACGGTCAACAATGTCGAGAGCATTGCGGTTGTGCCCACGATCCTGCGGCGCGGGGCAAGCTGGTTCAACAGCTTCGGACGCGAGAATAACAAGGGCACCAAGCTGTTCCAGATCAGCGGGCATGTCGAAAAGCCCTGCGTGGTCGAGGAAGCGATGAGCATTCCCTTCCGCGAGCTGATCGAGAAGCATTGCGGCGGCATAACTGGCGGTTGGGATAATCTGCTGGCGGTGATCCCGGGCGGCTCCTCGGTTCCACTGGTTCCAGCGAAGGAAATCATGGACGCGCCGATGGATTTTGACGGTCTGCGCGAGCTTGGCTCGGGCCTCGGCACCGCGGCGGTCATCGTGATGGACAAGTCGACGGACATCGTCCGCGCGATTTCGCGCCTGAGCTATTTCTACAAGCACGAGTCATGCGGCCAATGCACGCCTTGCCGCGAAGGCACAGGCTGGATGTGGCGCGTAATGGAGCGGTTGCGCACCGGCGATGCAGCGATCGAGGAGATCGACATGCTGCAGCAAGTGACCAAGCAGGTTGAAGGGCACACCATCTGCGCGCTGGGCGACGCGGCCGCATGGCCGATCCAGGGCCTGATCCGCCACTTCCGCCCCGAGCTTGAGCGTCGCATCCATGAGCACAACGCGAAATTCGCGGAGGCAGCCGAGTAATGCCTAAAGTCACCGTAGACGGACAGGAAATCGAAGTCCCTGAAGGCGCGACCGTTCTTCAGGCGTGCGAGCTTGCGGGCAAGGAAATCCCGCGTTTCTGTTACCACGAACGCTTAAGTATCGCCGGTAACTGCCGGATGTGCCTGGTGGAAGTGAAGCCGGGACCGCCCAAGCCGCAGGCCAGCTGCGCG
>JASBTD010000051.1 GCA_030148605.1 Erythrobacter sp.
CCCCTCCCCCCCCCAACCCCCGATCAGGCCCTGAAACCCTCTCGGGTGGTGGGGCGGGGGAGCGGGCCGGCACCGTTCGAGCCGCGAGGCGAGCAAGGATTCACTTCTGGCATCTCGGGCAGAACCAGGTGCTGCGCCCACCTTGAGCAAAGCGGCGAATGGTCCCGTCATCCTGGCGACGGCATGGTTCACCGTCGCGGCCATAGACATCGAAACGCGTCGCGAAATAGCCCAGCTCGCCATCGGGCGCGGCATAGTCGCGCAAGGTCGAGCCGCCGTCGCTGATCGATTGCGTGAGCACTTCCTTGATTGCGGGCACCAGCCGTTCGAGCTGCGGCCGGGTGACCTTGCCGCCGGCCTTGCGCGGATGGATGCCCGCCCGCCACAAGGCTTCGCAGACATATATATTGCCAAGGCCGGCCACGATCCGCTGATCGAGCAGACATAGCTTGATCGCTTGCTTCCGGCCTTTCAGCGCGGCCTTGAGATAGGCAGGGCCCAGTTCATCACCCAATGGCTCCGGCCCCATCGCGGCGAATGGCTCCCATTCGTGCAATGCTTGCGTGCCAACAAGGTCGACAGAGCCGAACCGCCGCGGATCGCATAGCGCAAAGCGATTGGCGGCTGTCTCTATAACAAGGTGATCGTGCTTGTCCGGCGCGGCAGGATCGATCCGCCACCTGCCGCTCATCCCCAGATGGAACACCATGGTCTGTTCGCGGTCGGTGTGGATCAGGCCATATTTTGCGCGGCGACCAAGGCCCGTCACCTGCGCACCGGTCAGTACTTGCACCAGTTCGGGCGGGAAGGGGCGGCGCAAGTCAGGGCGGTTCAAGACAACACGCTCAATCCTTGCTCCATTCAGGAACCGGGCAAGCCCGCGAACCGTTGTCTCAACTTCAGGTAGCTCTGGCATGACGCAATCCCATAACACCCTTTGCCGCGCTCGCAATTCATCCTAAGGCGCCTCGCGATGACGGATAAAGTTTCCTTTGGCTATGAAGATGTAGCCCCCGAAGAGAAGACCCGCCGGGTGGGCGCGGTCTTTTCCAATGTCGCACGCAAATATGACATCATGAACGATGCCATGTCAGGCGGGATGCACCGCTTGTGGAAGGATCGCTTTGTGCGGCGGGTCAAGCCGCAGCCGGGTGAAGCGATCCTGGACATGGCAGGCGGAACCGGCGACATCGCCTTTCGCATGGCTGCGCGCGGGGCAGAGGTTGTGGTTGCGGACATCAACCAGGACATGCTCGACGTGGGGATCGAACGCGCGATGGAGCGCGGCATCGATGGCCTGTCATGGTCTTGCCAGAATGCCGAAACGCTGAGCTATCCGGCGAACCAGTTCGATGCCTATACAATCGTGTTCGGCATCCGGAACGTGACGCATATAGACAAGGCATTGAGCGAGGCGCATCGCGTGCTGCGCCCGGGCGGCCGGTTTTTCTGCATGGAATTCGGCACAACAGACTGGCCCGGCTTCAAGGAAGTCTACGATCTCTATTCGCATCAGATCATGCCCAAGCTGGGCAAGGCGATTGCCGATGATGAGGAAAGCTATCGTTATCTGGCCGAATCGATCCGTCGCTTTCCTTTGGCGCATGTATTCGAAGCGATGATCAAAAATGCCGGTTTCCGGAATACCCGCGTCGAGAAAATCCTGGGCGGCGCAGTGAATATCCATTCGGGATGGAAGATATAGAAGGTGCCTAGGCCTTCGACGCATATCTGGCGCCTGCTCAAGTGGGGGCGCACGCTGGCGCGACACGGGGCGCTGCGCGGGATCGAACGCGATCCCAATACTCCGCTGCCGGTAAAGCGGCTCGCGCGGCTGGCGCGTTTCGGCACTTTCCAGCCAGCCACGCCTGACTATGCCGGTGCGTTCAAGGATATTGGCCCGGCAGCGATCAAGCTGGGGCAAACACTGGCCACGCGGCCTGACCTGGTGGGTGAGGAAGCCGCCAACAATTTGTTGACGCTGCAAGACAGCTTGCCGCCGGTGCCGTTCGCGGAGATCGAAGCCTCGATCGCGGCCACTTTCGACAAGCCGCTTTCCGAATTGTTCGAAAGCATCGATCCCGAGCCGATTGGCGCGGCGTCGATTGCGCAGGTCCATCGCGCGGTAACCAGCGACGGGCGGCAGGTTGCAGTGAAAGTGCTGCGCCCGGGCATTCGCGAACGCTTTGCTTCCGACATCAACACCTATGAATGGGCCGCGGCCCACCTTGAGGCGCTGGGTAGCGATGAAGCGCGCCGGTTGCGCCCGCAGCTGACCATCGCCAATTTCAAGCGCTGGACCAATCGCGAGCTTGATTTGCGCCGCGAGGCCGCTTCGGCATCCGAACTGGCCGAAAAGATGAAAGGCTTTGCCGGATACCGCATCCCGGAAGTCGATTGGGATCGCACCAATGGCCGTGTGATGACGATCGAATGGGTTGACGGGATCAAGATCAGCAAGGTCGATGAGCTAAAAGCGAAAGGTCATGACCTGCCGGAGCTCGCCAACCGGCTGGTGCTCGCATTCCTCACGCAAGCTATCGCTGGCGGCTATTTCCATGCCGACATGCACCAGGGCAATTTGTTCGTCGAAGATGACGGCACGATTGTAGCGATCGATTTCGGGATCATGGGGCGGATCGACCGGCGCGCGCGGATGTGGCTGGCAGAGATTCTCTATGGTCTGACCACCGGCAATTACCGCCGCGTGGCGGAAATCCATTTCGAAGCGCAATATGTGCCGAGCTATCATTCAGTCGATGAATTCGCGACTGCGTTGCGCGCGGTGGGCGAGCCGATGCGCGGCAAGCCGGTAAGCGAATTGAGCGTAGGCCAGATGCTCGACGGGCTGTTTGCAATCACGCGCGATTTTGACATGGCGACGCAGCCGCACTTGCTGCTGCTTCAAAAAACCATGGTGATGGTGGAAGGCATTGCGACGCAGCTGAACCCGCAAATCAACATGTGGGACACCTCGGCACCTTATGTGCGCAATTGGGTGCGTGACGAGCTGGGGCCCGAAGCCGCGCTGGCTGACGGTATCCGCGAAAATATGTCGACGCTGCTGCGCTTGCCGGATTTGCTGCGCCGGGTGGAAGAGAAATTCCCGCCCAAGGGCGGCGCGCCAGAACCGCCACCGCTGCCGGAAATCGAGCTGATGTGGGAGGCGCGCGCGCGCAAATCCCGCCGCTGGCCCGGCTATGTCGCTGCAGCTGCGCTAGGCGCTGCTGCGCTTTATGGCGCGATGGCGCTGGGCTGGGTCGGCTAGTCCTCACCCTCAAACGCGTGATGCGGCAACACGCGGCTGCAGAACAGCGCGATAACAACTGTCACACCTTCAACGATCATCGGCAGCCAGAAGCCATCATGCGGGCCGTCGATCACCAACGTCACGATCCGCCCCAACAGAGCGATGCCCATCAATGCAGCTGATACCAGCAAGGGATCGCCCTTGCGTGCCCATGCGCCCCAGATCAGGCAGCCCCCCGCAACAAGGAAGAATGCCGTCATATCCGCCCGGATAGAGGCCAGTCCCATCGTTCCTTGCGGCGCAATTCCGAAATCCGCGCCTGAGCCTGCCGGGTCCAGCAAGAACCCCACACCCATCAGAACATAGAACAATCCGCCTACGAAAAGCAGCGCACGCAGCATCACAATCATGGATATCTCCCCTTATCCCTCGCAGCATTGTTAGCCGCATGTTAGGAAAGCGCTAGGTAAAACTTAACCACTATGTCGCAGGATTAGCCTTGCAGGGTTGGCTGTAGCTGGCTGTGCGGCTAGGTCATATTTGTGCGGATCGAACCAGGGGAGCTCAACGCGATCATGTGTGCTTCGAAGCCCGCCGCCACGGGAATGAACCTGTGAGCGAGGCGGGGCCGAAAATTCTGCTCGTCGTCGGCGGCGGTATCGCTGCCTACAAATCATGCGAGCTGGTGCGCCTGATCCGCAAGGGTGGGGGCGATGTCACGTGTGTGCTGACCGAAGGCGGGCAGCAATTCGTGACGCCGATGGCGCTTGCCGCGCTGAGCGAGAATCAGGTTCACACCACGCTGTGGGATCTCAAGAACGAAGCCGAGATGGGGCATATCCAGCTTAGCCGTGAGGCTGACCTGGTTGTGGTTTGCCCCGCCACGGCTGATCTGATGGCCAAGATGGCGGCGGGAATTGCCGATGATCTGGCGACCACGCTGATCCTGGCGACAGACAAGCCGGTGATGATCGCGCCTGCGATGAATGTGCGCATGTGGGAACATGAAGCGACTCAGCGCAACCTCACATGGCTGCGCCAGGCAGGCGTGAAAGTGCTGCATCCCGATGAGGGCGCGATGGCGTGCGGCGAGTTCGGCTATGGCCGCTTGCCTGAGCCGGAAGTGATCTGGGCGGAAATCGCCGGTCACTTCGGCATCGAAGTGGAAGTGCCGGAGCGTGCGGCTCCTGCCCCGCTGGCTCCAGCAGAGCCTGCCGAGGAAGTCGAAGCCAGCGAAGACGAGATCGAAGCGCTTGAGCCCGAACAAGCGCCGAAGGGCGGCGGGCTTGGCGGATTGCTGTCTTCGCTGATTCCGCGTTCAACGCCCAAGCGTTCGGCTGAAGAAATCGAAGCTGAATATCTCGAACAGGAAGAGGTTGCCACAGAAGAGGTCGAGCCTGAAGCTGAAGAAGACGCAGCGGAAGCCCGCGAAGCGGCTGAAGAGGCCGCAGAAGGCGAAGCGCCTGAAGCTGGCGGGCCGCTGCTGGCACAAAAGGGCGCGGCGAGCTCCGCACCGCCAACCGATCCCGAAGCGATCAACCACACCGTCAAGACCGGTGCAGGTGAAGCCGCGCCTGAGCCGATCGAAGGCGACGACTTCGAAGCCGCAGCGCCTGCTGCGCCCGACGATGTCGAAAGCGCAGCAGAGGATGCGCTTGGCGGCGAAGGCTTCAAGGTCAAGAAGGGCCATCGCCCGCTTGACGGCAAGCATGTGCTGGTCACTGCCGGGCCGACCTGGGAAGCGATCGATCCGGTGCGCTACATCGCCAATCGTTCTTCCGGCAAGCAAGGCTTCACTATCGCCGCTGCTGCTGCCGCGCTTGGCGCAAAGGTCACGCTGGTCGCTGGCCCGGTATCGCTCAAGACGCCCGAAGGGGTCGACCGGGTGGATGTCGAAAGCGCGCAGGAAATGTCTGACGCGGTCAAGCAAGCCATGCCGGCAGATGTCGCGGTAATGGTGGCTGCGGTTGCGGACTGGCGCCCCAAGGAAACCAGAGCAGAGAAGATGAAGAAGCGTGGCTCCGCCCCGCCTGCGCTGGTCCTAACTGAAAACCCCGACATCCTCACCAATATTGCGGCCGCAACCGATCGTCCGCGGCTGGTGGTGGGCTTTGCAGCTGAAACCGAAGACGTGGTCGATAACGCCAAGAAGAAGCGCAAGCGCAAGGCGGCAGACTGGATCGTTGCCAATGATGTGTCAGGCAATGTGATGGGTGGGGACACCAATCGCGTCCACATCGTCAACGAAGATGGCGTTGAAAGCCTTGAGGAAATGCCCAAGCTCGAAGTCGCCATGGCGCTGGTCCAGCGGATGGCAGATGCACTGGCGGAAAAGGAAGCTGATGGCTGATACGGTGAAGGTGCGGGTCAAGCGCCTGCCCAATGGCGTGGGCCTTGAACTGCCGCGCTACGCGACTGAAGGCGCAGCGGGCATGGATGTTGTTTCAGCAGAGACAGTGACATTGGCACCCGGCGCGCGGCACCCTGTGGCAACCGGCCTCGCGCTGGCGATACCGCAGGGCTACGAAATCCAGGTGCGTCCGCGTTCCGGCCTGGCGCTCAAGCATGGGGTGACGGTGCCCAACACGCCCGGCACGATCGACAGCGATTATCGCGGCGAGTTGAAGGTCATCATGATCAATCACGGGGCAGAGCCCTTTCCGATTGCGCGCGGCGACCGTGTGGCACAGCTGGTGCTTGCGCCTGTCACACAAGCCGCGTGGGACGAGGTTGACGAGCTTGAGGAAACCGCGCGCGGGGAAGGCGGCTTCGGTTCGACTGGCGGCCACGCAAAGCTGGTCTGAGCTTCACACGGCTTGACCGCATTGTGCCGAGGGCATTAAACACTCGCGCAGCAAATCCGTTTCGGGAATTTATGTCAGAGATTGCCATCCGTTGAGCGCCTGAACCTGCCGATCCGGCGGGGTGAAGGCAGTTTGCGCGAGTGTCCGCAGCAGATGCGGCGCTGTTGCGCGTGTCTTGTGATCTCAACCGATCGGACAATTCCCACAATGAATATCTCGAAATACGAGCAGCGCGTGCTGCACGTGCTCGCACAGGGCGGGCGGATCGAATATGAGCGCGATGAAAAGGGGCGCGTGACACTGGTCGATTGCTACAATCGCGACGGTTACCGGCTGGCGGACTGCACGCTTGCCGTGTTCGCCAAGCTCAGGAAAAGGCGCTTGATCCGTAGCCGGGGCGGGGCGGCCTATCGCATCACGCGCGAAGGCCTTGCCGCTGTGCGGGCACAGCTCGACAATCGCTGATCTGAACGAAAAGGGGCGGCTATCCTGACCGGATGCCGCCCCTTCAAGTTTTTCGGATTGAACTGCGTCAGTCTTCGCTGGAAACGCGCTTCACTTTGGTTTCTTCGGGTTTGATTGTGATGCGCAGCGTTTCACCCGAATTGCCCGGGAAGTCGACAAACATCGCTTCGACCAGGTTCGGCACCAGGTGCTGCAAGCGATTGGAAGTCGAAACGGCTTGCGCCTTGCCTTCGAACAGCCGCTCGCCAGTCTCAGCGCGATCTATCTTCATGTCGATCCCGCTGGTGTAGACCGTGTAGCTGCTGACTTCCTGTCCGCCGAACCATGGATCGTAGAAGCCGTATCCCCATGCGCTGCGCGGACGATAGAAACGGCTGCGGTAATAGCCGCGATACCACGGGTCCCAATAGGGGTCGCGAAAGCCGGTGCCGGTCGTGCGAACGCGTTCGCGCCCGTTGTCGACGCCATAGTCGAAGCGCACCAGCAGTGTCGCATTGTCAGCTTTGGCCTGCGTGTAGCCAAGCCGCTCCATCTGCGCTTCGACCAGATCCGCGTAGAGCGCGAACTCCAACCCGCCAGCCAGCGCCGGATCGTCTGCCACGACGGCAAAAGTTTCGCCTTCCGGTGCCGGCAATTGGGCCTGAAAACGCGAAACATCGGCTTTGAAACCGGGCGATGCACATGCGGCCAGTCCGGCCAAAAGCAACGGCACAGAAGCAAGCTTGATCACGCGAGAGCGAGCAGATCTGGATTGAGTCATTTTTCCACCTTCACACAAGAGTGATGCGCGCAGCGGCGCATTAGCCAGCACGGTCGCTCAAGATGCAGGCTGTCATCGAATGGGTGTTTTGTAAAGCAAGCGTGCTGAACGGGGATTTAACGGCGCAATTGCCCGCAAGCTCCGGATTTCAGCCCCTTACCAGCCCCAAAGCATTGTATGCGGCATTGAGTGTGGGCGTACCCAGCTCGCGCGCGCGCGCCGCCCCGCGCGCAAGCATGGCATCCAGCGTTTCACGGTCATCCTTTAGCTCACGGAAGCGGGCGGTAATCGGCGCCAGAGTTTCGATCAGCAATTCGCCAAGCGCAGGCTTGAACACGCCAAATCCTTGCCCGCCGAATTCGGCAAGCACTTCGTCTGTGCTTTTGCCTGCGAGCGCGCCGTAGATCCCGACCAGGTTCAGCGCTTCTGCGCGCCCTTCCAGCCCCTTTGCTTCGCTGGGCAGCGGTGCGGGATCGGTCTTCGCCTTCTTCACCTTCTTCATGATGTCATCGGCATGATCGGTCAGGTTGATCCGGCTCATTTCAGACGGGTCTGACTTGCTCATCTTGGCGCTGCCATCGCGCAAGCTCATGATCCGCGCGGCTTCCGGCGGTATGATCGGCTCTGGCAAGGTGAAGACCGGCGCATCTTCCGAAGCGAAGTCATTGTTGAACTTCTGCGCGATGTCGCGCGCCAGCTCCAGATGCTGCTTCTGGTCCTCGCCCACCGGCACATGCGTGGCCTGATACAGCAGCACGTCCGCTGCTTGCAGCACCGGGTAAGTGAACAGCGCCACAGACTGGCCTTCGCGGTTCTTGCCTGCCTTGTCCTTCCACTGCGTCATGCGATTAAGCCAGCCCATCCGGGCGGTGCCACCCAGCAGCCATTGCAGCTCGGCATGCGCGGGAACCTGTGCCTGGTTGAACAGTATGGTCTTGTCAGTATCGAGCCCGCAGGCAACCAGCGTGGCAACCAGCTCCAGAGTCGATGCGTGCAGCTCTGCCGGACTATGCGGCATCGATATGGCGTGGAGATCGGCAATGAAAATCAGGCAATCACCACCCGCAGCGACAGCATCATCCTGCATTTTCACATAGTTGCGGATGGCCCCGAGGTAATTGCCGAGGTGTGGCTTGCCGGTGGGCTGGATTCCGGAAACGACGCGCATGAAAAGAATCTCTGTGTGAACTAGGTTTGGCGGCGCATTAAGCGCTGGACGGTCGCCTTGTCGAGCACGCCGAGCAGCACAGCAAAAATCGCATAGCTGGCGATGCCGATTAGCACCAGCGACAGGATTGACCCGCCACGCTCAAGCGTCGAGCCGCTGAAATAGGGATCGCCATATTGCATCGCGAACCACAGCGCGATGCCCATCGGGACAGCGGCGAGAGTGATCCGGGCGATCCTGCCAGCCACCCTTGCGCTGAGCTTGAAGAAGCCTCGCTGCACCAGGATGCCGTAGAGCAGGGCGGTGTTGACCCAGGCGCCAATCGCGCCGGCGACTGCCAGCGACAGCACGCCAATGCGCGGGACAAAGTAGAGGTTGAGGCCAACTGTCACGACCAGACTGATCGCGGCGGTGATCACCGGTGTGCGCGTGTCCTTGCGGGCGAAGAAATTGGGGGTGAGGACTTTGACCAGTACATATGCGGGCAAGCCGATTACCAGGCCGGATACCAGCATGCCGGTCATCGCGGCGTCTTCGGGCGTGAAAGCGCCCGATTGCATGAACACACGCACAAAAGCGCTACCGGTGACGAACAAGGCGACCGCAGCGGGTATAGTCAGCAGCATCGACAGCTCGATCGCGTTCGATTGCAGGCGCTGCGCCTCGTCGCTTTCCTCGCGCGCGATAAACCGGCTCAATGCCGGCAGGATTGCTGTGCCCAGCGCAATCCCGATGATGCCCAGCGGCAACTGGTTCCAGCGATCCGCCATCGCCATATAGGTCAGGCTGCCGTCGGGCAGGATGCGGATGAAGGCGAGGTCGATAAAGCGGCTGATCTGGTAAACCCCCGCGCCAAACACCGCAGGCACGATCAGCACGAACATTTCCTTCACCCGCTGCGTCAAGCGCGGGCGACCAAGCGGGATCGAAAAGCCAGCGCGCTTCATCCAGAATGTGAGCCATCCAAGCTGCAACAAGCCGCTGATCGAAACGGCAATCGCCAGCAGCAGCCCGGTGGCCTGCCGGGTCTCTTCACCGCCGGGTTGCACCGCGCCCCAGAACAGCGCGGCGAGCAGGCAAATGTTGAGCAGGATCGGCGCAGCGGCAGCGGCGGCAAAGCGTGACAGTGAATTAAGCACCGCTGCGGTCAGCGTCGCCAGACTCATGAACAGCAGGTAGGGGAAAGCGATCTGCCCCATCAATACAGCGAGCGCATAGGTCTCGCTGTCAGCGCGGATCTCTGCATTGGCGAACAGCCACAGCACCCATGGCATGGCGAGCATCATCACCCCGCCAAACAGCACCAGCACTGGCAGCAGCACCGCCAGCACTTCGCTGGCAAAGCGGCGCGCTTCGCTTTCGCCTTCGGTCATGTGGCGGTTGAACAGCGGCACGAAAGCGCTGGCGAAAGCGCCTTCGGCAAACAGGCGGCGGAAAAGATTGGGCAGCTGGAAGGCCAATTGCCATGCGTCCGCCACACCGCCGGCACCCAGCACGCGCGCGAGCATGATGTCGCGCAGGAAGCCGAACACGCGGCTGACAGCCGTCAGCCCGCCAATTGTCCCGACATTTCTGACTAGGCTCATAGTGCCCGGCACTCCAAGACGTTCGTCCTGAGCTTGTCGAAGGGCGTGCCCGGGGTCAATCCGCTCCGCTCATACTTCGACAGGCCCGGCATGAGCGGAATGGATTTTGAAGCTACGCGTTGCCTTCTGGTGCTGAAGGTGCGGCACCCCCAGCGGCGGCAGCTTCCTGTTCGCGCTTGGCCTGCAATTGCTGGATGTAGAGGCCGTTGAAATCGATCGGATCGAGCGGGATCGGCTGGAAACCGGCATCGCGCACAGCGTCGAAAATGATCGCGCGGGCAAACGGGAACAGCAGGCGCGGCGCCTCCGCGAACAGGAAGGCATGTGCCTGATCTTCTGGCACATTGCGAATGCCTACCAGGCCGCAATAGAGCAGCTCAACCAGATAGGCATCGCCTTGCGATGTCTTGGCGGTGACGTTCACTTTCAGCTCGACTTCGGTCACTTCCTCGCTGACCTTGTTCGCGCCGATGTTGAATTGCACATCAAGCTGCGGCTGCTCTTTCCACTGGTAAACTCCGGGCGCGTTCGGGTTCTCTACAGAGAGGTCCTTCACATATTGCGCGATGATACCGGCGCTGGGCAGATTGTCTGCGCCATTGCCTGCAGCGGGGTTGTTGTCGAGGTCAGTCAGGATATCGCCTTCATCGGCCATGGTTTTTAACTTTCAGCTCTTGAAATCGGTGTTTTCGGATCGTGTTGCTGCATTCCTTGCAGCTCGGCGCGCCGCGTAGCACCGGCAGGGAATTCCCGCAACCGATGCGATAAAGCCATGGCCTTGCCAAAAAAGGGACCCATTCGCTCGATCCAGCGTTGTGGATTGGCGCCATAGGCCCTATCTATGGGCGACAGGGGGACAAGGAAGGCAAGGCCAATGCCTTGCTCGAATGCTGGATATGCCAAGTGATTGTTGAAATTGTCATTCTCGCCATGATTGCGGCCTTTTTGGGCCTGCGACTCTATTCCGTGCTTGGCCAGCGCGCCGAGCATGAGGAAGAGTCGATCCCGCATCGTTTCGATGCCGGCGATGAAGATCGCGCCACTCCCGCTTCGCTTGATCCCGCCGCTGCGCAAGCCGTTCCAAGCATGGCACAAAGGCGATTCGATGGCTTGATGCCCGCGGTAGAGCGCGGCGTGCGAGATATTGCGTCGGCTGATGCGCAATTCGATATCACCGCGTTCCTCGAAGGTGCCAAGGGCGCATACGAGATGGTGCTCGAAGCCTTCTGGAAGGGAGACCGCGAGACACTGAAAGAGCTGTGCGACGGTGATGTCTATGCCAGCTTCACCGGTGCGATCGATGCGCGCGAAGCCGCCGGGCACACGCTCGACAACAAGCTGATCCGGATCGAGGAAACCCGCATCCATTCGGCTGTGCTCGATGGTCGCATCGCCCGCGTGGCGGTGCTGTTCGTGGCCGATATCGCGGCTGTCACGCGCGACAAGGATGGCAATGTGATCGCCGGCTCGCTCGACGATGCCGTGGAAAGCCGCGATGTGTGGACTTTCTCGCGCGATGTGCGTTCTTCAACGCCTGACTGGATCCTCGACGAGACCGACGAAGGCTAAACCAAGCCGTTTTTCAGGAGAAGCCGCATGGACTGGCGCTGGTGGAGATCTGCGCCACGATCCGGCATTGCGCTTGGCACCTTGCTGGCGCTGGCTTCCTGCGCCGGATCAGCGCCGCTTCCGCTTCCTGCCAGCGCGTTGCAAGCCGGTGTTGCCGCCGGCCCGGCTCTGACATCGCTTGCCGTGGCGGAAAATGATGCTGCGAGCGCGCTGGCAAGCTTTATCGAATCCTGCCCCAAACTGCTGACCCGTGAAGACCAGAGCGGGTTGACCAGGCCGGAAGACTGGCGGGCTTCGTGCGAAGCCGCGCCGAACTGGCCCTATGGCAGCGCGCAGACATTTTTCTCCGAGTATTTTGCTCCGGTCCGCGTGAGCGATGGCAGCGCATTTGCCACCGGATATTTCGAGCCGGAAATTGCCGGATGCCTTGAGCCGTCCGAAACCTGCAGCACGCCGGTCTACGGTTTGCCTGCGGACCTCGAACGCGCGTGGCCTGCGGATGTGCCAGAGGCAGAGCGCACCGGGCGCCCCCCGCTGGGCCGGACAGATGAAGCCGGGGCGCATGTGCCCTATTTCACCCGCGCCGAGATTGATCAGGGTGCTCTGGCAGGCCGCGGCCTCGAGATCGCCTGGGCTGCAGATCCGATCGAGTTTTTCTTCCTGCAGATCCAGGGCTCTGGCCGTTTGCGTACACCCGAAGGCCAGGTGATCCGGATCGGCTATGCCGGGCAGAACGGGCGCGAATATGTCGCGATAGGTCGCCCGATGCGCGAACGCGGCTATATTGGCGAGGGCACGGATTACCCGCTGTCGATGCAGGGCATCGTCGCGTGGCTGCGTGACCATCCTTGGCAAGCGCACGAGATCATGCAGCTCAACCAGAGCTGGGTGTTTTTCAGAGTGCTTGAAGGCGATGGGCCGTTGGGCGCGCTTGAAGTGCCGGTGCGGCGCGAGAGCTCGGTCGCGGCAGACCCGCGCTTTGTGCCGCTCGGCGCGCCGGTGTGGCTCGATATGGTGCGTGATGAGGCGGACGGCTTGTGGATCGCACAGGATACCGGCGGCGCGATCAAGGGCGCCAATCGCTTCGACACTTTCTGGGGCGCGGGCGATGATGCCCGCGAAATTGCAGGCGCAATGAGTGCAAGCGGTAACGCCTTGATCCTGTTGCCCAGGGTTGCAGCTGCCCGGTTGGGAGTGGCGGCACAATGAGCATTCCGCGCGGACTCTCAGCGGAAGAGAAAGCCGCATGGGCCAAGCTCGCGGCCAGCGTTACGCCGCTGGAAGGGCGCAAGCGCCCCGATCCTCCCCGCGTCGGGGAAGGGGACCGCGCGAAGCAGAGTGGAGGGGATGCGCCGCTTGGCACCGCTACTCCTGCGAAAGTTCATTGGAGTCGCGGCCCTCAGGTGCCCGTCCACCAGCCGGCGGTTGGAACTGCTCCCCAGATGGGGGAGGGTAAGGCCGGCCTCGATTCGCATTGGGATCGCAAGTTCAAGGCGGGCATGATCCAGCCTGACTACACGCTCGACCTGCATGGCCACACGCTCGATACCGCCTATGACCGGCTGATGGCCGGGCTGGATCAGGCGCGCGCAATGGATGCACGCGTGGTGTTGCTGATCGCCGGGCGCTCACGGCCGGTCGATCCGGCTGACCGGCAGAATCGCCGTGGAGCGATCCGGGCCAAGCTGCTCGACTGGCTTGCCGCCAGCCGCCATTCGGACGCGATTTCAGCGGTGCGCAAAGCGCATATCCGCCACGGCGGTGAAGGCGCGCTCTACCTCGTGCTCAAGCGCGGGCGCTAGGCAGCAATCGTCTCAGGCCCAGCAGAACTGCACCCATAGCGGCGAAAAATGCGCTAAGGCCCAGCATGTTGATGAGCAGCTGTGGCCAGCCGAGCGCTGGCAGGTCGAGAAAGAAATAGGCGTAGAACCCGCTTGCCGCTCCATAGATCAGCGCGAATGCCGAATAGAGCACAGGGAAGATCATCACCAGCGGCAGCGAGCGCCAGGTAAGATGCGCGCGGTCAGAGAAAACCAGCCACCAGATCACAAACGCAGCCGGAATTATCGTGTGGAACATCAGATTGGTCCACCAGTCGAGCCCGACCGGATGATGATCCGCTGCCAGCAGCGCGTGATAGACCAGCGCCACGATCGTCAGCGCGGTCGCAAGGGCAAAGGTCACACGTTCGCTCACCGGCTTGCCTGTGGCAATCCACAGCATCACCAGCCCGGCGGCAAGATTGCTCCATATGGTGAAGAAGCGCAGCAAGAGCGCGAAAGACACCAGCGGCGAGCCGTCTCGCTCAAGATTGATCGTGGTTTGCAGCGCCAGTGTCACCAGTGCAAGCGCTCCGATCACAGCTGCGCTGATCCGCGCGGCTTTGGGAATTGGTTGAATCATCTCGGCTCGATAGCGCCAAGATTCAGCCGCGCAAAGCACCAACGAGAAAACCCCCGGTCGTTAAACCGGGGGTTCCCTGCGACCCTGAGAAGCCAAGCCTTCCAAGGCAATGTTTGCTTGCGATCAGCCGTGGTATTTCGCGTAAGCGATGTCGAACCGGTCGGCATCCATGACCTTGGTCCAGGCCTTCACGAAATCGCGCACCAGGCGCTCTTCGCCGCCAGCCTCGGCGTAGGTTTCCGCGACTGCGCGCAGCTGCGAATTGGAGCCGAAGATCAGATCGGCCCGCGTGGCGCGGTACTTTTCCGCACCTGTCTTGCGGCAAGTGCCGACATAGAGTTCTTCGTCGCTGTCCGCTGCCGACCATTTGGTCGACATATCAAGCAGGTTGACGAAGAAGTCATTCGACAGTGTGCCCGCGCGATCGGTCAGCACGCCGTGGCCGGTGTTGCCGCTGACTGCGCCCAGCGCCCGCATGCCGCCGACGAGGGCTGTCATCTCGGGGATCGAAAGCCCCAGCAGATGCGCCCGGTCGATCAGCATGTCCTCGGTCTTCACCGTGGCTTTGGTGCGCAGGTAATTGCGGAAGCCATCGGCGAAAGGCTCGAGCGGTTCGAAGCTTTCGGCATCGGTCTGCTCCTGCGTCGCATCGCCGCGCCCGGTGGTGACATTGACGCTGACCGAATGGCCGCCATCCTTGGCCGCCTTCTCGACCGCTGCCGCACCAGCCAGCACGATCGCGTCAGCCATCGAGATATCGCCGCGCAGCTCGTCCAGCTTGGCAAGCACTTTCGATAGCTCATCGGGATCATTGGCCGCCCAGCCGTTCTGCGGGGCAAGCCGCACACGCGCACCATTGGCACCGCCGCGATGGTCCGAATTGCGGTAGGTCGAAGCCGAGGCCCAGGCCGCCTTTACCAGCTCGCTCACGGTCAGGCCGCTGCTGAGGACAGCGGATTTGAACGCCGCCACATCGCTGTCCGACGGGGTCGAGCCAGCCGGAACCGGATCCTGCCAGATCAGGTCTTCCGCCGGGACTTCAGGGCCCAGATAGCGTGCCTTGGGCCCCATGTCGCGGTGGCACAGCTTGAACCATGCGCGGGCAAAGGCATCATCCAGCGCTGCCTGATCATTCAGGAAGCGCTCCGAAATCTTGCGATATTCCGGATCGCGCTTCAGCGCCATGTCCGCCGTGGTCATCATGGTCGGGACCTTCTTCGACGGGTCGCGCGCGTCAGGTGCCATATCCTCGGGGTCCGGATTGATCGGCTGCCACTGGTTAGCACCCGCAGGCGACTGGACCAGCTCGTATTCATATTTGAACAGCAGCCGGAAATAGTCATTGCCCCATTCGGTCGGGTTCGGGGTCCACGCCCCTTCAATGCCCGACGTGGTGATATTGCCCGCGGCGATTTCGGCTTCGTCATTGAGCCAGCCGAAACCTTGGAGTTCCAGCGCTTCGCCCTCTGGTGCGCCGCGGAATGTATCGGCAGGATGCGCACCATGCGCCTTGCCGAAGGCGTGGCCGCCAGCGGTCAGCGCCACGGTTTCCTCGTCATTCATCGCCATGCGGGCAAAGGTTTCGCGCATGTCACGCGCCATGCCTTCGGGATCGTGCGGGTTGCCGCCCGGCCCCTCGGGATTGACGTAGATCAGGCCCATCTGGATTGCCGCGAGCGGGTTATCCAGCGCCTTGCCTTCATCGGGATTGATACGTGTGGGGACGCCTTCGTTGACCCATTGTTCTTCCGTGCCCCAATAGACGGTTTCGGGCTCGAACACGTCCTTGCGGCCGCCGCCAAAGCCGAACACCGGGCCGCCCATCGATTCGATGGCGACATTGCCGGTGAGGATGAACAGATCGGCCCAGCTGATGTGCTTGCCGTATTTCTGCTTGATCGGCCACAGCAGGCGGCGCGCCTTGTCCAGATTGCCATTGTCGGGCCAGCTGTTGAGCGGAGCGAAGCGCTGTTGCCCGCTGCCCGCACCGCCGCGACCGTCCCCGGTGCGATAGGTGCCTGCGGCGTGCCACGCCATGCGGATGAAGAAGGGGCCGTAATGACCATAATCGGCCGGCCACCAGTCCTGACTGTCAGTCATCAGCGCGGTCAGGTCAGCCTTGAGAGCGTTGTAATCGATCGCGTTGAAGGCCTCGCAATAGTCGAAGTCTTCGCCCATCGGATCCGCGCTTTTGCCGTCTTGCGTCAGGATTTCGAGATTGGCGGTTTCAGGCCACCAATCGCGATTGGTGCGGCCCAGCAGCGATCGCACGCTGCCTTCGCCGTTGAAGGGGCAACCGCCGCTCATTTCACCGGTTTTTGCGTCCATTTCAGACTTCTCCTCTCGTTTTGGGGACTCGGACAATATCCGAGCTGTATGACAAGAGAATGCGCCTTCGCCGTTAAACTGTCCAATCGATTAAAATGCGCTGATTGATCGGATCAGGCGATTTTGAACCAACGCAAATCCGGCATGCGAAAAGGCGCGCCAACCGCAGGGTCAGCGCGCCTCAAAATTCCCTGTCGATTGCGGGCTATGCCGCCTCAGCGACGCCCTCGTCTGCGGAATTGCGGATCAGATAGTCGAAAGCGGAAAGGCCGGCTTTCGAGCCTTCGCCCATCGCCACTACGATCTGCTTGTAAGGCACAGTGGTGCAATCACCTGCGGCGAACACGCCGGGCAGGTTGGTCGCGCCGTGGCTATCGATCACGATTTCGCCATACTGGCTCAACTCGATCCCGCTATCCTTCAGCCATTCGGTGTTAGGCACAAGGCCGATCTGGACGAATACACCTTCAAGCTCAACGCGGTGCTGCTCGCCGGTCTTGCGGTCAGTGTAGACCAAGCCGTTGACCCGCTGATCACCGGTGATCTTGGTCGTCTGAGCCGATTTTATAATTGTAACGTTGCCCAGGCTTTGCAGCTTGGCTTGCAACACTTCGTCTGCGCGCAGCTTGTCATCGAATTCGATCAGAGTGACATGGCCGACGATATTGGCCAGATCGATCGCCGCTTCGACGCCGGAATTGCCGCCGCCTATCACGGCGACGCGCTTGCCCTTGAACAGCGGCCCGTCGCAATGCGGGCAATAGGCCACGCCCTTGTTGCGGTATTCGGCTTCACCCGGAACGCCGAGTTCGCGCCAGCGTGCACCTGTCGCCAGGATCAGCGAGCGCGCCTTGAGCGAGCCGCCATTGGCGAATTCGACCGTGTGCAAGCCGCCCGCGCGCTGTGCTGCGACCAGCTTGGTAGCGCTGGCGAGATTGATCACGTCGATGTCATATTCGCCGACGTGCCGCTGCATTTCACCTGCCAGCTTGGGGCCTTCGGTGTAAGGCGTGCCGGGCAGGTTTTCGATGCCCAGCGTATCCTGCAGTTGGCCGCCGAAGCGTTCACCGGCGAGGCCGGTGCGATAGCCCTTGCGCGCGGTGTAGATCGCGCTGCCAACACCTGCTGGGCCGCTGCCCAGAACCAGTACTTCGTAGGGCTCCTTGGCATCGAACTGCGCGGCGGCGCGATCATCAGAGCCAGCGTCAAGCTTGCTGAGGATTTCAGCCAGTTCCATCTTCCCGTTGTAGAAGGGCTCGCCATTGAGGAAGGTTGCCGGCACCGCGAGCACATCGCGCGCCTCGACTTCCTCCTGGAAAGTTCCGCCTTCGATCAGAGTGGCTGAAATGCGCGGATTCTCCAGCGCCATCAGCGTCAGCGCCTGCACCACGTCGGGGCAGTTGTGGCAGCTCAGCGAGAAGAACATTTCGAAATCATAGTCGCCATCAAGCGCGCGCACCTGTTCGATCAGGTCAGCGTCAACCTTGGGCGGATGGCCACCGGCCCACAGTAGCGCCAGCACCAGCGAAGTGAATTCGTGCCCCATCGGCAGGCCAGCGAAACGCACGGCGCGCGAGGTGTCGCTGGCGCGGCGGATTTCGAAGCTGGGCTTGCGCGCATTGTCGCCATCATAGCTGGCTGAGACGAGATCGTGCAAGGCAGCGATTTCGCCGAGCAGCTCACGGGTCTGCGCTGATTTGGCATCGTCACCAAGGCTGGCAACGAGCTCGATCGGCTCGCGCAGATTGGCGAGATATTGCTTCAGCTGAGTCTTCATTGCGTCGTCGAGCATGGCGTTACCTTGTGGCTGGCTTGGCGGGAGAGGAGGGGGAAGGCCCGGGGCGCGGTTGGGAGGGGGAGGGTTGCGCCCCGAGCCTTCGTGACAAACCCGGCAGGGAGGAGGAGCCGCGTTTATCCGTGTAATGTCGGCTTAGATCTTGCCGACGAGATCGAGCGAAGGTGCCAACGTGTCGCTGCCTTCTTCCCATGCAGCCGGGCAAACCTGGCCGGGGTTGGCGCGAACATACTGGGCCGCCTTGATCTTGCGGGTCAGTTCGTTGGCATTGCGGCCCACGCCTTCGCAGGTCACTTCCATGATCTGGATCACGCCATCGGGATCGATCACGAAAGTCGCACGGTCAGCCAGGCCCACACCTTCGCGCAGCACACCGAAGTTGTTCGCCAGAACGTGGTTCTGGTCACCCAGGAACGGGAAATTCAGCTTGCCGATCTTCTCTGATGAATCGTGCCATGCCTTGTGGCTGAAATGCGTGTCCGTGCTGACGGCATAGACTTCCACGCCCATGCTCTGCAGCATTTCATACTTCTCGCCCATGTCTTCCAATTCGGTCGGGCAAACGAAAGTGAAGTCTGCCGGATAGAAGAAGAACACGCTCCACTTGCCTTTCAGGTCTTCGTCAGTGACGTCGAAGAAGTCCTTGCCGGCCTGGAATGCGGTGGCTTTGAACGGCTGGATGGTTGATCCGATAATACCCATGGTGATTTTTCCCTATGTGTTTGGTTGAAGAGGTTGAAACTCGCAAATGCACATAGGGATTGCTGCGCTGCACAAAAGCGGAATTGTGCGATTGCGAAGATCGAAAAAATCAATCAAAGTTCCGGGAACTAATCGACTTGGTCGAAATGGACCCGCGCCAGGGCTATCCCGCGTGACGAGACTGCGTGAGCCCATCCAAGCGGGGTGTTCTTGTCGCGCTACCGCTGCGCTACTTGAGCGAGCCCATGTCGCGCTATCGCTGAGCTACTTGAGCGCGTCCTTGTCGCGCTACCGCTCCGCTACTTGAGCGCGGTGCAGCAGCTTGTGATCGGCCAGCACCAGCGCCATCATCGCCTCCACCACCGGCGTGCCGCGAATGCCCACGCAGGGGTCATGGCGGCCCTTGGTGCGGATTTCGGTTGCATCGCCGTCTGACGTGATCGTTTCAACCGGCGTCAGAATCGAGCTGGTCGGCTTGAACGCCACGCGGCACACCACCGGCTGCCCGGTCGAGATGCCGCCCGCCGTGCCGCCCGCATGGTTGGCGGTGAATCGCGGTCCGTCGCCATTACTGCCTGGTTCGGGCGGCCGCATCGGATCGGCATTTTCTTCGCCGGTCAGCCGGGCGGCTTCAAATCCGTCACCGATCTCCACGCCCTTGACTGCATTGATGCTCATCATGGCCGCCGCCAGATCACCGTCAAGCTTGGCATAGATCGGCGCGCCCCATCCGGCGGGTACGCCCTCGGCCACGCATTCGACGATGGCACCAAGCGACGAGCCTGCCTTGCGCGCGGCATCTACTTTCGCTTCCCAGCGTTTTGCCGCTTCGGCATCGGGGCAAAAGAACGGGTTGTTGCCGATTTCGGCATAGTCGATCTTGCTGTAATCGATCCGGTCACCGCCCAGCTCGCACACGAAAGCAGTGATGGTGACTTCAGGAATGATCAGCCGCGCCACCGCGCCTGCCGCGACACGCGCCGCGGTTTCGCGCGCGCTCGAGCGCCCGCCGCCGCGATAGTCGCGAATGCCGTATTTCGCGTCATAGGCGTAATCGGCGTGGCCGGGGCGATAGGACTTGGCGATTTCCGAATAATCCTTGCTGCGTTGATCGGTGTTTTCGATCATCAGCGAAATCGGCGTGCCGGTGGTTTGCCCTTCGAAGGTGCCCGACAGGATGCGGACCAGATCCGCTTCCTGCCGCTGCGTGGTGAAGCGGTTCTGCCCCGGCTTGCGGGCATCCATGAAAGGCTGGATGTCGCTCTCGCTCAGCGCAATGCGCGGCGGGCAGCCATCCAGCACAGCGCCCAGCGCCGGGCCATGGCTCTCGCCCCAGGTGGTAAAGCGCAATACGCGTCCGAATGTGTTCCAGCTCATGCGGCTGCTTTTGCGCAAAGCCAGTCGTTTGTCCACTTCGTCATTGCGAGCCAGTTTCTTTTGGGCGAAGCAATCCAGCAACCGAATCTGGATTGCCGCGCAACCTTGCGGTCGCTCGCAATGACGAATGGCAGTTTTCCTACTTGATGCGGGTGTGGCACAAAGCCCGAATGACTGCTTCTGCGCCTTCAGTTCTTGCCTTCTTGCAGGTGTTTTGGGGCAGGGATGTTTTTCCCTTCAGGACTGTGTTCCATGTGTTCCATCCTGTAGGAATTGGCGGGGCAAAATTGGCGTGTACCCTCTGGCTTCTGTGGCCCGATTGCGCCAAGAACAAACCATGATTGCAAAGCTATCCGGGCGGCTTGACGAAGTTGGAAGCGATTGGGCGATCGTTGACGTGCAAGGTGTCGGCTATCTGGTCCATTGCAGTACCAAGACGCTGAGCGCACTGGGCGAAGTGGGCGAGGCGTGCACAGTCCACACCGATCTGCAAGTGTCAGAGAATGACATGCGCCTGCTGGGCTTTGCGGAAAGCGCCGAGCGTGACTGGTTCCGCTTGCTCACACAGGTCCAAGGGGTGGGGAGCAAGGTGGCGCTGGCGATCCTCTCTGCCCTGTCACCCGGCGAGTTGTGCGATGCCTGCGCGGGTGGCGATGCAGCGATGGTCGCACGTGCGCAGGGCGTGGGGCCGAAGCTTGCCGGGCGGATCGTCAACGAGCTGAAGGACAAGGCAGGCGCATTGCCGGGCGGCGGGGTGGCTGGCGTCGCGATGGGTGGCGGTGTTCAGGCTGGCAGCGCGAGCGCCGATGCGGTGTCTGCGCTGGAGAACCTCGGCTTCAAGCCCGCGATCGCCGCGCAGGCCGTCGCCCGCGCGCAGGGCGAGTTGGGTGAAGGCGCCAGCGAAAGCGAGCTTATCCGCGTAGCGCTGAAGCGGGCGGCGGGGTGATGGGGAGAATGCCAATGCCAATGCTGAAAGCCCTATCTCCGCTACGCCGCGCGATCATTGTGGGCTATGCGCTCGCATGCCTTGTGCTGCTGGCGACAACGGGCAGCTGGGACAGTGCGGGTTCGTTACTGTTCGGCGTGCCGCTGTTCTTCTGGATGATCCTGCCAATCGTCGGGCTGGCGGTTGCGCAGCCCTTGGGGCCTGTCACCGCAGGTGGCGCCTCGTTTCTGGGGCTGGGCGGGCTTTACCTCTACTGGCGCGCCTTCTTCGGGCCGGATATCGACCCGCAGTCAGGGCTCGCCTACATCATCCTGCCCGTCTACCAGATGCTGGCAAGCATACCTGTGATCATCATCGCGCTGATCGCGATCAAACTGAAGGCCAAACGCCCATGACCATCAAACAGATCATCCTCGCAATCGCTGGAAGCATGGCCGCATTGGCAACACAGGCAGTGGCTCAGGACATGTCCCCATTCACCACCGGTCCGGTGTTCGAACAATATGGCCCGGTAGCCCCGGTCGAGAGCGATATGCCGATTCCCGAAGGCGCTGAATTCAAAGTAGCGTTCGATGTCGCCGCAGGGGCCGAAACGGGCGAGCTCAACCGCACGCTGCAAAGCGCGGCACGCTTCATTAACATGCATGCGCGCGCGGGCGTGCCGCTGGAGAATATCCAGGTTGCGGTGGTCGTGCATGGCAAGGCATCGGAAGACCTGCGGAGCGCGGAGGAATACGCCAAACGCCGCGATGGCGCGGAAAACGCCAATATCGCGCTGATCGCTGCGCTCGCGGACAAGGGTGTGCGTGTGATCCTGTGCGGACAGAGCGCAGCTGCTTACGGCATCAGCAACGACATGCTCGCGCCGGGGGTGGAAATGGCGCTCTCTGCGATGACCGCGCTTGCGCTGCTGCAGCAAGACGGCTTTACGGTGAACCCTTTCTGAAATGACTGAACCCGTTCCCCTCCACACGCCCGACAGACAGGCCGACGACCCGGATGCGGCGCTGCGTCCGAAGTCGCTCAAGGAATTCATCGGGCAGGAGGCGGCTCGCGACAATTTGCGTGTATTCATCGACAGCGCAAAGTCGCGGAAGGAGGCGATGGACCACACGCTGTTCTTCGGCCCGCCGGGGCTGGGCAAGACCACGCTGGCGCAAATCGTGGCCAAGGAATTGGGCGTGGGTT
>JASBTD010000035.1 GCA_030148605.1 Erythrobacter sp.
GCTATTTCAGTCGCAGTTACTGCTTGTTCGAATAAAAAGTATAATAATTGGTCGGAATGCTTTTCTCAAGAGATAAAGTCAAATGGGGATTATAAGCTAAGTTTGATTTATTGTAATTCAAATTATGAAAAGACTAGTGAAGAGAGTGTCGAACTTTCTGCTGTAGGTTTGAATGGTGTCGGCGAGACTGTGAATGTCAGAATGCCAAACGGACAGATTATAAACAATGTGCCCAAGAACATTACTCAGAAAGAGCTTTTACAAGTTTTGTCATCCAGTGGATACAACACAGATTCTCTTCTTGAGCAGAAGAACCCAGCCATAACGAGTAATCCAGATGGAAGTCTGGATTATAATAAATAATTTCAATTTAACAGGGACTTTCCACTTTGAGTCAGTGCATAGCGCAACGAAAAGATTCCGCAGGGAACTCCGCGTTGGCGGGGGAGGAAGCCGAAGGGCTAGGGGGTGTACATGGAGAGTTGGCCTAATTGGCTTAGGTGGCTGCTAGCCTTACCAGCTTCTCTGCTGGCGGCTGGGGCGATCCGGCTTTTTTTTCTTTTTCTTGAATGGTCCATATCTGACCGGACTGGCTTTTTCGAAGGTGGGTTCGCTTATCTTCTAACGAGCAATGAAATAGGAAGGCACGCCCTGTCGTTCATTGTCGAGGGTTTTGCATGCTATGGCATGTTCGCGGCCTTTATGCATGTCATTCCCTCTCACCATCAGACTGCTCGCATCGCCTTCCTAAGCGTAGTATTGACACTCCTCTTCTCTCTAATCGGTTTTTCACTGATTTTAGGCACGGGAGAAAGTAAGGATATTGTTGGCATTGTTGGCGGAATGGTAGGCTATTTCTGTTACTATTTCGGCGATGATGACACCTTCAGGTAGCATCAATGCAACTAACCATTCTCCTAACACTATGCGCCTTGCTTACTTCTGGCATGGCTCAGGCTGCTAATCGTGAAGAATGGTGGGTCGAGTTCGCCCGGGACCAAGAGCTAGGTGTGGTGTCTTACTATGATGCCGCTCAGTGCGTGAGGTAGATGGCTATCGGCACGTCTGGGCCCGCGATATTTCCTGCGATCCAAAGAAGGTGTCACAGAAGTAAGGGCGCTCTATCAGGTCGACTGCGGCCCCCGGCTGTGAACGTCATTCAGGCTCCAACTTACCTGCGCAATGGCTGTGTACGGGAGATGAACTAGTCGAACGGCTGGATGTGTATTATCGACTGGGCTAGGGATAACCCCGCCATGGATTTACACCGAGCTGTCTGCAGGGCTCTCATACGTTGAGCACTGGGAGCAAGGTTAGCGGTGGCTAGTAGGCGGTAGCGGGAAGGTTCGGTCGTGAGAGATTACTACGAAATCCTAGGGGTATCACCCAACTCCGAAACGGAGGTCATCACGGCTGCCTACAAGGCCCTGATGAAGAAATACCACCCCGACACCAACAAGTCTGATGATGCCGCGGCGAAGGCTCAAGAGATCAACGAGGCCTACGAAACACTGAAGGACCCCGAACTTCGCCGCCAGTACGACGAACGGCGGAAGGGAGCAGACCAGAGGCAGGGTAGTTCGGCACCTCGTCCTCCGCCGAAATCCGACGCCGGGAACGATAGTGGACCGTCGGGAAACATATTCGTCACAAATGACGGCGCCCTGCGTGTCTGGCTTATCTTAGCCTTCTCCTTTGTTAGTGTGGCACTGTTCTTCGACTCCGTTCATATTTCCCGTTCTGACCCCCTGTGGGTTGCTGACGCACTTGGTGGTGCGCTCGCATCATTCGGGATTGCTTACGCGGTTGCTCGATTGTGGAAGGCGCTCAGCGCTCAAGATGTAGATCAAAAGACGCACAGGCTGAGGTGGTTCGGGCTACAAGCACTAGTGCTGGCGCTGATGATTTATGGGCAGTCTATAGGCAGATCTGAAAAACCTGAAAATGCTGCGCCTATCGCAGCGCGGTCAACCTCTGCAGAAGCTCTTAGACCGCCGATAGCTACTTCTAACAACACTGGCCCCATAGGTGTGCCAGCGATGGAAGTGACAGAGCCAGAAAACGCCGTGTCTCCTCCGGCCCCAGAGGATTTTGTTGGAAGATATGCTCACGACGAGATTTTGGGATTCGGATATCTGGACCTACCTATAATAGGCTCGCAATTGGAGAGAATTGTAGGAAGAAATAGGGGAATTGCGGAAACAGTTTTCGCGGACGCCGTTTCCGGGCCAATAACTCAAAGATTTGGTCAGGTAATCTATCGTGCATGTGAGCCCCACAATTGCGCCGATCATAATTGGAGCGTCTCATATGATACCCAATCTGGGTCTGTCACACTTTGCTATTTCGTTGAGTGGGATGAAGGCATAATCGCCTATTCAGATTTAGAACAGTCGGTGCCATTGAGGCCGGGTGAAACCTGCTATTGAGCGATTGTAGCTCGAGGGGTGCTTTTAGGCCGAAATGCGTGCAACTTCAGCCTATCTCCGGGAACAGGGCTATCGTAGGCTGCTTGCAGCTCAGTTTTTTGCTTCTTTAGCCCCCGATGATGCTCTCGCTACTCTTAGCTGCTGCCACCGTAATCCCTGCGGGACAAGAGTTCACCTGCACACCCACTCGTGTTTGGGATGGAGACGGGCCCATCTGGTGCGAGGAAGGCCCAAGGATCAGGCTTTCAGGCATAGCTACACGCGAGATGGACGGAACCTGCCGCAGCAACCAACCTTGCCCTGATGCAAGCGCTGAGGAAGCCCGAGACGCTCTTGTAAGGCTGGTCGGGAGACCCACGGGGCGGAGTCAGCAGGGGCATGTTCTTGTTACAGGCCCGGCAATGACCTGCATGTCCGTAGGCAGCGTCGTTGGAACCCGCATGGCGGCTTGGTGCACTTCACCTATCGGAGGCGACCTCTCCTGTGCCATGGTTGCCGAAGGCTGGGCTTTAAGGTGGGAGCGCTACTGGGGGAACCACCGGTGCGATTGATCAGGGCGCCGACTAGCCACCGAACTGCTTGCTCCAATCTAAACCCACTCCATCGACCGCGCAGAATTGTATGTATTGAGAAGCGCGGGTCCCATCTGAGCCATATGGGGGGTGCCCCGGGGGTGGGGTGCAGCTGGTCAGGTTTTCAAAGGGGGTGGGGGGTGTCGAATCGAAGTGGAGTAGCAACCCCTTCTCACGCCCTCTTTTGTGGGAATTTTACGGGCAACACGCCCAGATATTAGCTAAGTCATTGAAAACATGGCGCACCCGACAGGATTCGAACCTGTGACCTCTGCCTTCGGAGGGCAGCGCTCTATCCAGCTGAGCTACGGGTGCGTGGCGCTGACAGCGTCAAGCGAGCGGCGCGCTTAGCAAAGCCTCCGCCCCCCTGCCAGCCGAAAATTGCCGCGCCGCGCGAAGCGGACCGCGGCGCATGCGCCTCAAGGTAAATGCCACGAGCCCGCGCGTTAGGGATTTGGCAAGCGGCGCGCGCTAGCCCGTTGAGGCAATGGCAAGCCCAAACCAACCCGAGTCGCTACACAGCGCATCAATGCTCGATTTCGAAGCGCGCTGGCACGCGCTCCATGCTGCCGGGCAAGAAATCGGTGCAATGGCTGCGCTTGCAGCCGAGCCGCTGGCTGGGCCTATCGAAGAATTCCCACGCCGGATTGCCGAACGCGGCGGGGCGCGCCTCGCATTGGCGCGTGACGGATTGGAAGACCTCGACGCCATCCTGCAGCCCGGCCTTGCTGCCTTGCGCATGATTGATGCGCGCGGGCAAGACACGACCGCCCCGGCCCTGGCGCTATGGCGTGAATTCCATGCCTTGCGCAGTGCCCTGCTCGATCTGGCGCAGCAGCCGCAGCCAAGCGAGACCGAAGCCGCAGTCTGACGCTTGACCGCGTTCGCGCTATGTTCCAATCTGGCGGCATGCCGGATTCGATCATTGCCTCACCTGATTCGCCTCTAACCCCCACCGACGGGGCGATAGACGCGCTTGCTGTCGCGCGCGGTGTCGGCCGCTTGTTCGCGCGCAATGATATCTGGTGCTTGCCAGAAATGCCGCTGCGCAATGGCAGACGCGCTGACTTGATGGGGGTCGACGCCAAGGGGCAGATTGTCATTGTCGAAATCAAGGTTGCGCGGGCAGATTTGCTGGGTGACAGCAAATGGCCGGATTATCTCGACTTCTGTGATCGCTTCTTCTGGGCCTTGCCACCCAATCTTGATCGCAGCCCGCTAGAGAACCTGGACTATCGCCCTGACAGCTGCGGGGTGATTGTAGCGGATGGCTATGATGCAGAGATCCTGCGCCCCGCCCCGTTGCAACCGCTTGCCGCGGCGCGGCGCAAGAAAGAGCTTGAGCGGCTGGCGCGTGCGGCGCTTCGCCGTCACGCCGGGCTGATCGATCCGCATTGCGCCAAGCTTGCCGGGGCACAATAGCGACATAGCAATCGCCAAGCAGGTCGCGAGGCGTTAACTCAGGGGCATGATCCCCGGACTCGCCTTTGCTGCCATCTCGATGACGCTGATCGTTGCGCTGCGCTATCTTGCCAGCAGCGGCTTCTTCGCGTGGCTGACGGGCAAGGTGCGGCCGGGCCAGTATGACGGCCAGCGCGCGCAGATCCGCCGCGAGATCGCGTGGTCGCTGGCTTCAGCTGCGCTTTACGGCGTACCAGCGGGCCTGGCATTCTGGAGCTGGCGGCACCTGGGCTGGACCGAGATGTACCTCGATCCCTTTGCCTATCCGCTGTGGTATCTGCCGATATCCGCGCTGATCTACCTTATTGCGCATGACACATGGTTTTACTGGACGCACCGCTTGCTGCATCAGCGGCAATTGTTCCGCATTGCGCATGCAGTGCACCATGCCAGCAAGCCGCCCACAGCATGGACCGCGATGAGCTTTCACCCGTTCGAGGCGCTCACCGGCGCGGTGGTGATCCCGGCGCTTATATTCCTCGTACCGATCCATTTGGGGATACTGGGCGTGGTCTTGCTGGTGATGACGGTGATGGGCGTAACCAATCACATGGGGTGGGAAATGTTCCCGCGCTGGCTGGTTCATTCAAGGTTTGGCAATTGGGTGATAACCGCCAGCCATCATGAGCGGCACCACGAAGAATATCGCTGCAATTACGGGCTCTATTTCCGCTTCTGGGACCGTTTGTGCGGAACCGATCGCGGCTTGACGGAGAAATTCGGATGAAACGCGCATCAGCTTTGGCAATCGCAGCGGGCGCAATCGCGCTGGTGAGCGCAACACCGCCCAAACCGGGCGAGATCGCGATCACGATCACAGAGCTGCGCAATGCGAAGGGCGTAGTCCGCGCCTGCATGACCACGAATTCGGAGATATTCCCCCGCTGCCGCAAGGATCCCGCCTCGCACCGGGTCGTGGTCCCGGCAGGCGAGAGAGTCGAACTGGTTTTCTCCGGCGTGAAGCCCGGGCGCTATGCAGTCGCGCTGCTGCATGACGAGAATGACAACGGCAAGGCGGACCGTGTGCTGGGCATGATGCCCAAGGAAGGCTTTGGATTCTCGCGCGACGCAAAGGTGCAAATGGCACCGCCCAAGTTCGAAGACGCAGCATTCGATTACACCGGTGAGCCCAAAGTGCTGGCGATCCGCATGCGCTACATGCTGTAAAGTCACGCTTAATTGCCGCTTTCACGAAATCGGTTCGGGGTGACGTCACGACGCTGCGCCGCCCCGCAATCACGCTTTTGTTCTGAGCTTAACGGTAAGTTTACCATGGTGCGCCAAAACATCCGCTGAAATGACGTATCAGGGGATAGTTTAGGTCATGGATAGCTTGCGTGGCAATTTCGATGCGCCGGACTTTACCGACGCTTCGAACGATTACGACCTCCACGATGAGGAAACGGCACGCGATCTGCCGCCAGCTGCCATCGGCCAGGATGAGCGGCGCATGCAAGTGCGCGCCTATAACCACTGGGCGAGCATGCTGGGCGAGCGCAATTTCCCCTCGATCGAAGAGCTTGATCCGGACAACCTGCCCGATTTCGGACCCTACAGCGTACTGCTGGACTTCTCGACCGGTATCGAAGATCCGGCGATCCAGTATCTGGGCGAAGAGCTGGCCGGCGAATGCGGCACGGACGGTTCGATCACGCGCCTGTCCGACGTGCCCAGCCGCTCGCTGTTGAGCCGGATCACCGATCACTATCTGCAGATCCTTGCCAATCAGGCGCCGATCGGATTCGAAGCCGAATTCGTGAACCAGCGCGGAGCGACGATCCTTTATCGCGGCATTCTGCTGCCCTATTCGAGCGACAATGACACGATCGATTTCATCTACGGCGTGATCAACTGGAAAGAGATGGCAGACGCTGCCGAAGCGGACGAACTGCTGCTGGAGATCGATCAGGCGCTGGATGCCGAGGAAGACGAGCCGGTCAAGCGTGCCAGCGGCCCGGTGACTGAATGGGCCGACAGCCCCAGCGCGGATAGCGGTGACAGCGATGCGGAATTCGCTGAGCAAGAAACCAAAATCAGCGACATCGAGCCTGCCACGTCATTTGACGCAATGGATGGCGACGATGCCTTCGACCTGCCAGAGCCCGAATTCGGCGACTATGGGCTGGACGACGACTATGACGATGAAGGCGACGAAGAAGACGATGCCGGTTACGACTTCGCTTCGTTGACCGATCACATCGCACCGCCGACCAAGAAAGCAATATCGCTCGATCTGGATGATGTGGCTGAAACTGCAGATGTGGATGAGGCAACACAAGCCGAGCCCGAAGAGATCGGCAATTTCGACTTCAACAGCATGTCGTTTGGCCGCAAGGGTGTGAACGAGCCCGCAGAAGAAGCGGTGCCCGCCGAAGGCGAGCCAGTCCTAGAGGCCGAGCTACCTGAAGATGCCGGGCTGTATGATTATCTCGCGATTGCGCGCGAAGCCGCACAAGCCGCGCAGGCAAGCGAAGACCGCAGCCGCAAGGCGCTTTACGAAGCCGTAGGCCTGGCGTTCGACTTTTCGATTGCTGCTGAACAATCGCCGGAAGACTATTCCGAACTGCTTGCTGAAAGCGGGCTGGAAGTTCAGTCGCGCGCACCGATGACACCGATCGTCAAGCTGGTGTTCGGCGCGGATTACGACAAGACGCGCCTCACCGAATATGCTGCCGTGCTGAGCTACGCGCAGCGTGTGGGCATCAGCCAGGGCGGCTTGGCCGAATATCTTGGCGGCGCAGATGGCGGGCTTAAAGGTGTGGTCAATGCCGAGCGTCGCTGGCGCAAGGAACAGGCCGGCAAGGCAGTTGAGCCTGACAATGAAGTGCGCAGTGCGCTCGCCAGGAAGCTGCGGAAGATTGACCCGCAAGAATTCGCCGAAATCGAAGCGAAGGGCAGCGAGTTCGCGCTGGTGATGATTCGCCGCACGGAAGATGGCGATGTGGTCATGCTGGGCGAGATCGAGCAGGATATTCCGCTGATCGAACGCGCGGCCCGCAAGCTGGTCGGCTGATCGCGGCTTCCACCGCGCACACCGCTCAACCTTTTCACGCTAGCCAGTAGCCCTGGCGCGCATTAGGGCGCGCCAATGGCTATTCGGAGACGGCGCGCAGTGATCTGGGCAATCGGAATTATTGTTGCGACAGCGGCGCTGGCCGGACTGGCGCTGCAGATCGCGATCTGGCGCAATGGCCCGGCTGTGCTTGATGTCGTTGACCGATTCGCTGGCGGGGCTCGTGATACGCAGATTCTCGCCAAAGTACCGCTGGGCGAATCAGAAGCGCGCAAAGTGCTGGTATTCGGACCCCAACAAAGCAACCCCGCAGAAGCGAAGCGACCAGTTCTGCTGTTTGTCCATGGCGGCAGCTGGAACAAGGGCGATCCCGATGACTATGGCTTTGTCGCACGCGCATTCGTGCCGGAAGGCTTTGTTGTCGTGCTCGCCGGGTATCGCTTGCACCCTGACGCAATCTACCCTGCGATGATGGAAGACACCGCAGCAGCGGTTGCCTGGACGCATGAGAATATCGCCAAATTCGGCGGCGATCCTGATCATATCGTGCTGGCAGGGCATTCCGCCGGTGCCTACAATGTCGTGATGACCGCGCTTGAGCGGCGCTGGCTTGAAGCGGCCGGTGCAGGTGATGCGCGCATTGCCGGCGTGGTCGGGCTTGCAGGGCCCTATGATTTCTATCCCTTCGACAGCGAATCAACCGTGGCCTCGTTTGGTCAGGCAGACGATCCCGAAGCGACGCAGCCGGTCAATCATGTCAGCGCCGATGCCCCGCCCAAGCTGCTAATCCATGGCGAAAAAGACACGCTGGTGCGACCGCGCAATTCGCGCGAGCTGGCGCGCCGATTGCTGGACGCAGGAGCCGAAGTCCAGACCCGCTTCTTCCCGGAGATGGAGCATAATGACCCGTTGCTGGCGCTTGCCAGCCCGTGGCGGCGGGATCGCACAGTGGTCGATACCATCGCGAAATTTGCACGGGAGCCGCACGCTTCAGTTCCGGTTCAGGACAATATCGGCTAGCACAGCGGCATGGTGCGCTTTCTCTGCCAATTCGCTGCATTCCTTGCGGCTACTGCGCTCGCAGTCCAGCCTGTCGCCGCACAATCGATCCTGCGCGATGCCGAAACCGAGGCCTTGCTGCAGGACATGGCAGCACCGCTGGTCGAAGCGGCCGGGCTTGCGCCCGGCAATGTCGATATCGTGCTGATCAATGACCCTTCGATCAACGCCTTCGTGGCAGGCGGGCAAGCCGTTTACATCCACAGCGGGTTGATCAGCGCGGCGGATACCGCGAATGAAGTGCAAGGCGTGATCGCGCACGAGCTGGGCCACATCACCGGCGGCCATATCGTCCGCTATAGCGAAGGCGCGAGCGCAGCGACCAATATTTCAATCCTCAGCCTGCTGCTGGGCGTGGGCGCCGCACTGGCAGGCGCAGGTGAAGCGGCGATCGGCGTGATGCAGGCGGGCCAACGCGCCGCGCTGGGCAAGTTTCTCGCCTTCAGCCGCGTGCAGGAAGCTTCGGCCGACGCAGCTGGCGCTGAATATCTTTCGCTGGCAGGTATCTCTGGCCGCGGCTCGCTGAGCTTCTTTGGCAAGCTGCAAAGCCTCGAGTTCCGCTATGGCATCAGCCAGGATGATGATGCCGCCTTCACCCGCACACACCCGCTCTCCGGTGATCGCATCGCGCGCTTGCGTGAGACATATATTGTCGATCCGGCCTGGAACGCGCCTGACGACCCCAAGCTGCAGGCCCGCTTCATCCGCGCCAAGGCCAAGCTGTTCGGATATCTCTCGAAGCCGGAGCGCACTTTGGCGGCCTATCCCGAATATGACACCAGCGTGCCTGCCCGCTATGCCAGAGCCTATGCCTACCACAAGAATGCACTGATCGACAAAGCGCTGGTCGAAGCCGACTCGCTGCTGGAAACCGATCCTGATGACCCCTATTTCCTCGAGCTGAAAGGCCAGGTCCTGCTTGAATCGGGCGATCCCGAAGCCGCGTTGCCTTATCTGCGCAAGGCGACGCAAGTTTCGCGCAACCAGCCGCTGATCGCATCCATGTTCGGCCACGCGCTCATCGCGACGGAGGACCAGAGCCGCCATGAAGAGGCGGAGCGTGTGCTGCGCGCAGCGGTGGCGCGAGACCGCTTCAACCCCTTTGCCTGGTACCAGCTCGGCGTGGTTTACGCGGCGCGGGGAGACATGGCGCGCGCAAGGCTCGCCAGCGCCGAACAGCAAGTAATGCGCCGCAACTATCCCGAAGCGCTGCGCAGTGCCGTTGCAGCCGAGGCGGGGCTTGAGCCCGGCACGCCGGACTGGATCCGCGCGCAAGACATCGCGCTCCAGGCCCGCGCCGAGCTTGAGCGCATTCGCGACCGCGACTGATCTTCTACTGAGGGGCCTATGACCGACACTTTCAAGAATTCGCTTTTCAATGTGGTTCTGGCGCTGGTGGCTGGCTTTGTCGGCGCGGCGATCTGGTCATTTTCCGGTCTCGCTGACTCGCGCACACAAAGTTATCTGCTCTCCAACCCGCAGATCCTGCCGCAGATGGCGGATGCTTATCAGGCCCAGCAGGCCGAGGCGCGGCTGGCAGGCATCTCCGGCCAGGTAACGGAGCCTTTCCCCGGCGCGGTGCTCGGCAATCCGGAAGGCTCGAAAGTGCTGGTCGAGTTTACAGACTACAATTGCCCCTATTGCGCGATGAGCCAGGCCGATGTGCAGCGACTGGTCGAAAGCGATCCCGAAGTGAAAGTGGTGATCCGCGAATGGTCGATCTTCCAGGGCAGCGAAATCGCATCGCGCATGGCATTGGCAGCGGCCAAGCAAGGCAAGTTCGCTGAATTCCATGAAGCCATGTTCCGTCTTGGCCCGGTTTCGCCGGAAAGCGTGGCGGCTGCTGCACAGGAAGCGGGCGTGGACATGGCCCAAGCCCAGATCGACGGCGCGTCAGAAGAAGTGTCACAGGAACTTGCGCGCAACAATGCGCTGGCAGGCCAGCTCGGATTTACCGGCACGCCCAGCTGGGTGACCGCCAACAGCGCTTTCGAAGGCGCGGTCGGTTTCGGTGCGCTGCGTGACGCATTGGAAAGAGCCGCTGAGTGAACCAAACGCGCAGCGCTCCGGTGTTTGCGCTGGCGGGACTGCTGCTTGCCGCGAGCCCGCTTGCCGCTGAGGCTGAACATGACTTGGCAAGCGAGGCTTCGAGCCCCGGTTTGACGGCTTTCCATGCACGGCTAGCAAAAGAGCAGCTGCTTCAGGACATCGGCTGGAAACTGGTAACCGGCAATGCGCGCTATTGCGTCGATGCCGCACCCGCTATCGGGTTGCAGCTGCATGACATGGCGAGTTACAGAGAACCGCAGGCGGTTCGCAAACTGCTTGGCCTGAAGGGCGATGTTGCCGTGCTCACCGCTGCAGACGGCTCGCCCGCGCAGCTGGCCGGAATGGCTACCAATCAGTCTATTGCGGCAATTGCCGGCGAAGACCCGAATAGCTGGCCTGCCCAGCCCAATCGCGACTGGCAGCGCATCAAGCGCGCGCATGACCGGATCGATGCGCAGCTGGCCGAGACCGGCACTGTGGCGATCACGCTATCGGATGGCGGGAGCATCTCTGCCATTGGTGTTGCGGCCTGCGCCAGCCGTTTCGAGCTGGGCGGCGACACCAAGCGCGCGGTGGCTGAAGGCAGCCGGGTCATCATCGGGCTCGACTTTCCGGGCTTTGACTATGTCGAAGAGGAATTCGCCGCAGCCATCGCGCATGAGCTGGCGCATAACCTGCTGCGTCACCGCGAATGGCTGGAGAGCGAAGGGCGCAAACGCCGCAATATCCGCCTGACGGAGCGAGAGGCCGATCGCTTGATGCCCTGGTTGCTTGCCAATGCCGGTTATGACCCTGCGGCTTCAGTGCGCTTCATGGAGCAATGGGGGCCGCGCCACGGCGGCGGTATATTCCGCAAGCGCACGCATGATGGGTGGGACGAACGCGTCCAGTTCATCGAAGCCGAACTGCCGCAAATCAACGCCTTGCTGCAACGCGAAGGCGCGGCTGACTGGCAGCGGCACTTCAGGCGCGAGATCAACGCCCGCGATTAGAGCTCAATCATCGATGACCTTGGCGTACATCGAATTGATCGGCTTCTCCATTACCCGGCGCACCATAGGCTCGAAAAAGCTCAGGGGCGCGCTGTCATAGCCCGGATCAAACGCGGCCTGGTCATATTTCTCGCAGAAATGCGCGCAGGCCTCGAAATAGGGATGCCCACGATATTGATCGCGGATATTGCGATCCATTCCAACGTGATGGAAGTAGAAATAGCCCTGGAACGCACCGTGCTTCTCGCAAATCCAGTGGTACTCTTCAGGCACGAATGGTTTCACGATCGCAGCCGCGACGTCAGGGTGGTTATAGCTGCCCAGCGTATCGCCGATGTCATGCAACAGCGCCATCACGACATAACGTTCATCGCGCCCGTCGCGGTGCGCGCGGGTCGCGGTTTGCAGCGAATGTTCGAGCCGGCAGACAGGAAAACCGCCAAAATCACCTTCAAGCAGCTTCAAATGGTCGATCACACGGTCAGCCACCCCCTTGGCGTGAGCGCGGTATTCCCTGCCGATGATTGCCCAGTCTTCTGCAGTGCCTTCTGTCATCGCAGTGAACTTGGCGTGCTCTTGCGGATGCTCGATCGTGGCCATGATTTATCTCTCCTTGCAGGCGAACAGTGTAGCGCACGCGACAGCAAGCGGCAAAACAAACTGCACGCTTCCTATCAAATCGGCTAAGGGGGAAGGCTATGGCTATGTTGCCTTTCCGCCCTACGCCCTTCTTCGCGAACAAGAATCGGGCATTCTGGAACCTCCAGCTGGCAGGCTGGGGCGGGGCATTTCTGCTGCGCGCGAGCGCGGCGATCGCCAATAGCCAGCCGTGGGATTTGCTGGCTGTAATACTTGTTACAACGATCACCGGTTTCTCGATCAGCCTGGTCTTGTCCGTGATCTACCGCCAGCTGATCAACAAGCAGGCGCTGATCGCTTGGGGCACCACCGCGGTCACGCTGGTGCTGGCAGTGGTGATCTACGCGTCGATCGACGCCTGGGTGCAAGGCATATATTATGCCGGCACGCGCGAGACGACCTTTGCCCAGCGCTTTATCGGCCTCTCCTATATCCCGCTGACACTGCTGGGCGGGTGGAGCGCGCTCTATTACGCGATCAATTACTTCCTGACCGTGGAAGAGCAGGCTGACCGGCTCGAGCGGCTCGAAGCGCAGGCCACCAGCGCGCAGCTGGCCATGCTGCGCTACCAGCTCAACCCGCATTTCCTGTTCAACACGCTCAATTCGATCAGCACGCTGGTGCTGCTGAAGCAGACCGAACCCGCCAATGCCATGCTGTCGCGCCTGTCTGCATTCCTGCGGCACACGCTGATCATGGAGCCGTGCAGCCAGGTGACATTGGCGCAGGAAGTCGAAACGCTGCAGCTCTATCTCGATATCGAGCGCATGCGGTTTGAAGAGCGCTTGCGCACCGAGTTCGACATTGATGAAGCTGCAAAAGAGGCACTGTTGCCTTCCATGCTGCTTCAGCCTTTGATTGAAAATGCCGTCAAATACGCTGTCTCGCCGCAAGAGGAAGGCGCGCATATCGCGCTAAGAGCCGAAGTGCAGGGCACAAGATTGCGCATCACTGTAGAAGACACAGGCCCGGGCCTGGCTGGCCCGCGACAAGGCGATTTGCTGCGTTTGGCCAATGCACCCGATGGCAAACCAGCCTCTACCGGCGTTGGATTAGCCAATATTCGCAATCGCTTGATGCAGGCCTATGGCGATGATCACAGGTTCGAAACCCGCTCCGGTGCCGGAGGAGGTTTTACTGTGGCAATAGAGATCCCATATATAACAGCAGAATCAGAAGAGGCTGCCAGCACTCCCGCTCAGCCCAGCCCCCTTTCGGCAGAGCCCGGAAAATCCGCCCCGGCGATTGCATTTGCACCGCGGCGCAGCATGGAACCAAACGCATGACTATTCGCACTATCCTGGTCGATGATGAAAAACTGGCCATCCAGGGGCTGCAATTGCGACTTGAACCTTTCGAAGACGTGGAAGTGATCGCCACCTGTTCAAACGGGCGCGAAGCGATCCGCGCGATCAAGACAGAAAAGCCCGATCTGGTGTTCCTCGACATCCAGATGCCGGGGTTTGACGGCTTCGGCGTGGTCAAGGGCGTCATGGAGATCGAACCGCCGCTGTTCGTGTTTGTGACCGCTTATGAAGAGCACGCGATCCGCGCCTTTGAAGCCAATGCCGTCAATTACCTGATGAAGCCGGTCGATCCGGACAGATTGGCTGACACGATCGAGCGTGTTCGCCAACGCCTGACGGAGAAGAAATCGGCTGAGGAAGCTGACAAGCTCAAGAATGTGCTCGCCGAAGTCGCGCCCGACCAGGTCGAAGCGATGGGGGGTAATGAGAGCGAAGCCAGCGACCGGTTTGAAAAGCTCATCAACGTCAAGGATCGCGGCCAGATCTTCCGCGTTGAAGTCGACACGATCGAACGGATCGAAGCGGCGGGCGATTACATGTGCATCTACACCGCCGAGAACTCGCTGATCCTTCGTGAAACGATGAAGGACCTGGAACGCCGGCTCGATCCGCGCACTTTCCAGCGCGTCCATCGCAGCTGGATCGTCAATCTGGATCAGGTGCGCCAAGTGCGTCCGCACACCAATGGCGAATGCTTCCTGGTGCTGGAATCGGGCGCGGAAGTGAAAGTCTCGCGTTCCTATCGCGACGTCGTGGCGCGTTTCGTTCACTGATGGCGTTTGAACTCGAGGGATTCGATCTCGACGCTTTCGTGCGCGAGACGCTGGCAGAAGACCTTGGCATTGGGCTTCCCGCCGGTGGGCGTGACGTTACCTCGGAAAGCGTGATCCCTGCCGATGCGCGCTTTTCAGGCGTAATGGACAGCCGCGATGCGATCATTGTGGCAGGACTGCCGATTGCCGAGGCTTTCTTCCGCGCGCTCGACCCCGAAATGGAGATCGAGCATCTGGTGGCCGATGGTGATGCGGTGGCGCCGGGAACGGACCTGATGCGCTTGACCGGCAATGCGCGCGCCATGCTGACCGCAGAACGCAGCGCATTGAACACCGTGCAACACCTCAGCGGCATTGCCACCATGGTGCGCAGCTATGTCGATGCAATGGACAATCCGGATTGCACGCTGCTTGATACCCGCAAGACCATTCCTGGCCTTAGGCATCTTGAGAAATACGCGGTGCGCATGGGGGGTGGCAGCAACCATCGCATGGGATTGTGGGATGCCGCGATGATCAAGGACAATCATGTGCTGGTTGCTGGCAATGTCGGCGAGGCGGTGCGGCGGGCAGTCCAAGCTGAGGTGAAAGAGATCATCTGTGAAGTGGACCGGCTCGACCAGGTCGAACCCGCGCTGCAAGCAGGTGCCACTCGCCTGCTGCTCGACAATATGGAGCCTGACAGCTTGCGCGAAGCGGTGGCCATCGTGGCGGGCCGCGTCCCGACAGAGGCATCGGGCGGGATCAATCTCGACACGATCAAGGCCAAGGCAGCGACCGGCGTGAACTATGTTTCGGTTGGCCGCCTCACGCAAAGCGCGCCCGCCGCGGACATCGGGCTGGATTTCACGCCGTTGTGAGAAAGGCGACACTGCTTCTTGCGGGGCTCCTCACTTTCCCGTCGCAGGCGCTCGCTCAAGCCTATCAATGCCGTATGCCACAGGTGGTCAGCGTGCCGGAAGTCCGCGCCGATGGCCCGACGCGCACAGTTCCTGTTACCGGATACACGCTTGCACTCAGCTGGAGCCCGGAGTTCTGCAAGGGGCGCGAGATGGACGCGCGCCAACGTGCGCAATGCTCGGGCCGCAACGGGCGGTTTGGGCTGGTGGTCCATGGGCTGTGGCCTGACGGACGCAGCACCTGGCCGCAATGGTGCGCTACCAACCGTCAGGTGAGCCCTGCCGAAGCGCGCAAGAATATGTGCATGACCCCGTCTGCACGGCTTCTCGCTCGCCAATGGGCCAAACATGGCAGCTGCATGGCACCGCGCCCTGAAGCCTACTTCAAAGCCACCCGTATCTTGTGGGAGAGCTTGCGCATCCCCGACTATGACTATCTGTCGCGACAAGAGGTCCTGACGGCTGGCGAAATCCGCCGCGCTTTTTCCGATGCCAATGGCAAGCATTGGGAGCCGCAGATGGTGGGCGTGAAGCTCAATGTGCGCGGCTGGCTGGAAGAGCTAAGGCTTTGCTACGGCAAGGATTTCATGCCGGTGCGGTGTGCCGGCAACCGCTTCGGAGCGAAAGACAGCGCGCCTGCAAAGATCTGGCGGGGCCTTTGAGCGCATTTGATCGCGATCAATGCGTTGATGCAGCGACTCTTGTATCAAATTCCTATGATTGAATTTGAGAGACTTTCCGATCGCGCGCACCGTTTGGTAGTGATCGCTGAATTCCGTCAGGCAGATGCCGAGCGCCTCGTCGATTTTGCCAAGGAGCGCATTGCGGCAGGGGGCGGGGGAAACCTGCTGATCGATGTGACAGCGGTCACCGATTTCACCTTCTCTGCCGTCGCTGTCGAGTTGGCGCACATGCCCAGCCTGATCAAATGGATCTATGGGCTGGACCGGATTGCGATAATCTCTGATGATGACTGGGTGCGCACCGGAGCGCGGCTGGAAAGCGCGCTGCTGCCCGGGGTGGACTACGCCGTCTATGATGAAGACGAAGCAGCCGCAGCCAAAGCCTGGGTGCTCGAAGAAGCCGACGCGCCGCACACCGGTGCTGTGCAAGAGCTCGAGATCGGCAGGCCGGGCATTGCCGCTTTCGAGCTGACCGGTCGCCTTGACCGCAAGGAATCCGAGCGTGGCATCGCAATGGTGCGCAAGCGTCTGGAAGAATCCGATTGCACGCGATTGATGCTGGTGATCCGGAACTGGCACGGGTTTGACCTTGACCGGTTACTGAGCCGCGAAGTTTTATCCGGCAAGCTCGAGGTTGCGCGCAAGCTTGAGCGCTATGCCATCGTTGGCGGGCCCGCCTGGGTGCGGCGCTACGCCGAATTCACCAGCGTGTTTGTGAAGGCACAGATCAAATCGTTCGAACTGGGCGAGCAGGATCGGGCGATTGCGTGGCTTGAAGCCTGACAATCACCGCCGCGCCTTGAAGAAGTCGCGCAGCAGCTCTGCCGCTTCGGCCTCGCCCATCCCGGCGTAGACTTCGGGGCGATGCAGGCATTGCGGATGCTCGAACACCCGCGCGCCATGCTCCACTGCCCCGCCCTTCGGGTCAGGCGCAGCGTAGTAAAGCCGCGCAATCCGGGCGTGGCTGATCGCGCCGGCGCACATCGCGCAAGGCTCCAAAGTGACATAGAGATCGCAACCGACGAGGCGTTCACTGCCCAGCTTGGCCGCCGCTTCGCGCAGCGCGACAATCTCTGCATGGCCGCTGGGATCAGGCGGATTGCGCGTGCGGTTGGCAGCGACGGCAAGCACCTCCTCGCCCTTCACCACCGCAGCACCGATCGGCACTTCGCCTTCGCCCGCCGCCGCGCGCGCGGCATCAAGCGCCAGTTGCATCGGTTGCGGGATCGGCCAACGGGTCATAAAGCCCCGCTAGACGGCTCGCCCGGCAGGCGCAACTTTGCTTGACGATTCGCAGACGCCCCGCTATGCGCGCGCCTTCCCGGGAAACCTGATGGTTTCGGACCGAAATTTCCGGTCGCTGATTCGTGTCAGTGATCCGCCAAGACAACGAACGAGAGATATCATGTCGCGCATTTGCGAACTGACCGGCAAGGGCCGCCAGGTAGGTAACAACGTTAGCCACGCCAACAACAAGACCAAGCGGGTATTCCTGCCGAACCTGCAGAACGTCACGCTGCTGAGCGAAAAGCTGGGCCGCAGCTTCAAGTTCCGCGTTTCGACCGCGGGCCTGCGTTCGGTCGAGCACAATGGCGGACTCGACAACTGGCTCTTGAAGACCAAGGACGAGAAGCTGTCCGCGCGCGCGCAGAAGGTGAAGCGCGAGCTGAAGAAGGCTGCCAAGGAAGCAGCATGAGCCAATCCCGCAAGGGAATTTGAGCTGATCAAAAGGGCGTGCGAGGTAACTCGCGCGCCCTTTGCTTTTATGGCTGGTTAGGCATCAGGGTCTACGAACAGCAAGGGATCAAGCCGCGCATCATGCCATTTCAGGCTCCAATGCAGATGCGGGCCGGTGGCGCGGCCGGACGCACCAACATTGCCGATATGCTGGCCCTGGCGCACGGCATCCCCTTCTTTCACCATCAGCCGCTCTGCGTGCAGGAAGGCACTGTTGAGCCCTTGCCCGTGGTCGATGATCAGCAGATTGCCTTCGAGCGAGAAATTGTCTGCCGCCAACACGACAACCCCATCAGCGGGTGCAACAAAGGGCGTTCCCGCGCCGGGTGCAATATCGAGCCCTGAGTGATAGCTGCCCGGTTCGCCGCGATAGATGCGCTGCGAGCCAAAGCGGCCTGAGATGCGCCCTTGGACCGGCCAGATGAAGTCCTGTTGCCAGCCAGTCGCGCCCGTGGCCTTTTCGCGCGCGGCCTTGATCGCCAGCCATTCAGGCTCGCGCTTTTTCCACCACGCTTCGCTGCTGCCACCGCTGCGCTTGGCTACATTGACATGTTCGATGTTCCACGCACGCGGCGCAATCTCAAGCTCATGTTCGACCACTTCACCGCCCGCGAATTCCGCCACCAAGGCCATCGAGCCGCCGGCGTCGCGATCAAACGCCGCGAAGAAATTGCCTGCCTCGTCCACAGCCAGCTCGGTTTCTCCAAGCCTGATCGAATTGGCACCTTGAGGCGCGCGGCCCTTGATCCAGCCGCCCTGCGTCAGTTCGCCAGCAAAGGTGATTTCATCGCGCGGCTGCGCACGAAACGGAGCGGCATTGTCATCAGCCAGGCTCGCCAGTGCAAGCACGGGTACAAGCGCGGGTGGCGGCGGGTCTTGTGCAGCCCGGTCGCATGCCGCGAGAAGCGGTAGCGGCAAGAGCGCCAGAACTGCGCTGCCGCGGATCATATTTCCCCGGTCAGCCGCTTGGTCGCGATTTCGCAGCTGGCATAGGCCTCTTGATGTTCAGCACTCCAATACCGCAGCTCTTCCAGCGCGATCGGTTCGCCGCTGATAGCGCAGCGCACGAATTTGCCGCCGCGCAACACTTTAAATGCGCTCGGGCCGTAATAGAGCTTGGCCTCGCTATCACCGGATGACATCAACATGGGGGACTCTTTAGCAAGCGAATGCCGAACCGACAATTAACCGAACAGGTCATCCTGTTTGGGCGATGCGGGCGGGGATCTGCGGGGTTTCTTCGGCTTTGGCGGAGGTGGCGCGGCGCCATCCCCCTGAATGACATCCAGCCGCCCGTCAGCAAATTGCAGCACCAGCGCAGTTTCCTTTGCGGCAAGCTCGCGACTGGTGAGGGCCTTGTCCTGCGCATCCCGCACGATTGCATAGCCGCGTTTCAACGGCTCTTCGGGGTGGAATTGCTGCGCCAACCGCGCCAGCGCAGTCAGGGCTTCCTGCTTCTGCGCCAGCGGGCGGCGCACGAGATCTGGTGTTAATCGAGCCCGGTCTAGCTGGCGCTGCGCGTCATTAGCGCTTCGCTTGAGCAAGGATGGCGAAAGCCGCGCGGAAACGCCGGTTAGCTTCTCTCGACCCTGCCCCGCGCGATCCATCAAACCCCGCTTCAAGCGCTCGGACAGATCGTCTAGCCGCAGGGCATGCGGCTGGAACAGCGCATCCAGCCTGGGTATTCGCCGCACGCGCGCCTCAAGCCGCTCACGCCCCAGCTCGACCGGGCGCAGCACCGCCCGTTTCTGCCGGTTAGTGAGATCAGCCACTGTCGCCACCAGGTCTGCCCGCACCGGCACCGCCATTTCCGCCGCAGCGGTAGGTGTCGGCGCGCGCCGGTCTGCCGCATAGTCAGCCAGCGTGGTGTCGGTTTCATGCCCCACCGCGGAGATGACCGGAATCGGGCAGTCGGCAATGGCGCGAACGACCACTTCCTCATTGAAGCTCCACAGATCCTCGATCGAACCGCCCCCGCGCGCAACGATCACCACATCGGGTCGCGGCACCGGGCCAGAGCCATCGAGTGCGGCGAATCCGCGCACCGCCTGCGCGACTTGCTCGGCTGCGCCCTGCCCTTGCACCAGCACCGGCCACACCAGCACATGGCTGGGGAAACGGTCCGCCAGCCGGTGCAGGATATCGCGGATGACTGAGCCGGTGGGTGACGTCACGACACCGATCACGCGCGGGAGATAGGGCAGCGCCTGCTTACGCTCGCGCGCGAACAACCCTTCCGCCTCGAGCTTGCGGCGCGTCTTCTCCAGCAGCGCAAGCAGCGCGCCTTCGCCAGCAATCTCCAGGCTGTCGATCACGATCTGGTATTTCGAGCGTCCGGGATAGGTGGTCAGCTTGCCAGACGCGATCACTTCGATCCCGTCTTCCGGCACAAAGGGCAGCCGCTGGGCATTGCCGCGCCACATCACTCCGTCGAGCACCGCTTTCTCGTCCTTCAGTGCAAGGTAGAGATGCCCCGAAGCGGCACGCTTCACGCCTGACAATTCACCGCGCAGCCGCACGAAGCCGAACCGATCCTCCACAGTGCGCTTGAGCAGCGCGGAAATCTCGGTGATCGAGAGCGGCTCGGCGTTGTCGCCTTGCCGCTCGCGCGCTACGAGATTTTGCGGGTCATCATCGGAGGAAGACGCGGCCATGAATATCCTTTTGCTCGGCTCGGGCGGGCGCGAACATGCGTTAGCCTGGAAGCTGGCGCAATCCCCCACATGCTCGAAACTCTACGCGGCCCCCGGCAGTCCGGGAATCGGTGAAGAGGCAGAATTGGTGAGCCTTGATGCGACCGACCACGGCGCGGTTTCGGACTTCTGCAGAGCGCAGGGCATCGGCCTGGTCGTGATCGGGCCGGAAGCCCCGCTTGTTGACGGGCTGGCCGACAGCCTGCGCGGCCATGGCATTCCCGTGTTCGGTCCGTCAAAGCTGGCCGCACAGCTCGAAGGCAGCAAGGGTTTCACCAAGGATCTGTGCGAGCGCGCCGGAATTCCGACGGCGGGCTATGTCCGCACGGCTACGCTTGATGACGCCAAGGCTGCGCTTGATCGCTTTGCCCCGCCCTATGTGCTGAAGGCTGACGGGCTGGCGGCGGGCAAGGGCGTAGTGATTGCCGAGGGCCGCGCCGAGGCAGAAACTGCACTAGCCGACATGTTCGGCGGGCAGTTCGGCGAAGCGGGCGCGGAAGTGGTGATCGAGGAATTCATGGTGGGCGAGGAAGCGAGCTTCTTCGCGCTGACCGATGGCACTTCCATCATCCCCTTCGGCACGGCTCAGGATCACAAGCGCGTGGGCGACGGCGACACTGGGCCCAACACCGGCGGCATGGGTGCCTATTCACCTGCGCCGGTGCTGACCGATGAACTGCAGGCGCAAGTCATGCGCGAAATCATCGAGCCGACCGTCCGCACCATGGCGGCTGAAGGCACGCCCTATTCAGGTGTGCTCTATGCCGGATTGATGCTGACCGAAGCCGGGCCGAAGCTGATCGAATATAATTGCCGGTTTGGCGATCCCGAATGCCAGGTGCTGATGATGCGACTGCAAAGCGATCTGGCCGCGATCATGCTGGCCTGCGCCAATGGATCGCTCGAAGACGTTTCAGACGAGTTTTCGGCTGACACCGCGCTGACCGTGGTGATGGCCGCCAAGGGTTATCCCGGTACGCCGGAAAAAGGCGGCGCGATTTCCTTGCAGGATGCCGAAGCGCAAGGTGCCAAGGTCTTCCATGCAGGCACGGCCATGAAGGACGGCCAGCTGGTCGCCAACGGCGGGCGCGTGCTCAATGTCACCGCTACCGGCAGCAATGTAACCGAAGCGCAGAAGGCCGCTTATGCCGCAGTCGATGCGATCGATTTTCCAAGCGGATTTTGCCGCCGCGATATCGGATATCGCGAAGTAGCGCGCGAGGCCGGAAATTGATCGAAATCATGGATCGCTGCGGCGCATTGCGGTTTGATCGACAAGCATTCGCTGGGAGGGAAATGCCATGAAGACTGTCTTGTTCGCTGCCTTGGCTGCGGTTTCCTTGAGTGGTTGCGCATACTCGGCATCGGAAGGCGGCGCGCCCAGTCAATCGGCACCTGCGGCAATGAGTGAAGGCGAACACCATAGGCTCGCCTTCGTACAAGCCGCTTGCGGCGGGTGCCACGCGGTCGAGGCGCCGGGCCTGTCGCCCAATCCGGCCTCCCCGCCCTTTGCCGACATTGCCAATCGCGATGGGCTGACCAAGGCGACGCTTCTCAACTGGCTGACCGATGCGCACAACTATCCCGAAGTGATGGATTTCGATCTCGATCCTCCGCAAGTGGAGGAAATCGCCGATTATATCCTGACCCTGCGCAGCGAGGATTATCGCCAACTGCCTGATTAACCCCTTCGCAATTGCATGCTGCTTATCCGTCATGATATAGCGGCACGCGGGTCGCATCGAGAAAAGGGGGTCTCGGTGCCTTACAAACACGCTCACTATTTCGTCGGCGCGGTCCTGCTCGTCATATTTGGCGGCTTCTGGGCGAGCTATTTCTCCGTGGTTGGCGGCCCGATGCCGCTCGCATTCCATGTCCACGCGGTCACATCAATGGTTTGGCTGATGCTGCTGATCGTGCAGCACATGTCGATCCATCGCCGCGCCAATGCGCTGCACAAGCAGATGGGGCTTGCCAGCTTTGTGCTTTTCCCGCTGCTGATGCTCGGCTTCGTGATGATCATCAACGTGACAGCTGATCGCTATGTCGCGCAGGAAAGCGAATTCGTAATGTATCTCGGCCCGGCATTCGGCGGAGCGCTGACGATCGCTCTGGTCGCCTATTGCACGCTGTTCTACCTCGCGCTCAAGCATCGCCGGAATGTGAAGCTGCATGCGGGCTATATGCTGGCGACACCCATGATCCTGTTTGAATCGCCGTTCGGCCGGCTGATGGACCAGTATATCCCGTGGCTGAACGTGATCCGGACTGAAGGGCCGCATGAAGTACTAAGCTCGATCGCGTTCAGCGATGTACTGATGATTGCCTTTGCGATGGCGCTCTATTTCATGGACCGTAAACACGGTGCGCCGTGGCTCGTCGCCACCGGTTTCATGGCCTTTCAAGCGGTCTTCGTATGGTTCGCTCCGCAGATACCCGGGCTCGGGTCTGCATTCGGTGCCTATGCGACAATCCCGCACAGCGTGACCATCCTTCTGGGAGTGATAGCGGGTGCGGCAGCGGGATGGCTTGGATGGCGCGCAGGTGGTGCGCCGGCACGACCCACCGCAGCGCCCGCCTAACGCTGCCTAGCCGAGCTTGTCTGCGACCAGCGCCTTCAAGTCAGCCTCTGGGCGCGGGCCGTAATGGCTGATTACTTCGGCTGCCGTAATCGCACCGCGTTTCAGGCAATTCGCCAGTGGCTCGCCCTTGGCATAGCCTGAAAGGAAGCCTGCGGCGAACTGGTCACCGGCGCCCGTCGTGTCGACCACCTTGCTGACCGGCTCGGCTTGCACTTCAGCCCTTTCGCCATGCGCGATGGCGATCGCGCCTTTCTCGCTGCGGGTCGCAACCAGAACCGGCACTTTCGGCGCTACCGCGGCCACGCCCGCTTCGAAATCGTCAAGCCCGGTCAGCGTAGCCAGCTCGTGCTCGTTAACGAACAGGATATCGATCACGCCATCATCGAGCATCTGGCGGAAATCGCCTCCATGACGCTCGATCACAAAGCTTTCGCTGGCAGTGAAGGCAATCTTGCGTCCGGCACTGCGGGCGACCTCGATTGCGCGGCGCATGGCACGGCGCGGCTCTTCGGGATCCCACAGATAGCCTTCGAGATAGAGGATTGCGCCCGATGCGATCAGTTCTTCATCCAGCGCGTCAGCAGGCAGGAACTGCCCCGCACCAAGGAAGGTGTTCATCGTGCGCTCGCCATCAGGCGTAACAAAGATCAGCACGCGCCCCGTCGCCGGTTCGCCATCGCGCGCGGGCGTATCGAAATCGATCCCCGTCGCGCGCATGTCATGCCGGAAAACCTTGCCCAGCTGATCATCAGCAACCTGGCCGATAAAGGCGCATTGCAAGCCCAAGGTAGAAAGACCCGCCAGCGTGTTTGCCGCTGATCCGCCGGAGATCTCGCGCGCCGGGGGCATGGCAGAATAAAGCTCGTCAGCCCGCGTTTCGTCAATCAAGGTCATACCGCCGCGATTGAGCTGCAGTTCCTCGATCAGTTCCTCTTCGCAGGAAGCAATCACATCCACCACGGCATTGCCAATGGCGATCACGTCATAACGGGGTTCAGTCACACAAAATCCTGAAAGCAGTGAGAAGATAAGGTCTGGGGCCGCCTAGCGTGCTGCAGCGCGCAGGCCAAGAACGGAATGTCGCAAAGAGTTCGTGCGGCGCGTTGACTTGTCGGCTGATCGCAGGGAAATGCTTGCGTCTGATGAGCGCTGTTCTGAAATCGCTGGGCCTGGCAATCGGGCAATTGCATGACCGCGCGGTCATGCGGGTGTTGCTAAAGACTGTCGCAATCACGATCGGGATCTTTATTCTTGCCGCCGGAATGCTGTGGTGGGCGCTCGATGCCTTTATCGAAGGCTGGATCATCGCGACTTTGCCGCAGGACTACAGCAATTCGATTGCCGGATTGATTGCGGTTATCGCGGCGCTTGTCGGCGGCTGGCTGCTGTTTCGCGTCGTCGCGCTTGCGGTGCTGCAGTTTTTCGCGGACGAAATCGTGACTGCGGTCGAACAATGCCACTACCCCGAATGCGCCGCGACCGCGCGGCAGCTGCCTTTTCGCGAAGACCTGGCCAACAGTGTGCGCGGCGCGGGCCGGGCGCTGCTGTGGAATGCGCTCGCGCTGCCGGTTGCACTGGTGCTATTCTTCACCGCGATCGGGCCAGCGGTGGTGTTTCTGGCTGTGAATGCTGTCCTGTTGGGGCGCGAACTCACGGATATGGGATGGTTCCGGCATCGCCCGACACCGGAAGCACAATCGCCTGTTGGCAAGTTTGACCGCCTGTTACTGGGTGGTGCCATTGCCGGATTGATGGCAGTCCCCTTGCTCAACCTGCTGGCCCCGATCATCGGCGCGGCCGCAGGAACCCATCTGGTGCAAATTGCACGAAATAAGTCGCCATAAAGGTCAAGACATGCGTTCCTTGAGACAATTTGCCGCCGCAATTGCCCCTTTGCCCATGCTGGCCGCCTGCGTTTCTGCGGGCAGCCCGCCGCCGATTATCCAGGATCGCCCGGCACCGCGTAGCGCGCCGCCACAAGCGACGCCGGTTCCGCCCAGCATTCCCGCCCCGGTGCATTCATCGGGCTTTGTCGCGCCGCAGATCATGCGCGCACCCGGGCTGGAGAACGTGATTGGCGCCGCTGCAACACAGCTTCAGCGCCGCTTCGGAACACCGGCCCTCGATGTGCAGGAAGGCGACGCGCGCAAGCTGCAGTTCACCGGCGAACCCTGCGTGCTCGACATATTCCTCTACCCGCTGCGCCCGGGGGCAGAGCCAGTGGCCACTCACGTCGAGGCACGGCGCGCCAGCGACGGGCGCGATGTCGACCGCGCGGCCTGTGTCAGGGCGCTTGGCGGCCCCTGATCACCTATTCGGCGCGGTAGTAACTCCGTCTTAAGCCTGTTGTGCGATAGGAATCCTCAAGGAAATCAGAGGATCCCAGCATTATGAGCATCCAGTTCGCCGATCTGTCGCGCCGCGTGGCCGAAGACGGGATAGTTACAGCCGAGGAAATCCTGTCACTGCGCCAGCTGGGCTGGGGAGATGGCAAGATCTATCGCGACGAAGCCGAAGCCATCTTCGAGATCAACAACACGCTCAAGGAAGCAACACCCGAATGGGTCGATTTCTTTGTCGAAGCGATCAGCGAATTCGTGCTGAATGGCACCGAACCGCGCAATATGTGCGACGATGAGGAAGCGCGTTGGCTGATCAGCTGCCTTGATCATGACGGCAAGCTGGAAAGCATGGCTGAACTCGAACTGCTCGTGCGAGTGATCGAGAAAGCGCTCAATGTGCCTGAGTTCCTCAAATCATATGTCCTGCGCCAGATCGAGCAGGAAGTGATGACCGGCGTGGGCCCGACGCGCTGCGGCGGCGAGCTGTCCGCAACGCATATCAGCGCCGCTGAATGCCGCCTGCTGCGCCGCGTGATCTTTGCCAGCGGCGGCTATGGCCCGGCTGCGGTCAGCCGGTTTGACGCTGAACTGCTGTTCCGCTTGAAGGATGCGACGCTGCAGGACGAAAATTCGCCGCTGTGGGACGATCTCTTCGTCGATGGTGTCGCGAATTACCTCAAGGGCTTCCAGCTCAAGAACGCGCAGCTCGATCACAGCCGCGTGAAGGAGCTTGAGTCATTCATCGCTGACAATGAAGTGCGCGTGGGCCGCTTCATGGGCGCGATGGCGCGCGAACTGCCGCAGGTGCGCAACCACTTCGGCAAGATTTTCGGCAGGAACACCAAGGGCCAAAGCTATACTGAAGCCGCCGCAGCCGGAAACCTGGTCGATGATTTCGAGCAGGAATGGCTGGAGAAGATGATTGACGCCGATGGCGACGTCGATGATCTGGAGCGCGCGCTGCTGTCACGGATCATCGAAGAGGGCTGAGGGAGCTATCCAGCCGAAAATGGCGCAAATCAGACCATAAAGCTTTCGCCACAGCCACATGCCCCCTTGGCATTCGGGTTTTCGAACACGAAACCGGCAGTGAAATCGTCTTCGCGCCAGTCCATGGTCGATCCGACCAGATAGAGCACGCTGGCGCCGTCAATGTAGAAAACTCCGCCAGGGGTTTCGATCTTTTCGTCGAATGCCACCTCTTCAGTGACATAATCGACCGAGTAGGCAAGGCCCGAGCACCCGCGCCGCGGGGTCGACAGTTTGACTCCGATTGCGCCATCGGGTGCCTTGCTCATCAGCTCGGCCACGCGCGCTTCAGCGGCGGGCGTGAGTGTAACAGCGGCAGGGATTTGGCGGGTTTTGGTATCAGTCATCAGAGCATCCCCAATTCGAGACGGGCTTCATCGCTCATCTTGTCCGGGCCCCAGGGCGGGTCCCACACCAACGCGACTTCCGCATCGCGAATGCCGGGCACACTGGCCGCGCGCAGCTCGACTTCGCCCGGCATGCTTTCCGCCACCGGGCAATGCGGCGTGGTGAGCGTCATGGTGACAAGCGCATCGGCATCGGCTGTGATCTCCACCCCGTAAATCAGGCCAAGGTCATAGATATTGACCGGGATTTCCGGGTCATAAATCTCTTTCAGAGCTGCGATCACGGCATCGTGCAGCTCGCCGCCAGGCTCGCCCGGTACGACATTCTCCGGCTTCCTGGCAAGGAAGCCTTCGAGATAGTCACGCTTGCGTTCGAGCGTCTCACGCGGAGTCTCAGCGTCGGGATCGACTGCGTCCTCAACCCGCGCACGCGGTGGTTTCACCACGTCTTCAGCGGGTGAAGGCGCTGCAACAAATTCCTTATCCTCGGATGGTTTGTTCATATCCATTTCCTAGGCGAATATCCTTCTCGTTCGTGCAATCCCGGCGAGCAAAGCCTCGATGTCGCTTTCATCCGAATAGAGCCCGAAACTGGCGCGTGCGGTGGCTGGCACGCCCAGATGGTCCATCAGCGGCTGCGCACAGTGATGCCCTGCGCGGATCGCAACATTCGCTTCATCCAATATGGTGCCCAGATCGTGCGGGTGAACCCCATCCATTGCAAAGCTGACGATGCCCGCACTGCCCGCCGGGCCAAAGATCGTGACATCGTTCATCGCGCCAAGTTCATCGCGCAATTGCGTGACCAGCTCGCTCTCGCGCGCATGAATCGCATCAAGGCCAAGGCCGTCCACGAAATCAATCGCCGCGTGCAAAGCAATCGCTTCCGTGATTGCCGGCGTGCCGGCTTCGAACCGCTGCGGCGCCGGGGCGTATGTCGTCTTTTCGAAAGTCACGCGATCGATCATCGCGCCGCCGCCCTGGTAAGGTGGCATCCCGTCGAGAATTTCGCTGCGCGCCCACAGCGCCCCGATGCCGGTCGGGCCATAGAGCTTGTGCGCGCTGAACACGTAAAAATCGCAATCCAGCGCCGCGATATCCAGCGTAAGGCGGGGCGCCGCCTGGCATCCATCAAGCAACAGCTTCGCGCCAACCGCGTGGGCCAGCGCGGCAGCACGCTGCGCATCGAGCACGGAGCCGAGCACATTCGAGACATGCCCGAAAGCGACCAGCTTGTGCCGCTCGGTCAGCATGGCTTCCGCCGCATCCAGATCGATCCGGTGATCATCGGTCAGCGGGCAGACATCGATATGCGCGCCCACCCTTTCCGCCAGCATCTGCCACGGCACGATGTTCGAATGATGCTCAAGCGTTGAAAGCAGGATCCGGTCGCCCGCACCGATATTCGCTGCGCCCCATGTGGCCGCGACAAGATTGATCGCTTCGGTCGCGCCGCGGGTAAAGACGATCTCGTCTTCCTTCCCGCCTAGGAATTCAGCTACGCGTCGTCGCGCCGCTTCATAAGCGAGCGTCATTTCAGCCGAACGCGCGTAAACCCCGCGATGCACAGTGGCATAATCTTCACCCAGTGCGCGCGCCATCGCGTCGATCACAGCGCGCGGCTTTTGCGCCGTCGCTGCGGTATCGAGATAGTGCCACGGCTGGCCCTCGCCGGTCACAAGACCGGGAAAGGCACCGCGCGCTTCAGAGAGCCGGGAAAGGATCGCTGCTTCAGTCAAATCGCATCCTCGTCAAGATGCGCCAGCGCAGCTTCAAGCATTCTTTCCGCTTCATCCGGATCGCTCATCTCGACAAAGGCATCGCCGATGAAAGCCTGCACCAGCAGCTTGCGCGCTACCTCTGGCGGGATGCCGCGTGCCGCCATGTAATATCGCGCCATCTCATCCATCTGGCCGATCGCCGCACCATGCGCGCATTGCACATCGTCCGCGAAAATCTCCAGCTCCGGCTTGGTATTGGCTGAAGCGCCTTTTTCCAGCAGCAGCGCGCGAAAATTCTGCGCCGCATCGGTTTTCTGCGCGTGCTTCACCACTTCGATCCGGCCCAGGAAGTTCCCGGTGGCCTTGCCCCAGTGCACGCTGCGCACGGTCTGGTTTGACGTCGCATTTGGCTCGGCATGGATGGTGCGCGTCACGAATTCCTGCGTCGCGTCACCGCCGCCGACCGTCACACCGCCAAATTCGAAATGTGCGCCATTTTCCAGTGTCACTTCGACTTCCAGCCGCGCATAGGGGCCGGCAGCATTGAGCGCAAACATGGCATAGCGCGCGCCCTTGCCAACATGCACGCGCATACGCTCGACACCTGCCGCGACGATGCGCGTATCTTCGCGACTTTCGCCTGCTGCGATGCGGAGCTCGTGCCAATCGGTCAACGCCGCAAGTTCTGCCTCCGCCAGAAAGCCCGCATCGGCATAGCGCCAGGCCTCATCACGGTTGCTGGGCCGTTCGAGAGTGGCTGCCTCAGGCATCGGCCATCACCGCGTCATAGCCTTCTTCTTCCAGCCGCAGCGCCAGTTCCGGCCCGCCGGTCTGCACGATCCGGCCAGCGGCAAGCACGCTGACCTTGTCCGGCTTCACCACGTCAAGCAGGCGCTGGTAATGCGTGATCAGCAGCACGCCCTTGTCGGGCGCGCGCATGATCGCATTGATCCCTTCGCCCACCACGCGGAGCGCATCGATATCGAGCCCGCTGTCGGTTTCGTCGAGCACAGCGAATTTGGGGGCAAGGATGCCCATCTGGACCATCTCGGCGCGCTTCTTCTCGCCGCCGGAAAAGCCGACATTCACATTGCGCTTGAGCATTTCCATGTCCATCCGCAACAGGCCCGCCTGTTCCTTCGCCAGCTTGAGGAATTCGCCGCCTGACAGTGGCTCTTCGCCGCGCGCCTTGCGCTGCGAGTTCAAGGCTTCGCGCAGAAACTGGACGTTCGACACGCCCGGGATCTCGACCGGATACTGGAAGCCCAGGAACAGGCCCGCCGCAGCGCGCTCATGCGGTTCGAGTTCGAACAGGTCCTCACCCATGAAGCTGACAGAGCCTTCAGTCACTTCATAGCCCGGCCTGCCGCCCAGCACATAGGCAAGTGTCGACTTGCCTGCACCATTGGGCCCCATGATGGCGTGGATCTCGCCCGCGGCGACTTCGAGCGTCAACCCGTTGAGGATTTTCTTGCCGTCGATCTCGGCGTGGAGGTTTTCAATCTTGAGCATTTCTGGCTTTCGCAATGTGTGTTCGGGTGCCGGTCAAAACACCTTGAGGAATTCGGGGAGGAAATAGAGCGCGATCAGCGTAACCAGCACCAGGCTCACGATGCCGACAGTCGAAAAACCGCGGCTCAGGTTCATCGTCAGCACGCCCAGCGCGACAAAGGCAGGGATCACAAAGGCCAGGATACGCTGCATGTCAGGCGCCATGAAATCATTCAGTCCAGGTATCATCAGTCATCTCCTTCACTCGTGTCAGAGCGGCCCGATGATTGTCTGTTTTGTGTTTGATTCCTGCGGGGCGTCGAACGTTCGCGGTGCGCGCGCATGCCTTCGCGCTTGTCGCCGATGCGCATGCGCATGCCAAGCGTGATCCGCTCAAGCACAGCATCCATATTCTCGAGGATGTCCTTCGCCTTGATCCGCATTACGCGGATACCGACGCTTTCCAGGCTCTTGTCGCGGCGTTTGGCGAGCGCTTCGTCTGCGCCTTCTTCGTCGATCATGATCGCCATGCCCAGATTGTGGCAATTGAAGTCGACAATCGCGCTGCCAACCACAGCAAAGCGCTTGAAGGTGTAACGGCCAAGGTCCGCCTTGGCGAAACGCGCGGCGAGCGCCTTATGCGCAGGCGAAGCGAAGCGGCGCATTTCGCGTGCCTGCTCGTGCAGCGCATCGAGCCGCTTCTCGCTGATTTCCCAGCCACGCCCTTTCTTCTTGAGATTGGGCGCTTCGGTGGCGGGTGTATCCGAGAGTTTGAGGGTCTTGCGGTCGGTCATCCCACGCTCCCTTCAAGCGAGATCGCCGCCTCGTCATTGCGAGCGTAGCGAAGCAATCCAGAGCGGCGCGCGCTCATGCTGGATTGCCGCGGCGACTGCGTCGCCTCGCAATGACGGTTAAGATAGAAGGCGCTCATCCGACTGACCCCTCAAGCGAGATCGCCAGCAGCTTTTGCGCCTCGACGGCGAATTCCATCGGCAGTTCCTTGAGCACGTCCTTGGCAAAGCCGTTGACGATCAGCGCCACCGCCTCTTCTTCATCCATCCCACGCTGCATCGCGTAGAACAGCTGGTCATCGCTGATCTTGGACGTCGTCGCTTCATGCTCGATCTGCGCGGTGGGGTTCTTCACCTCGATATAAGGCACGGTGTGCGCGCCGCATTCTGAGCCGAGCAGCAGGCTGTCGCATTGAGTGAAATTGCGCACCCTATCGGCATTGGCGCCAACGCGCACCAGCCCGCGATAGGTGTTGTTGCTCTTGCCGGCTGAAATCCCTTTCGAGATGATTGTACTGCGCGAACCCGCGCCATTGTGGATCATCTTCGTGCCAGTATCGGCCTGCTGGAAATTGTTGGTGACCGCGACCGAGTAGAATTCGCCCACGCTGTCTTTCCCGTTCAATACACAGGAAGGATATTTCCATGTGACGGCGCTACCGGTCTCTACCTGAGTCCAGCTGATTTTACTGCGGTCGCCCTGGCACAGCCCGCGCTTGGTCACGAAATTGTAGATCCCGCCCTTGCCTTCGGCATTGCCGGGATACCAGTTCTGCACCGTCGAATATTTGATCTCTGCATCTTCCAATGCGACCAGCTCGACCACGGCAGCGTGGAGCTGGTTTTCATCGCGCATTGGCGCGGTGCAGCCTTCCAGATAGCTGACATAGCTGCCTTTTTCCGCCACGATCAGCGTGCGCTCGAACTGGCCCGTATTCTCCGCATTGATGCGGAAATAGGTCGAAAGCTCCATCGGGCAGCGCACCCCCTCTGGCACGTAGACAAAGGTGCCATCCGAGAAGACCGCGCAATTGAGCGTGGCGAAGAAATTGTCATGCTGCGGCACAACCTTGCCGAGCCACTTCTTCACCAGCTCTGGGTGTTCCTTGATCGCCTCCGAAATCGAGAGGAAGATAACGCCAGCCTTCTTCAGCTCCTCGCGGAAGGTAGTGGCAACGCTGACGCTGTCGAACACGGCATCGACGGCGACCTTGCGCGCGCCTTCGACACCGGCCAGAACCTCTTGTTCTGCAACGGGAATACCAAGCTTGTCATAAACCGCCTTGATCTCCGGATCGAGCTCGTCAAGCGACTTGAGCTTCTCCTTCTTCTTCGGCGCGGCGTAATAATAGGCGTCCTGATAATCGATCGCCGGATAGCCAACCCTGGCCCAATCGGGCTCTTCCATTTCCTGCCACAGGCGAAACGCCTTCAAGCGCCATTCGAGCATCCATTCCGGCTCGCCCTTCTTGGCCGAGATGAAACGCACTGTGTCTTCGCTGAGGCCTTTCTCCGCGAATTCAGTCTCGATATCGGCAGACCAGCCGTGCTCGTATTCGGCCGCTTTCGCCGCAGCTTCCTTCGCTTCGGCGTCCATCTCGGGTTTGGCCTTGATGTCTACTTCGTTGCTCATGCCATCTCTTCAATTCGCGCAAGGCTGGTGAGCGAAATTTCCGCCAGCGCCATGCGCAATGCTTCGTTGATTACCGGCCAATGCGGTTTGACGGTGCAATTGTGATCGACCACGCAATCCTGCCCGTCGACGCAGGCGGTAAGCGCGATCGGCCCTTCGACCGCTTCGACAATATCTGCCACGCTGATCGCCGCTGCGGGGCGCGCCAGCTGCAAGCCGCCGCCCGCACCGCGCACCGAACGCAGGAGCCCTGCAGCCGTTAGCTTGCTGACCACTTTCTGCACGGTCGGTGCCGGAAGTCCGGTCTCATTCGCCAGCTCGCCAGCTGACACACGCCCGCCACCACAGTGGCGCGCGGCGGCGCTCATGATGACGACCGCATAGTCAGCAAGATTGGAAAGGCGCATATCGCTCCAGCTTAAATTGGACTGATTCATTCCGATTTCCGAGCTAGGCATGAACGAGAGCTATTTCAACGCGAAAGCGCTTGTTGCGAGTCGTTAGCAAGAAGTGGCGGGACCCGCCCCGCGCTAGAGCGAGCGGTTCTTCGCGCCGATAGGATCAATCTCGCGGAAATTTCGCAGGTCCAGCATCTCTGTAAGGTAAGGCGATTCTGCTCCTGTCAGGCGGGCTGGGGTGCGCCCGGCGAACAGGCTGATTTCGCGGATCATGTGCGATTGATCGTAAAATGCTTCTGCGATCGCTGCTTCCAGTTCGGGCCGCAGCGCCGGAAGCGACATGAATCCCGCCGCGCGCAGCGCACGATATTTGCGCGCCAGAGCTTGCGGCGGAAGGCCGAAATAGCGCTCCACCAGGCGCTGGACCTGTCGGCTTGAATAGGCAGCCTGCGCATAGAGGTCGGAAACATCCGGGTTCAGCTCGATGCTGAGCCAGCGGGTTGTCTGCTTGATCAGTTCGGCATGGCGGCTGTTCACCGGCTTGAGATTGGCACCGATATATTCGCACAAACCCTCGGCACATTGCGGGCCGGGCATGCTGCCTGTGCGATACTGCTGGCAGAGCGCATGGCCCATCCGCTCCACTTCATCGCCCAGCCATTCGGCTGCCCGGTAGAGGCGATTGCCATGCTCCCCCGCGTTGAGCCCGGTCAGCGCGGCCCAGCCCAGCGGTGACATGACTGCGCCGATCGCATGGAATGGCCCGTCGACAATGAAAGGCGCAGCAACCGAGAATGGAGTGAGCAAATTGACTTCATGGCTGGGATCGGTCCGGCCGTCGCGAAACTGCATTTCGCCAACGCCATAGGGAAACAGCGCGAGATGGCCGATCGCAGCTGGCTGGATATCGCGGATCACCGCTTCATCGCAGCGGAAATGATAAAGCGTGGTGATATAGTCGCTAAGCGAGACTGGCGGGGCGATATAATCGAGTTGGAATTTGTTTCGCGGGGTAAGCGCAATAGCGCTTATGGCTTGGTTTTGCGCAGGCGCAGTGGTTCGTTCAACCGGCTTGTCCATCGCGCTCCCCATCAACTTCAAGGCCGCACCCTAACACGAAAATAAAAAAGGGCGGCCCCATAAAGGAACCGCCCTAGAAGTTGAGGAACTTTTCGCATTGCTGCTCCGAGCCCTTCGGGTCGCAGTTCCTGATTAGCCGATTCACCTCAGCTCGAATTGTATGCAAACGACAAGAGTTGGTCTGAATCGCAGTTTTTCTTGTCATCAGATTGAAATAATTAACTATTCGCGTCAAGCACTTCTCAGTGCTCGACAGCGGACTGCCGCCTTGCCATAGGCTGCAGCCCATGATCTTCCGCCTACTGCGCCCCGCACTGTTTACCATCGACTCCGAATCGGCCCATCGCATGGCGGTGGAAGGGCTCAAGCTCCTGCCGCAACGCAAGCCCGCGATCGCAGACGCGATCGCCACCCGCGTTGCCGGTATAGACTTCCCCAACCCGGTCGGTGTGGCGGCGGGCTTCGACAAGGATGCCGAAGTGCCTGACGCGCTGCTCGGCCTTGGTTTCGGTTTTACCGAAGTCGGATCGATCACCCCTTTGCCGCAGTCCGGCAACCCAAAGCCGCGATTGTTTCGATTGGTCGAAGACAGGGCCGTGATCAACCGGATGGGGTTCAACAATGGCGGTGCCGAAGCCGCGCTCGCCCGGCTCGAGAAGCGCAAGGGCCGCTCAGGCGTGCTCGGCATCAATATCGGCGCGAACAAGGATTCTGAAGATCGGATCGCGGACTACGCAACGATGACGCGGCTGATGGCGCCTCACGCCAGTTACCTCGCGGTCAATATCTCCAGCCCCAACACGCCCGGCCTGCGCGCCTTGCAGGATGAAGGTGCGCTGACCGAACTGCTTGATGCCGTGATCGAAGCACGCGCTGAGGCAACACCGGATACTCCGCCGCCGATCTTTCTCAAGGTCGCTCCTGACCTTGAGCCCGCTGACATTAATGCCATCGCGCGAATCGCGATCGACAAGGAGCTGGGCGCTTTGATTGTTTCCAACACCACGATTTCCCGGCCCGAGCTGCGCTCGCACCATGCGCATGAGACCGGCGGGCTTTCAGGCGCGCCGTTGAAACCGCTCGCGCTCCAGCGAATCCGCGATTTCCGCGCGGCGACAGGCGGCGCGCTGCCGCTGGTTGGCGTAGGCGGGATCGGAAGCGCTGAAGATGCCTGGGAACGGATCAAGGCCGGGGCGAGCCTGGTTCAGATCTACAGCGCGATGGTCTATGAAGGGCCGGGCCTTGGCGCGAAAATCGTGCGCGGGATCGAGCGGCTGATGAAGCGCGAAGGGCATTCAACCATTGCCGAAGCTGTCGGAAGCGAATAGCGCTTAGCGCCATGTTGAGGAAATTTGCTCCGCTCGTCGCTGTCGCTTCGCTGGTTGCGGGGTGCAGCACATACTCCCCGCCGATTGAGACTGCTTCCGCGCCTGTCGCGCCTGCACAAACCGCCGCAGGTGCGGTAAGCGCAGCAGACCCGCGCGCGCAAGCCGCTGGTGAAGCAATGCTGGCAGCAGGCGGCAATGCCACTGACGCGGCGCTGGCAGTGATGATCGCGCTGACAGTTGTAGAGCCGCAAAGCAGCGGGATCGGCGGCGGCGGGTTCCTCGTCCGCGGAACAGCCGACGGGGCTGTGACTTCCTATGACGGGCGCGAAACCGCTCCTTCCGGCGCAGACCCGGACTGGTTCCTTGCGGCGGACGGCTCGCTTCCCGATTTCCGCGATTCTGTGCAAAGCGGCTTGAGTGTGGGCGTACCCGGAAACATCCGCATGGCCGCAATGGCGCACCGCGATCACGGATCATTGCCATGGGCCAAGCTGTTCGAGCCTGCGATCAAGCTCGCGCGCGACGGGTTCAGGATCAACCAGCGCTTCCACAATTCGTTGAGCGCGCGCGCCGACCATGCTGGCTTTAGCGAGACCGCCCGCAAGCTCTATTTCGATGCCGATGGCAATGCCTTGCCCGCCGGGACGCTGGTGCAGAACGAGCAACTCGCCCGGACATTCGAACGGATTGCACGCGAAGGGCCTGAGGTGTTCTATACATCCGAGCTCAGCGAAGCGATCGTTGCGACCGTGGCTGAAGCGACACCGCGCGATGGCGCAATGACGCTTGGCGATGTCGCAGGATACCAGCCGAAACAGCGCGATGCGGTTTGCGGCACATATCGCGGCTATCGCGTCTGCGGGATGGGCCCGCCCAGCTCTGGCGGTATCGCTGTGCTGCAGATCCTCGGCCAGCTTGAACGGTTTGACCTTGGCAACTTGGGCGCAGAGAATCCCGTGACCTGGCATCTGTTCGTGGAAGCGCAGCGGCTGGCCTATGCTGACCGCGAGCTCTACGTGGCCGATTCAGATTTCGTGCCTGTGCCGGTCGACGGGTTGATCGACACGACCTATCTTGCATCGCGCAGCCAGCTGATCGATCCCGCCAAACGCGCGGAATCGGTTGCGCCCGGCACCCCGCCAGGGGCCAGCATTGCGTTGGCGGATGGCGATGAGCCGGAAGAGCATGGCACTTCGCATTTTGCGGCAGTCGATAGCGCAGGCACCATGGTCAGCTATACGTCGACCATCGAAGGTGCCTTCGGCTCCGGCCTGATGGCGAACGGGTTCTACCTAAACAACGAGCTGACCGATTTCAGCCGCTCACCAGAGGTTGATGGCAAACCTGTCGCCAACCGGGTCGAAGGCGGCAAGCGCCCGCGCAGTTCGATGTCACCAACGGTGGTGTGGGACCCTGAAGGTCGACCCTTCATGGCGGTGGGGGCCGCCGGTGGGCCAACCATTCCTGTCACAACGACACGGGCCATCATCGGTGCAATCGACTTCGGTCTGGGCGCAGAGGAAGCGCTTGCACTGCCTTTCCTGATGGCATTCGGTGACCGCGTGTTGATCGAAGCAGGAACCTGGCTTGAAACCGAAGCCGACGCTTTCAAGGCGCTGGGGCACAAGCAGCTGATTCCGCGCGAAGCACCGATCAAGGCCAATGCTGTGATGCGGGAAGATGCCGGCTGGGTCAGCGCGCGCGATCCGCGAATCGAGACCTTGCTCGAAGTGCCATGAGGCGCGAGCCACTTGCCGCCGAGTTTGCAGGACCTTAGACCGGATTCAAGAATCGTAGGGGGGAGGTCATCCCCGGGAGCAGGACCATGTCAGTGCAGCTGACCGATATTGATAACGCGAATAACCTCGTCGAACTTTTTCTGATGCGGGCCGATGCGAAGGGTGACGCACCTTTTCTGGGCCGCAAGCAAGATGGCCAATGGGTCACGCAAAGCTGGCGCGAAGTCGCGGAACAGGTTTGCCTTGTCGCGGAGAACTTGCGCGCATTGGGCCTCAAGGATGGTGACCGTGTGTGTCTGGTGAGCGAGAACCGGCCTGAATGGTGCATCGCAGACCTCGCGATCATGGCCGCGGGCTGCATTACAGTGCCCACCTACATTACAAACACCACACGCGATCACTTGCATATCCTCGACAATTCGGGCGCGCGTGTTGTGTTCGTCTCGGATGAGAAGCTGCTCGCTCCGCTTCACCCGGCGATCCAGTCAACCGGGATGATCGAACATGTGATCGGCATCGAGGACCTGCATCGCCACCAGTCAGGCAGTTTCGACTATCACGGCTGGGACACAATGATCGCTGGCGATGCAACGGCGGCGCGCAAGGCAGTGGACGAACGCATCGCAGGCATCGGTCGCGACCAGACCGCGTGCATTATCTACACCAGCGGCACCGGCGGTGCACCACGCGGCGTGCTGCAGCATCATGGCGCGATCCTGTGCAATGTCGCAGGCGCAGGCGAAGTGCTGATCGAGGATTTCGGGATCAAGGACGAACGCTTTCTCAGCTTCCTGCCGCTCAGCCATGCCTATGAACACACCGGCGGGCAATTCCTGCCGATCGGCGTGGGGGCCGAAATCTTCTATTCACAGGGGCTCGACAAGCTCGCCAGCAATATCGAGGAAACCCGCCCCACGATCATGGTCGTGGTCCCACGCCTGTTCGAAGTGCTGCGCACGCGCATCATGAAACAGGTCGAGAAGCAAGGCAAAGTCGCCAATTACCTGATGGACAAGGCGCTGATGATCAGCGAGGCGGATCGCAAGCGCAAGCGCGACAAGCCGATGAATTTCATTCTCGAGAAAACATTGCGCCCGAAAATACGCGCGCGATTCGGCGGGCGGATGAAGGCGATGGTATCTGGCGGCGCGCCGCTCAACCCCGATGTCGGCAATTTCTTCGAAGCGATGGGGCTGACCATGCTGCAAGGTTACGGCCAGACCGAAGCGGGGCCGGTGATCAGCTGCAACCGCCCGGCTGCCGGGCTCAAGATGGACACCGTCGGCCCGCCGCTACGCGGAGTTGAAGTGAAGATCGCAGAGGATGGTGAAATCCTGGTGCGCGGCGAGCTGGTGATGCACGGCTATTGGCGTAACGAGGCAGAGACGGCCCGCACGATCAAGGATGGCTGGCTCCACACAGGCGACATCGGCCATCTCGATGACGCGGGACGGATCGTTATCACTGACCGCAAGAAAGACATGATCGTCAATGACAAGGGTGATAATGTCGCGCCTCAAAAAATCGAAGGCATGCTGACGCTGCAGCCAGAAATTGCACAGGCGATGGTAAGCGGTGACAAGCGGCCATATGTCGTTGGCCTGATCGTGCCCGATGCCGAATGGGCGCTGGAATGGGCAAAAGCCAATGACGAGAAGTTCGACATGAAGGCCTTGCAGGACCTGCCGGCATTCAAAGCCGCCGTGCGGGCTGCGGTTGACCGGGTGAACAAGGACCTGTCCGTAATCGAGAAGGTGCGTCAGTTTGCATTCGCAGACGAAGGCTTCACGATCGAGAACGAGGAAATGACGCCGAGCATGAAGATCCGGCGGCACAAGATCCGCGATCGCTACCAGGAACGGATTGACGGGCTATATCGCGCATGATGCGCGCAAACTGGCTGCGCCTCGCACTGGTCATTCCGGCACTCGCAGGGCTTGGCGCCTGTGCGCATGGTGCCGATCGGGCTGGTGCGCTGCCGTCAGCGCTTGAGGCAGGGTGGAACGGTAAACCCGTTTGCGAACTGCTCCACCAAAGCGCCTCGCATCGCACGCTGCGATGCACTTTCCCGCCGGGCGTTGGCCACGAGAGGCACTATCACCCGCCACATTTTGGCTATGCGCTTTCCGGCGGCGCCATGCAGCTAACCGATGCAAGCGGCGTGCGGGTGGCAGAAATCGACGCGGGCTCACACTTCACCAGCCAGGGCACCGATTGGCACGAAGTGATCAATGTGGGTGACACAACTGTCACCTATCTGATTGTGGAAGAGCGTTAGGCCGCTTCGGCGGCTTCGATATATTCCGGATAGAAGCTCGGCTCGCGGTCTGACCAACCTGGTGCGGTCGCAGCTGCTTCAGAGAGGCTCTGCAGCAGTTCCTTGCGACATTCAGGGCGGATCTGCGGCAGTGCGGCAGCCGCGCAGAATGCGCTTGGCAGCCAGGGGCGAACTTCCGCGCCGAGCAAGCGTTCGTAGAGAAAGCGGAAGGCCGAGAAGCTGGCGATGCGTTCCTGCGACAGATCGAAGGCGGCAACACGCACCAGCTTGCCGATAAACGCTTCGATATGAGCAATCGTGGCATCATGCGGCATGGTTTCGCGCAATGTCTTCAATTCCTGATAGGCGACATACTGGCTGCGGATCGCAGCATTCTCGCCTTCATTGCGCGCCCACAGCTTGAAGGCATCCTGGCGGCTGAGGCCGATATCCAGGCTGCGCTTGATATAGCGCTGCTCCGCTGCGGAGAAGCTCGCGAATTCGCGCATCTCGTTGATCGTCATCGATGCCGTGCCAGCTAATGCCATGGCGTTTGCTCCCTGTTGCAAGCGGGAGTTTCGCCGAAGCTGGTTAATTATCGGTAACTATACTTGTATTGCTTGCGCGGGGGCGCGCGATAACCTCAGATCAGCCCGGCAAGCGGCGAGCTGGGATCGGCATACATCCGGCGACCCATGCGGCCTGCCAGATAGGCTTCGCGCCCGGCCTCTACCGCAAGCTTCATCGCACGTGCCATGCGGATCGGATCCTTAGCCTCGGCAATCGCGGTGTTCATCAGGATCCCGTCACATCCCAGCTCCATGCCCACGGCAGCATCGCTGGCAGTCCCGACGCCCGCATCAACCAGCACAGGCACATTCGCGCCTTCAACGATCAAGCGGATGGTTACCCGATTCTGGATGCCCAGGCCTGAGCCAATCGGCGCGCCCAGCGGCATGACAGCAACAGCGCCTGCGTCTTCCAGCTGCTTCGCGGCAATCGGATCGTCGACGCAATAGACCATTGGCAGGAAGCCTTCCTTGGCGAGCACTTCAGTCGCGTGGAGCGTTTCCTTCATATTGGGATAGAGCGTGCGCGCCTCGCCGAGCACTTCGAGCTTCACCAGGTCCCAACCGCCCGCTTCGCGTGCTAGCCTGAGCGTGCGGATCGCATCGTCTGCCGTGAAGCAGCCTGCGGTGTTGGGCAGATATGTGATCTTCTTGGGATCGATATAATCCGTGAGCATCGGAGCCTTCGGATCGCTGACATTCACCCGGCGCACGGCGACTGTCACGATTTCCGCGCCTGCCGCTTCAACCGCGGCTGCATTCTGCTCGAAATCCTTATACTTGCCGGTGCCGACAATCAGGCGGGAGCGGAACGTCCTGCCCGCAACGGTCCAGCTGTCAGCCATTGCCGCCTGCGAGCCTCCGCCAACGAAATGGACAATTTCAAGGACATCGCCATCAGCCAGCGGAGCCTGCTCCAAAGTCGAGCGTGGCGCGATTTCTCGATTACGTTCGACAGCAACCTTGGCCGGGTCAAACTCCAGCTCGCGCACCAGCGCGGCAATGGTGTCAGCTGTTGTCTGGCGGGTTTCGCCATTTAGTGTGATGGTTTTGGTAGCGCTCATAGGAGCGCGACATAAGCCTCAACGCGCCTGAGGCAAGTGCGATCGCAAGTTGAGCACGTGCCCGGTCGCAACCAATGTGACGCCGATCATGGTGAAGAGCACTTCGTAGAAGCCATGCGGCATCGCCAGGGCACCGCCCATGAAGGTGAGCCCGGTCATGGCAGTAACAAAGGGGATCGGTCGGCGATGACGCAGCGCGCCCCATCCGATCGCGACAGCAGCAATGACCAAAGCCAGCGCCAGACCATAGCGGTGGATATCAGGCGAGAGCAGGAAGTTGCTGCCTGCGCCCAGCAGGGACACGAGCACGATCGTGGCGATGCAATGCAGCAGGCACAGGCTCGATAGCCAGATGCCAGCGCGATCGAGCCGCTGCCGAATCGAGAGGGTTTGTGTTTCCATGCTTCCTTTCGCCATGTATGTGATGGTGTATCATCTTGCAAGTGGCAGGTGGCAGAATTGCCGGATGCGCAAGATGTGTTGCATCAAGAAGGCTTGCACTTTCGCGCCATGCTGCGCAGGTAACGCCGCATGGCATCCAGCGCAAAACCCATGCCGCAATCGCTCCGGCACATTCCCGCATCGGCACGGCCGCTGGCGCTCGCGCACTGGCTTTATGCTGTAGCAGCAATGGTGGTGGTGATTGTGATGGTGGGCGGGATTACCCGGCTTACCGAGAGCGGGCTTTCCATCACCCATTGGAGCCTGGTCACCGGAATCCTGCCGCCTTTGACTGAACAGGCGTGGCAAGCGGAGTTCGATCTCTATCGGCAAACGGGCGAGTTCCGCTTCGAAAGCGGACCGGCGGGAATGGACCTTCCCGCGTTCAAGTTCATCTACTTCTGGGAATGGTTTCACCGCATCCTGGGGCGGTTGATCGGCCTGGCGTTCCTGCTGCCGATGGTGTGGTTCTGGATCAGAGGCGCGATTCCGCAAGGCTACAAGCCCCGCCTGCTTGCGTTGTTCGCCTTGATCTGCGGGCAAGGCGCGCTGGGCTGGTATATGGTCGCATCAGGCGTTGGCACGGATCTTACCGATGTCAGCCATTTCCGCTTGTCGGCGCATTTGCTGACTGCATTGTTCTTGCTTGGCGGGCTAGTCTGGACCGCGCGCGACCTTCAGATCTTGGCGCGCGATCCTGCTGTGCGGCCTGCAATTCTGACCATGCAATCACTGGCGATTGGATCTATTGTATTCGTCCAGCTGCTGCTTGGTGCATGGGTAGCGGGATTGAACGCCGGACATGCGGCCTATGACTGGCCGTTGATGAACGGGCAGTTCTTGCCTCAGCCGGACCTCTCGAAGGGTTGGCCTTGGGCTTTGACGCACGATCCCTTCCTGCTGCATTTCCTGCACCGCTGGTGGGCATGGATCGCAGTGGCTGCGCTGGTTTGGCTCGCCCGGCGGGTGCGCAAGAGCGACCGCATGGCTTCCATCGCAATCCACAGCGCGTTCGGCACCATGTTCCTGTTGGGAGTAGCGACCGTGCTATCCGAAGTCTCATTGTGGGTAGCGGTGTCGCATCAGCTGGTCGGCGCCCTGCTGGTCGCCAGCATAGCCTGGGGCATGCATTCCGACGGCGCGCAGCAGGCGCGTGGCAAATGAGTGCGCTGATCTGGTGCCCCTTTCCCGACCGGGAATCCGCCCGGGCGGCAGCACACACACTTCTTGACGAGAAACTTGTCGCGTGCGCGAATATTCTGGGCGATGTCGAAGCAATCTTTGAATGGGAAGGAGAGCGAAGCACCGGTCAGGAAATCGGCGTTTTGTTCAAGACAAATTCGGCTCTTCTTGAACAAGCTATACAATGTTTGGCCGACATACATCCCTATGATACACCGGCAATATTGGGCTGGCACTGCGATTCCGCACATGCGGCAACGGCAGACTGGCTTGCTCGACTGGTTCGGGGGAAACAGTAATGATGAAGTGGTCGCGCCGCTCTCTCATTGGAATGTCATTTGCGGGGCTTAGCGCCATGGCGTTGCCAGCGATGGCGCAAGAGCGCGTCAGGCTGCCCGCCGGAGCTCAGGTTCTGACCCGCAGAATCGTGCGCGGGTTGAGCGATGGCGAGAAGATCACTGTCGAACGGGATTGGCAAATCAGCTTCGAACAGCAAGGGCGCGACATCGCAATTCTGGGTCGCCAGACCCGCGTTGAAGTTGACGCGCCTAGCCGGATCGCGCCAATCGCTGATGTCGAGCGGCGGCGTTCAACCGATGGACAGTTTCCGATCCTATTGAACTCACGCGGCATGATTATTGCGGCGGGTAATGTTGAGAAAGAAGAGGATGTTGCCTCAGCCGTGGAGGCAGCGGAGCGCCTTATCGCTCAGTCAACCCTCACCCTCAGCCAGCAGCAACGGACCGGCAGCTATCTTGCCCAACTTCAGAATGCGGGCGGACAAGTCCTTGATCGCCTGCCGCGAGACCTTTTTTATCCGCGCGAGCCAGCAGTTCATGATTTGCGCAAAGTCGCCCTACCTGACGGGACCACAGGAGAGTTCGAAGTTCAATTCTCGGCCTCTGCCCGACCTGACAGCGGCCTGCTTGACCGTGCTGATCGCCATATCATCACGCGTCTTCAAGGCAGCGAGCGCATGTCTTCGGAACATTGGAAAATGCGGGCGATTTAGCGCTTCCGGCAATACCTAGACTGTGGAGGTATCATTTTACCTCCTTTCAAAGGCGCGGTTTTGCTTGACTTGCGCGCCCTAAAGCGACATTTGCGCCCCGTTCTCACGGGCTGTGGCGTTGGTCGCAGGCGTGATTCGAAGCCGCGGCATATGGCTGCGGCTTGTTTAATTTAGGAATGTGAACCCATGAAGGCGCTTAGCAAGCAGACCCAGTCGGTAAAGCCGGCAGAGGTCGAAAAGAAGTGGCACCTGATTGATGCAGACGGCCTGGTTGTTGGTCGTGTTGCTTCGATCATCGCCAATATCCTGCGCGGCAAGCACAAGCCGAGCTACACCCCGCATGTCGATTGCGGCGACCATGTGATTGTCATCAATGCCGACAAGGTGAAATTCACCGGCAAGAAGATGGGCGACAAGGTCTATTACAAGCACACCGGCCATCCGGGCGGCATCAAGGAAACAACTCCGGCGAAAGTGCTGGGAGGCCAGTTTCCAGAGCGCGTCCTTGAAAAGGCTGTCGAACGCATGATCCCGCGCGGCCCGCTGGGCCGCCAGCAGATGCGGGCGCTGCACCTCTTTGCCGGCACCGAGCACCCTTATGACGGGCAAAAGCCCGAAGTGCTCGACGTTGCTTCCATGAATCGCAAGAACAAGGTCACCGCATAATGGCTGACGAGACAAACAACGAAACCGTTTCGGATCTGGCTGATCTGAAGGATATCGCAGGCGACGCACCTCAAGGCGATGCGGCTGAGATTGCCGCTGTAGCTGACGTTCCACTGCGCGAGCAGGAACTTGACGCGCAAGGCCGTGCCTATGCGACCGGTCGCCGCAAGGATGCGGTTGCCCGCGTTTGGATCAAGCCGGGCAAAGGCACGATCACCGTCAACGGCAAGGACCAGGAAGTCTACTTCGCCCGTCCGACGCTGCGCCTGATCATCAACCAGCCGTTCGGTATCACCGAGCGTGAAGGCCAGTATGATGTGATCGCAACCGTGCGCGGCGGCGGCCTTTCAGGCCAGGCCGGCGCGGTCAAGCACGGTATCAGCCAGGCATTGACCAAGTATGAGCCTGCATTGCGCTCTACAGTCAAGGCTGCTGGCTTCCTTACCCGCGACAGCCGCGTGGTCGAGCGCAAGAAGTATGGCCGCGCGAAAGCACGTCGCAGCTTCCAGTTCTCGAAGCGCTGATCGTTCGGATCAATCAAACAATGCGAGGGCGGTCCTGCGGGGCCGCCCTTTTGCTTTCACTGCTCAATCCATGAAATCGCGCCGCTCGACGTCGATTGCCCCATCGGAACTGATGCGCACCACATTGTAGGACGGTGGAGCGCCATTGCGCAGCCGCGTCGACAATGTGCCTGCACCAATCATGCGCATGGCATTGTTCCCGCGTGAGCGGACCTGGTCAAACGGCATGTGGATGTGGCCGGTCAAAACAGCGCTTGCGCCTACTGCGGCGAGTTCTTCGAACGCCATGTCGCCGCGAATGGTTGGATTCTTCTGCCCGTCATGCGCCGCAAGCAGCGGGTGATGGCACGCCACCAGCTTGATCCGTGGGTCATCCTGCAAGTCGCGCAGGCGAGCAAGCGCAGCATCGAGATTGCGGCGGGTTACAACACCGTCAGACCACGGCCAACGCAGCTGTGCACGCACATTGGTCTCGAAAGGCACGATAACCGCGTGCGCGAGCTCGATCGGCGTATTCACTGCAGCTGCCAGTTCGCCTGACCTCTTGTAAGGCTGCGTGAACCGCTCCCACGGATTGTAATAGGGCATGTCATGATTGCCCGGTTGCACCATCAGCGGCACACCGAGATCAAGAAACCATGCGCGCGCTGCGGCATACTGGCGATGCGTTGCGCGTTGTGTGAGATCGCCTGTGCAGATAACCGCGTCAGGCTCTTCCGTCCGCACCGCATCGACAAACCATGCCATTGCCGCGTGATGTTCCACTCCGAAATGGGTGTCGCTGACATGGAACAGGGTTGAGGAATCTTGCGGCATGGGTTTGCCGCCTAGCAGATTCGCAGCGCCAAGAAAGTGCCTATCAGATACGATTGGTCAGGATCAGCCAGGCCGCGAACGCGTTGAGCGCGCTATAAGCAAGATAAGCCCAAGCCAAGCCCGCCCATCCGTTTGCGGCGAGCAACAACGCTGCCAGCAACACCAGGAACTCTGTGAGCATTGTCAAACGCCCACCGAGTACATTGATAAACCAACTGGCTTGGCCCAGCACAGGATGGCGGCTTTCAAGCACTGCCTTATGCAATGCAAAATTGCCGATCCCGAGCAAGAAGATCACGATCAAAGCCATTGTTGCATTATTGCGTAAACACCCGTCGATTGGAAATAGCCATTCGTCGGCGCAATTCAGCCGTCAGTCCTGCCGGGTGATTGCTGGTCGATAGGCCACCGACGATGGTCGAGCACGCCATGCCCGCGGCACTGCAATCCGGTAATTCTTCTCATGCGGATGCGGCCTTCCCCCCCCTTACCCGGTCCCCGCGAATAGGAGATGCAGGCAAGCTAATCAGCTATTGATAAGTGCACCTGGGCGTAAGTCCCATGGCACCTGGCGGCCCGGGCCCCAATCCAGTCCCTGAGGTTCGGGCCGCCCCCCTTTATGCAGCTGTGATATCTGGCAGAACCGGCCAGATCAACGCCCGGCCATTGCCTTTACCTTGGGCAGGTAAGTGCGACCAATCCTGAGCGCTTCGCCGCAATCAAGCTCCGCTGACCAAACTCCCAATCCATCGTGCCGCAAGCCGCGAATACGGTCCTTGCGCAAAATGGTGGACCGATGGATCCGGATGAATTCTGCCGGGTCGAGCCTTTCCTCAAGCCCGGCGATCGTCTGCAGCAGCAGATAGCTGCGCCCGCCCTCTGCTCCATCGCCGACATGCAAGCGCACATAGTCACGCTCGGCATCGATCCGGCTGACTTCGCTCACCGCTATCCGTAGTAGCTCGGAACGATGCGGCACCCACAGTTCTTCGAGCCATTGGCTGTCTTTGTTGCGAGATGTTCCGCGCCGCGCAATGGCCCGTTCGATTGCGCGAACCAGCCGGTCGCTAGCCACGGGTTTCAGCACGTAATCGATCGCATCAAGATCGAAAGCTTCAACGGCAAAGTCATCGTGGGCGGTGACAAAGATGACCGCCGGAGGGACGTCTTTCTTCGCCAGTTCACGCGCAACGGCGAGCCCGTCAAGTTCCGGCATGGTCATGTCGAGCAGTATCAAATCGGGCGAAAGTGCCTCGACCAGCCTCAGCGCCGCAGCGCCATCGCTCGCGGTTCCGGCTACAGAGATCATGTCCAGCCCCGCGCATATGACCTGTATCCGCTCGACTGCGAGCGGTTCGTCATCAACGATCAGAGTTCTGAGCGGGGTTTCCGCGTGATTGCTGTCAGCCATTTCGAGTCAACGGTATGCGGATTTCGCTGCGATATCCACCCGGAACAGGCCCGGATTCGAGCATGACGTCCGGGCCAAAACGGGCTTCCAACCTGTCGCGCACATTCGCAAGACCGATGCCAAAGCCATGCTCCGACTCTTCGGGCACGCCCGGCCCGTCATCCGCCACTGTCAGCACCAGACGATCGAACTCTTCGCGTGCCGAGATCTTGATCGTGACCGGTCGATTGACGCGCGAGACGGCATATTTGACCGAGTTTTCAACCAGGGGCTGCAGGATCATCCCGGGTACGCGGGCATCGCGCAGATCCTCCGGCATGTCGAACTCTGTCCGCAGGCGTTCGGGGAAACGCACTGTCTCGATATCGAGATAGAGCTTCTGCAGGTCAATCTCGTCTTCCAGCAGGACATCCGAGGTTGGATCATCGGCGAGACTATGGCGATAGAAGCGCGACATGGTCTGAATCATTTGTTCCGCGCGCTCGGTCTTGTTGGTCATCACCAGCGAAGACAGCGAGTTGAGCGTGTTGAACAGGAAGTGCGGATTGACCTGATACCTTAGCGAGCGCAGCTCTGCAGCCTTTGCAGCCTGACGGAACTCGCCAGCGCGGCGTTCCGCTGCACGCGCAGCAAAACCGGCCACCATCGCGAAATAGAGCGAAGCCCAGGCGAGCATGAGGAAATAGCGGCCAAGCGCAAGCTCGATAATCAGTGCCCAACGTTCAGTCTCCGTCGGCGCGGGCGCAATGATGATGCTTTCGGAAATCAGTTCGTCTTCAATTGCTTCTGCAGATTCGGTGCCATCGTCCCACGGCCTGATACGCTTGATCGGCACATCGACGAGCAAGTTGCCTGCTTCGTCGCGCCGAACCTTGATGCCGCGTTCCTGGCCGTAGCGTTCTTCCTCCATCTGCGAAATGTCCGCGAAGATCATCTGGTTGGTTTGCGCGATCGGGATTGCCAGCGGGAAAGCGAGCACAATTGCAGCGGCAACGCGCAACCAGAATGGTCGATTGTCCAGCAGCCTGAGCAGGAACCACAGCACCATGGTCATCGCGACACCAACCATTGTCACGACGCCGCGGCGCCAAAGCATCTCGTCCTGGAACTCGAAGCCTACGACATAGGCGCGCAGCGTGGTCACGGCGAAATGCACCGCCCACAGCGCAACGATCGACACAATCACTGTGCGGACCGGAACGCTGGTTGCGATGTTCTTTGTATTTGTGTCCATTACATCTGCCAGATAGCTGCGCGCCTTTTACAAGGCGAATCCGTCGTCGGCCACGATATACCGTTCATCGAAAGTTCATCGAACGACCGGCGTCGAGCGATCAGCCGTTCTCGAGCAATTTCTCCTTTGCAATCCGCTCTTTCCATTGCGCTGGCGCCAGCTTGTGCACGTTGGTGCCTTCGCTATCGACTGCGACGGTTACCGGCATATCCTTCACTGTGAATTCGTAGATCGCTTCCATGCCAAGGTCTTCGAAAGCGACAATCTTGGCTTCCTTGATCGCACGCGCCACCAGATACGCTGCCCCGCCAACTGCCATCAGGTAGGAGACCTTGAAGCGGCTGATCACATCGACTGCATCATGCCCGCGCTCGGCCTTGCCGATCATTGCCAGCAGGCCAAGGTCGAGCATCATTTCAGTGAACTTGTCCATCCGCGTCGCTGTGGTCGGGCCGGCCGGGCCAACCACTTCGCCCATCACCGGATCAACCGGGCCGACGTAATAGATCGCGCGACCCTTGAAATCGACCGGCAGCTCCTCGCCTTTCGCCAGCATGTCCTGGATGCGCTTATGCGCGGCATCGCGGCCCGTCAGCATCGCGCCATTGAGCAGCAGGCGATCACCCGCTTTCCAGCTCGCGACTTCTTCCGGCGTGAGATTATCAAGATCGACCCGCTTCGCTTCAGCATCGGGCTGCCATTCCACCTTGGGCCAGGCATCGAGATCGGGCTGCGGGATATAGGCCGGGCCTGAACCATCCATCGTCACATGCGCATGGCGCGTCGCCGCGCAATTGGGGATCATCGCCACCGGCTTGCCCGCCGCGTGGCAGGGCCAGTCGAGAATCTTGACGTCAAGAATGGTCGAGAGGCCACCCAAGCCCTGCGCGCCGACACCCGTGGCATTAACCGCATCGAATATATCGATCCGCAGCTGCTCGATATCGTTTTGCGCACCGCGTGCCTTGAGCTGGCTCATGTCGATCGGGTCCATCAGGCTTTGCTTGGCAAGCTTCATGCAGTGCTCTGCCGTGCCGCCAATCCCGATCCCCAGCATGCCCGGCGGGCACCAGCCAGCGCCCATCGATGGGATCTGCTCGAGCACCCAGTCAATGATATTGTCCGAGGGGTTCATCATCTTGAACTTGGACTTGTTCTCGCTGCCGCCGCCCTTGGCCGCCACATCAATGCTGATCGTGTTGCCCGGCACCATTTCCACTGAAAGAACACACGGCGTGTTGTCGCGCGTGTTGCGGCGCGTGAAAGCAGGATCAGCCAGGATCGAGGCTCGCAGCTTGTTCTCAGGGTGATTGTAAGCGCGGCGCACCCCTTCATCGACCACATCCTGCAGCGAACGCTTCGATTCCAGGCGGCAGTCCTGCCCCCATTTGATGTACACATTGACGATGCCTGTGTCCTGGCAGATCGGGCGATGCCCTTCGGCGCACATCCGGCTGTTGGTGAGGATTTGCGCAATCGCATCCTTGGCCGCCGGGCCTTGCTCGGCGTCATAGGCTTTGCCCAGCGCCTGGATGTAATCCATCGGGTGGTAGTAAGAGATATATTGCAGGGCGTCCGCCACGGTCTCGATCAGATCGTCTTCGCGGATAAGGGTCATGTCGCTCATCGAAGCTGTGCTCCTGTCGGTCGATTCCCTCGCCCCATAGGCGTGCGCGCCTCCTACCGTCAAAACCCGAATGCAATTTCGACTGAATTTCCAAGGTTCAAAGCGCTTGGCGACAAGCACTCCAAAGGCTAGAGGTGATTGACCTAGTGTGTTGTGCGTGTAATACAGCCAGTGGAAAGCCTCAATGACGACAGATATGACAGCCGCCCGCAAAGCCATGATCGACAGCCAGCTGCGCACCAGTGGGGTGAATGAGCCCTTCGTGCTTGCGCGAATGGGTGCTGTTGCGCGTGAAGATTTTGTGCCGGAAGGCGCGCGCTCGATTGCCTATATGGACAGGGCGATCCCGCTTGGCGACGGCCGTCATCTCGCTGCACCACTGGTGCATGGAAAGATGCTGGCTGAAGCACGGCCTACACAAAATGACAATGTGCTCGTGGTCGAAAGTGGTTCTGGCTACCTCGCTGAACTGCTTCGCGCCTTGGTTGGCAAGCTCGACATAAAGTCTGTCGAAGAGGTCGCAAGCGGCAAGAAAGGCCGCAAGGCCTATTCGCTGATCATGGTGGACGGCGCGATCGAACAAATGCCCGAATCGCTTGCCAAACAGCTCGAAGAAGGTGGCCGGATTGTGACCGGGCTGGTGCTGCGCGGTGTAACGCGACTGGCGACCGGCAGGAAAGTGGCGGGGCAAGTGACACTGCGACCGCTGGCTGAGATCGGCATCCCTGTGCTTGCTGAATTTGACCGTCCGAAGGAATGGAGTTTCTGAACTTGACCGCACGTAGCCCTGCAATCCGGCCATTGGCGGCCGCCCTAATGCTGGGCTCGGCGCTGGTTCCTGCTTCAGCTCAGGCAGATGATCTGCGCGATGCGCTGGTCAGCGCTTATGAGACCAACCCCACATTGCTCGCCGCTCGCGCGCAGCAACGCGCAACCGATGAAGACGTGCCGATCCAGCGCGCACAAGGGCTGCACAATGTGTCGGTAACCGGCAACCACATCGAATTCGTACGCGTCTCGCCCAACAGCTTCACTGCGCCGGAGCGCCGCTTCCAGGGCGGTGTCGACATGACTGTGCCGGTCTATTCAGGCGGCGCCGTTCGCAACGGCATCAAGGCCGCGAAAGAGCGTGTCTCTGCAGGCCAGGCTGATCTGCGCGGCACAGAAAGCTCTGTCTTCAGCCAGGTTGTTGCCGCCTACATGGATGTGCTGCGCACGGAAGCGCTGGCAACTCTGGCGGGCAATCAGGTTGATGTGTTGAGCGTGAATCTGGAGGCGACGACGGATCGCTTCGAGATTGGCGAGCTTACCCGCACCGATGTGGCACAATCGCAATCGCGCCTTGCCGTCGCGCAAGGCGATTTTCGCAACGCGCAAGCGAACCTGATCGCAGCACGCGAAAACTATATCCAGCTGGTGGGCCGGGCGCCAGCCGATCTTCAGCCGCCCCCGCCCTTGCCCGGCCTGCCGGAAACCGTTGGGGAAGCAGTGGTGACAGCGCTCGACAGCAACCCCGATCTGATCGCTGCGCGCGAACGTGCGGATGCGGCGGGATATGATTCGGAGGTAGCCGGATCTGGCCGCCTGCCCACTGTCGGGCTGTTCGCCAACATCGACTACACCGATTATTTCGGCACACTTGGCGGCCCGATCTCTTCCAATTTCACGCAGACGGAAACCACCGCCAACGCTGGCGTTCAGGTAACCATTCCGATCTTTCAAGGCGGATTGCCTGCCGCGCGCCAGCGGCAAGCCTATGCCCGCGAGACTGCTGCGCTCGAACAGGTCATCGCGACAGAACGCAATGTGATCTCGCAAGTCCGCGCCGCATATTCGAGCTGGCAGGCCTCGCAGGCGGTGATCGAAAGTTCCGAAGCTGCGGTTGCTGCCGCCGAACTCAGCCTCGAAGGCGTGCGGGCAGAAAATTCGATTGGCAACCGCACGATTCTTGATGTGCTCAATGCCGAACAGGAATTGCTTTCAGCGCGGGCGCAATTGGTCACCGCGCGGCGCAATGCTTATGTGGCGGGCTTCACCGTGCTGGCCGCGATGGGCAAGGCAGAGGCGCGCGATCTCAATCTCGACACGGGCGGCCTGCTTTATGACCCGGAAATCAACGCCAAGCGTGCGCGGCGCGCGCTGTTTGATTGGCAGCGCGACCCCGAACCCGCCGCAAAATCAACGAGAACCGTTGACATCCCCGCGCCCGACGCGATGATTGGTCCGCCTGATGAGTCGGGTGACGTCACGAACCAGTGACGTCAATAGCCGCAACCGGTCATGTCGAAACGCGCAACAGGGGATAGGGAGCGCATGGCGCAGCACAATGAAGCTTCGGTCGAGGAAATCCTCGAATCGATCAAGAATGTGATTGCGCGCGACAATCGCCTACCCTCAGCCCAGGCAGCCAACGGGCAAACGCGCAGCAAAAGCGGTGACGAAGCGGAAGAGGATGTTCTCGACCTTGCTACAATGGAGTTTGCGCAAGACCTTGTCCGGCAGGCCGATCATGGCGGCGAATATGAGGCCGCGCGCCAGACAGAACAGGAATCCCCGCTGACTACGGAAGCGGTGCGCAATTCGATGCGCGAGAACTTCGAAGCGCTGGCGATGCTCGCTGAACCGGGCGCACGCCCGCAGATCGTGCGGTCAGGCGAAACCTCGCTTGAAGGGCTGGTGCGGGACATGCTGCGCCCCATGCTGGCAGAATGGCTCGACAAGAATCTGCCTGGCATGGTCGAGAAGATGGTTCAGGCAGAGATCGCGCGGATTGCCGGAAAACGCGGCTAGCCTCTTCCGGCGGCCGCCGTTAAACCCCGCGCAGCATGAGCACCGAATCCCCCAACCCGCCCGATCTTGCAGAAGCGCAACTGGCGCTCGCCAAGCTGGGTGGGGAAAGCATTGGCAGGCATATCTTCCTGTGCGCGATGAGCGAAAAGCAGAAATGCTGTTCGCGCGAGCAAGGCGAAGCCTCGTGGAAATATCTCAAGCGGCGGTTGAACGAGTTGAAGCTTTCAGGGCCGAAACGGATCAATCCCGAAGGCAAGTCCTGCGGCGGTGTGCAGCGCACCAAGGCGGATTGCTTGCAAGTATGTGCGGCGGGGCCGATCGCGGTCGTATGGCCAGACCGGGTATGGTACCACTCAGCCAGTCCGGACGTGCTTGAACGGATCATCCAGGAACATCTGATCGGGAACGAACCGGTGGAAGAGTACCGGTTGACCTATCCCGGCTGAACGAGCGCGCCAGCCGTCAACTTTCAGTCTTCGTCATGCTTCGGCAGATTGTTGTCGACCGAAGCATCGTGTCCTGTGCCATTGGACAGGAACACCAGCCCCATCAGCGCACTGGTCAGCAGCATCATGAAGCCCATTCCCAATGCAACCGCGATGTAGAAATGTACGGAAACCGCCCCATTGAATTTGTAGAGCAACGCCAAGGCGATTCCGACCATGCCCACGGTGAACAGGAACATGAACCGCATCAGCCTGCGATAGCGCGCCCAGGCGTGAGCGGCGGTCTGCGGATCGTCGAGGGGGGATTTTCCAACCATCGGGCGCCACATGGGCCTTCGCGCACTGTGATGCAATGCTTCAGTTCGATCGCTTTGATTCGCCTTTTTGCAGGGAAAGTGGCATTCTTCGCATGAATCGGAGGAGGACAAGCCATGACCATCGCCAAGATCATTCAGGGCCGCAGCAGCCAGGACGTGATTAGCTGCAATGCTTCGACACCCATGCGCGAAGCGGTTGCCATATTGGCGGAGAAACGGATCGGCGCCCTGCCGGTGACGCAAGGTGGATCAGTCGTAGGGATCTTTTCCGAGCGCGACGTGATCTACCGCTTGGCAGAAGAAGGCGAAGTCTGCCTCAACCGCCCGCTCGCCGATGTGATGACTGCACCGCCGATTACAGTCGAGCCGTCAACCGTGATCGATGATGCCTTTGCCCTGATGACCAGGCGCCGCATTCGCCATCTTCCCGTGCTGGAAGGCAATGCGATGGTGGCCTTCATTTCCATCGGAGATCTGGTCAAACATCATACCGATGAGGTGGAGCATGAGGCGGAGGCTTTACGCACCTATATCCAGACCGCTTGAGAATTGGCGCAAGCGACCTTAAATTCAGCGGATGATGGCTGAAACACTCACTTTGACCCCCGCTGCGGCGAAGCGCGTTGCATGGATTGCCGAGAAGCAGTCAAAACCGGCAATCCTGCGCTTGTCGGTTGAAGGTGGGGGTTGCTCAGGCTTCCAGTACAAATTTGACTTGGCAGATGCTGCTGATGGCGATGACGCCGTGAGTGAGACGGATGGCGTACAGCTGGTGGTTGATCCGGTGAGTCTCGATCTCGTTTCCGGCAGTGTTGTCGATTTCGTTGAATCGCTGGGCGGCGCCGCTTTTCGCGTGGAAAATCCGCAAGCGGCGGCTGGTTGCGGCTGCGGATCGAGCTTCGGGATTTGAATTAGACGCGCCGCGTATCTTCAGGCACTAGTCCTTTCATGAAGATCGCAACTTTCAATATCAACGGTATCAAGGCGCGTTTGCCGCGCTTGAAGGAATGGCTCCAGGAAACCCGGCCCACGGTCGCTTGCCTGCAAGAAATCAAGAGCATGGACGAGAATTTCCCGGGCGATGAGTTCGAAGCGCTCGGCTATAAGGCGATCTGGCACGGGCAAAAGAGCTTCAACGGGGTTGCTATCCTGGTTGATCAGAACGCTGGTGTCGAAGGCCCGATCGAAGTCCAGCGTGGGCTCGGTATCGACGGGCCCAAAGAGGATGAAGGCGAACAGGCGCGCTATCTCGAAGCCGATGTCGGCGGTGTGCGGATAGTGTGCATCTACCTGCCCAATGGCAATCCGCAGCCGGGGCCCAAATTCGATTACAAGCTGGCCTGGATGGATGAGCTGCGCGCACGCATGGCGCAGATCTGGGCAGAGGAAGTTCCTGCCGCCGTGCTCGGCGATTTCAATGTCATCCCGGAAGACAATGATGTGTGGGCGACCAAGGCGATGGCAGACGATGCCCTGATGCAGCCTGAAAGCCGGGCGGCCTATGCACGGCTTCTGGCCGATGGCTGGACTGACGCTTTGCGCACGCACAACCCGCGCGGCGGCGTGTGGACCTATTGGGACTATCAGGCCGGGGCATGGCAACGCGACCATGGCTTTCGCATCGACCATATCCTGCTCAGCCCGGAACTGGCTGATCGCCTGGATTCGGTGGGTGTCGACAAGGCGCATCGGGGCCGCGAAAAGGCGAGCGATCACGCGCCGGTTTGGGCTCGGCTGCGATTCTAGGTTGGCACAACAGAAAAGGGGCTCAACCTTTCGGCGAGCCCCTTTCGAAATTCATCGAACCGCTATCCTAGCGATAGAAGATGTGGCTGTTGATCGTCGCGCGCGCGATCTTTTTGCGGTTCCAGCTGGGGTTCACATACTTCGCATGGAAGTAAAGCGAATCTGCAGCTTCGGATTCCCACATCCCTTCATGCGCGATGCGAGCGATTGCCTTGGCGCGGTTCCACGCTTTTGAGCTCGTATTGATGCGCGGCATCGACCCGCCGCGTACGAAAGAGAATTGCGCGCGCTGGTAGACAACGCCGCAATAGCTTTCCGGGAAGCGGTTGCTGTCAGCGCGGTTGATCACAACCTGCGCCACAGCCAGCTGGCCCGTCAGCGGTTCACCGCGCGATTCGAAATAGACCGCACCGGCAAGGCAGCGCATCTGTTCGGACAGCGCGAAATCGGTGTTGGTGGCTTCAACCAGCTCGCGCAGTGACCTGGCAGTTGCCTTGGCCGCTTCGCTCTTGCCTTGGGCAACATCATTCGTTGCCGCGGCGGCAGTGGGTTGAACCACTTCCTGCGAGACGAATTGGATTGCGGAATCGTCTGAACCGCCGGTGGCGACTACCACCTGATCTTGCCCGGCGTCATTGTCCTGGGCGCGTGCGCCAGACGTTTCCGCGCTGGCGAATGTAAGGCCTAGCGCAACCGCCGCAGCGGCAAGCGCGAGCCCATGGCTCCTGCGAGTCATATTTCCGTAGTTCTGGGCGGTGGACAAGCCCGACGCAGGCGAGGACCATTTGCGTTATCTGCTTTTAAAAGCGGTCCATTCGTTTGGCCTGCCGGCCGCCCCCCGTCTGCGTGCTAATGCTCCGACCTCATTGCCGGAAGGCACCGCCTGCGCACCTGGAAGCTGCGCGGCCAAATAGAGTCGAACCGCAGAAGGTCAAGTTAACGCGCCAGGGATGCGACGAACCGTGCACCATCAGCGATATCTGCCTCCAAAATCCAGATATCGGGGTCCTGCTTCTTTCGCTTTTCGAGATACTCGAAAATTTCTTCAGATTTTTCAAGGTTTTGCTGCTTTGCAGCAATATATGGTCGCGATCCGTCCAGTTGCGGCAATCTTTCGAAAAGAACAGCGTTCTCGCCGCGATAGATAGTTAAGATCAGGATCGTTCCAGCGTCTTTTTCGCCCTTGGCGATAACACTTGCGAAACCACCTTGCGATTCGATCGCACGAATGATTCCCGAAACTTCAAGATGCGCGGGAAGCCGGCCTTCCATCAAGCCTGCGCCCTAATCGGCATTATAGCCTGGCAGGCTGGAAAGCGGGATGCGCGAACGCATGAATGTGCCGGTGCCGCGGCCAATCTCATCACCCTCTTCATCAACCAGCCGCGCTTCAGCCACGAAAACGCGGCGCTTGCCGCTTACCCACACACCTTCGGCGGTAACCTTGCCGCTGCGCACGGGCTTGGTGAAATGCAGGTTGAATGACGTCGTCAGGAGGAAGCGGTCTGTCGCACGCGTGTTGGCGGCGTAGAATGCGGCATCATCGAGCATCTTGAAATAGATCGTGCCATGCGCAGCGCCAGCCGCATGGAAGCTCGCTTCAGTGACTTCGAATGTAATGCGCGATTTGCCTTCGCCGAGGATTTCCAAGTGCGAATTGAACAGATCGTTTATTGGTGCAGACGCATAGAGCCGCTCCAAGGCGCGGTAATGCATTTCCGCGCCCGACGCAGGGGAATCAGGCGGCATCGCGTTCAAGCTGGTTGCTCAGAAGAGCGAACATCGCTTCCGCATTGGGCGCTTCAAGCAAAGCTTCACAGGTGCCCTCTTCGCGCACAAGGCGCGAGATCGCCGCCAGTGCGTGCAAATGCGCGGCGCCTGCATTTTCCGGCGAGATAAGACCGAACACCAGATCCACAGGCATGCCATCAGCCGCATCGAAATCAACCGAGGATTCGAGCCTGAGCAGCACTGCGACCGGGCGATTCACTAATTTCGAGCGTGCGTGGGGAATCGCCACGCCATTGCCGAAACCGGTTGAACCGAGCTTCTCGCGTTCTTCGATACTGTCCAGAACTTCACTCTGATCAAGGCCATAGGCCGCAGCAAACATCGCTGCGACCTGTTCGATCACAGCCTGCTTGTTGTCCAGGTCCGCGGTGGCAACCGCATCAGGAAGCATTTGAAAATTAGCGTCCATTTCGAAACTGCTTCGATTCAACCCTTATCTGTCTGGCATCCAAATCAATTTGAAGACCGCCTGTGAACAGCGGCCTCCAGAATGTGACGGTCCTGGAATTGCGCATGGCGCGATCCGGCGTGGATCCACCTCTCAGCGCGGCTCGACCCAGCCGATCGAGCCATCCGCGCGGCGGTAAACCATATTATGCCGCCCGGTTCCAGCATTTTTGAAGAACAGTGCATTGGTATGGCGCAAATCGAGCATCATCACGGCATCGGCAACGCTCGCTTCCGGAATGTCCACGCTGGTTTCCGCAATGATCGGAGGGGAATCGGCTTCCACATCGCCTTCGCGATCATCACTGGCGAAGATCGTATAGGCGGCTTCTTCGATTGCGAACGCCGCGTTCTCTTCGCGTTGGGCATGGGCTGCCTGTTCATGCCGGTCTTTCAACCGGCGCTTGTAACGGCGGAGCTGCTTGTCGATCTTTTCCGCCGCTGCATCGAGCGCGGTATGCGCATCTGACGCATCGGCATGGGCTTTCAGGATCAGGCCCTGCATCACATGGGTCACGATATCGCAGGCGAACATGCCCGCAGGCGCTTTGCCGAAAGTCACGTGAGAAGAGATCGCGCGATCAAAATACTTGTCAACGATCCCGCCCAACCGCTCGGTAACATGTTCCTGCAAGGCTGCGCCGGTTTCGATCTGATGGCCAGAAACCCGTATATCCATGACCCCGCGATCTCCTTTCTTCTCTTTTCTTGCAAAGCCGGGTGCGGCTTTGAATTCAGTTTAGCCAGAGCGGCTTTTCGATCCTTTCCAGAAATGCCTTGTGGCGCGCCAGCTCTTCAGCGCTGGCTGCGTGCGGCCTCGGTTCACGCCGCTCTCGCGCAGGCACCTGTGTTTCACTGCGTGTGATGGAAACTTCGACCGAGCCCGCTTCAGCAGCAAGCTCAAGCCCGATCTGCCTGCCGCCCAGCAATTCGACATAGACTTGCGCCAGCAGCTCGGCATCGAGCAGCGCGCCGTGCTTGACACGGTGGCTGCGATCAATCCCGTAGCGGGTGCACAATGCATCAAGCGAAACCTTCGCGCCCGGATGCCGCTTGCGCGCGATCGCCACTGTATCAACCATCCGTTCGCGATCGACCGGTTCGCGCCCGATCAGCGCCAGTTCGTTGTTGAGGAAACCGAAGTCGAAGCCGGCATTGTGCGCAACCAGCGGCGCATCGCCGAGAAAATCCATCAGCGCGTCAACCTGCTCGGCAAAGAGCGGCTTGGTTTCCAGGAAAGAGATCGACAATCCATGCACCGCTTCAGCGGCGGCGGGCATGTCGCGTTCAGGATTGAAATAGGCGTGGTAGGTTTCGCCGGTTGGCACCCTATTGACCATCTCGACGCATCCGATTTCTACCATCCGGTCGCCTGAAGCTGGGTCGAGGCCGGTGGTTTCGGTGTCGAAAACGATTTCCCGCATTGGCAATACTATCGGACTCGCGATTGCGTTTGGCAAGCGTTTCCGGCTCGCATCCGGAGCTTTATTGCTCGCCCGCCAATTGCTGAATCAGCCTTGCAACCGCCGCTTCGGTTTCTGCCAGCGAGACGCCGGTATCGATCACATGGTCAGCGCGGGCGCGCTTTTCGGCATCGGGGGTCTGAAGCGACAGAATGTGCGCGAATTTCTCTGGCGTCATGCCATCACGCGCTAGAACCCTTGCCCGCTGAACCTCGGCCGGGGCTGACACGACAATCACTGTGTCGACGCTTTCGTGCCCCCCCTTCTCGAACAGCAGGGGGATATCGAACACAACCATTGGCGCGCCGCCATGCTCGATCATGAATTCGGCCCGCTTGGCAGCGACCGCGGGATGGACAATCGCTTCGAGCCGCGCGAGCGCTTCCTTGTCGCCAAACACCTGCGCGCCCAGCGCCTCGCGCTTTACCCCTTCCGGTCCGGTCGAACCGGGAAAGGCTGCTTCGATGGGTTTGATCAATTCTCCGCCAGCGCGTTGCATCCGGCGCACTTCTGCGTCAGCATCGAACACCGGCACTCCGTGACGCTCGAACATTTCGGCCACGGTAGACTTGCCCATACCGATGGAACCGGTGAGGCCGATTATGCGTGGGTGGGTCATCTGGTCAGCAGCTCCCGCAATTCGGCATCGTGTTCGCGCGGAGCTGGCTCGCCAAAGAAGTGCTCGAACGCAATTGCAGCCTGCCCGATCAACATGTTGAGCCCATCAAGCGCGCGGTGCCCGGCAGCGCGTGCATGTTTCAGGAATGCAGTCTCAAGCGGATCGGTGACGATATCATAGGCAATCGCGCCAGGTGGGGCGTGGCTCCAGTCAAACGCCAGTTCTGGTTGCCCGCGCATACCCAAGGGTGAAGCGTTGATCACAAGATCCAGGCATCCTTCGCGGTCATCGAACGCGAATTCGGTGGGATCAGCGAAATGAGCCAGATCTACTGCATGGTGCTCGCCTTCAGGTGCCAGCTCATCCAGCAATGCGCGCGCTTTCACAGGATCGCGCCCGGCCAGCACGATAGTGAAGCCCTCACTTGCAAGCGCCGACACGATCGCGCGCGCCGCCCCGCCGGTGCCCAGCACCCGCGCCATGCGGAAGTAATGCTGCTTTTCGAGTTCATCGTGCAAGGGCTCAAGAAACCCGGCGGCATCGGTATTGAAGCCGGTCAGGCCTTTGTCCCCACTCACCAGTGTGTTCACCGCACCAATCCGTTCGGCCAGCGGATCCAGCCTGTCGATCAGCGGAATGATGGCCTGCTTGTGCGGCATAGTGATGTTGCAACCACGCCATTGGGAATCGCCCTGGCGGCTGGCGATATAGGCAAGCAATCCGTCAGCCAAGACATGTTCCGCCCGATAGATTGAATCGCGCCCGAGCTTCTTAAGCCAGAAATTATGAATCGCGGGGCTTTTCGACTGCGCGATCGGATCGCCGATCACTTCGGCGTATGCCTGCCCTGAGCCAGTCGAAGGGGGAGTGCTCATGAAGGTAACTCCCCCAGCTCGCGCAGCGCGCCCAACACGCCCAGCAGTGGCATGCCCAGAACGGTGAACTGGTCGCCTTCTATTCGTTCAAACAATTGCACGCCCATGGCTTCTATCCGGAACACGCCGACGCAATGGGAGACTGCCGGCCACTCGGTATCGAGATATAGCCGGATGTATTCCTCCGAAAGCTCGCGCATATGCAATTGTGCAAGCGAGCAAGTGCTCCATTCGCAAACATCGCCGCGCACTATCGCCGCACCGCTGTGAAGTTCCATCACCTTGCCGGAAAAGAAGCGCAGATGCTCTGCCGCTTGCTCGCGATCCTGCGGCTTGTCGAACCGGCGGCCCTGGCACACCACCAGGCTGTCACTGCCCAGCACCAGCCGGCCGGGATGTTGCGCAGCGACAGCTTGCGCCTTGGCAACGCTTAGTGCCTCAGCCACTTCGCCCGGGGCGCAACCCGGCAAGCCCGCTTCAAGCACGCGCTCGTCAATCGCAGCCGGGATCGCTTCATATCCAACGCCCGCTGCATCGAGCATTGCGCGGCGTGAAGCGCTTTTCGAAGCAAGCAAGATCATATCGCGCCGTCACCTGTGTCATCGGCAGATTTGGCGCTATCCTTGCGCTCTTGCAGAAAGCGGATCACCGCCGCAGCGGTTTCTTCAATCGAGCGGCGCGTCACATCGATCACCGGCCAGCCATTATCAGCAAACATGCGCCGGGCAAACTGCACTTCCTCGCGCACTTTCTCTTCATCAACGTATGAGGTATCCGTGCCTTCATTGAGCGACAGCAGCCGGTTGCGGCGCACCTGCACCAGCCGTTCGGGCGCTGTGGTCAATCCCACCACCAGCGGATGGCGCAGCCCGAACAGCGCCTTGGGCGGCGGCGATTCCATCACCAGGGGGATATTCGCAACCTTATACCCGCGATTGGCGAGATAGATGCTGGTCGGAGTTTTTGAACTGCGCGATACGCCCGCCAGCACAATGTCCGCTTCTTCCCAATCTTCCCAGCCAACACCGTCATCATGCGCGATCGTGTAATGGATTGCGTCGACGCGTCCGAAATAGGCTTCATCCATCAAGTGCTGGCGTCCGGGCTTGCCATGCGCCTCTTCTCCCAGCTGCACTTCGAGCGCTGCCGTGACCGCATCCAGCACCGGCACAGCGGGCAAGCCGATCTGGCGGCAATGTTCTTCCAGCCGGGCGCGCGTTTCGGGATTGACCAGCGTGAACATCACCAGCCCGGGGCTGGCCGCGAGTGAAGGCACGATCCGGTCCAGATGCTGGCGCGAACGCACCATCGGCCAGAAATGGCGCACGACTTCGGGATTGTCGAACTGCGCAAGCGCAGCCTTGGCGATCATTTCCAGCGTTTCGCCGGTCGAATCCGAGACAAGATGAAGGTGCATGCGTTGCATTTAAGGTATGTCTGCCCCTGTGGAAGAGACACGGCATAAACCACGGTAGAAACCTGCCGACAAGTTCGGGGACGAAATCACTCCCCACTATCCGGGGTTTAGCCAAGATGGCTGTGAACAGTTTTGCCAGATTCCCACAGGCTGGGGAAAAGGCAGAAAAGTTTGACTCGACTCACAGCTTCTGGCGAGTCGCTGTCAATCACCGGCTTTGCAATGCGGGCAAAAAACAGGCAGGAATGGCTTGTACCCGAAATCCACAGGGCCAACAGACTCCAACAATCCTTTATAAATATACTATTTATTGATTGGACTTAGCCGAATGCCTGGTTTGCTTCTTGATACGTTACGCGGTCAGAAATCTGATCAAGCGCCCATGTGGCTGATGCGCCAGGCTGGGCGATACCTGCCCGAATATCGCCAACTCAGAGCAGAGAAAGGCGGCTTTCTCGAACTTGTCTATGACAGCGAAGCGGCAGCTGAAATCACGATCCAGCCATTGCGCCGGTTCGGTTTTGACGGGGCGATCCTGTTTTCCGATATCCTGATTGTGCCGCATGCCATGGGGCAAGGGCTGGAGTTTCTGGCTGGCGAAGGGCCCAAACTATCCCCGCCGCTGCTGGAAGCGAGCCTGTCAGATTTTGCTCCCAAGCCTGAGCGGTTTGAAGCGGTCTATGAAACTGTGCGCCTGTGCCGCGCGCAGCTTGACGACAATGTCACCATGTTGGGCTTTGCCGGCAGCCCGTGGACCGTTGCGACCTATATGGTGGCAGGCGAAGGCAGCCGTGACCAGCATGTTACGCGCGAGCTCGCCTATACCGATCCGGCCCGGTTCCAGCGGATCATCGATGCGATTGTAAAGAATTCGATCACTTATTTGCGCGGCCAGATCGATGCAGGCGCGGAAGCGGTGCAGCTGTTCGATAGCTGGGCAGGCAGCCTTGCACCTGATCAGTTCGAACGCTGGGTGATCGAACCCAATGCCGCGATCACAGCCGCAATCAAGCAATCGCATCCTGATACGCCGGTGATCGGATTTCCCAAGGGTGCAGGCGCGAAACTGGTCGATTATGCGGAGCGCACAGGGGTTGACGCCTTAGGGCTGGATGAAACGATCGATCCGGTCTGGGCCAATCGCGTGCTGCCGCAAGGTATGCCGGTGCAAGGCAATCTTGACCCGCTGATGCTGATGGCAGGGGGCGAGCCGTTGACCGATCGGGTCGCATTTATCCTCGCTGCCTTTGCTGACCGGCCGCACGTGTTCAATCTGGGGCACGGGATCGGGCAATTCACGCCGATAGAACATGTCGAACAACTTGTAGAGGCGGTGCGCGGCAAATGAATGCTGATGCAAGGGGTGACGCATTCGCCATGCGTGCCTACATAGTTCCCCGATGCAGGATGCCATTGCCATGACCTACCTCTGGCTCAAGGCCGGGCACATCATTTTCGTGGTGTTCTGGATGGCGGGGCTGTTCATGCTTCCGCGCCAGCTGATCTATGTCCATCCCGCTGCGCCGGGATCAGAGGAAGAGGCGCTGTGGGCCAAACGGATGGGCCTGCTGCGCAAGATCATCCTCACACCAAGCCTGATCGTTGTCTGGGTGCTGGGCTTGCTGATGGGAATCGAGCTGGGCCTGTTTGCAGGCGCGCCGGGGCTGGGCTGGCTCCATGCCAAATTGCTGCTGGTTCTGGTGCTGACCGGGTTTCATGGTTTCACGGTTTCGCAGTCAAAGAAATTCGCAGGCGGCGAGCGACCGCTGAGCGAGAAACAGCTGCGCATGCTCGGCGAAGTACCTGGCCTGTTGCTGGTGGTGATTGTGATCCTGGTAGTGGTGGTGCGCTACGCATAGCGCGCTCGTCGCAGCAACAAGCTGATTGACGCAGCATCAGCGGAAATATATTCAGAGCCAATCAAACCGGCACATCGGCCCCGCATTCAGGCGCGGCCAAGGTCTGCTTTCTCCAAGCCCATCGCCTCTGCGTCCATAGCAAGGCAACTGACCAGTCGGCCCTTCTCGAAGAAACGGAATAGAATACCCATGCATCTTAAAGACTTGAAACAGAAGACACCGGCCGAACTCGTCGCCATGGCGGAAGAGCTGGGGGTTGAAGGTGCGTCGACCATGCGCCGCCAGGATCTGTTGTTCAGCATCCTGCGCGAGCTTGCCGAAGACGAAGAATATGAAGAGAAAATCATGGGCATCGGCACTATCGAAGTGCTGCAGGATGGCTTTGGCTTCCTGCGTTCGCCCGAAGCAAATTACCTCGCCGGGCCGGACGATATCTATGTTTCGCCTAACCAGATCCGCAAATGGGGCCTGCGTACCGGTGATACAGTGGAAGGCGAAATCCGCGCGCCCAAGGAAGGTGAGCGCTATTTCGCGCTGACGAGCCTTACCCAGGTCAATTACGACAATCCCGAGGCTGTGCGTCACCGGACCAATTTCGATAACCTCACCCCGCTTTACCCGGACCAGAAGCTCAATCTCGACACCGTCGATCCGACGGTGAAAGACAAGAGCGCGCGGGTGATTGATATCATCTCGCCGCAGGGCAAGGGCCAGCGTGCGCTGATCGTCGCGCCGCCACGCACCGGTAAAACGGTGCTGCTGCAGAACATCGCCAAGGCGATCACGGATAACCATCCGGAAGTGTTCCTGCTGGTGCTGCTGGTTGACGAGCGGCCCGAAGAAGTCACTGACATGCAGCGCAACGTAAAGGGTGAGGTTATTTCCTCGACCTTTGACGAGCCGGCCAATCGCCACGTGCAAGTCGCGGAAATGGTGATCGAGAAAGCCAAGCGTCTGGTTGAGCACAAGAAGGACGTGGTGATTTTGCTCGATTCAATCACCCGCCTGGGCCGGGCTTACAACACCGTAGTGCCAAGCTCGGGCAAGGTGCTGACCGGCGGTGTCGATGCCAATGCGCTGCAGCGCCCCAAACGCTTTTTCGGTGCGGCGCGTAATATCGAGGAGGGTGGTTCGCTCTCGATCATCGCTACCGCGCTGATCGATACCGGTAGCCGCATGGACGAAGTGATCTTCGAAGAATTCAAGGGCACCGGCAACAGCGAAATCGTGCTCGACCGCAAGGTTGCAGACAAGCGCATCTTCCCGGCACTCGATGTCGGCAAGTCCGGCACCCGCAAGGAAGAGCTGCTGGTCGATAAGGACAAGCTGTCGAAGATGTGGGTGCTGCGCCGCATCCTGATGCAGATGGGCACTGTCGATGCGATGGAATTCCTGCTCGACAAGATGAAGGATTCGAAGACCAACGAAGACTTCTTCGAAACCATGAACCAGTAAGTCCGCTGGTAGGGGTTGTCCCTGGGTCTCTGAAAAATCGGTTTCCATTCTGCTGCGCTATCACTGGTAGTGAAAGTGGGGCGGAATGGAGCAGATAATCTACACCAGCGTCGCCGCCGATGATCTTGATGCAGGCGATATCTTCAAGATCGTCGAAACCGCGGCACGCAACAATGTTGGCCGTGATGTCACCGGGCTGCTGATCTTTGTGCGCGGGCGTTTTTTCCAGCTGGTCGAAGGGCCTACGGTTGAGCTTGATCGATTGCTAGGTGATGTCAGCGAGGATTGCCGACACCATTCGATCGATATCCTGAAGCGATGCCCGATCGAGGTTCGTCGGTTTTCGCGATGGAGGATGCGCCGTGTTCTTGCAGGCGAAGGTCACGGTGCCTGGGATGAATTCAATCGCTTGCTGGCGACGAATTCCGATCCGGAATCGATCCTTGACGGGTTCGATCAATTGCTTCGCGAGCGCAAGTTCGCTGCATGATTGCAATGGGATAGGATAGATGCTGCTGTTAGGACTCCAGCGGTAAATCTGGCTTTGCGCCGCGCGGGTGTTGCGCTATGCGCGAAAGCATGTTGCGCCAGTATATGTACATCAGCACTGCGGTAGGTATCGGCCAGAGCGAGATCGATGCGATCCTTTCTGCGTGTCAACGTAACAATCAAGAGCGCAATGTAACCGGGCTGCTGCTGTATAACGGTCGCAATTTCCTGCAACTGCTCGAAGGCGAGGTGGAGGACCTTTCCTGGGTGATGCGCAAGATAGAAGCTGATCCGCGCCACAGCGGCGTTTCGATCATTGAAGATATCACAGTCAGTGAACGTGCCTGCCCTGATTGGCTGATGCGTCACATCCGTATCGCTGACGAGGTTGGCGAACGTCGGGCCAAACTGGACTCCGAATTGCCTGTGAATCTGGACTCGAGCCTTCGCCGCGTGATCCTGAACTTCGCGTCGTTGAACTAGAGCTATCAGCCCTTCTGTCGCTCCAGTTGCGCGGCCATCATTTCCCACACCTTGTTCACCGCTTTCAATGGCCGCACCATCACCTTGAAATCCTTGATCAATCCATCGTCATCGAAAGTGATCATATCGATCCCGTTGACATGGATTCCGTCCATCTCGGTCGCGAATTCGAGCACGGCGGTGTCGCCATCAACCACTTCGCGCAGGTAGCGGAAGCTGTCATTACCCAGCGTCTTGCCGGCAGCCGAGAGATAGGCAACCACGATCGGGCGGCCTTCCTGCGGGGTGTGGACCACCGGTGAGTGAAACACCGCGTCTTCGCGCATGATGTTTGCGAGCGCGGCGGGGTCGCTGCCGCCTTCGATCACTTCGTGCCAGCGCTTGAGGCCCTTCGCCGCCGCGCTCACGCCAGATGCTCCGCGAAGAAGGCCTTGGTCCGCCCGTCAGCAAGTTCGGCGCCCGCATCGTCGCGCCGGTTACCGCTTTCCGTGGCAAAGCCGTGATCGAGCCCTTCATAGTCATGCAGCGTCACGCGCGGATGATCATCCAGCCCTTCGTGCATGGCGGCTTGCGCTTCCGGGCCAACGAAATGGTCAGCCGTGGGCACATGCAGCATGAGCGGGTGAGCGATGCCGTGCTTCTCTCCCAGCATCTGGTCGATCATCACTCCGTAATAGCCAACCGATGCATCGATATCCGTGCGTGCAGCGGTCATGTAAGCAAGCTTGCCGCCCAGGCAGTATCCGACACAGCCGACCTTTGGCACACCCGCTTCGCGGCGGATCCAGTGGATCGTGGCCTCGATGTCCTTCACCCCGTCATCAGGGTTGTATTCACCGAAATAACCGAGCGCTTCCTGGAATTGCTCTTCCACGTCAGGGTCAAGCTCTATCCCCGGCTTCAGGCGAAAGAAAAGGTCAGGCGCGACTGCGAGGTAGCCTTCTTCGGCCCAGCTATCGCATTTGCGGCGGATACCCGGGTTCACCCCGAAGATTTCCTGGATCACGATGATCGCCGCTTTGGGCGTGCCTTGTGGCCGCGCGACATAGGCGTTGAAGCTGGCATCTCCATCAAGGGTGGGGATGGTTACTGTCTCGCTCATTGGGGGCTGCTCCTTTGATTCTGCTTGAAAGCGGCTTATCGCTTGCGAGGGGTGATTGCCAAACCCAAATATGTCAGGCCATGGTTGGCGCAAGCATGAAGACGGAGAAAGCGCGATGAAGGTCAATATCGAGATCGATTGCACGCCTGAAGAGGCACGGGCCTTCATGGGGCTGCCTGATGTGTCCGAAGCCAACAAGGTCTATGTCGACACCATGACCAAGGCGATGAAAGGTGTTTCGAGCCCGGAACAGCTGCAGGAATTTGCAACGCAACTCGCGCCGATGGGGCAGGCAGGGCTCAAGATGTTCCAGAACTTTATCGAATCCGGGCTGACGGGCGGATTCGGCAAATCTTCCTCGCGCAAGTCGGGCGATTGAGCGCGGCTACGACAATTCAGCCATGAGTGATACGATCTTCGCTCTGTCTAGCGGAGCGCCCCCCGCTGCGATCGGTGTGATCCGCATCAGCGGCCCGAAGGCAGGCGAGGCGCTGCGCGCGCTAACGGGGCGCGAACTGGAGCCGCGTCATGCAAGCCTGGCCAAGCTTCGCGGTGCGGATAGCGCGCTGCTCGATGAAGCGCTGGTGCTGTGGTTTCCTGGCCCGGCTACTGCGACCGGTGAAGACCTGGCCGAGCTGCATTGCCATGGCGGGCGCGCTGTCGTTGCGGCGATCGAAGCTGAACTGGCTGGTATAGAGGGGCTTCGCCGGGCGGAGCCGGGCGAATTCACCCGCCGGGCCTTTGCCAATGGCCGGATCGATCTGGCAGAGGCAGAGGGGCTGGCAGACCTGCTCAGCGCGGAGACCGAGCTTCAGCGCAGCGCAGCCCTGGCGATGGCGGGTGGGGCTCTATCGGCGCAGGTAGAGCAATGGCGCGAAACCTTGCTCCGGCTCGCTGCAGAAGTCGAGGCGGCGCTGGATTTCGCCGATGAAGACGATGTTGCGGGTCTATCGGATGATTTTTCCGCGCGATTGGGCTGTTTTTCCGGTGAATTGGCCAATTGGCTGGCCCGGCCGCGCTCCGAACGGCTGGGAGAGGGTTTCAGAGTCGTTCTTGCAGGGCCTCCAAATGCCGGAAAATCCACACTTTTCAATGCTTTGATAGAATCTGAAGCAGCAATTACATCTCCCATTGCCGGCACCACGCGCGATGTGATCGAGCGCTCGGTTGCAATTGACGGTTTGCCATTCACCTTTGTCGATACAGCAGGTTTGCGCGACGAAGGATCGGACGAGATCGAGGCTATCGGCGTCGGGCGGGCCCGAAGCCAGCTGGAAAGTGCCGATCTGGTTCTATGGTTGGGGCCTGAACACGAGGGACCAGCGGATTGCTGGGAAATTGAAGCCCAGATCGATAAAATAGTGAATCCGGTTAAATTGTGCCCAAATTGGCGGGTGTCAGCGCAAACCGGCGAAAATCTCGCTGAATTGAAGGTGGCCTTGGTCGAGAAAGCACGTAGGGCCATGCCGAAGCCCGGCGAAGCGGCGCTCAACGCCCGGCAGCATGGTTTACTGGCCGAAGCGCAGCAAGCGATCGACGAAGCCAGGCAGATTTCTGATCCATTGATTATTGCTGAATGCCTGCGGCGTGCCCGGCTGGGTTTTGACCGTCTTGTGGGCAGGGCAACCACGGAAGACATGCTCGATGCTCTGTTTGGGCGGTTCTGCATCGGCAAATAGGCCCCAGCGACGGCCCCAGCGTTGGTCCGGCATCGCTAGTGTTTCACGTGAAACATCCGGTGTTGTGGTATCGCGAGCGCGAGCTCGGCGAAAGTCCTTTGACCACGCGGTGCCGCTGAAGTAACGGGCGGCGCATGCAAAGCTTCGATGTCCTTGTTGTCGGCGGCGGTCATGCCGGTGTCGAGGCGGCCTGCGCGGCGGCCCGCATGGGCGCGCGCACCGGTCTCGTCAGCTTTGACTTGAGTGCCGTTGGTGCGATGAGCTGCAATCCGGCGATTGGCGGGCTGGGCAAGGGCCATCTGGTGCGCGAAGTTGATGCGCTTGACGGTGTGATCGGGCGCGCTGCCGATGCCGGGGCCATCCACTATCGCATGCTCAATCGTTCGAAGGGAAGCGCTGTATGGGGCCCGCGTGTGCAGGCCGATCGCAAGCTGTTCAAGGCGGCCGTCCAAGGTGCGGTAAGGGCGCAGCAAGGGCTCGAGCTGATCGCGGGAGAGGCTGCGGCACTGCAATTGTCGGGCAATCGTGTGTCAGGTCTGGAGCTGGCCGATGGAACCATACTCGAGGCGCCAACGGTTATCCTGTGCACCGGGACCTTCCTTGGCGGGACCTTGTTTCGCGGTGAAGAGCGTTTCGAAGGTGGCCGGATTGGCGAGAATTCGGCGCAGAAGCTCGCGGCGCAGCTGCGGGGGGCTGATCTGCCCATGGCGCGACTCAAGACCGGCACACCACCACGGCTGGATGGTCGGACAATCGACTGGGCCAGCCTGGAGGAACAGCCTTCGGACGCCGATCACTGGACAATGTCGCCGTTGACGGAGCGTCGCGCCAATCCGCAGATTTTCTGTGCGATCACACGCACGACCGAGGCCGCGCATGAAGCCATTCGCGCCAATCTGCACCGTTCACCGATGTTCACCGGTGCCATTGGGGCGGCTGGGCCACGCTATTGCCCTTCGATCGAAGACAAAATCCACCGTTTCGGCGATCGTGACGGGCATCAGGTTTTCCTTGAGCCAGAGGGACTCGATACGCATCTGGTCTATCCCAACGGGATCAGCACTTCGCTGCCAACCGATGTCCAGCTTACCATGCTGCGCGCGATGCCGGGGTTGGAGCGGGTCGTGATGGAAGTGCCCGGTTATGCGGTGGAGTATGACCATATCGACCCGCGCGCTTTGACCGCTGACTTGCAGCTTCGTGCGATTCCTGGCCTCTATTGTGCGGGGCAGATCAACGGCACCACCGGTTATGAAGAGGCGGCGGCGCAGGGACTTGTCGCGGGATTGAATGCCGCAGCTTCTGTTTTGGGCAAGGAACCACCCAGGCTTGACCGCGCGAACAGCTATATCGCGGTGATGGTGGATGATCTTACACTACAAGGCGTGAGTGAGCCTTACCGCATGCTTACCGCGCGCGCGGAGTACCGCTTGCGTTTGCGCGCCAACAATGCGTCCACGCGACTGACTTCCCTGGGTATCGATGCCGGATGTGTCGGTACCGAACGCAAGGACTGGTTTGTTTCACGTGAAACACGCCGGGCCGCGCTGGCGCCGCATTTCGAAGCTGAGCTGAGCGCGAAAGACCTCAACGATGCCGGTTTGAACGTCCGCCGGGATGGTGGCCTGAAGCCCATCGCCGAGTGGTTGCGGCATGACGGGGTGGGGCTGAGCGAGCTGGCACCATGGCTCGATGCGGAGCTTGACCCGACCGATCCCCTCGTGGCTGAAATGGCCGAAGATTCTGTCTATGCACCCTATCTGGCGCGGCAGGATGCTGAGTTGCGCGATTTGCGGGCCAGCGAAGCGCTCGAGCTGGGCGGCGATTTCCCCTTTGCTGAAGTGCCCGGCCTGTCAAACGAAATGATCGAGCGGCTCGCGGCGGCGAAGCCCGCCAGCCTGGCTGCCGCCGGCCGTGTGCCCGGCGTTACCCCGGCGGCGCTCTCTGCACTGCTTGTCCACGCGCGGCGAAGGCAGCAAGCAGCATGAGCGAGCAGTTATTGGGGGACGAGGCGGCAGCGCGCGCCTATGTGGGGTCAGTGGCCGACACGGTTGCGATGGAGCGGCTGAAATCGCTCATCGCCGCGCTGCTTGAAGAGAATCGGCACCAGAACCTGATTTCGCGCCCGTCAGAGGCGCAGATGTGGCAGCGACATATCGCCGATAGCGCGCAGCTACTGCGCTTTGTTCCACGCGAAACATCCGGCACATGGCTGGATCTGGGTACGGGCGCGGGGTTTCCGGGCATCGTTATCGCTGCGCTACAGCCCGAACGCGAAGTGATCCTGGTCGAATCGCGCGCCAGGCGGGTGGAGTGGCTGGAGCGCATGGCGGAGCAACTCGACCTTCCCAATTGTCGCGTGGAAGGACAGCGGCTGGAGCTGGTCAAACCGTTCCAGGCGCGTGTCATATCGGCACGCGCATTCGCTCCGCTGGAAAAACTCCTCCGTTTGTCCGCACCCTTTTCCACAAAGCAGACCACCTACCTGTTGCCCAAGGGGCGTTCGGCGGCGCAAGAATTGGCAGTGATGCCCCGCAAGATTCGCGAAATGTTTCACGTGGAACACTCCTTGACCGATAGCGAAGCGGGGATCATCGTAAGCACTTAGCTGCAGGAAGGCGGACAAAAGCCGATGATCACGATCGCGATTGCGAACCAGAAGGGCGGGGTGGGCAAGACCACCACTGCCATCAATATCGCCACAGCTATGGCTGCAATCGGCTGGCGTACGCTGCTGATTGACCTTGATCCGCAGGGAAATGCGTCAACCGGGCTGGGCGTGGGCAATGAAGCGCGGATCGCTTCAAGCTATGATGTGCTGATCGATGGTGTGGCTCTGTCCGAAGCTTCTGTCAGCACCAGCATCCCCGGTTTGGACATCGTCCCGGCGACTGTAGACCTGAGCGGTGCAGAGGTTGAACTGGTTTCGGTTGAAGAGCGAACATCGCGTCTTTCCAAAGCCTTGGCGCAGCATCGTGGCCACGATATCTGTTTTATCGATTGCCCGCCGTCACTGGGTTTGTTGACACTCAATGCACTTTCGGCGGCAGATACGCTGCTTGTACCGTTGCAATGCGAATTCTTCGCGCTTGAGGGGCTGAGCCAGCTTTTGCAGACCGTCGAACAGGTGCAGCAGCGCTTCAACCCCAATCTGGGCATCATCGGAGTTACTCTCACGATGTTTGACCGGCGTAATCGGCTGACTGACCAGGTCGCCGATGACGTGCGTGAATGCCTCGGCAATCTGGTGTTCGAAACCGTTATCCCGCGCAATGTCCGCCTGTCCGAAGCGCCCAGCCACGGGCTGCCCGCGCTGGTCTATGATCATGCTTGTGCCGGTAGCCGTGCCTATATCGCCTTGGCGCGCGAGCTGATCGGTCGCTTGCCCGAAGAGAGGAAAGCTGCATGAGCGATTCTTCCGATCCGATCCGCTTCTCAGTTCCGGCGCGCAGCGCGGCCGATGGCAAGAAGAGACTCGGGCGCGGGTTGGGCGCTCTGCTGGGAGAAACCCGGCGTGAAGAGCCCTTGGCCAGCAAACCGGAGCAAGAAACAGAGGAAAGCACCGAAAACACAGTAGCTTATGCAAGTTCTGGCTTGGCGTCTCTGGCTATTGCGTCGATCGAACCTCTGCCGGGGCAGCCGCGCCAGCGCTTTGATGAGACAGCTCTTGAGGAACTCGCCGCATCGATTGCTGCGCGCGGGGTGATCCAGCCGATTATCGTGCGGCCGCGCGGCGAAGGAAAATACCAGCTGGTGGCGGGCGAGCGACGCTGGCGCGCGGCGCAAAAGGCGCGATTGCACGAGATTCCCGCGGTTGTGCGTGAACTCGATGAACGTGAAGTCATGGCGTTGGCCTTGATCGAGAATATCCAGCGTGAAGACCTGAACCCGGTTGAAGAGGCGCGCGCTTACCACCGCTTGAGCGAGGATGAGGGCCTGACTCAGGCTGAAATCGCGCAAATGGTCGAAAAATCGCGCAGTCACGTCGCGAATCTGCAGCGCTTGCTGGCCTTGCCGGATGATGTGCTTGATCTGGTCGAAGCAGGCGAGCTCAGCATGGGGCATGCGCGCGCACTGATCGGGAACGATGATGCGGTTGCGCTGGCCAAACGTGCAGTTCGCGAAAAACTGTCGGTTCGCGAGGTTGAAGACCTTGCCCGGGGCGATGCTCCGCCCAAGTCGCGCAAATCGGGCCGCCGCAACACGCGCGATCCGGCCAAGGATGCCGATATTGCTGCGGTTCAGGCGCATCTGGAAGAGTTTCTTGGCCTGACAGTGCGGATCAAGACCGAAGCGGACCCGCGCAAGGGCGCTGTGACGATCAAATATCGCACGCTCGACCAGCTGGATCTGATCTGCCAGCGCCTGACCGGCGGCGATATTTAAAGCTCAGCGAAGTCGCGCCGCGCAACTTTGCATGCTAGCCGAGTGTGAGAAAGTCGCGCCGCGCAATTTTCCCTCCGTCAAACCTCTGATTTTTCGAACGAAGTTACGACAGTGTCAGATTCTGTCCGCCAGAATCCCGGCCAGGCGTTCCAATCCAGCGGCATCTTCGCGCGTGAACCGTGCTGGTTCAGGCGAATCGAGGTCAATAACCGCCACCACTCGCCCTTCGCGCACCACCGGCACGACCAGTTCCGATCGGCTTGCTGCATCGCAGGCGATGTGGCCGGGGAAGGCGTGAACATCTTCGACGAGCTGGGTTTCCCCCGATTCTGCCGCTGCGCCGCAAACTCCTGCGCCCAAAGGAATGCGGATGCAGGCGGGCCGGCCGACAAAGGGGCCGAGAATGAGCTCTTCGCCGCCGCTCTTGCTCGCGCCGATCCGGTAGAATCCGGCCCAGTTCAGATCAGGCACGAACTCCCACAGAAGCGCCGCGACATTGGCCATATTGGCGACAGCATCTGGCTCGTCAGTAGTTAGCGCCTCAGCAGCACCGCAAAGCTGGCGATAGCGCTCTGGCGCATCCAGCGCCGGATCGGGTTTGAAATCATACATGCTGGCTCTCGATCTAGGCACAGCGCACATAAACACAAGCCCTGTGCAATGGCCCTCTTACAACTGCCATTGCCGAGCGCGTGAGGCTCGCTTATGCCTGCGCCCATGAGCATTCTCAAAAAGATCCTGATCGCCCTTCTCGTACTGGCCGTGTTACTTGGCGCTGCACTCTGGTTTGTTACCCGCGGGGACACGGCGGGCCTTTCCGTGGATGAAGTTGCCGGGACAGAGCCGACGCTGGAAGATCCGGACGCAGAAATGTTTCCGACTGTGCGGATTGCCAAGCCGGTTGGCTGGAACGATGGCGAGAAGCCCGACACGGCTGAAGGGCTCGAAGTGGTACGGTTTGCCGAAGGGCTCGATCATCCGCGTGTGTTGCAAGCGCTTCCGAATGGCGATGTTCTGACAACTCTTACGCGTTCACCCAAAAGCGAAGGCGACGGCGGGATTACCGCCTGGATTGCTGATTGGTTGATGACGCGGGCCGGGGCGACCGGCGATTCGCCCAATCAGATCGTGCTGCTGCGCGATAGCGATGGAGACGGGGCTTCGGACGAGCAGATCGTGATCGCCGACGCCGAAAATGGTCTCGATTCCCCATCCGGCATGGGGTGGCATGACGGCACACTCTATGTCGCCAATCACGATGAAGTGCTTGCCTTCTCTTATGAATTAGGTGCGAATTCCGTCGCGGGCGAACCGCGCAAGCTGATGGACCTGCCGCCTGGCGGCGGGCACTGGATGCGCAATCTCGAGCTTAGCCCGGACGGCAGCAAATTATATGTTGCAGTCGGTTCGGTTTCCAACATTGGCGAACAAGGGATGGAAGTTGAGCAGGGTCGTGCGATGATCTGGGAATATGACATCGCCGCGGATCGCCAGCGCCAGTTCGGTGTTGGCTTGCGCAACCCCAATGGCCTGGCCTGGAGCCCTTGGTCAGGCGAGCTTTGGACAACTGTGAACGAGCGCGACATGTTGGGCAGCGACTTGGTGCCTGACTATCTCACCAATGTCCCTGTTGGCGCGCAATATGGCTGGCCGTGGATCTATTGGGGCGAGAATCTCGATGAGCGGGTAAAGGCGCCGCGTCCGGCCTATCTGGTTGAATATACCAGAAAACCCGAATTCGCGATGGGGCCGCATGTGGCCGCTCTGGGGCTTGTTTTCACTGCTGAAGGCCATCTGATGGGCAAGAATTTCGCCAGCGGTGCCTTCGTTGCGCAACATGGTTCGTGGAATCGCAAGCCGCCTTCGGGATATAATGTGGTCTATGTCGCGTTTGACGAGCGCGGCAATCCGCAGGGCAAGCCTGTGCCAGTTCTGACCGGCTTCCTGAATGATGATGGAACCACTAAAGGGCGCCCGACCTGGGTCGAATGGGCTGGTGATGGCGCATTGCTCGTCAGTGATGACACAGCGGGGATCATCTGGCGGGTTGTCGCCAGTGGAGCGGAGCCCGGAGCAGGAATCTCGCCGCTGGAGTCAAACCCGCTGCGCGCCCAGCGCGAGTTGAGGGGCGACCCGCGGGCGGTCTTCACTGAAGAGGACTACGCGCGGATCCAGCCGGCGCAATAAGGCTGACCTGAAGGCTTGACCCTAGATCGGCTTCTCCGCCCGTCCAGCCAGTTCTACCACGAATTGCCAGGCTGAACGGCCTGAACGCTGGCCGCGCTGCATCGCCCATTCGAGCGCTTCCTCTTCGCTGAAGGAAAGCCCGCGCGGTTCGGCATAGGCGCGGACAATCTCGAGATATTGCTCCTTGCCGCAAGGATGGAAGCCAAGTGACAGGCCAAACCGGTCTGCCAGCGCCAGCTTGTCATCCACTGCATCGCGGCGATTCAGTGGGCTTTCGTCAGACCCGCTTTCCTGTTCGCTTGCCTGGCGGGCGAGGATGGCGCGGCGGTTGGATGTAACGGCGAGCCGCGTGCTGGCAGGGCGAGATTCCACCCCCCCTTCGAGCCAGCTGCGCAAACGGCGCGGGCCGACAGTGTCATCCTCCGCGAATCCCAGATCATCGACGAAGATCAGGAACTGGCGCTCCACCTGCACCAGCTGATGGAAGAGTTCGGGCAAGCTATCGAGTGCATCGGGTGCGACTTGCACCAGTGCCAATGCCATTGGCGCTTTTTCCTGCACCGCCTGTGTTGCGGCGCGCAGAAGGGCGGATTTTCCCATGCCGCGGGCACCCCAAAGCAGCATGTCATGCGCCGCATAGCCCCAGGCAAGCCGAGCCAGATTCTCCAGCACTTGCGCTTTCTGCCGATCGATGCCGCGCAAATCATCGAGCGCAGGGGCGACGATCTCATCGAGTTCGCGGGCGTTTGCCCCATCCCAGACATAGGCCGGTTTGGTGCGCCAATCGACCGAGGGCGCCGCGGAGGGTGCAAGGCGCTCTAGCGCATTGGCTATTCGTTCAAGCACAGCTTGGCGGGATGCGTGGTCACTGCTCACGCGGCGATACCTAACCCGCCAAGGCTTCGGCTGGAAGGCTGTAAAGCAAGCCCGCACCGGCGGTGGCTGACGCCTTGAGGCCACTAGCTTCAGGCACAATCCGGTCGAGGAAAAAGCGCGTGGTCACGGGCTTTGTCTTGGCGAGCGAGGGCGCCGCGCCTGTCTGGACTGCTTCTGCCTGCTTCATGAGCTGCCAGCCGGCCACTGCGACGGAAAGCATGGTGCAGAACGGCACGCTGCCTGCAAGCCGGTCATCCAGGCTCGCTTCGGTTGCCATCCATTGCGCGATCGCGCGGCAATCTTCAGCCAGAGCTTTGAGGCCTGATTCCTCACCAGCATCGCGAATGATGTCACCGATCAGAGCGTCGACGACGCCGCCCGCTTCAAGCCCGAGCTTGCGCGTGACAAGGTCTGCGGCCTGAATGCCATTGGTGCCTTCGTAGATCGGAGCGATCTTCGAATCGCGCCAATGCTGCGCTGCGCCGGTCTCTTCGACGAAACCCATCCCGCCATGCACCTGGATGCCAATGCCCGCCACTTCAACGCCAACATCGGTACCCCATGCCTTGATCAACGGCACAAGGACTTCGGCACGTGCCTTGGCAGCTGCATCACCCAGCGTCCCGCGGTCGACTTGCCCGGCGCAATAGTACAGCAATGCGCGTGCGCCCTCGGTCAGCGCTTTCATGCGCAGCAACATGCGCCGCACATCAGGATGCTCGATGATCGCGACCGGGTTCTTGTCAGGCGAGCCAGCGCGGGCGGATTGCACGCGCTCGTTGGCATAGGCGATCGCTTGCTGTGTTGCGCGTTCGCCAATCTGTACCCCCTGGTTGCCGACATTGATGCGCGCGTTGTTCATCATCGTGAACATCGCCATCAGCCCGCGATTGGGCTCACCCACCAGCTCGCCCACGCATTCGCCATTGTCGCCATAGGACATGACGCATGTGGGCGAGGCATTGATGCCGAGCTTGTGCTCCAGGCTGACACAACGCAGATCGTTCCTGGGCCCGAGTGAACCATCATCCTTCACATGGTATTTTGGCACGACGAAGAGCGAGATCCCGCGCGAACCTTCAGGTGCATCGGGCAATCGCGCGAGCACCAGATGGATGATATTGCCTGCCAGCTCGTGCTCGCCCCAGGTGATATAGATTTTCTGCCCTTTGATCAGATATTTGCCGGCATGCTCACCCTGCTCGATAGGCGTTGCAGTGCTGCGCAAGGCTCCAACGTCAGACCCAGCCTGCGGCTCGGTAAGGTTCATCGTGCCTGACCATGCTCCGCTGACAAGATTGGGCAGGTACTTCGCTTTCTGCGCGTCCGAGCCATGATGCTCGAGCGCTTCGATCGCGCCAACGCTCAGCATCGGCAGCAGGTTGAAAGCCATATTGGCACTGCCGAGATTCTCCAGCACATTGCAGGCCAGCGTGAAAGGCAGGCCTTGTCCGCCGAACGCCTCAGGCGATGCGATCGCATTCCAGCCTTGCTCGACATAGGCCTCGTAAGCTTGCTTGAACCCCTCGGGCAGGCGGACCACGCCATTTTCCAGCTTCGTGCCTTCCAGATCGCCCACGCGGTTGAGCGGCGCGAATTCCCCGGCCGCGAACTGGCCCACACCTTCTACGATTGCTTCGACCAGATCGGGCTCGGCAGCGGCGAAACGTTCGCTTTGAGCGAGTTCTTCAATCCCGGCATTGACGCGGATGGCGAGCAATTGGTCCTGGGTCGGCGGAGTGTAGGGCGTCACTTTGGTCTGTCCTTTGTCTCAGCAAAATACTTGGCTTTGCGCGCACTCACCTATAGCGGGCAGGCATGACGGGCAAGAACGCTACGGAAGTGCTGGCTTCAGACGCGGAGGGAATCGCGCGCGCAGCAGCGATTCTCGAACGTGGCGGCCTGGTCGCGGTTCCGACCGAGACGGTTTACGGGCTCGCAGCGCGCGCAGATAGCGCGGAGGCCGTGACGCGAATATATGCCGCGAAGGACCGACCCGATTTCAACCCGCTGATCGTGCATGTGCGCGATTTCGATCAAGCTGCGCGATATGCGCAAGCGAGCGATTGCGCGCTGAAGTTGATGGAAGCGCACTGGCCGGGGCCACTTACGCTGGTTTTGCCTTTGCGCGAAGATGCTCAGCTTGCGCCGGCGGTGACAGCCGGATTGCCAACTCTGGCGCTGCGCGCTCCGGCGCATCCTGTAATGCAACACCTGCTTGATGCGGTGGATTTCCCGCTTGCAGCACCCTCAGCCAATCGCAGCGGCTTTATCAGCCCGACAACTGCCGAGCATGTTCTGGCATCGCTTGATGGGCGGATTGACGCGGTGATCGATGGCGGCGCATGCGAAGCGGGCCTGGAATCGACCATCATTGCAGTACGTGAAGACGGCACCTTGCATCAATTGCGCCCGGGGCCGATCACATTGAAGGGCGCAGTCGCGGCTGATGGCGATGGCAGTATCGAGGCCCCTGGGCAACTTGCCAGCCACTATGCCCCCGGCAAGCCGCTGCGCCTCAACGCGGCAACAGCCGAGCCAGACGAGTTCCATATCGGATTTGGCGCGGTGGCAGGCGATTGTTCGCTCTCGCTGGCAGGCGATCTGAATGAGGCAGCGGCGCGACTCTACGACTGTCTTCACCAAGGCGCAGCGAGCGTGAAACCGCGCATTGCTGTAGCCCCCGTGCCAAATCGCGGCATTGGCGCGGCGATCAATGACCGGTTGGCGCGCGCCGCAGCCTAGCTTTCGCGGGCAGGGGGTGGCGGAGGCGGAGCGATGCTCCGCAGCAGGATCTGGATTTCGGAATAGGTTTCGCGCGCTTCGAAACAGGCACGATCATTGCCGTCGCGGCATTGATCCATCTGTTTGTCATATCGGCGATTGAGCTTGCCCAGCTCTTCCTCGCGCTCGCGCAGTTCGCGCCCGCGCTTTTCATCGGCTTCGGACTGGCTGGTGGTGGCGGCGTCCACCCCCGTGCCAACGATCTTGACCGGTGCGGTTACCACATCGGCCGCGGTTCGAACGATACAGCCGCTGAGCAGGGTTGAGCTCAGGGCTATGAGAGCAAGAGAAAGGCCGCGCATGAGAGCTGTGTCTCACACGCGGCCTTTGCTTGTCCAGCGCTGCACGATGAAGCGCAGCATATTCCCGGCAATTATTCGGCTGGTTCGGTTTCGCTTGCGGGCTCGCACTTCAGCGTGCCTGAACCCATCACATTGATTTCGCAGGTCGCACTGCCGATCACACGAACATCGCCTGAGCCGACAATATTGGCTTCGACCTCGCCATCAGAGGCAAAGGTCGCATCGCCTGAACCGGCGACCGTTACTTCGGCCCGATCAGCCTTGAGGCCCGCCATATCCGCACTGCCAGCGCCAACAATGTTGAGCTCTAGCCGCTCGGCTGATCCAGCGCCGGAAACCGAACCCGATCCGGCAATAGTGATCTCGGCCTTGCTTCCTTCGAGCGACGTAATGTTGAGCGAACCCGAACCGGCGATGGTGATCTCAGCTTCGTCAGCCATCGTGGCCGCTTCGGCATAGCCCGATCCTGCGATCACTATTTCACGCGGAGCAGGCATGGTCACGTTGACAATGGCGGTGCCGGCATTCTTCCATTCGCCGCTTTTGCGCGAGACAGCCAGCGTTCCGTCCTTCAGCGAGAAAACGCACCAGGTCGATCGCTTCCGCGTCACCGGTAACATCAATATCCAGCGCTTCGCCTTCTGTCAGCACGATCCGGTCCGGGCCCGCAAGAACCACGCCTGTGGGCGGATCGCCTGACATGTCGAGCTCGGCCAGCGGCACGCCTTCTTCACCGTTGATCTTGATATCCATATCGCCGCAGCCAGCCACAGCGGCTGAGAGAGCGATCGCGGCCACAGGGGCAAGGCCCTTGATCAGCTTGTGCAACATTTCTCTTCCTCCAAACTTCTATCCGTATTGCCGATATAATACACCAAGGTTGAACCTGCAACCGCGCAAAGAAAAAGGGCCGCCGGTTAAGGCAGCCCTTGATCGATACAGAAGCGCAGTTGAACGAGTTACGCCTCTTCAGTGCTTTCGTAATATTGCGGAGCGTGAGTGCGCAAAACGTCGAGAATCTTCTCCAGCGCAGTCGCTTCGTCGGTTTCTTCCATTGCCGCGAGTTCGCGTGCCAGGCGGCTCGAAGCCGCTTCGAAGATCTGTCGCTCCGAATAGCTTTGCTCGGGCTGGTCTTCAGGGCGGAAAAGGTCGCGCGTCACTTCTGCGATCAGCACGATTTCGCCAGAATTGATCTTCGCTTCATACTCCTGCGCGCGGCGCGACCACATGGTGCGCTTGACCTTGGGCTTGCTCTTGAGCGTGTCCATGGCTTCCTTCAGCGCCTTGTCGCTAGAAAGCTTGCGCATGCCGATCGATTCGACCTTGTTGGTGGGAACGCGCAAGGTCATGCGCTCTTTCTCGAAACGCAGAACATAAAGTTCCAGCTGCATGCCGGCGATCTCTTCATTCTGAAGTTCGATCACACGGCCAACACCGTGCTTGGGATACACAACATAGTCGCCGACCTTGAAGGCGGTAGCCTCGCTTGCCATGCAAAATCCTTTCTGTGGCCTCGCCGCCAGTGACAGTCGAAGGGACCCGACCGGGCCTGCAAATGCAGGCTCCGCACGCGTCCTGTCGATGTCTGCTGTTGGCCGTGCCTTTTCAATCTAAACCCGAACGCCGGGACCAATCCGGCGCGCTTGTTCGATTATATAACACAATTGCAACAAAATTGCGAGTCGCAACCTAATAGGTGCGAGATTCGGGTCTGGATCGCCCGCGAACGCTGGCCTGCCGCATGAATCTTCGCGGCTGGCCAGCCTGGAATCGAGCTAGTCGCCTTCGCCAGGCGCTTCAGAGAAATACTTCTCGAACTTGCCTTCTTCACCCTTGTGATCGTCAGCGTCGGCGGGCGGTTCCTTCTGGCCAGTGATGTTTGGCCATTCAGCAGAGAATTTCGTGTTGAGCTCGAGCCATTTCTCCAACCCGTCTTCCGTATCAGGCAGGATTGCTTCGGCCGGGCATTCAGGCTCGCACACGCCGCAGTCGATGCATTCGGACGGGTTGATGACGAGCATGTTCTCGCCTTCATAGAAACAATCGACGGGGCACACTTCAACGCAATCGGTGTATTTGCATTTGATGCAGGCCTCGGTGACGACGTAAGTCATGTGGCGGAATTCCCTTCCAGATCGTGATGCAATTGCGCTGCTAAGGGCTTTTCGCCACTCCGGTCAAGCTCACTATAATGTGAGCGCGCCATTCCCGGCGGCCCGCGACGTTCGGGTAACGCAAGAACTTCGATGATTCGCACATCGCCGCCCTGCGCAAAAGTCAGCACGTCACCGGGGCGCACTTCCAGGCTGCTGCGCAGGGCACGCACGCCGTTGAGCCGCATATGGCCTTCTTCGATCATCGCGCTGGCGCGGCTTCGGGTGCGGGCAAGGCGAAGGTAGACCAGCAAGCGATCAAGTCGCATGGCCTGCTTCTCGCTGGCAACCATCAACCAAGCAATTCCTTGAGCGCGTCAAAGGCACCGCTGCCCTTGGCCGGTTCGTGGGCTCTGCGATTCGGCTTATTATCCCGTTTGGACTTGCCACGCTGGCGCTGATCCTTCGCGCCGCGCTTGGACTGGCCGGTTTTCGCTGGTGCATGTTTCGCATGTCGGTTGCCTTGCTGGCCGGGCCTGCGCGGACGCCAGCTCCACATATCGGGGGTTGGCGGGCCAAACGCCTCTTCCGCCAATTTGCGCGCGACAAAGCGCTTGAACCCGGCACTTCCGAGCAAGCGGGGAATATTGTCCGCTTCAAGCCCGATCGAAATCGCCAACGCAGTATCCAGAGCAAAACGCGCCGGAGGCTTGCCCTTGCCGACTTCCGGCGTTGCCTTTGCCCGCGCGTCAAACGCGGCACGCAGGATCTTTTCTGCCAGATCGACGCGGATCATCTGACTGCCCGCGTGCCGATAGCCTGCCGGCAGGCGCTTCTCGTTGCCGATCACCGGAAGCATCGCCTGGTTGAGCGGTCGACGATCGATCCCCAGTGCATGGAGCAACTGGCGCGGCGCGGGTTTCAGCAAGGCATGGGCAAAGATGTCCAGCGCGCCGAACACCACGCCAAGCTTGCGCAGGTAGGGCCGCATCTCCTTGGGCAGATGCTGCAAACCCGCATCTTCGCGACTCACCACGCCATGACCGGCAATCACCGTGTGCAGCAAGGCGCGCGCTTCGGACCCGGCTTCGGGGTCACGCGCAGCTGCTGCAAGTTTGCGCAGCGGTTCGAGCGGCTCTAGTTGCGTATCGAGCCATTGCTGGAGCGATCCCTCGAAAGCCTTGCGCTCCGCCTCTGGCAGTGCGCCGAGCTCGCGCACGAACTCGATACGCGCAGTGGCAAAATCATCCGAGAGCTCGATATTGGCCAGCCTGTGCTCGCCCCACACAATCGCGCCTTCTGCAATCACCAGCTCCTGAAGCCCTTCACTGGCGAGCCAGCGGGCGCGCTGGCTGAGAATTGCTGGCAGCGCCTTTTCACCGGCGGCGAGCAACATCTTGCGGTCCGCAACCGTTGCATCGGAGGCCAACGCAAAGCGAAAGCCATCAAGCCGCCCGATCAGCTCGCCATCAACTGTCAGCGATCCGTCGGGGGCAAGTTCAACCGGAAGGTTCTGCCCGTCCTGTCCCAGCGATTTCATCAAAAGCGATGTCCTTCGGTTTACAAATCTCTCTGTCAGCCGCGCATGCAACGCATCCGACAATTTGGCTTCGACCGCGCGGGCCCGGGCAAACATTTCGTCACGCGCCAGCACCCAGTCAGGCCGCTGGCAGATATAGGCCCAGGATCGCGTCGCGGCTATCCGTCCCTGCAAGGTATCGATATCGCCTTGCACCCGGTCCAGCTCGGCGATCCGCGCGGCGACATAGTCTGCCCCCAGATAGCCTTGCTGCAGATCCTGCCATAGCCGGGCGACAAAGCGGGCATGCACTTCAGCCCCGACCGAACGGAAATCGGGCAAAGAGCACACTTCCCAGAAGCGGCGCACAGCGCCCGGCCCCGTCACGCTTTGCGCAAGCGGCTCTTCGGCCAGGCGCTTGAGCACTGCAAGGTCAATCGCTTCCGGCGCGGGGCGCAGCTCTGGCTCGTCGGGCTTTGCCTCAAGGTCCGCAACCAGTGTGGATAGATCGGTGAAACGCGGTTCGGCTTCGCGCCAGAACAGATGGGTCAGCGGGGCGAAACGATGCTCTTCGATCGCGTAAATCTCTTCATCGGTGAATTCGGGCGGGCTTGCAGTGCTGCCGCGCATGCCCGAAACCGTACCGAATGTGCCATCGCGCTGATGCCGCCCGGCGCGCCCCGCTATTTGCGCCATCTCTGACGGGGTCAGACGCCGCTTGCGCTTGCCATCGAATTTGGAAAGCGCGGCAAAGGCCACATGTTGGAGATCAAGGTTGAGCCCCATGCCGATCGCATCAGTGGCGACGATATAGTCAACCTCGCCATTCTGGAACAATTCCACCTGCTTGTTGCGCGTTTCCGGTGAAAGCGCACCCATCACCACAGCCGCGCCGCCGCGGAATCGCCGCAGGGCTTCTGCAATGGCGTAAACCTGTTCGCTGCTGAAGCCGACCACCGCGCTGCGCGGCGGCAGGCGTGACAACTTGCAGCTGCCCGCGTGCTTCAGCGTCGAAAAACGGGGCCGCTCAACCATTTGCGCTCGCGGGATCAGCGATTTGACCAGCGGCTCCAGCGTCGCCGAGCCCAGGATCATGGTTTCTTCGCGCCCGCGCGCGTTCAGCAAACGGTCGGTGAAAATATGCCCGCGCTCAGGGTCTGCGGCGATTTGTGCTTCATCAAGCGCAACGAAAGCGTGGCCACCCCCCAGCCGATCCATCGCCTCCGCGGTGCAACAGAAATAGCGCGCGTCAGGCGGCTCGATCCGCTCTTCGCCGGTGATCAGGGCCACCGCCTTGTCACCTTTGATCGCGCGCACCCGATCATAGACCTCGCGCGCGAGCAAGCGCAGCGGAAATCCGATCATTCCCGACGAATGGCCACACATGCGTTCGATCGCGAGATGGGTCTTGCCGGTATTGGTCGGGCCCAGGACCGCCTTGATGGTGCTGTCGCTCACTCGCGGACTTTGGCAGGCGGACAGTGTGCGAGCAACTGTTGCGTAGGCCAGACTTGCGGCTTCTCAACATTTCACCGCTCAACCGAGTCACTTGATCGTGCATTAAGCCCAGATTTACTTTGATCGGCGAGAGAATTGCGCCATTGAGCGGTTCGCCATCGCGAGGGGATAGCGAAGCGCGTCGGAGAGAAGTCCTTGGAGCAGCTGCGAGACCTGCCGGAACAACAGGATGCCGAGATCGAGGAGCCTTTCCTCGATTTCGGCGATGGCGGCGCGCAAGATGCAGGCCAGCAGGCTGGCGCCCTCGGAGCAGGGGTTGCGGCCGGCAAACTTGTGCTCAAACGTGTCGATGACTGGAAAGATCGCTGGTTCCAATGGCGCGGCCGCTATGACGAATGGCGTGACATTACCTCGCGCAAACTCGAAACAGTCGATTTTACACCTGACCTGGCGCAGGAAATTGGCAGCCCGCGCTGGTTTCGCGGCCTGGGCACCATGCTTGGCCTCAGCGCAGTTGCATTGCTGCTATGGCCCGATTTTGCCCCGCTTGAAGCGCGCCCGGCAATGGCGATGGACGAGGCCGCGCGAGATGAGTTCCGCAGCCATATGGTCCTGCCGCTGGCCCTGGGTGGCGACAGCGGGCGGCAAATGGGCGCTGGCCCACAAGTGCGCCCGCTCGCGTCAGCGCCTGAACGCCCGCAAATCGAACTGGTAGCAACGCTGGCGCGCGGCGACAGCTTTGACCGGATGCTGCAGCGTGCAGGAATTGGCGCCACTGACGCAGAGCGCGTCCGCGAACTCGTGGCCAGCGCAATCCCGCTGGAAGAGCTTGAGCCCGGCACGCGGATCGACATTACCCTCGGGCGCAGGCCGGAACCGGGCGCGCCGCGCCCGCTCGATGCGCTGGAATTCCGTGCACGCTTCGATCTGGAGCTGGCGGTGCGCAATGACGATGGCAATCTTTCACTGCACCGCAACACTATTCGCGTGGATGACACCCCGCTGCGCATTCGCGGGACAGTGGGCCAAAGCCTTTATCGTTCGGCCCGCGCGGCTGGCGCACCTGCCAGCGCTGTGCAGGAAATGATCAAGGCTCTCGACGGGCAGATCGACATGAACCGCGGCGTTCGCGCGGATGACGAGTTCGACATGATTCTGGCCTATCGCCGTGCGGCGACGGGCGAGCGCCAGGCGGGCAAATTGCTGTTTGCCGGAATTGAGCGCGGAGGCGAGCCCAAGACTCAGCTAATGCGCTGGGGGCCAGACGACATCTTCTATGACGCAGCCGGCATGGGCGAGCAGCGCAACGGCCTGATCGCTCCGGTCCCCGGGGGGATTACTTCGGGCTTCGGCATGCGGCGCCACCCCGTCCTCGGCTATCGCCGGATGCACTCCGGCATCGACTTCCGCGCCCGCACCGGCACGCCGATTGTGGCAGTGACTGACGGCAGAGTCAGTGCGGCGGGGCGGATGGGCGGCTGCGGCACTGCGGTGCGGCTGGATCATGGCAACGGGCTTTCGACCCGCTATTGCCATATGAGCCGGATGGCGGTGAGCCGGGGGCAAAGCGTGCGCCGCGGGCAGGTTATCGGCTATGCCGGATCGACCGGCCTGGTGACTGGCCCGCACCTGCATTACGAAATGTATCGCAATGGCCGCGCGATCGATCCGCGCACTGTGCGCTTCGTCAATCGCGCGCAACTGGAAGGCCGCGAACTGATGAGTTTCCGTGCGGCCCTGGCTGAGCTCAAGGAGATCGAGCCGGGCGCCGCGCTTGAAGACCTGGAGCAAAGGCCCAATGAAATCGAAGCGCCCATGCGCGAGATCGAGCGGATCGATAACAAGCGCGAGATAAGCTGATCGTTGCTAAGCCGCCGATAATGCGGCAACACTTCGCCGCATGAGTGGATCCTACCCCAACTTGCGCATGCGGCGCACCCGTGCAAGCGGCTGGAGCCGCTCCATGCATCGCGAGAATATTCTTACCCCCGCTGATCTGATCTGGCCCATGTTCGTGACAGAGGGAGACGGGGTAGAGGAACCGATCGCCACTTTGCCGGGTGTGTCACGCTGGTCAGTTGACGGTATCGCAGCGCGCGCGAGAGAAGCGGTGGAACTCGGCATTCCCTGTGTCGCGCTGTTTCCGAACACACCGGCAGACAAGCGCAGTGATGACGGCGCTGAAGCGCTCAATCCGGACAATCTGATGTGCCGTGCGATCAAGGCGATCCGCTATGCTTGCGGGAATGACATCGGCATCCTCACCGATGTCGCGCTCGATCCCTATACCGCGCATGGGCAAGACGGGTTGGTCGATGACGCGGGTTATGTCGTCAATGATGACACGGTTGCCGTTCTTGTCGATCAAGCGCTTAACCAGGCGGAAGCCGGCGCGGATATCATCGCCCCGTCAGACATGATGGATGGCCGGGTCCGCGCGATCCGCATGGCGCTGGAGATGAACGGCCACCCCAATGTCCAGATCATGAGCTATGCAGCGAAATATGCCAGCGCATTCTACGGGCCCTTCCGCGACGCGGTCGGCTCAAGCGGTCTGCTGAAAGGCGACAAGAAAACCTATCAGATGGACCCGGCCAATGGCGATGAAGCGCTGCGCGAAGTCGCGCTTGATATCGCTGAAGGCGCAGACAGCGTTATGGTCAAGCCGGGGCTTGCCTATCTGGACATCATCTATCGCGTGAAACAGCAATTTGGCGTGCCGGTGTTTGCCTATCAGGTGTCCGGCGAATATGCGATGATCGAAGCCGCACAGGCGGCGGGAATTGGCGATCGCGACGCATTGCTGATGGAAAAGCTGATCGCGTTCAAGCGCGCCGGATGCAGCGGGGTGCTGACCTATCACGCGCCGGTCGCTGCGCGCATCCTGAACGGCTGATCGTGGCAGCTGGTTTTCGCCACGAAACCGAGCGGCTGATCCTGCGCGACTGGCGCGAGGAAGACTGGCCGCGTTTCTGGGAAGGCACCAATACCCCTGCCGTCATGCGCTGGCTCGGCGGGGTGTGTGATGAGCCTAAACGGCTGGCGGCGCAGGAGCGGCTGCTTTCATACGAACGCGATAATGGCCACACTTTCTGGTGTGTCGAGCGCAAGAGCGATGGAGCGATTCTGGGCTTTTGCGGGCTCAAGCGCTGCAACCAGCCGGGCGGCCCCACCGGCATGATGGAAGTGGGCTGGCGATTGCGCGAAGATGCCTGGGGCATGGGCTATGCCAAGGAAGCGGCCATTGCTTCGCTCGACATCGCCTTTGAGCGCTTCGAAGCAGACGAAGTGATCGCGCTGACCGTCGAGGGAAACAAGCCAAGCTGGGGGCTGATGATCAAGCTTGGCATGCAGCGACGCGAGGATCTGGACTTCGACAACAGCGATTTCGATCCCGACGATCCGTTTATCATTGTCTATTCGATTGCGCGCGAAGTGTGGGCAGCGCAGCGTGGCTGATATCGTGATTGAGACCGAACGGCTGGTGCTGCGGCGGATCGACGAAAGCGATGCCGCGCTGCAGTATCGCTTGCTTAACACCCCCATTGTAATGGAGCATCTGGGCGGCCCGAAAGAGCTGCATGAAATCGAAGCCAAGCATGCCAAGAGCATGGCCGGCTTCGCGCGGGAGGGGTTTGGTTTCATGATGATGATCGAGAAATCATCTGGCGAGCTGGTCGGTCATGCCGGGATGAAACGGGTCGATAATCCTCTTGCGCCCAACCAGG